>JAFYXN010000021.1 GCA_017546145.1 Clostridia bacterium
ATCCACACTATGAGGAGTTTACTGTATTTGTTTTTAAAGTAAATAGTGTTATCGGTTCTTCCTCGGTATATATAACAGAAGATAATTACTTTTGTATTGATTATCGTAATTTCCCTAAAGAAATTATTGCTAATGGGAAAAAGATTAATTAAGACGATGGGGTATAAACCGATATAGTGAATTATTAAACCTCTGCATCTATTTCGTACATGAAAGCCAAGAGAAGCGAACAATTTAGATGACATCTAAATTGTTCGCTTTTTTTCAATGTTTGAGAGTATTTTCGGAAAATCAGTTTTGAAACAAAAGGGTAGATGCCAAGCGGTTTTGAACCAGATTTGAACTATATACAACAAAATAGCACCTGATTTTCTAAAACAATCAGATGCTATTCTTTTTCGAATTTAATTATATCGCTTACTTCGCAATCAAGGACATAGCAAAGTGCATCAAGCGTTTTTGTACTAATTGCCTCACCTTTTTTTATGCGATGAAGAGTATTGGCAGAAAAACCTTCTTTAAAAATTAAATAATATTCCGACAATCCTTTTTTATAGAGGGTTTCGTAAAAGGGCTTATAACTTATCATTTTAATCACAATAGTAATTTTAACATACTTAAACTGTTGACAATACTCAACAAATTGAGTATAATGTAAGCAGAAGCAATTTGAGTTATGTTTTTTCGTGCACAGCTTCGGTTGCGCACTTTTTATTTATTAGAAGTTCAAAGGAAAATTTTTGATTTCTGAAAGATGTGGATGGTTAATGAGAACTATAATTTTAAAATATAAAACGCAAATTCTGTATTTAATTTGCGGAGTTGCTACTACTGTTTTCAACATCATTGCTTATTATATTTGTTACAATCTATTTCGAATAGATAATGTGGTAAGCACTATTGTTGCGTGGCTTGTTTCGGTATTATTTGCATACATAACAAATAAAACGCTTGTATTTAAAAATAACGATTTCGGCTCCTTGTTAAAGGAAACTACGCAATTCTTTTTATCACGAGTTGCAACGGGTTTTATTGATGTGGCAATTATGTACGCAGGTGTCGATTTGCTTGCATTGCCGGGTACTCCGATAAAAATTATCGACAACGCCATCGTTATCTTTTTAAATTACATTGTAAGCAAATACATATTTGCTTCAAAAAAAGAGAAAGTGGGAGAGCCTTATGAAAAGTGACTTGATTAGTATAGTTGTTCCTTGTTACAATGAAGAAGCGTCAATATCCTTGTTTATAGAGGAGACAAATAAAGTAATAGAAAAAATAACGAAAAAGTATGGTGCAGAGTTTGAGTATATTTTTGTTGACGATGGCTCAAAAGATAATACGGCGAATGTTATGAGAGAGCAAGCAAACAAAGATAGTGCGGTAAAATATGTTGTTTTGTCAAAAAATTTTGGGAAAGAGAGCGCTATTTATGCTGGCTTCACGGCAGCAAAGGGTGGCTTTGTTGCCGTGATGGATGTCGACTTGCAAGATCCTCCATATATGCTCGAGGAAATGTACGAAGCGATAAAAAATGAAGGTTATAATTGCTGTGCAGCAAGGCGAACAACCAGGGCCGGAGAACCCAAAATTAGATCTTTTTTTGCGCGGTTGTTCTATAGACTGATAAATAAAATATCCAAAACGGAAATAGTGGACGGCGCAAGGGATTTTCGAATGATGGACAGAAACATGGTAGATGCTATTCTGGATGTTTGCGAGTATAATAGATTTTCAAAGGGCATTTTCAGTTGGGTTGGATTCAACACCAAATGGTTGGATTATGAAAATGTAGAAAGACAGTGTGGAGAGTCCAAGTGGTCATTTTGGAAATTATTTATTTATTCGTTGGATGGCATAATGGCGTTTTCAACGGTACCATTATCCATTGCTTCGTTTGCCGGGATTTTTTTCTGCGCTCTGTCTTTCTTTATGATTATTTTCTTCTGTGCGAAGACGCTTATTTTTGGCGAACCGGTAGCAGGATATCCCTCCCTTGTGTGTATAATATTCCTTGTTTCCGGTGTTCAACTTTTTTGCTTGGGAATTATAGGTCAGTATCTTTCTAAAACATACTTAGAGACCAAGAAAAGACCGATTTTTATTGTAAAAGAAACAAATATTAGCTAAGGAAGGATATAAAATCGAGATGATAAAATGTTTAAAGGAAAAAAGGAGTTATTATATTATATTAGCCATTGTAGTAACAAATGCGATTTTTACCATATGTTCTACAACCTCTCCGCTATATTCTTTCTGTGACGAATCGCATTGCTTTTTTACTGTTGGAAAAGCGATGCTCAGCGGGCAAATTCTTTATAAAGATATACTTGAACACAAAGGGCTTTTACAGTATTTAATTCAAATTCCAGCATATTTCATATCGAACACGACATTTCTTGGCGTTTATTTGATTCAAATTTTAATAATAACATTAAATACCGTATTGACATATAAGATGTTGCAAAGACTTAATATTTCAGATAAGATTAATTGCGCAATCATTTCACTCAGTGGAGTGATTATGTTTGCAAGTAAGGCTTTGGCAAGCGGTCAGATTTCAGAAGTTTATTTGATGCCGTGTTTTACTTATGCTTTGTATACAGTTGTCAAATTGAAGGGAAACGAAGGACTGCAAACAAGGGATATGTTCATAAATGGAATATTGCTTGGAATTGTGGTGTGGACCAAATATTCGCTGATTGCATTCTGGGGAGTATTGGCAATATGTAATTTTGTTTTTCACATACAAAACAAAAAAATAAAAAAAGCATTCGGAACAAGTGCGGCATTTGCTTTGGGCATATTGGTCGTTACAATTCCGTGTGTATTATATTTTTGGGGAAATAAGGCAATAACAAGCTTGTTCGAAGTGTACATATCAAACAATGCTATCGATTATGGTAATAAGATTTCGTTTGTTACAACGATCCTTAATTATGTTAAGGTAATTGCAATTAACGGGTATTATAATCTTGCGTTCGGAGTGTTCTGTACACTTGGAATGGTTTTCGTTATGAGAAGAAATGATATTTGCCGCAACGCAAAAATAATAATTGTGTCAGGCACCGCATTGAGTTTTCTGGTTGTATACATTCACGGTTCATTGTTGCCCTATTATCTGTTTGCTTTCTTCTATTTGATTTATTTTGGTGCCGAGCTTGTATTAAAGATTATTGAAAACAAAATTAAGTGGAAAAGTGTTGTTGCGATAGGACTTGCTTGTGTTTTGTTATCAGTGTTGTTTAAACCTCAACCCGATAAGTTTCTCGGTAACAGAGCAGAGTTGGTTCAATATAAATTTGCAGAGCATATGCATAAAGAATGCGAGAATCCTACTTTGTTAAATTATGATTTCTTAGATGGCGGATTTTATACCGAAGCGGATATCGTGCCGAATGTGTGGGCATTCTGCAGAACAAATCTTAATAGTCAAAAAATGCTAGATAATCAATTGGATGCAATAAAACAAAAGAAAATTGACTTTGTTGTAACAAATTCATCAAAAAATAATCCCGTGGAATTATATGAAAATTATGTGTTGGTTATGAAAGAAGAACAGATTAGGGTTAATAAAAAAGTTGAGTATTGCTTATGGCAAGTTAAAAATTAAATTGCTGTCTAATTATGGCATGGAAACAGAAAAAAGTATCGACTATGTCGGTACTTTTTTCTGTTTTATTTGCCTTGAGGCAAGTTGTATTACTTTGTAGTGTTATTGTGCATCACACAGTTAAAGGTCAAACAAAATGCCACTAAAACCCGAAGGTTTCAATAAAACTATTGCGGAGCAATAATTTCGCTTTGCAGCTTGATGCAAAATTTAGCTAAATCCTATGTCATCTAAACCATTTGGATCTTCCACCAAAATAGAACGATTTAGATGACATTCTAAGTCGTTCTTTTCTTTTTGACTTTTTATTAAAAATATGATAAAATATTATAGAGGTGATTCAAGTGAGCAATAACGAGAGCATCATATCCCAAACACCATCCTCAATATATCTCATGCATAAATATTGGGGTAAAAAGCCAAGTAAAGAATTACGTGAAATTATTGAAAAATACACAAAAGAAAATGATTTAATATTAGATCCATTTTCAGGATTTGGCGGTATAGGAATAGAAAGTATTTTACTTAATAGAAATATAATATTGAATGATTTAAATCCTATTGCAAATTTTATTTCAAAAAACATAATAGAGTGTGATATAGATATAAAGAAATTAAAAAATATATTATCTAGTTTAAAAAATTCTTATTTATCATTTGAAAAGAAATGGTATATTTATAAAGACTGCAAAATTATCGCCATTTTAAGAGATAAAGATGATGTTCCATTAATGTTGAAGGTTCAAAGTCAAAACGGTTCAATTTATTCTGAGCTTACTCTAAATGAACAGGAAAGGGATGCTTTTCTTAAGGAAGAAAAAGAGTTTGAAATTAAAACTTGGTATCCTAATAAACTATTAATAAAAAATTCTAGAATTTCTGCTAAGGAGAATACGAGAATCGGAGATTTGTTTCCTAAAAGAGCATTGATTTGTCATTCCTATTTATTTGATCTAATTTCTAAACTTGATGAATCTAAAGAAAAAGAACTTATAAAAATGGCGTTTACCGCAAACTTAGCAAATTGTTCAAAATTGGTTCCACCTATTTCCTCTAGGGGGAGGTTTGCACCGGGGGCATGGATGACAGGATTTTATATTCCTAATGAATATATAGAAAACAATGTATTTCATTATTTCGAAAATAGAGTTAAAAAAGTTGTAAAAGGCAAGGCTGATTTATTAAAAATAAAATCTGAAACACAACAAATAGGTAAATTCAAAATAACAAATAATGATGCAAAAAATCTAAAACTTGAGGATAATTCAATAGATTTTGTTTTTACAGATTTTCCTTATGGTGATACAGTCCCATATTTTGAACAAAGTCAATTATGGAACGCATGGCTAAAGTATAATGTTGATTATGAAAATGAGATAGTTGTTTCGGATAGTGGAGAACGTAATAAAACAATAGACAAGTATGCTAATGATATTGATTTAGCAATAGCTGAAATACATCGTGTTCTTAAACCGGGTGCTTTGTTTGTTTTTACATTCCACTCGCTAAACGGAAAAGAATGGACCGCTATTTCAAATTCCATGGCAAAAAATGGTTTTGAGTTTCTCGATTCTAAATTGCTGTCGCAGAAAACTTATACTCCCAGGCAATTAAATAGGCAAAATACTATTAAAGGCGATATGCTTGTTCAGTACAGAAAACAAACAAATAAATCTCTTGATAATGTTGAAAATATCCAACAGATTTTGTCTGATGAGTTGAAAAGTAATTGCATACCTACAAAACGGTACGAAACGAATGACCTGATTGTGATGTGTGTAAACAAAATGCTATCATTGAATTCAAGTGTCGATGAGGTTGATTTTATAAGTGTAATAAAAAATAACTTTGATATTGATAGGGAATTGTGGAGGTGTAGATATGAATTATAATGAATTAATAAAACTTTATAAAAATAACGAGTTTAGAAAAATAGATGAACAAAGTAATGCTACAAAATTTTATATGTTGAGAAGTATATCAAAAAGCAAGACTCTCAATGCCTTTTGTGAAAAATTTTCATTAGATACCGATTTGAATCAAATTTTGCACAATGAAGATATAACTGTTCAACATATTAAAGAGTTTATAAAAGAAACATTTAATCCTAAAACCATTGATGAAATAAAGGATATTGAAAGAGAATTAAATAAGTTGCAAAATTTTGATTGGGGAGGTTCAGCTGGGAATAATCTTGAAAAGAATATTGTAAATAACTATATAAAGAAGATGGTAAAATACGAGGAGCTAGAAGAGGCGCTTCAGGGAAACATTTTAAGAAGTGTGTATGGATATACAATGAATTCTTGGTATAATCATTGGTCAACTATAATGATTGAGGACATATTTAAGAATAGTCCTAAAGTTTTGCCAACGGTTGATTTGATTGAAAAAATAGATTTCTTCATTGATGATATTCCCTATGACTTAAAAGTTACATATTTTCCAGAAGAATTGATGAAGGAAAAAATTTCAACACGTTTGCTTGAAATGTATGATAGCAAGAGTGAATTAACTTGTTTAAAAAGGTTTGCAAAGAAAGCTGATATTGCTATACCTAATGATTTGAAAGGAAGAGAACTAACTATTTGTTTATATAACTTATTGTGTGAATCTGTTGATACAGAAGCAAAAAAGTTTATTGATGATTTAAACAAAATAAAAAAAGATGTGGTAAATTATTATAAGAATAATCCTAACGAATTAATTGTGTGGCTATATGAGAATCAAGGGGAAATGAGATTTGATGCAGCAAATAGATTATATGTTGTTTTAATCGACTCAGAGCGATACTTTGATAGTTGGAAATTAAAAAGAAATATGAACTTGATAAAAGATAAAATACTATCAAAAGTAAACGAAATATCTTCAGAAAATAAAAATTTCATTAATTTTCATTGGAAGAAGGATGATAAACAATACGCTTGTATTTCTGAAGTATTGTTTATTGATAAGTAGTGTCATCTAAACCATTCGACTCTTCAAACGAAAAACCTCTCAACCACAATGAACAGAACCACCGCAAAGCTTATGTCTTGCGGTGGTTAACTGGTGATCCATCCGCGATTCGAACGCGGGACACCTTGATTAAAAGTCAAGTGCTCTGCCAACTGAGCTAATGGACCATATTTACTTTAAAAATTTGGCTGGGCTGGCAGGACTCGAACCTACGAAATGCCAGAGTCAAAGTCTGGTGCCTTACCGACTTGGCTACAGCCCATTATATAAACCTTAGCCAATCGTGCCTGCTGCCAATCTGTAGCTGAATTGCCTTTAACAAAAAAGCTGCCTCTGCTTTCTTTAAAAGAAATACAGGGGATTGAAGCCAACCGATTTAAATAAGATGGGGTGGATAGTCGGAGTCGAACCGACGACCTCTAGAGCCACAATCTAGCGCTCTAACCAACTGAGCTATACCCACCATATTAAAAAGTGGCGCGCCTGAAGAGACTCGAACTCCTGACCCACTGCTTAGAAGGCAGTTGCTCTATCCAGCTGAGCTACAGGCGCAAATGAAGTGGAGCGGGTGATGGGAATCGAACCCACGCAATCAGCTTGGAAGGCTGAGATTCTACCATTGAACTACACCCGCATTGGTAGGTTGCCGCGCCGTTTTCCGACCGACTTTAAGTATTATAACAGCAAGACCGCATTTTGTCAATACTTTTTTAGAAAAAATTAAAAAAATACATTTAATTTTCCAATATTTTTAATATTTTAAAAATATTGACGAAAAATATAGGGGCGATTATAATTAATCACCCCCAATAAATTAAATTTTTACAATGTTAATTTGTCCGTTTGTTGCATCTGCAAGAACATTGCTTCCTGAAGTAAGCTCACCGCTGATAAACATTTGCGCCAGCTTGTCTTCAACATGTCGCTCAATGTATCTTCGCATGGGTCTTGCACCGTAGGTAGTACTGTATCCTTCATCGCATATAACAGTTTTTGCTGCATCTGTTACTTCAAGCAAGATTCCTTTTTCTAAAAGCCCTCGACCAAGCTCGGCAAGCATCAGGTCAGCTATTTGTAAAAGGTCATCCTTTGTCAATTGATTAAATACCACAATTTCATCAATTCTGTTAAGGAACTCAGGTCTGAATATCTGACGAAGAGCCTTTTCGGCCTTTGCACGGCTTCCTGTGTTATTATCTGCACCAAAGCCTGCAATGCTTGAAGAAGTATCGCTGCCTGCATTGGAGGTAAGAACAATAATACAATCCTCAAATGAAACGGTTTTGCCGTGACTGTCGGTTATGCGACCATCATCTAAAATCTGAAGCAGCATATTGAAAACATCGGGATGTGCTTTTTCAATTTCGTCAAACAAAATAACGGAGTATGGGTGCCGTCTGATTTTTTCGGTCAGCTGCCCTGCGTCATCATAGCCTACATATCCGGGAGGTGAGCCTATAAGCTTGGATGCCGCGTGTTTTTCCATGTATTCTGACATGTCAAGACGGATTAATGCATCCTCGGTTGAGAATACCTCTTTTGCAATTTGCTTTACAAGCTCTGTTTTACCAACGCCCGTAGGCCCTACAAAAATAAAGGAAGCGGGTCTGCGTTTAAGACTAAGACCTGCACGCTTGCGGCGGATTCCGCGTGATACGGCAGATACAGCTTCGTCCTGACCTATAAGATTTTTGTGAAGCTTTTCTTCAAGATTTACAAGGTTGTTGGTTTCAAACTCTGTAATGCCCTTTACCGGAATTTTTGTCCAGCCTTCAATTACTGCAGCAAGGTCGTCTGTGGTGAGCTCTGTGTTGTATGCTGATTTTTTAAGTTCTGTAATTTTTGCTGTAAGCTTTTGTGCGTTGCTTTTCAACTCGGCAAGTCTTCCGTAGCTTTCGGGCGGAACATTTTCGGTTTCTGCAATAGAAACTTCAAGCTCGTTTTGCTCAGTTTGGTTTGCTTTAAATTCGGCATCAAGCTTTGCAAGCGCTGTAAGAGCCTCGTTTCCAAGATTTGCTTTTGAGGCTGCCTCGTCAATTACGTCAATTGCTTTGTCAGGAAGAAATCTATCAGTAATATATCTTTTAGAAAGAAGAGCTGCACAGCGGATTATATCGTCAGAAATTTTTACCTTGTGATAGTCTTCGTAATATTCCTTTATTCCTTTTAAAATTTCAATTGTTTCTTCAACAGAAGGCTCTTCAACCAACACAGATTGAAAACGACGCTCAAGCGCGCTGTCCTTTTCAATGTATTTGCGGTATTCTTCAAGTGTGGTTGCACCAATTATCTGAATTTCACCGCGCGACAAAGCAGGTTTTAAAATGTTTCCTGCGTTCATGGCACCTTCGGCGTCGCCCGCCTTTGTAAGAATATGAACCTCGTCAATTACAAGAATTATATTGCCAAGTGCTTTTACTTCGTTAATCAGGCTTTTAAGACGTGATTCAAACTGACCGCGGAACTGCGTTCCTGCAACCATTGCCGCCATATCAAGAAGGTAAATCTCACGGTCAAGCAGCTTGGAGGGTACATTGCCTTCGACAATTTTAAGAGCAAGCCCTTCGGCAATTGCAGTTTTTCCGACACCCGGTTCGCCTATTAGTACCGGATTGTTTTTTGTGCGGCGATTAAGAATCTGTGTAACGCGTGCCATTTCAGCATCTCTGCCGATAATCCGGTCAATTTCGCCGTTTCTTGCTTTGTCGGTAAGGTTGGTTCCATACATTCCGAGAAATTTACGTTTTTTGTCTTTTTTCTTTTCCTCTGATTTAACATTGCTTTTGTTTTCAGAAGAATTAGTTTCGTTTTGCGAAATAGGCTTTCCGCCAAGCATATTTTGAAGAAAGGAGAGAGGCGACTTTTTCATAGCACCGCCGTCTTCGCTGTCATCAAAATCACTGTCTTCTGTAAAAGCTTCTCCCAATACTGATGCAGGGTCAAATTCACCATCTTCACCCATGCCTTGCATCATTTGCATAGCTTCGCTGTTCATACTGTCAAACTCTTCAGGCGAAATACCAAGGCTTTGAAGCATATTATTAATGGGGGCTATATTCATTTCTTTTGCACAGGAAAGGCAGTAGCCTTCGTTTACCTGCTTGCCGTCAGCTTCCATTTTGGTAACAAAAACAACGGCCATATTCTTTTTGCATTTTACGCAGAGCATAGTTTTTCCTCCGATTTATATTTAGGGCACAAAAGTGCCTGAAATTTCAAAGTATAAAAGACAGTATAGCATAACTTTAAGGTCATTTCAATTAAATTTTTATTAATAATAGAAAAAATTTTACCAAAAAATCAATGAATTTCTGCAAATCTCTTTACAAAACTCAAAATTTCCTGTAAAATAAAATGGTTAATGACTTGCTTTAATAGAGATTTTATATACTTAGGAGGCATTTATTATGTACGACAAGGTGTCAACCGATTTATCCTTTGTGGACAGAGAAAAAGAAGTTGTACAGTTCTGGAAGGATAATGACATATTTAAAAAGAGTATAAAGAATCGCGAAGGCGGCGAGATTTATACATTTTTTGACGGTCCCCCTACGGCAAACGGAAAGCCCCATATCGGCCACGTTTTAACCCGTGTAATCAAGGACCTTATTCCGCGTTACCGCACAATGAAGGGCTACAGCGTTCAGAGAAAAGCGGGCTGGGATACCCACGGCCTTCCGGTTGAGCTTGAAGTTGAAAAACAGCTTGGTATCAGCGGAAAACCGCAGATTGAAAATTACGGAATTGAAGACTTTGTTAAAAAGTGTAAGGACAGCGTTTTCACCTACCAGAGCGAGTGGGAGGAAATGAGTGATAGAGTCGGCTTTTGGGCTGATATGGAAAATCCTTATGTTACCTATCACAACGACTATATTGAGTCTGTTTGGTGGGCACTCAAGACCATCTGGGACAAAAAACTCCTCTACAAGGGTCACAAAATTATGCCCTACTGTCCGCGTTGCGGCACTTCGCTTTCGAGCCATGAGGTTGCCCAAGGCTATAAGGATGTAAAGGAAGCATCTTTGATTGCCAAGTTTATTGTAAAAGGCAAGACAAACGAATATATTTTGGCTTGGACCACAACTCCGTGGACACTTCCTTCAAACGTGGCTCTTTGTGTTAACCCTCATGAAACCTATGTAAAGGTAAAGGTTGGTGATGAAACCTTTATTTTGGCTGAAGCACTTCTTGAAACAGTTATCAAGGACGAATATGAGGTGATTGAAAAGTACATCGGTACAGACCTCTGCGGTCTTGAATATGAGCCGCTTTACAACTTTGCAGCCTTGGATAAAAAGGGCCATTTCATAGTTGCTGACAACTATGTTACAATGAGCGACGGTACAGGTATTGTTCACATCGCACCTGCATTTGGTGAAGATGACTCACGTGTGGGCAAAGAAAATGACCTGCCTTTTGTTAACCTTGTTAACCCTCAGGGTAACTTTGTAGACGCAGTTACCCCTTGGAAGGGCATGTTTGTAAAAGACGTTGACAAGCTTGTTATCCGCGACCTCAAAGACAGAAATCAGCTGTTTGAAGTTATCAACTTTGAACACAGCTATCCGTTCTGCTGGAGATGTGATACACCGCTTCTTTATTACGCTTGTGATACATGGTTCATCAAGATGTCGGCTGTTCGTGACAGACTTCTTGCAAACAACGAAACAGTAAACTGGATGCCCGACAACATCAAGCACGGCAGATTTGGAAACTTCCTTGAAAATGTAATAGACTGGGGTTTATCCCGTTCAAGATACTGGGGAACACCGCTTCCTATCTGGCAGTGTGAATGCGGTCATTACGAATGCATCGGCTCGATTGCAGAACTCAAGGAGAAAGGCATTGATGTACCCGATGAAATTGAACTCCATAAGCCTTATGTTGACAATGTTTTCTTAAAGTGCGAAAAGTGCGGCGGCAAAATGAAGAGAGTTTCAGAGGTTATTGACTGCTGGTTTGACTCAGGCTCAATGCCCTTTGCACAGTGGCACTACCCCTTTGAAAACAAAGAAATGTTTGACAATAACTTCCCTGCAGACTTTATCAGTGAAGCTATCGACCAGACACGTGGTTGGTTCTACACTCTGATTGCAATTTCAACATTGTTATTTGACAAGTCACCGTACAAGAACGTTATCGTACTTGGTCACGTTCAGGACAAAAATGGTCAGAAGATGTCAAAGCACAAGGGTAATGTAGTAAACCCATGGGATGTCCTCAATAAGCAGGGCTCGGATGCGGCACGTTGGTATTTTTATTCAAACAGTGCTCCGTGGCTTCCTAACCGTTTCTTTGACGAGGCTGTTTCAGAGTCACAGAGAAAGTTCCTTGGAACACTTTGGAACACTTATGCATTTTATGTACTTTATGCGGATATTGACAAGTTCGATCCAACCCGGCACAAGCTTGACGTATCAAAGCTCACACTTCTTGATAAGTGGATTCTTTCAAAGCTCAATTATGTAATCAGAACTGTTGACGAATATCTTGAAAATTACAAAATTACCGAGGCAACACGTGTTATTCAGGAATTTACCGACGAGCTTTCAAACTGGTATGTTCGCCGCAGCAGAGAAAGATTTTGGGCAAGCGAGCTTACCGATGACAAGATTTGTGCATACATGACACTTTATACAGTTCTTACTGAATTTTCAAAGGTTTGTGCACCGTTTATTCCGTTTATGACAGAAATGATTTATCAGAATCTTGTTCTCAATGTGGATAAAACTGCACCCGAAAGCGTTCACCTTTGTGACTTCCCGAAGGCAAATGCTGAATTTGACTTTGCGGACATCGAGACCGAGATGGATGCGGTAAGAAAGATTGTAATCCTTGGTCGTGCCTGCAGAAACGCAGCAAACATCAAGAACAGACAACCTATTGCAAAAATCTTTGTTCAAACCAACGAAAAAATAAACGAGGTTTACAAGGATATTGTTCTTGACGAGCTTAACGTAAAAGAACTTGAAATTACAGCTGATGCAAGTTCATTTATTTCATACAACTTCAAACCCCAACTTAAGACAATGGGACCAAAGTACGGTAAAATTGTAAGAGCTATATTTGAAGAAGTAAACAAAATGAATGGCGCAGAAGTTATGGCAACCTTGAACCGCGGCGAAATGGTGAAACTCACCGTTGAAGGCACAGATGTTGAATTTGGCATTGATGATGTTCTGGTTGAAACCTTGCAGAAGGATGGCTTTGTTTCAGACGGCGATGCAAACTATACAGTTGTTCTTGATACAAACCTTACTGACGAGCTCATTGAAGAGGGCTTTGTAAGAGAAATCTTAAGCAAAATTCAGACAATGAGAAAGGACAGCGGCTTTGAGGTTCAGGACAACATCCGCGTTTCATATTGCGGAAGCGAAAAAATTGATGCAATAATTAATGCAAACAAGGCAGAGATTTCATCTCAGGCTCTTGCCGTTTCTATTGAAAGTGCCGAAAATGACGGCAAAGAATGGAATATAAACGGCGAAAAGGTAAAGATTGCAATAGAAAAGGCATAACTACAATATACAAAACGGCAATGCATTTGCATTGCCGTTTTATTGTAAAATGGATAATTGCTCCTGAAATTTTATGATAAATTAATTTGTATTATAAAAGGAACAAAATGCACAAAAAAGTTCAAAAAATACTTGACAAATTGCCACAAATTTATTAGAATTATATTGTATGTTATTTTGTGGTACAGCATGGCAATATTCCGCGGTATTACAGCATATAACGTTCTTTATAATGTATTTCTTTGCAGAGTAATTGCGCGGTATTTGCCGCGTTAAACCCCGGCTTTGCCGGATAATTCTTCTGACATAATCGTCAAATATATTACAGGGAGGTGTTCGAAATTACAGACGGATTACAGATTGCAGTTTTAGTAGGTGTTGTTATTGTTGCAATAATTGGTATGTTTCTGGCTTTCAGATACGGTTATTCGTATCGCCGCAAAGTTGCAGAAATTAAGATAAACAGTGCCGAAGAAGAAGCAAAAAGGATTATAGAAAATGCAAAATCAAAGGCAGTAAAAGATGCAGAAAATACAAAAAAAGAAAAACTTTTGGAAGCAAAAGAAGAAATACATAAAGAACGTAATGAATTGGATAAAGAAATAAAAGAAAGAAGAAACGAACTCCAAAGGCAGGAACGTCGTGTTCAGCAAAAAGAGGATGCGATTGACAAGAAAACTCAGGTTTTGGAGAAGAAGGAAGAACAGGTTCAGAATAAGCTGGCAGAGGTTGATGAGCTTAAAGAAGAAGTTGAAAAGGTTAAAAAACTTCAGATGTCACAGCTTGAGAAGGTGGCAGAGCTTTCGGTTGCAGAGGCAAAAGACCTTCTTTTAAAGCAGGTTGAAATCGATGCGCGTCACGACGCAGCAGTTCTTATGAAGAGCATTGAGGATCAGGCAAAGGAAGAAGCTGAAGCAAAGGCAAAGAATATTATTACCGGTGCTATTCAGCGTTGTGCGGCTGACCATGTTACTGAAACTACGGTTTCGGTTGTTCAGCTTCCCAATGACGAGATGAAGGGCAGAATTATCGGACGTGAAGGACGTAATATCCGTTCAATAGAAACATTGACAGGTGTTGACCTTATTATTGACGATACTCCTGAGGCTGTTATTCTTTCAAGCTTCGACCCGGTAAGACGTGAAATTGCAAGACTTTCTCTTGAAAAGCTGATTGTGGACGGCAGAATTCATCCGGGCCGCATTGAGGAAACAGTTGAAAAATCAAGAAAAGAAGTTGAAGCAATCATTAAGCAGGAGGGTGAACAGGCAACCTTTGATACAGGTGTTCACGGACTTCATCCCGAACTGATTAAGATTTTAGGTCGCCTTAAGTATCGTACAAGCTACGGACAAAATGTCCTCAAGCATTCAATCGAGGTTGCGCATCTTGCGGGACTTATGGCGGCAGAGCTTGGTACAGATGTAGCTCTTGCTAAAAGAGCAGGTCTTCTTCATGATATTGGTAAGGCTATCGACCATGAGGTTGAAGGCTCACACGTTACAATCGGTGCAGATGTTGCCAGAAAATACAAGGAAAACGAAAAGGTTATTCATGCAATCATGGCGCATCATGGTGATGTAGAACCCAATTCACTTGCAGCTTGTCTTGTTCAGGCAGCAGACACGATTTCTGCAGCAAGAACAGGCGCAAGACGAGAAAATATTGAGTCATATATCAAAAGACTTCAGGCTCTTGAAGAAATTGCAAATTCCTTCAATGGCGTTGAAAAATCATTTGCTATTCAGGCAGGCCGTGAAGTAAGAATTATGGTTAAGCCGGACAAGGTAAATGACGATGAAACAATCCTTCTTGCAAAGGATATTGTTAAGAAGATTGAGAGTTCAATGGAATATCCGGGACAGATTAAGGTCAATGTTATTCGTGAACTCAGAACAGTTGAATATGCAAAGTAAGGAGCCTGTGCTCCATGGAAAAAGGCTGCTTTTGCAGCCTTTTTCTGACATTTTTCCGAAGACAGATGCATTTAATAAATCAGAAAGGTAAATTAATATGAGAATACTTGCGGTGGGAGATATTGTTGCGTCCGACGGACGTGAATTTATATATAATAATTTAGGCAGAATAAAAAGTAAATTTAAAATTGATTACTGCATAGCAAACGGTGAGAACGCTGCAAACACAAACGGTATAACCGTCGATATTGCTAACTCGCTTATTCGTTGCGGTGTGGATGTCATTACAATGGGCAATCATACCTTCGCAAACAAGGAATACAGTCAGGTTCTTACCGATATTCCACAGGTGATACGCCCTGTAAATTATCCACCCGAAACAGAGGGTGCGGGCTATTATATTGACGATTTGGGTAATATAAGAATTGCTGTTATAAATGCAATTGGCAGAATAAATATGGATGCAATGGACTGTCCGTTCAGAGCAACAGAAAAATGTCTTAAAGAGATTGAAGACAAAGCAGACATAAAAATAATAGATTTTCATTCTGAAACAACAAGCGAAAAATTGGCGTTTGCAAATTACTTTGATGGTAAGGTTGATATAGTATTCGGCACTCATACTCATGTGCAGACGGCAGACGAGCGGATTTTGCCCAACAAAACGGCGTATATAAGCGACATTGGAATGACAGGCGTGCGTGACTCAATCCTTGGCGTCAAGAAAGAGATAATTATAGAAATGTATTACACAAGAAAGAAATTCCGCTTTGAAAAAGCCGAAGGCGAAGTATGGTTTAACGGTGCAGTGTTTGATTTTGATAATAAAACAGGTAAGGTGGTATCTGTTGAACGCATGAATTTTTCCGCAGCACAGCTTGCGAATATCTGATAAGGAGAAGTTTAAATGCTGACAGTGAACAAAGACAACAGAACGTACTTTAAAAGCTCTCTGCTTGAAAATACAAAAGGTTTAAGTCATTGCTTTACATCAAGGGTGGGCGGAGAAAGCCGGGGCGTGATTTGCGGACTAAATCTTGGATTTCGCGTTGGAGATGACCCTGATTCTGTAAAGTCAAATTATATGCATATTGCAGAGGACTTTGACTTTCCGTATAAAAATATTACTGCGGCAAAACAAATCCATTCGACGAATGTCAGGGTGATTACCAAGGAAGAAGCAGGCTGCGGGGTAAGCAGACTGTTTGATACATTTGAAGCAGATGCTCTTGTTACAAAGACGCCGGAGCTTCCGATTGCGGTGTTTTATGCAGATTGTGTGCCTGTATTACTTGCAGATGCTTCCGCGGGTGTTGCTGCCGCCGTGCATTCAGGATGGCGCGGTACAGTAGGCAGAATTTCAGAAAGTACCATAAGTGTAATGAAAACCCTTGGTGCGACTGCTGAAAATATTATTGCAGCAATCGGCCCGTCAATCGGCCCGTGCTGTTTTGAAACAGGTGGTGAGGTTGTGTGTGAGTTTGACAGCGACTTGTGTACCAATATGCCGGACGGCAAGTTTAAGGTTGATTTGTGGGAGGCAAACCGCAGAATTTTATTGGAATGCGGTGTTTTGCCTCAAAATATTGAAGTGCTTGAGCTTTGCACGATGTGCAATAGTGACATGCTGTATTCGTATAGAACTCATAAAGAGCAGACAGGAAGAATGGGAGCATTTATAATGCTGAAAAAAGATTAGAGGATGAAATATATGTTGAAAAGAACCATTGCATTATTGCTTGCAGTATTTGTTGTATTGCTGGGCGGATGCTCAAATAAAAAAGGAAATACTTCGTCTGATACCGAAAACGGCTCGGACGGTGCGGATATATCTGTTTTTTCATACAAAGCAGATACCTATTGCCCTATTGCCAGCAATAATCAGGCAAATATCCGTATGCTTGGTATAGTTTATGAAGGGCTGATTTCTTTAAATGATACACTTATGCCTGAAGGCTGCCTTGCAGAAAGCTGGAATGTTTCGGGCGACGGACTAAATTGGACGCTGAAACTCAGAAAAAACGTTCTGTGGCACAGCGGTGGCGAATTTACATCGGATGATGTTGTATATACGGTTAATCAAATCAAAGCAATGGACACAAGCGCGTATCGGTACAATGTATCAAATATTGCCGGGATAAAAGCAAGTGGGGAAAACGAGGTTAAAATTACCCTTACTAAGCCAATTGCAAATTTTGTAAATTTGTTATACTTCCCGATAATAAAAAAGGCTGATGACGAAATAAACCTTACTTCATATAAGCCTGACGGTACAGGCCCTTATATGTTTGAGGACAGAAACGAGGGTAATGTTTATTATCTTGTTGCAAACAAAAAGTGGTGGGGCGGTCATATAGTTGCCCAAACGGTTAAGGTTCGTATGCTGCCGGGCGGAGATACAGCGCTGTATGCGTTCAGCTCGGGAAGTATAGATTTGGCTCCGGTGGAAAATATGGATTGGGGACAGTTTGTTGACCCGACTTCAGCAGCATATACTTCGGTGGCAACACCTGTTTATGATTTTCTTGGTATAAACCATAGAAACAGGATTTTGAGCCTTCCTGAAATTCGTGAAGCAATATCCCTTGCTATTGACCGCGACGAGATTGTGGAAAAAGTAATGCTTGGTTATGCCCAGCCTGCCAATGCTCCGGTGCGAAAAGAGTGGTTTGTGCGTGGAAGTCAGGACTTTGAGCATAAACAGAATACTGATGCGGCTAAAAGACTTCTTGAGGAAAACTTATGGAGATTTGAAAACAATACTTACCGCAAGTCAATTGAAAATGTAATGCATAGTGCACAGTTCAACATCCTTATAAATGAAGAAAATACAGTTCGTGAAAATATTGCAAGGGTTATTTCCGACAACCTCGAGACATTTGGAATTAAGGCGACGGTTACAAGAGTTCCGTATGATACTTACAAAGAAAAGATTCAAAACGGAGACTATGATGCATTTATAGGAAGCATTGCCCTTTCGCCCGACCTTGATTTTTTAAATATTTTTGGCGAAGGAAATATGTTTGGTTTTCAGGATGACGAAATGCAGCAGGTTATGTCCGAAATGCAAAATAAACAGTCTGCAGAAGATATAAAAACGGCTTATGCCGAGTTTATCAACCTGTTTGAACAGATTAATCCTGTAGTGGGTCTGTTTTTTGAAAATACTGTTATGATATATTCAAAAAGAATCGAAGAAGAAGGAATAAAACCCTCGTATTTTGATATGTATAGGGGTATTGAAAATATGCGCAAGGGAGAGGCATAAATTGAAAAGAACCATAATTCACGTGGATATGGATGCCTTTTTTGCCGCAGTTGAGGTGAGGGATAACCCAAATCTTTTGGGCAAGCCATTGATTATTGGAGCATTACCTCATGAGCGCGGCGTTGTTTCCACCTGCAGCTATGAGGCAAGACGCTATGGTGTTCACAGCGCAATGAACATAAAGGAAGCCTACCGCAGATGTCCTCATGGAATATATATGCACGGCAATATGTCAAAGTATGCCGAGGCATCGGCGCAGATACATGAAATTATGCTGAAATATACCGACATAATAGAGTTTGTTGCATTGGACGAAGGGTATATGGATGTTACAAGCTCTTTACGGATTTTCGGCAGTGCAGAGAATATAGGCAAACAGCTGAAAAAAGAAATTTATGACGCAGTGGGGGTTACCTGCTCGGTTGGAATTTCGTATTCTATGATGGGTGCAAAGCTTGCAAGCGAGGAGAAGAAGCCGGACGGCTTTTTTGTAATCCCAAACCGCGAAGCCTTGGTTGATTTGATACGTGAACGTCCGGTGGGGGTTATTTCAGGGATTGGCTCAAAAACTGCCGAGCGTCTTAAACGTGTGGGGATAGTTACAGTTCAGGATTTACTTAATACTCCTGAGGAAAACCTCAAGCCATTTGGAGCTGTTGGTGCAGAAATTAAAAGATTGGCAGAGGGAAGAGATTCAAGACAGGTAGTTGCCCAAGCTGTATCAAAATCTATTGGACGCGAGCACACCTTTCAAAAAGATATTACAGACACAAAAGTCTTAAAAGATGTCTTACTGTTGCTTTCACGCGATGTCAGTATCAGAGCGAAGCGCAGCGGGATGCAGGGCAAAACAGTCACTCTTAAACTAAAATTCAATGATATGCACAGCATAACCCGCGCCAAAAGCGGTGAGGCTACAAACTCGTCAAAAGAAATATTCAAACGCGTATCTGAATTGCTTGACGGGCTTGCTCTGACAGATGCGGTGCGGCTGGTAGGGGTTACAGTAAGCAATCTTCAATGCGAAGACGATGAGCCTCAAGCCCAACTATCTCTGTTTGATATTTTAGAGCCTGAAAAAGGCAGTTCAAAGCAAAAGGCGAAAGCGCTTGAGGATACAATATTTGATCTGCATACAAAGTACGGAAGAAGTATTTTAAAAACAGCCAGAGAGATGGAAGTGTGGAACAAAATAAACGACATTGAAAACGATTAAAAGACAAGCCGCACAAGCGGCAGAATGGAGAAAATCTATGAAACTATCAACGGTAAAAGAACTGTTAGACGGCACAGTGCTGACGGGCGGGGAATTGCTTGAACAGGAGGTAGACTCGGCATTCGGAAGTGACCTTATGAGTGATGTCCTTGCATTTGTCGAAAACCGCGTTTTGTTGCTTACCGGACTTGTAAATCCGCAAGTTGTAAGAACGGCAGAAATGATGGATATATCCGCAATTGTTTTTGTGCGCGGAAAGTGCCCTGATGAAAATGTAGTTGAATTGGCAAAATCAAAGGGAATGGTTATTATAACAACCGAAGACACCCTTTATGTTGCCAGTGGAAAGCTTTATTCAAACGGATTGACAGGCAGCGCAAAGGAGGGGTAAACCGGTGGCAGAGGTTATGAAGTTACATTATACGGTTAGCGGTGACGATTTTACCCGAGCAGGTGAAACTTCAAGCAAAGTCAAAAAAACTCTCAATCAGCTGGGCTTCAGACCCGAGGTGGTCAGAAAGGTAGCAATCTCCATGTACGAGGCGGAGATTAATATGGTTATCCACGCAAACGGCGGGACGATTGACGTTGATATTTCACCTGAAGAAATTATTATTGTGATGCAGGATACCGGACCGGGTATTCCCGATATTGAAAAGGCTATGCAGGAGGGCTATTCCACTGCTGACCATAACGTACGCGAGCTTGGCTTCGGAGCGGGTATGGGTCTGCCGAACATGAAAAGATATTCCGATGATATGCAAATAGATACAGAGGTGGGAAAGGGTACCTGTGTTAAGCTTGTAATAAAAGCAAAGGAGTGAGGTTAAAGTGGAAAAATACTGGCATTCAGTTACACTGGATAAAGATTTGTGTAAAGGCTGTACTCACTGTTTAAAGCTCTGCCCGACTCAGGCTATACGTGTTCAGGGCGGAAAAGCTAAAATTTTAAAGGAACGCTGCATAGACTGCGGAGAATGTATAAGAGTGTGTCCGTATCATGCCAAAAAAGCAGTTACAGATTCGTTTGAGATGCTCAAAAGGTTCAAGCATAGTATTGCATTGGTTGCACCTGCTTTTTACGGTCAGTTTTCCAGAACAGAGGATATAGATACCATACTTACGGCATTGATTGACTTGGGATTTGATGATGTGTTTGAGGTCGCAAAAGGTGCTCAGGCGGTTACAAAAAAGACAAACGAGTTACTCGCGTCAGGTGAGCTTTTAAAGCCTTCAATCTCATCAGCGTGTCCGGCGGTTGTCAGATTGATTGCAATTAAATTTCCAAATCTGATAAGCAATATTGTGCCGCTTAAATCACCTATGGAGGTTTCAGCGGCACAGGCAAGAGAGGAAGCTGCAATCAAAACAGGTCTTTCTCCTGACGAAATAGGAATATTCTTTATAAGTCCATGTGCGGCAAAAGCAACCTTTATAAAAGGCGGCTATACCGTCAATAAGTCAAATGTTGACGGCGTTATTTCGATCAAGGATGTTTGCATAAAAATGTCCAGACAGTTTCAAAAAATAGCCGACGTGAAAAACCTTCATGAAGCAGGAAGTTCGGGCGTTATGTGGGCTGCAAGCGGTGGCGAGGCAGAAGCTACAACTGCGAAAAAGTTTATTGCAGTGGATGGAATACATAACGTAATAAAAGTCCTTGAAGAAATTGAAGACGGAAAACTCGGTGATATTGAATATGTTGAGGCGCTTGCCTGCCCCGGCGGCTGTGTAGGCGGTCCTCTTACAACCGAAAACAGCTTTTCGGCTCGCGCTAAAATTCAGCGTATATGCAAGAGCATTGATGATACCGATGTGACGTTTGGCGAAAATATAAATATGTTCTGGGATCAGGCTATGGTATACAGACCGGTAATGAACCTTGACCCTGATATAAACGAAGCGATGCGCAAGCTCAATCTTATTGATGAACTTTATGAACAGCTTCCAAAGCTTGATTGCGGCTCTTGCGGCTCACCCGGCTGCCGCACTCTGGCAGAGGATATAGTCAGAGGCTATGCCAAAGAAACAGACTGTATATTTAAGCTAAGAGAAAAGGTAAGCGCCATGGCTCGTGATATGCTTGAACTTGAGGGGCAAAATACGTTACTCAGCAGCAAAAAAAGTGAGGAGGAAAACAAATGACAGTCAGCGAAATTGCAAAAGAATTAAACCTGAAATTTTTTACCTGTGAGGATTTAGCAGCTCAAAAAGAGGCTAAGGGCTGCTATATAGGCGACCTTTTAAGTTTTGCTATGTCAAAGGTTGAGATGAACAATATCTGGATTACAATTCAAACCAATGTAAACATTGTTGCTGTTGCTACATTGGCTGAAGCTTCCTGCATTTTGCTTACAGATGGCTGTGTCCCCGACAAACTTACTATTGAAAGAGCCGAGGAGCAGGAAATGATAATTCTTGGCGGCGACTTAACCGCTTATGAGGCTGCGTCAAAGCTTTCGCAGCTGGGAATATGAAGCTGTATTACGACCTGCATATTCATTCGGCGCTTTCGCCCTGCGGTGACGAGGACATGACCCCCAATAATATTGTTAATATGGCGTGCCTGCTTGGACTTGATTTGATTGCCGTTACCGACCATAACACAGCAGAAAATGTAAGGGCAGTATGCAATGCGGCAGAGGGCAAAATAAAGGTTGTCCCCGGTATTGAAGTTACCACAGCGGAAGAGGTACATACACTATGTTATTTTCCAAGCGTTGAAGCGGCGGAGGATATGAGCGGATTTTTGAAAAAGAATATGCAGGGTATAAAAAATCGTCCCGAAATATTCGGACGTCAGCTGCTTATGAACAGTAATGACGAAATTGTGGGTGAAGAAGAAAATTTGCTGATAAGTGCAGTCAATCTTGATATATACGAGGTGTGCGGTGCAACAAAAGAGCGCGACGGATTGTTTGTTCCGGCACATATTGACAAATCAAGCTACAGCGTTTTGGCAAATTTGGGATTTTTACCGCCTGATTTGGAGGCGGATGCCCTTGAAATAACAGCTCAGAACATGGAAAAATACAAAGAACATTATAATCAATTTACGATTTTTACAAGCTCTGATGCGCATTATCTCGGGGATATATCTGAAAAATCTGCGTATTTGGACGATAAGAGCAAAATATCACAAAAAATAGTTGAATTTTTGTGCAAGTTTTAGAAAATAAAATTCATCAAATTGTAGATTTTTGTGTTGATTTTTGCTATAATGATTTTGTGCGTCGAATGTTATAAAATTAACAAGGGTTTGAACGCACGTTTTGTTGCGTCTTGCAACAGTTAAAAATGCAAGTTATTAGACCTGATAAGGGTTTTACAACATAAAAAGGTAGGAGGTTTAGTTACGAATGGAAAAGAAAACGATTCCATTTAATGGGACAAAGGAACAGGAACAGCAGCTTATGGCTGTTATAGCGGAGCACAAGGGTCAGGACGGTGCCGTAATCCCCGTACTTCATAAAGCACAGGAAATTTACGGTTATCTTCCCATAGAGGTTCAGGAAATGATTTCTGAAGGTCTTGATGTACCGCTGGCAGAAATTTACGGTATCGTAACATTCTATACTCAGTTTTCACTTAATCCCAAGGGTAAATATCACATTGGCGTATGTCTTGGTACAGCATGCTATGTAAAGGGTTCAGGTGATATTCTGGATAAAATCAAAGAAATATTAGGAATTGAGGTTGGCGAGTGCACACCTGATGGTCTCTTCTCAATTGAAGCCACACGTTGTATCGGTGCGTGCGGCCTTGCACCGGTTCTTACAGTAAACGATGACGTTTACGGAAGATTGGTTGTTGATGATGTTGAGGGTATCCTCAAAAAGTATCAGGGCTAATCAATGAGAGAAATTGCACTTCATATTCTGGATATAGTACAGAATTCAATTGTAGCAAACGCAACAAGGATTGAAGTCATTATCACAGAGGAATCCGATGCTGACAAGCTTACGGTTGTTATCAGGGATAACGGCTGCGGTATGTCAAAGGAATTTCTTGAAAAAGTGATTGACCCCTTCACCACCAAGCGGACGACACGCAAAGTCGGTCTTGGTATACCGCTTTACAAAATGGCGGCAGAAAATACCGGCGGCAGCTTTGATATTCAATCAGAGGAAGGTAAGGGTACGGTAGTTACGGCAGTGTTCGGTTACAGCCACATTGACCGTCAGCCACTTGGAGATATTGCAGGGACAATGCTTGGTTTGTTTACATCGTATGAAGAAGTCGACTTTCTGTTTCGGCATAAGGTCAATGAAAAAAAATTTGAAGTTGACACGACTCAGCTGAAAAATGTGCTTGGTGACGTTTCGTTTCAAGTGCCTGAGGTTTATATGTGGCTTTCCGAATATTTAAAGGAAGGCGAAGAAGAACTCAATCAATAAAATGGAGGTAAAAACAATGAAAAGCTTGGCTGAACTCGAAGCAATAAGAAATAAAGCAAAAGGTTCTGTTAATTTAAGAAAAGATGATCACGCTGTTCGTGTTGTTGTTGGTATGGCAACATGCGGTATCGCAGCAGGTGCAAGACCTGTAATGGCGGCTATTATGGAAGAGGTTGCAAAAAGAAACCTCGAACACGTTGCGGTTACACAGACAGGATGTATCGGTGTTTGCCGCTTAGAGCCAATCGTTGAGGTTATGGTTCCCGGCGAAGAAAAGGTTACTTATGTAAAGGTTGACCCCAAAAAGGCTGCTGAAATCGTAAGCGAACATATCGTTAACGGACGTATAGTTACAAAATATACAATCGGTGCTGCAGAATAATTAAACAGCCCAGATTAATAATATAGAAAGGTTTGGTGTTTAAACATGGATATGGTTAGAGGACATATTCTTTGCTGCGGCGGTACAGGCTGTACCTCTTCAGGCTGTGATGCGATCATCAAAGAGATGGAAGCACAGCTTGCGGCACATGATTTGGAAAAAGAATTTAAAATAATAAAGACAGGTTGTTTCGGACTTTGTGCGTTGGGACCTATCATGATAGTATATCCTGAGGGCGCTTTCTACAGCAGAGTTACTCCTGAGGATGTTAAAGAAATCGTTGAAGAACATCTCGTAAAGGGAAGAGTTGTTAAAAGACTTCTTTATGCTGAAACAGTTGAAGAAGATAACATCAAGAGTCTTAACGAGGTTGATTTCTACAAAAAACAAAAAAGAATTGCTCTCCGCAACTGCGGTGTTATAAACCCCGAAGATATCGAAGAATACATCGGCATCGACGGTTATCAGGCACTTGGTAAGGTTCTTACAGAAATGACTCCTCAGGAAGTTATTGATGTAATTAAGGAATCAGGGCTCCGTGGCCGTGGCGGCGGTGGCTTCCCCACAGGTATGAAGTGGCAGTTCACCTACAATTCACAAAGCGATCAGAAGTATGTTGCATGTAATGCCGACGAGGGCGATCCCGGTGCATTCATGGACAGAAGTATCCTCGAGGGTGACCCCCACGCAGTTATTGAAGCAATGGCTATCGCAGGTTATGCAGTTGGCGCAAATCAGGGTTATATCTACATCCGTGCAGAGTATCCGATTGCAGTTAAGCGTCTTGGTATTGCTATTGCTCAGGCAAGAGAATACGGACTTTTGGGTAAAAATATTTTTGAATCAGGCTTTGACTTTGATTTGGAAATCCGTCTTGGTGCAGGTGCATTCGTTTGCGGTGAGGAAACAGCTCTCATCACATCAATCGAAGGTCACCGTGGTGAGCCTCGCCCCCGTCCTCCGTTCCCGGCAGTTAAGGGTCTTTGGCAGAAACCCACACTTCTCAACAACGTTGAAACTTATGCAAACATCGGTCAGATTATCTTAAACGGTGCAGATTGGTTCAAGGGTATTGGTACAGAAAAGAGCAAGGGTACAAAGGTATTTGCTCTGGGCGGCAAGATTAACAACACAGGTCTTGTTGAAGTTCCCATGGGTACAACCCTCCGCGAAATTGTTGAAGAAATCGGTGGCGGTATCCCAAATGGCAAAAAGTTCAAGGCTGCACAAACCGGTGGTCCTTCAGGCGGATGTATTCCTGAGCACCTTATTGACACACCCATTGACTACGATTCACTTATGGCAATCGGTTCAATGATGGGTTCCGGTGGTCTTATCGTTATGGACGAAGACAACTGTATGGTTGATATTGCAAAATTCTTCCTTGAATTCACAGTTGACGAATCCTGCGGTAAGTGTACTCCCTGCCGTGTTGGTACAAAAAGACTTTACGAAATCTTAGAGAAGATTACATCAGGCAATGGAACAATGGAAGACCTCGACAAAATGGAAGAGCTTTGCTACAGCATTAAAGCAACAGCCCTTTGCGGTCTTGGTCAGACAGCTCCTAACCCTGTTCTCAGTACACTCAAGTATTTCCGTGACGAGTATGAAGCGCATGTTCGCGATAAGACTTGTCCTGCAGGCGTATGTAAGAAGCTTGTTAAGTATGAAATCGTTGCAGATAAGTGTAAGGGCTGTAGCCTTTGTGCAAGAAAGTGTCCTGTTGGAGCAATCACAGGCGAAGTTAAGTCACCCTTCACAATTGATTCTGAAAAGTGCGTTAAGTGCGGCGTTTGTATGGATAGCTGTAAGTTTGGCGCAATCATTAAAAAATAAGGAAAGGGAGAGTGAATAACATGGAAATGGTTAATATTAAAATAAACGGTCAGAGCCTTAGTGTACCAAGCAATTACACTATTTTGGAAGCTGCCCGCAGTGCAAATATCGAAATACCTACCCTTTGCTATTTGAAGGATGTAAGCAAGACCGGTTCTTGCAGAATGTGTATAGTTGAGGTTGTAGGCGCAAGAAATCTTCAGGCTGCCTGTGTTTATCCCGTATCAGAGGGTATGGAAGTCCTGACGAACACACAGAGAGTAAGAGACGCAAGAAAAATCAATCTTGAGCTTTTGCTTTCAAACCACGACCGCAAGTGCTTGACTTGTGTAAGAAACCAGAACTGTGAGCTTCAGAAGCTTGCAGACGAGCTTGGTGTTACAGACATCACATATATGGGCGAAAGAAACGAGTATGACATCGACGAGGTTTCACCCTCAATCGTACGTGACAACAACAAGTGTGTTCTTTGCCGTCGCTGCGTTAGCGCTTGTAAGACAATCCAGACAGTTTCAGTTATTGATGCAACTGAAAGAGGCTTTAAAACAACAATCGCATCACCCTTCAACAAGTCACTTGCTGAAGTTCCCTGTGTAAACTGCGGTCAGTGTATCGTAGCATGTCCCACAGGCGCACTTCGTGAAAAGGACAACACAGACGACGTATGGGCTGCAATCAATGATCCCGAAAAATACGTTGTTGTTCAGACAGCTCCTGCGGTTCGTGTTGGTCTTGGTGAAGAATTTGGTTACGAAATCGGTACTCCTGTTACAGGCAAAATGGCTGCAGCACTCAGAAGAATGGGCTTTGACGGCGTATTTGATACTGATACAGGTGCAGACCTTACAATTATGGAAGAAGGAACAGAGTTCATTGATAGACTCCAAAACGGCGGCAAGCTGCCTATGATTACATCATGCAGCCCCGGTTGGATTAAGTTCTGTGAACACAACTTCCCCGACTTCCTTGACAATCTTTCAACATGTAAGTCACCTCACCAGATGTTTGGTGCAATTCTTAAGACATACTATGCTGAAAAGATGGGCATTGACCCTGCAAAAATGTTTGTAGTTTCAGTTATGCCCTGTGTTGCTAAGAAGTTTGAATCAGGACGTCCTGAAATGGAAGTAAACAAGCTTCGTGACGTTGATGCAGTTATCTCAACACGTGAGCTTGCAAAGATGATTAAGCAGTCAGGTATCCTCTTTAACAAGCTTCCTGATGAGAAGTTCGACAATCCGTTTGAAGAAGCAAGTGGTGCAGGCGTTATCTTTGGTGCTACAGGCGGCGTTATGGAAGCTGCACTCAGAACTGTTGTTGAGGTTCTTGAAGGCAAGTCATTTGAAAAATTAGACTACGAAGCAGTAAGAGGTACAGACGGTATCAAGGAGGCAACTCTCACGGTTGCAGGTACCGAGGTTAAGGTTGCTGTTGTCAGCGGTCTTGGTAATGCAAGAAAGGTTCTCAATGATATAAGAGACGGCAAAGCAAACTATCACTTCATCGAAGTTATGGCTTGTCCCGGCGGCTGTGTAACAGGTGGCGGACAGCCTATCGTTGACTCAAGCGTTCGTATGGATATTGACCTCAAAGCGAAGCGTGCAGCAGGTCTTTATGCAGAAGATAAAGCACTTCCGGTTCGCAAGAGCCACGAGAACCCCGACATCAAGCTTCTCTACTCAGAGTTCCTTGAAAAACCGGGCAGCCACAAATCACACGAACTCTTGCACACACACTATACAGCAAGACCCAAGTTCTAAAATAAGCTATTTAAAACCCGCAAGTCTTATGACTTGCGGTTTTTTGTGTTTTTAATAAATCTATATAAAACTTGTGTAAAAATAGCGTAAATGTGGAAATAATAAGATTGACATACCATAAAAATAATGATAAAATTAAAAGGATTATAAATGCTAAAAATTGGTATTTTCTAATAATCAAAATAAAGGATGTGATGGTCTTGACTACAGTAACAATTGAAAAAATCCGAAGTGCAGAGCAAATGGCAGAGGAAACCGAAAAAAGTGCTGTAAAAAATGCTGAATTGACAATAGAGAAGGCAAAGCACGAGGCGGCGGCAATTGTTGAAAAAGCAAAGGCTGCAGGTGAAGCTCATTTAGCTGAAAAGTTAGCCGAAGCTCAAAAGGCTGCGGATGAAAACAGTGCCCAAAATGCTGTAGCTATTAATGATGCGCTTAAAGCTATGGATGATGCTGTAGCATCAAAATACAATCAGGCTGTATCAAAGGTTAAACAGATGCTCATTTCTGATTAGGAGGTGAAGGATATATGGCAGTTATGCCAATGTCTAAAATTAATATTTTCGGTCTGAGAAAAGACCGTAAAAAAATCCTCGAAGCTATTCAACGTATGGGTGTTGTTGATGTGAGGACTTTTGAAAAAGACGAAACAGGCTTTGACGGCATAGATACAATGCTTTCGCGTTCAAAGTTTCAAAAGGCAAAAACAGATTGCGAACAGGCGCTTGATATTGTAGGAAGATACAGACCTGAATCAAAATCTCTTTTTGCATCGTTTGACGGCAAAGACCTGCTGAGTCATGAGGATTACAACCGTATGGTTGAAAAACGCGATATGATTTTCAATGCGGCAGCAAAGATTCTTCGGCTTGAAAAAAGCATATCAGAAAATAAGGCAAAAATTATAAAGCTTACAGGAAACATTGAGGCATTAACCCAATGGAAGGAGCTTCCGATACCTCTTAATTATCACGGAACAAGCAAAACATCGGCGTTTATAGGGACTTTTCCTGAAAACTGCACCGAAGAATTTCTTTTAAAGCAGTTTGCTGAAATTTGTGATAAAAAAGAAATTCAGGGCGTTGCTGATATTGTTCATGTTGAACTTGTCGGCTCAAACGAAACTCAGACCTGTGCGGTTGTAATTTGCCCAAAAACAGTTTCTGCTGAAACAGAGGAAGTTTTGAGATATATGGGATTTGCCGCACCAGTGTTGTCCGGTGACGGGATTCCGGCTGAAAAAATCAAAGCTTTTGAAAACGAAATTGAAGATGCAAAGAAAAGTATAAAAGACGCTGAAAATCAGATTTGTGACAGCGCATCAGAACGTGACAACTTGAAATTCCTTGTTGATTACTATAAAATGCGCATTGATAAGTATCAGGTTTTGGAGCAGCTTGGTCACGGAAAAAACACCTTTGCAATGACAGGCTATATTCCAACCAGGGATGCTGAGAAAATAGAAAAAGAACTCTCTGAAAAGTGGGGCGCAGCGGTTGAGTGTTCGCCTGCTGATGGTGATGATGTCCCTGTTATGCTTAAAAATAACGGGTTTGCCGCACCGCTTGAGGGCGTTCTTGAAACCTTCAGCCTTCCGGGAAAGGGTGAGCTTGACCCGACAGCCGCAATGGCGGTTTTCTATTATTTTCTGTTTGGCTTGATGCTGTCTGATGCGGCGTATGGTATCCTTATGGTTCTTATCTGCGGAATTGCTTTGTGGAAGTTCCCGCGAATGAACGAAGGTATGAAGAAATCCCTTAAAATGTATCTGTACTGCGGAATTTCAACTACCTTTTGGGGCGTAATGTTTGGCGGATATTTTGGCGATGCCATTCAGGTTATTGCAAAGACCTTCTTTGATAAAGATATTGTAATTGAGCCGCTATGGTTTTCACCCATGAACGAGCCGATGCGAATGCTTATATTTTCGTTGCTGGTTGGTATAATTCATCTTTTTGCAGGTCTTGGAATGAAGCTTTATTCGCTTGTGCGCACAGGCAACTGGAAGGATGCAATATATGATGTTATCTTTTGGTATATGTTAGTTGGCGGCGCAATAGTATATCTTTTGTCAATGCAAATGTTTGTTGATATGGCAAGCCTGAGCTTTATTCTGCCGCCAAGTGCAGGTGCGGCTGCAGCAGTGGTTGCAGGTATCGGGGCTTTGGGTATAGCGCTTACGGCAGGGCGTTCTTCAAAAAATCCCTTTAAGCGTCTTGCAAAGGGACTTTATGAGCTTTACGGTGTCACAAGCTATCTAAGTGATATTTTGTCATATTCAAGACTTCTGGCGCTTGGACTTGCAACCGGAGTAATTGCCAATGTATTTAACAAAATGGGCAGTATGTTCGGCGGTGGTATTGTTGGTGCAATAGCTTTTACAATAGTATTTATTGTTGGACACACTCTCAATATCGGTATAAATCTGCTTGGTGCTTATGTTCATACAAACAGACTTCAGTTTGTTGAATTTTTTGGCAAATTTTATGATGGCGGCGGCGAAAAGTATTCACCATTCAAGGCGGATACAGGCTATTATGAGATAAAAAAAGATTAGAAAAATTATAACTGCAACTTGCCTGCGGTTAGCGAAGGTTTAAAATAAAAATTATATGCAGGCGGAAAGGTTTTGTTAAATATGGAATTTATGAATGGATTAGGTTTGGCATTTGCACTTTTAGGAGCAGCTATTTCAGCACTTTTAGCAGGTATTGGTTCAGCTGTTGGCGTTGGTATGGCAGGTGAAGCAGCTGCTGGGGTTGTAACAGAAGACCCTCAGAAGTTTGGTAAGGTTCTTATCCTTCAGCTTCTTCCTGGTACACAGGGTATTTACGGATTGCTTATTGCGTTTATTACACTGTCACAGATTGGTGTTCTGGGCGGCGGCACAGCTGCAATTTCATTGGCAGAGGGTATTCTTTACTTTGTTGCATGTCTTCCCATGGGCTTTGTTGGTCTTTGGTCAGCAATTCGTCAGGCAAGAGCTGCGGTTTCAGGTATAGCACTTGTTGCAAAAAGACCCGACCAGATGGGTAAAGCAATTATTTTTGCTGCTATGGTTGAAACTTATGCAATTCTTGCGCTTCTTATTTCAATTCTTTCAATCGTAGGAATCCCTGCGCTCGGTCTTTAATTAAGAAGGGCTGTATACAGCTCCAAGAAAGACTTTAGAGAATAGGAGGGAAAACATGACAGGACTTGAAAATATACTTGCGCAGATTGAAACAGAGGCTAAAGCAAAGGCTGCCAAAATAACTGCTGAAGCAGAGCGTTCTGCGGAAAAATGTGTTGACGAAGCCGTGCTTAAGGCTGAGGAAATTTCAAATGATTATAAAGCGTTGGCGCAAAAGCGTGCAGAGGAGCTTATCTCAAGAGCAAAAACTGCAGATGAGGTTAAATTGAGCCGTGCAAGACTTTTAAAGAAACAGCAGATAATAAAAGCAACTTTTGAAAATGCCAAAACTGAAATAAAACAGCAGAAGGCATCGGATTATTTTGCGTTCCTTGAAAGCCTGCTCAAAAAGTATGCGCTTGAAAAACCGGGCACAATTGTTCTTGATGCAGAGGATATAAAAGAAGTTACTGATAGCTTTAAAACAATGGTCAACCAATACGGTCTTGAAGTTTCAGCAGGCAACGTTTCTGCACGAAACGGTTTTATTCTTGTTTACGGAAGCATTGAGGTAAACTGCACAATTGATGCGGTACTGGACGCCGAAGCTGAAGAAATATCTGATATGCTGAATGAGTTTTTATTTGGCTGTGAGGGAGGAATTTAAATGCCTGAGCAGTATACCTATGCGGTTGCCCGCATCCATACAAAAGAAAATTCAATGCTTTCGGCTCAGGATATGGAACGCCTTCTTGCGGCGTCAGGCTTTGATGAAGCTGCCGGGATTCTTGCCGAAAAAGGCTTTGATACTGTTGGGGCTGAGAATGCTGATGAAATACTCAGCCGTGAACGTGACAAAACCTATAAGCTGATTTCAGAGCTTGTCAATGATATGTCGGCGTTTGATATATTCTTTTACCAAAGCGATTTTCAGAATTTAAAGGCTGCTGTAAAATCGGTAGTAACAAAAGATAAAGCCAGACGTATTTTTGTGGACGGCGGTACTGTTCCCAAAGAATTAATAGATTCGGCTGTCAAAAACCGCGAGTTTTCAGATTTGCCAGAGTTTTTGCAAATTCCTGCCGAAAAAGCGCTTAAGGCGCTTATGGAAACAGGCGACGGCGGATTATGCGATGTTATAATTGACAAAGCATATCTTGAAACCTTGCATAAGGCAGGCGACGCGTCAGAGATTTGTATGGTCAAAAACTTTGCCGAGCTTACGGTTGCTCTTGCGGATATAAGGATTGCTGTACGCGGAAGCAGACTTGGCAAGGGGCTTGAGTTTTTCAAGCGCAGCCTTGCGGATTGCAGAACTCTTTCAAAAGATTCATTGGCGATTGCAGCGGCAAAGGGCACAGATGAGCTTGATGCGTATCTCAGGACAACAAATTATTCTGATGTGACAGAAATTATAAAAGAGTCATACGTTGCATTTGAAAAATGGTGCGATGACAGGCTTATGTCCGAAATCCGCAAGGAAAAATCCAACAACTTTACAATTGCTCCGCTTGCGGCGTATATACTTGCACGCGAAACCGAGCTGAAGATGGTGGGGCTTATTCTGACAGCAAAGCAGAATAGGCTTGATATAAGTGTTGTAAAAGAAAGGCTGAGAGAGCTTTATGTATAAAGGTGTAGCAGTTATAGGCGACAGAGACAGTATATATGGCTTTTCATCAATCGGACTCAGTATATTTCCTGTATCCGACAGGGAGGATGGTCTGGAAAAGTTCAGACAGCTGTGCCGTGGTGATTATGCGGTTATATATATAACAGAAGCTCTGGCGGCAGAAATTGAAGAAGAAATTGAAAAGGTTTCAGAGTCAATGTGTCCTGCGGTAATTCTTATTCCCGGTGTCTTCGGAAACACAGGAAGGGGTAAGGCGCAGGTTCGCAAATCGGTTGAAAAGGCGGTTGGCTCGGATATACTTTTTGGCGGCGAAAAGTAGTCGGATAAGTTTACAAAGAAGGAAGTGGTACAACAAAATGAGTATCGGAAGAATAAAAAAGGTCGCAGGGCCTCTTGTTATAGCGGAAGATATGCGTGATGCCAATATGTTTGACGTGGTACGTGTAAGTGATCAGCGTCTGATTGGCGAAATTATAGAAATCCACGGTGATCTGGCATCTGTTCAGGTTTATGAGGAAACCTCGGGGCTTGGACCCGGTGCTCCTGTTGAGTCAACAGGCAGTCCGCTTAGTGTTGAATTGGGTCCCGGTCTTATCGGGGGTATTTTTGACGGTATCCAAAGACCTCTTGAAACAATCATGGAGGTTTCAGGCAACAATCTTCAGCGTGGTGTGGAGGTTGCTTCACTTGACAGAGAAAAGAAGTGGAGCTTTGTTCCGCTTAAGGCTGTGGGTGATACTGTTTGCGGCGGTGACGTAATAGGAACTGTTGAAGAAACCGCAGTTGTAACGCAAAAGATAATGGTTCCCAACGGTATTGACGGCAGGATAACAGAAATATCCGCCGGTGAATTTACTGTTACAGACACTGTTGCAAAAATTGAAAAGGCAGACGGCACAACAGAAGCAATTTCTCTTATGCAGAAATGGCCTGTACGCCGTGAAAGACCGTACAAGAAAAAGCTTTCACCGGAAATGCCTCTTGTAACAGGTCAAAGAGTAATTGATACGCTGTTCCCAATCGCAAAGGGCGGTGTTGCATCTGTTCCGGGACCTTTCGGCAGCGGAAAAACAGTTGTACAGCATCAGCTGGCAAAATGGGCAGAGGCTGATATAGTTGTCTATATCGGTTGCGGTGAGCGCGGAAACGAAATGACAGACGTTCTTAACGAATTTCCTGAGCTTATTGACCCCAAAACAGGCAAATCACTTATGGAAAGAACGGTGCTTATTGCTAACACCTCGGATATGCCGGTTGCGGCGCGTGAGGCGTCGATTTATACAGGAATTACTATTGCAGAGTATTTCAGAGATATGGGCTATTCGGTAGCGCTTATGGCGGATTCTACTTCTCGTTGGGCAGAGGCACTGCGTGAAATGTCAGGACGTCTTGAAGAAATGCCCGGTGAGGAAGGCTATCCTGCATATCTTGCAAGCCGTCTTGCGCAGTTCTATGAGCGTGCGGGCAGAGTAATTGCAAACGGCAGTGACGACAGAGAAGGCTCGCTTTCGGTTATCGGTGCGGTATCGCCTCCCGGTGGTGATATATCCGAGCCGGTTTCTCAGGCTACACTTCGTATTGTAAAGGTTTTCTGGGGACTTGACTCGTCATTGGCGTATAAGCGACACTTTCCTGCAATCAACTGGCTTACAAGTTATTCGCTGTATGTTGACACCATGGCGGATTGGTTTGATAAAGCTGCAGGCGGAAACTGGACCGACTTAAGAGCAAGAATAATGCGTATTCTGCAAAATGAAGCAGAGCTTGAAGAAATTGTTAAGCTGGTAGGTATGGACGCGCTGTCAGCGCCTGACCGTCTTACCCTTGAAACTGCGCGTTCAGTACGTGAGGACTATCTGCATCAGGATGCATTCCATGAGGTTGATACCTATACCTCGGTTGAAAAGCAGTATCTTATGATGAAGCTTATCTTGATGTACTATGATGTTGCATCCGAGGCGCTTTCAAAGGGTGCAGATATTGAAAAGTTAGTAAATCTTGAAGTAAGAGAACGAATCGGAAGATTTAAGTATACTCCGCAGCAGCAGGTTGCAGGAGAGTTTGAAAAAATATCAGCCGAGCTGAAGAGTGAAGTCGGTAAGGTAATGCAAGGGAGGGAAAGCTGATGCCAAAGGAATACAGAACTATTCAGGAGGTTGCAGGGCCATTGATGCTTGTCAAGGACGTAACCGATGTAAGCTATAACGAGCTTGGTGAAATCGAGTTGGCAAGCGGCGAAAAGCGTCGTTGCAAGGTTCTTGAGATTGATGGAGGAAACGCTCTGGTTCAGCTTTTCGAGTCTTCAACAGGAATAAATCTTTCAAACAGTAAGGTTCGTTTTCTTGGCAGAGCAATGGAACTTGGTGTATCAGAGGATATGCTGGGCAGAGTATTTGACGGACTTGGCAGACCTATTGACGGCGGCCCCGAAATTCTGCCCGAAAAAAGAATGGATATTGAAGGGCTTCCAATGAACCCGGCAGCAAGAAACTATCCTCAGGAGTTTATTCAGACAGGTGTTTCTGCTATTGACGGACTTAACACCTTGGTAAGAGGTCAGAAGTTGCCTATATTTTCAGCCAGCGGTCTTCCTCATGCAAGACTTGCGGCACAGATTGCAAGACAGGCGCAGGTTAGAGGCACATCAGAGCCTTTTGCGGTTGTTTTTGCCGCAATGGGTATAACCTTTGAAGAGTCAGAATATTTTGTAAACAGCTTTAAGGAAACAGGCGCAATTGACAGAACAGTTATGTTTGTAAATCTTGCAAATGACCCGGCTGTTGAACGTATTGCAACCCCAAAAATGGCGCTTACTGCAGCTGAATATCTTGCATTTGAAAAAGATATGCACGTTTTGGTTATCCTTACAGATATTACTAACTATGCAGACGCATTGCGTGAGGTTTCTGCAGCACGAAAAGAGGTTCCCGGACGTCGTGGTTATCCCGGATATATGTATACCGACCTTGCAACTATGTACGAAAGAGCGGGACGGCAAAAGGGCAAAAACGGAAGTATTACAATGATACCCATTTTGACCATGCCCGAGGATGATAAAACACATCCCATTCCTGACCTTACAGGTTACATTACAGAAGGGCAGATTATTCTCAGCCGTGACTTATACCGAAAGAATGTTATGCCCCCTGTTGATGTGTTGCCGTCGCTTTCACGTCTTAAGGATAAAGGTATAGGTGAAGGCAAAACACGTGCCGACCATGCAAATACCATGAATCAGCTTTTTGCGGCTTATGCAAGAGGCAAGGACGCGCGTGAACTGATGGTTATTTTAGGTGAGGCGGCTCTTACCGATATGGACAAGATTTACGCAAAGTTTGCTGATGAATTTGAAGAAAAGTATGTTTCTCAGGGCTATGAAACAAACCGCAGCATTGAGGATACACTTGAAATTGGTTGGCAGCTTCTTTCGATACTTCCCAAAAGTGAGCTTAAGCGTATTAAAGACGAATTTATAGAGAAGTATTATGTTGAATAAAGGCAGGTGAGTAATGTGGCAATTGCAAAGGTAAACCCTACCCGTATGGAGCTTACACGGCTTAAGAAAAAGCTTGTGACAGCCAAAAGAGGCCACAAACTGCTTAAGGATAAACGGGATGAACTGATGCGCCGATTTCTTGAACTGGTGCGCGAGAATATGGCTCTGCGTGAAAGCGTTGAAAAGGGATTGGAGGTTGCAAATCAAAACTTTGTCCTTGCAAAGGCGGTTATGCGTGAAGAAATATTAAATACTGCCCTTATGGCACCCCTGCAGTCGCTGTCGGTTGAAGTTGAAAAGCGCAATGTTATGAGCGTTGAAATTCCTGAATTTAACTATAAAACAAGGACTCCGGGTGAGAATGATGCATATTCATACGGCTTTGCCTTTACATCAGGTGACCTTGATTTTGCTGTAAAGTCCTTGTCGGATATTTTTCCCGATATGCTTAAGCTTGCAGAAATTGAAAAGTCTTGTCAGTTGATGGCGGCTGAAATTGAAAAAACAAGACGCCGTGTAAATGCTTTGGAGCATGTGATGATTCCTGAAACGGAAGAAAGTATTAAGTATATCACCATGAAGCTTGACGAGAACGAGAGAAGTACTCAGGTTAGACTAATGAAGGTCAAGGACATGATGATTAAACAAAATATTGAATCTAAGCGTAATTCGGTTAAATAAGCAAAGGATTATTTATTTTGTGTGGTGATTTCGGGCAGATGTTGTGCTGCAATGTCTGCCCGAAAAAATTTTTTAAAAATTTTGAAAAAAGTCTTGACAAATGGCGAAAAAAAGAGTATACTATTAAACGTTGTGAGACACGACATGCACCATTAGCTCAGTTGGTAGAGCACCTGACTCTTAATCAGGGTGTCCACGGTTCGAGTCCGTGATGGTGTACCATTTGGCTCCGTGGTCAAGCGGTTAAGACACCGCCCTTTCACGGCGGTAACAGGGGTTCGATTCCCCTCGGAGTCACCAGAAAAAAAGCATCGACTATGTCGGTGCTTTTTTTTCAATGAACTGAGCAAAGGTGCTAATAGTAAATGTTAAAGATAATGTAAGGGGACATTATCTGATTGGAAATAAAAGTTAATTACAAAATTAATACTAAAGAAAGAGGGTCTTCATTTTGGTAAAAAAACAGTTTAAGGCAGAGTCAAAAAGACTTCTTGACCTGATGATTAACTCAATCTACACACACAAAGAGATTTTTCTCAGAGAGATTATCTCAAACGCAAGCGATGCACTTGATAAGCTGTGCTATTTGTCACTTACCGACGACAAAGTAGGCATGAGCCGCAGCGATTTCAATATTAAGGTTACGGTTGATGTACAAAACAGAACTGTTACTGTTACTGATAACGGTATCGGTATGAACCGTGAAGAAATGGAAAAGAATCTTGGTGTAATTGCTAACAGCGGTTCGTTCAAATTCAAAAATGAGTTAAGCGACGAAAACAAAAAGGACAGAGAGATAGACATTATCGGTCAGTTTGGTGTGGGATTTTATTCTGCGTTTATGGTAAGTGATAAGGTGGAGGTTATCTCACGTGCCTTTGGTGAGGATAGTGCCTATATTTGGGAGTCCTCAGGAGCTGACGGCTATACAATAAAAGAAGCTGAAAAGCAAACTGTCGGAACCGATATTATTATGCATATAAAAGAGGATACAGATGGCGAGAACTACAGTGAATTTCTTGAAAGTTACAGACTGCGCGCTCTTATAAAAAAATATTCAGATTATATCAGATACCCCATTAAAATGGACATTGAGAAAACACGAAGTGTTGAAACAGATGAAACTGACGAAAATGGTAACAAGAAAACTAAAACAGAAACCTATACAGAAACCGAAACCGTTAACAGCATGGTTCCTATCTGGCAGAGAAATAAATCCGAGGTTTCGGATGAAGACTGCAAAGCCTTCTATAAGGAACATTTCTTTGATATGGAAGACCCTGCACGCGTTATCCGCGTGAATGCTGAAGGAACGGTTGAATATAAGGCGATGCTGTTTGTTCCGTCAAAAGCACCATACGGATACTTTACAAAGGATTTTGAAAAGGGCTTGCAGCTTTACACAAGCGGAGTTTTGATTATGGATAAGTGTGAGGATTTGGTTCCGGAACATTTCAGATTTGTAAAGGGTGTTGTTGACTCACAAAATCTTTCGCTTAACATCTCGCGTGAAATTCTGCAGCACGATAAACAGCTGAAGGTAATTGCGTCAAACCTTGAAAAAAAGATAAAGAGCGAGCTTAAAAAAATGATGACAGATGACCGTCAAATATACGAAAAGTTCTGGCAGGCATTTGGAATTCAGCTCAAGTATGGTGTTGTAAACGATTTTGGAATGCATAAGGACTTGCTTTCAGACCTCTTAATGTTTTATTCTTCGACAGAAAAGAAACTTGTTTCTATTGCAGAATATATTGCGCGTATGCCCCAAGACCAAAAGTTCATTTATTTTGCAAGCGGTGATTCTATTGAAAAAATTGACCAGCTACCCCAGACAGAGCTTGTAAAGGACAAAGGCTACGAAATTTTATATATGACCGACAGCGTTGATGATTTTGTTGTTCAGATGCTTGGCACCTTTGATGAAAAGCAATTTAAATCGGTAAACGACAATGACCTTGGTCTTGAAAGCGAAGAAGAGAAGAAGGAAATTGAAAAATCGGCAGAAGAAAATAAAGAACTGCTTGATTTTGTAAAAGAAGCGCTTTCGGGAGCGGTTTCAAATGTAAGAATTTCAAACAAGCTCAAAAGTCATCCGGTATGCCTTACAACCGAAGGCCCTGTTACTCTTGAAATGGAGAAGTACTTTAAATCAATTCCCGGCGGTGAGGGAATGCAGGCAAAAGCAGAAAAGGTTCTGGAAATTAATCCCAACCACAAGGTGATGGAGGCTTTGAAGGCAGCGTTTGAAACCAATAAAGAAAAGGCAAAGAAGTACGCTAAAATCCTATATTCACAAAGCCTTTTGATTGCAGGATTGGATATTGAAAACCCTGCCGAATACGCAGATTTGGTTTGTGAATTGATGTAAGTATAAAGTCTTACACATAACTGCACAACAGCATATATGGTTAATAGATATATAGGAATATACACAAATCCCCGTTTCTCTAAAACAGAAACGGGAATTTGTGTATATGGCTGCTTAATAATTTTCAGGAAGGGTCATTGCCTTGACAGAGTTTAAATACTGTGTGGGTGATATTCCTGTTACTCTTTTAAACTGGCGTGAGAAGTAGTGGATGCTTGAATAACCAAGTATTTCAGCTACCTGAGTGATACTGTAAGCCTCTTCGCGAAGAAAGGTTTTTGCACGCTCAATTTTAGTGTGTATAAAGTATTCAATAGGACTCATGCCAAAGGCTTCCTGAAATGTATTGGTAATTGTTGTTTTGTTTGAACCGCTGTATTTGATAAGGTCATTTATCTGAATGTTCTTGTTTGAGTTGATTTCCATATAATTAAGCAGAAGATTAAGCAGAGAGTGTGAGGTGCTTAACCTCATCAATGAGACTTGCCCGTCTGATGGGTTGCTGCTTCTGATAAGTGAAATCAAAAGCTCGCAAATAAATTGCTTAAGCAACTGTTGCGAGCCAAAAGAGCCGCCCTCTTTTGCTGAAAGGCTGCCGGTTTTTGGTACATTAAGCGGCGTCGAAAACGCGCTGGAATACTCCGAAATTATTTTCGATATAATCCGCTTTTGGTGCTGATTTATTCTTAGTATCTTGTTTTCAAAAAAATTTATTGCATCAGACTCGCTGCTGAATGTGATAACCACAATGTTTGGTGCAACAGTTCCGTTTGCTTTAAGCTCGTGCCATTCATTCGGTTTATGAAATATAATGTCGCCCTGGTCAAGCACGTGATGCTTGCCGTCTGCTACAGCAGTAATTCTGCCCTTGTCAACGTAGACAAGCTCCCAAAAATTGTGAGACTCGCCGGAAAAGGTGTATGCCTTTGAAAATTCAAAGTAATATACGGTATAAAGCTTATCAATAACAATATCGTCAGTAAGCTTATAGCCTGTGTAGACGGACATATTATGCCCTCGCTTTCTTACGCAGTAATTTGGCAAAATTTCTGTTCATAAACCTTATGCAGGATTGTTTAAGACAAACACACAGCAGAGAACTCTGCGACGCAAGTTTTACAGAAGAACTACATCAATATCTCCGGAATTTGACTTCCTTGGCGTATTTTTTGAAAGATGCTCTTTTAGCTTTTCAAAGCTTGCATCGCTGATGTCATGTTCAATTTTGCAGCTGTCCCGGTATGCGGTTTCTTCATCGACTCCAAGTGCAATAAGTGCAGATGCAATAATATGATGCCGTTCAAAAACCCGTTCAGCAATGGCAAGACCTTTGTCGGTGAGCAAAATATTTCCATCATCGCTAATGGTTATATAACCCTTTTCACGGAAATTCTTCATAGCAACAGATACACTCGGCTTTGAAAAGGATAATTCATGTGCAACGTCGATGCTGCGAACATATCCGTTCTTGTTTTTAAGCATAAGTATTGTTTCAAGATAATTTTCGGCTGATTCGTTTGTTCTCATGGATGAACACCTCAAAATATTTTATACTTTAATCAGTATAGCAAATTAAAGGGCACTTGTCAAATCAGACAAGTGCCCTTTAATAAATAGAGAATTTTATGAATAAGCGTATTAAAAAGAAAACATATTTGTAAGCACTTCGTGAAGTGTACATGGGTATACTTCGTTTTCTGCCATAAATTTGCAAAAACTTTCGGCTTCGCATTCTGTAAAAAACAGATTTTCAGCTGATGCACTGTCTGCTTCGCTGCCGGATGTTACAAGCTTTATACCAAAGCTTCTCGCACTTTCACCTTCGTCGGACACAATAAAGTAACTGATTTTGTTTTTTTCAGCAACGTATTTTAATTGATATTTATCTTTCGTCATTATACTTTCCTCCCAAAATAGTTTGTTTTTATATTTTAAGATATATTAAATGCAATTGAACTATAAAGTGGTCGACAAAATATGACAAAGTAAAATGCTGTAAAAATAAGGGTTTTGGGAAATGATGTGATATTATGTAAACCTATGAATAAAAAATATTATAACATTAAAAATTAAGTATAAAAAGCGCGGGCTTGACGTTTTTGCATATTTGTAGTATTCTAATATGGTATCTTTAGACAAAAAAGATTATACTAAAATAAATTAAGGTTGTTTTATTCTAATTAGGTTAATATAATATATTGAATGTAGTACAAGGGAGGCAAAATTTTGAAGGATAAACAAAGTAAATTCATAAAAGGCGCTTTAATTCTTGCAGGTGCAAACCTTGTTGTAAAGATAATAGGTGCGTTTTTTAAGGTTCCGCTTTATAATCTTATAGGCGAAGACGGTAGCGGCGTTTTTAATGTTGCATATCAGATTTATACATTTATGTTTATAATTGCAACAGCAGGCTTTCCTATTGCGGTTTCCAAAATGGTTGCAGAAAGTATTGCCAAGGATGATGAATACGACGCAAGGCGCATTTTTGAAACTGCAACCCTTCTTTTGGGAATTATAGGTCTTGTGGGAAGTACGGTGCTTTATGCCTTCTCGGATAAGCTGGCAGCACTTCTTAACAATCCTGACTCGGCAATGGCTATAAGAGTAATTGCTCCCGGAGTGTTTTTTGTTTCACTTGTTTCGGCATACCGTGGTTATTTTCAAGGCAGGCAAAATATGTATCCTACCGCGGCATCTGAGGTAACTGAAGCATCTGCGAAACTTATATTGGGTATTGTTGCAGCGTCTGCTGTTATGGGAATGGCTGTTGTTTCGATGCCACCGGGCGCAAGTATTCCTGATGGTGTTTTCTCGTCTTTTCACGAGCGTACGGTGTATTCGGCAACAGGCGCAATACTTGGCGTGACAGCAGGTACGTTCCTTGCGCTTGTATTGATGATAATTATTTTCAGCTGCAAAGAGAAGAAGGTAAAGCCTGTTTTGGGTCAGAATATAAGACCCAGAAGCGAGATACTTAAAAATTTGGTCCTTATTGCAATTCCCATTACAATTGGTGCGTCGGTTTCAAGCCTTACAAGCCTTGTTGACCTTGCAACCATAATGAACAGACTCGTGGTTAATCCGGATGTTTTTGATTCTTACTCTCATATATTTGCAGAAGGAACCGAGTTTGCAAGGTCTGCAGCAGAAGACGGATGGGAAGGTATTGTCCTTCTGCAGAAAAAAGCAAACTCTCTTTACGGAATGTATACAGGTCAGGCGCAGACAATGTTTAATCTGCCGCTTACAATAGTGGTTGGGCTCAGTATGAGTATTGTGCCTGCAATTTCAACTGCACTGGCAGAAAGAAAACCGCGTGATGCTCAGGAGATTACTGCAAGTGTACTTAGAATAACAATGCTTTTTGCACTTCCGTGTGCAATGGGATTTTTTGTGTTGTCTGAACCTATATTAAGAGTACTCTACAGCGACGCAAATGCGTGTTTTCTGCTTCAAAAGCTTGCACTTGCGGTTGCGTTTGTAGCTCTTGTTTCGGTAAGTAATGCTGTTTTGCAGGCATACGGAAAGGTGTATTATCCGGTTGTAAATATGCTTGTGGGTGGCATAGTGAAGGTTATAATGAACTATATGCTTATCCCTGTATGGGGTATTGATGCGGCTCCGATAGCTACAACTGTATGCTATGGAACAATTGCAGTTCTTAATATTTTATGTATTGTGTGTATGCTTAAGGTGAAACTAAGTGTTGTATATATGCTTGTTAAACCCCTTACGGCAACGGTTGTTATGGGTGCTACGGTTATATTGGTATATGGTGCATTGGATAAAATTTTGCCTGCATCACGGCTGGTGACGATTTTCTCAATTGGTGTGGGTGCTTTAGTTTACGCTGTGGCGTTGGTTTTGATAAAGGGGATCAAAAAAGAAGATGTTCTCAATATGCCAAAAGGCGCAAAAATTGCTGAGATTATGACAAAATACAGGCTTCTTTAGGAAAGGGATAATACAATGGAAAAAAATTATAATTTTCAGGGCTTGCTTGAAATAGTTGAAAAACTCCGCGGAGAGGGAGGTTGCCCTTGGGACCGCGAGCAAACCCATGACAGTATAAAACACAATATCATAGAAGAAGGATATGAGCTTATTGAGGCGCTGGAGGCTAAAGACTTCCCCAAAATGGCTGACGAAAGCGGTGATCTTCTTTTGCAGGTAGTATTCCATGCTCAGATAGGCAAAGAAAATAACGAATACAAAATTGATGACGTTATAAACGCGGTTTGTCGCAAGTTGGTACACAGACACCCTCATGTGTTTGGCACAGTAAGCGTGAAGGACAGCGATGAGGTTCTTGCCAACTGGAGCCAAATAAAGCGTGATGAGCGCGGGCAAAAGACGGTTTCAGAGGATATGGAGGGCGTTTCAAAGTACTTGCCGTCGCTTATGCGTGCAGAAAAAATTCAGGGCAAGGCAGAGAAAAACGGCTACGTATTCAACGAACCGGCTATTGCAGCTGAAAGCATCTGCAATATGATAAACGTTCTTTCCGGCAACGAGGATAAAGAGGTCGCTGAAAAATATATCGGCAAAATGCTTTTTGAACTTGTTTCGGTAGCAAAAGGACTTGGCGTGGATGCAGAAACGGCGCTTAACCGACACACAGAAGCTTTTATCCACGAATTTGCAAAACATGAAGAGTAAATCAGGAGAAGAACAATGAGACTTGATAAATATTTAAAGGTTTCACGGCTTATAAAGCGCCGTACTGTGGCAAATGAAGCGTGCGACGGAGGACGAGTGTCTGTGAACGGAAGAATTGTAAAGGCGTCCTATGACGTTAAGGTTGGCGATGAAATGGAAATCCGTTTCGGCAGCAGAACGCTTAAAATAAGAGTTACAGATGTACGCGAACAAGTGGGAAAAAGCGATGCTTCCACTTTGTATGAGGTGCTTGCCTGATAAATTTGGCAGGCACCTTTTTGATTTGTTGAAAACAGACAAAAAAATAAAAAATTATTGTTTGGTTTTTGGTTGAAAAGTTTAAAGAAATGCAGTATAATATTGTAAAAAGTACTTGACGGTACATATCCACATTGGAGGGTTGAAAATTGAAACTGTATGAAACATCAAAAATCAAAAACTTTTGTCTTTTAGGACATGGAAACTCAGGAAAGACATCACTGGCAGAGGCTATGCTGTATACAGCAGGCTCGGTTGAAAGAATGGGAAGAACCCAGGACGGCAACACGGTTATGGATTTTGACCCGGAGGAAATAAAGCGCAAGTTTTCGATAAGTGCCGCTGTTGCAACCTGTGACTGGAGCGGTACAAAGTTTAATATTATAGATACTCCCGGATTTTTTGATTTTGTTGGCGAGGTTCAGCAAAGTGTAAAGGTGGCAGATGCCGCAATTATTGTACTGAGTGGTAAGTCGGGTCTGACAGTAGGCGCCGAAAAGGCGTGGAAGTATGCGGATAATGCTGGTATCCCCAAACTGATATTTATCAACAAGGTTGATGACGAAAGAGTTAATTATTACGGTGTCCTTGACCAGCTGCGTGAAAAGTACGGCAAAAAGATTGCGCCTTTGCAGGTTCCTATCCGCGAGGGCGAAAAGATAACAGGCTTTGTTAATGTTGTTGAAGGCGAAGCAAGAAAGTTTGAAGGTGACAGAACGGTTACTGCAACAATCCCCGAAGGAATGGAAGCTGATATTGAACCAATCCGTGAAATGATAAACGAGGCGGTTGCCGAAAGCTCAGAAGAACTTATGGAAAGATACTTTGCAGGCGAAACATTTACGCTTGCTGAAACCTATGAGGCTCTGCGAAGCGGTGTTGCTGCAGGGGATATTGTTCCTGTACTTTGCGGAAGTGCATATAACAAGCTGGGTATTTCGTCACTTATGAATGCTATAAACGCATATTTCCCTGCTCCTGATTCATCAGAAGATTTCTTTATCGCACACAAGGAGGACGGCTCTGACGCACGACGCAAGGTTGATATAAATGATCCGCTTGCGGCATTGGTGTTCAAAACTGTTGCTGACCCCTATGTTGGCAAACTGTCGTATTTCAAGGTGTATTCAGGGATTATGACTCCTGACACAACTGTTTATAATGCGGTTACAGGTCAGAGCGAAAGAGTGGGCAAAATTTTTGCATTGGTCGGCAAAAAACAGGTTGAGGTTGAAAAGCTTAATGCGGGCGATATTGGTGCAGTTACAAAGCTTGTTAATACAAATACAGGCGATACATTATGCAGTCTTACAGACAGAATAATAATTGACGGTATTGAATTTGCAAAGCCCAATACTACGCTTGCAGTTCTTCCCAAGGCAAAAGGCGATGAAGAAAAGATAAGTCAGGGACTTTCAAAGCTTATGGACGAGGATAAGACCTTTGCTGTTGAGAATAATACAGAAACCCGTCAGATGGTTATAAAGGGAATGGGTGAGCAGCATATTGATATTTTGGTAAGCAAGCTCAAAAATAAATTTGGCGTTGACGTTACTTTAACAGAGCCAAAAGTTGCATATCGTGAGGCTATCCGCAAAACTGTTAAGGTCGAAGGAAAGCACAAAAAGCAATCCGGCGGTCACGGTCAGTACGGTCATGTATGGATTGAATTTGCTCCGTATGATGACGGACTTCTGTTTGAGGAAAAGGTGTTCGGAGGCAGCGTTCCAAAGAACTACTTCCCAGCAGTTGAAAAGGGCCTGCAGGAGAGTATGAAGCAGGGGATTTTGGCAGGTTATCCGATGGTAGGACTCAAGGCTACGCTGCTGGACGGTTCATATCATCCGGTTGATTCATCAGAAATGGCGTTCAAAACTGCTGCATCACTTGCTTTTAAAGCCGGAATGGAGCAAGCAAGTCCTGTTCTTCTGGAACCAATAGGTCATCTCAAGGTTTACGTTCCTGATACCTATACCGGTGATATAATAGGTGACATCAACAAACGCCGCGGTCAGATGCTTGGCATGACTCCTCAGGGTGATGGAATTACCATGATAGAGGGTGAAGTTCCAATGGCAGAGATGCATACATATTCGTCAGACCTTCGTTCGATGACACAGGCAAAGGGCAGCTATGAATTTGAATTTGAAAGATATCAGGATGCACCGTCAAATATTGTTGACAAAATAGTGGCTGAAAGCAAAGAAAAATAAAAAGCCGAAGCAGTTCTCCGTAAGGGGAGCTGCTTCGTTTGCGGCATATATGAAATAAAAACCAGGGAATAAAAATTATACAAAATGCAAATATATGAGGTGACACGTATGATAAAAACATTGTCTTCAAAGGCTTTGTCAATAATAAAAAAAATGCAGCAAAACGAGATTACAGAAAGCGTAATTTACGAAGAAATTGCAAAATTTGCAAAAGGTGAAGAAAACAAGAAAACGCTCCTTCGTCTTGCTGCGGAAGAAAAGGCTCACTATGAAATATGGAAAAAATATACCGATACTGACTTGAAACCCCAAAAAGGAAAAGTATTTAAATACAAGCTTATTGCGCGTATCTTAGGCTTTACATTTGCGGTTAAGCTTATGGAAAACGGTGAAGAAGATGCTCAGAAAGAGTATGACATTCTTAAAGATGAAGTGGAAGAAAGTATTTGGATCAGACAACAGGAGGAAGAACACGAGAGCGCACTGCTTGAAATGCTTGACGAAGAACGTCTGCAATATGTGGGCAGTATGGTGCTTGGAATGAATGACGCATTGGTTGAGCTTACAGGCTCTCTGGCAGGATTTACGTTTGCTATGCAGAATACAAGACTTATTGCACTTTCAGGGCTTATAATGGGGATTTCTGCAACCTTTTCAATGGCGTCAAGTGAATTTCTTGCCGCAAAGAGCGAAGGAAGAAATGATGCTTTTAAATCATGCTGTTATACGGGCGTTGCATATCTGATAACGGTTGCTCTTTTGATAATGCCGTATCTTTTGATGGGTAACAGCCGGTATATGACAGCGTTGTTTACGATGATTGCAGTGGTTGTTTTGATTATTGCAGGGTTTACATATTACATATCAGTTGCAAAAGGCGAAAAATTCAGACCACGGTTTTTGGAGATGACGCTTATCAGTGTGGGCGTGGCTGTGGTTTCGTTTTTTGTTGGTGTTCTGGCTAAATATTTTTTAGGTGTTGAGCTTTAAAAAGGCTTAAAAGGTTATATTAACAAATAATTCTTTGTAAACATTGGAGGAAAATAATTTGAAGTATAAAGCAAGTGAAGACAGATACCATTCAATGGAATATAATAAATGCGGCGAGAGCGGGCTTAAGCTTCCGGCTGTGTCCCTTGGATTGTGGCATAACTTTGGTGATAATGCTGATTACAAAAATATGTGTAAAATGTGTTTTACTGCTTTTGACAATGGGATCACACATTTTGACATTGCAAATAACTATGGTCCTGCAGCAGGCAGTGCAGAAAGAAATTTTGGCAGAATACTGAATGACCAGATGAAGGCATATCGTGATGAGATGATAATAAGTACAAAAGCAGGTTATTATATGTGGCCCGGCCCTTATGGGGATTTTGGAAGTAAAAAGTACCTTGTTGCAAGTCTTGACCAAAGTCTTAAAAGAATGGACTTGGATTATGTAGATATATTCTATCATCACAGAATGGACCCTGATACTCCGCTTTATGAAACGATGTGGGCACTTGACAGCATTGTTAAGAGCGGTAAGGCACTGTATATCGGACTTTCAAATTATGACGGCGAAACAATGAAAAAAGCAGCGGATATTCTGAATGAATTGAATTGTCCGTTTATAATCAATCAAAACAGATATTCAATACTCGACAGAACAGTTGAAAACAATGGGATTTTAAATGCCTTAACAGAGCGAAAGAAGGGTATGATTGTTTTCAGCCCGCTTGAACAAGGACTGCTTACCAACCGGTATTTCAATGAAATACCAAATGACAGCAGAGTCAGGACCGACGGTAGATTTCTTAGTGAGAAGTCTATTACCGGTCAGGTTTTAGAAAAAACACAAAAGCTTAACGAAATTGCCCAAAACCGAGGTCAGACGCTTGCGCAGATGTCACTTGCTTGGGTATATAACCGTACAGGCGTTACAAGTGTCCTTATAGGCGCATCAAAGCCTCAGCAGATACTGGAAAATATAAAAATGCTTGAAAAGTCTGACTTCACACAGGAAGAGCTTGATGCAATAGACAGAATTGTTTTGTAGTTATATTGTTACAAAAAGGATGATTAAGTTGAAAATTGAATGGAAAGATTGTTTTAAAATAGGATTAGGAGTATTTCTCTTATATCTGTGCGTGCATTACTGGGGAGCGGTTTCGGGAGTACTCTCTACAATAATTGGCGCAGCACTGCCGCTATTGATAGGCGGCATGATTGCGTATTTTGTCAATATTCTTATGACATTTTATGAAAACCACTACTTTGTAAAGAAGACAAAACCGATTTTTGGCAAAACACGCAGACCATTATGTATGCTGTTTGCTTTCCTGACCATTTTGGCGATTATTGCTTTAATTATAGGGTTGGTAGTGCCTCAGCTTGTTTCGTGTATTCAGCTCATTATCTTTGAACTTCCTGCTGCCCTTGAGTCTTTGGTGAACAAGGCAGAAGAGTGGAATATTATTTCAGGAGGCTTTGCAGATGTTCTTTCGTCAATAGACTGGCAATCACGGATGGGCGAGATTATTGGGGCTTTTACATCCGGAGTAGGAAACATTATGAATGTAGCTGTTAAAGCGGTATCATCAGTTTTTTCATGGATTGTTTCAGCTTTGTTAAGTATTATTTTCGCAATATACCTTCTTTTGTCAAAGGATAAGCTTAAAGCACAGGTTAAGCGCGTTGGTAAATTCTATCTTAAGGATAGCTGGTGCAGAAAGCTTTCCTATGTGATAACAGTGCTTGACGATTGCTTCCACAGGTATTTTGTGGGACAATGCACCGAAGCTGGAGTTCTTGGCGTGCTGTGCACCATTGGGATGTTAATGTTAAAATTGCCCTATGCAACTATGATAGGAGCACTTGTTGCATTTACTGCTCTCATTCCTGTTGCAGGCTCATATATTGGTGCGGCAGTGGGTGCATTTATGATTCTTACCGTTTCGCCTGTTAAGGCAATTGTATTTTTGGTGTTTATTGTGATTCTTCAACAGCTTGAAGGAAACCTGATTTACCCCAAGGTTGTTGGTTCATCTATTGGACTGCCGGGGATATGGGTTCTTGCGGCTGTCACTATAGGCGGCGGAATATTGGGGGTTTTTGGTATGCTGTTGGGCGTGCCGATAGCCGCTGCTGTTTATCGCCTTGTTCGTGATGATGTTAATGGACAAAGCCCTCTAAGGCGGTAAATACAAGGAGTTTTGAGCATAAATATTTTTCAATAAAAAAGCTTGACTTTTTTGTGTGTTTATGGTATCATTTTTGAGTGGTTAAACATGGTCCGGTAGTTCAGTTGGTTAGAATGCCAGCCTGTCACGCTGGAGGTCGTGGGTTCGAGCCCCATCCGGATCGCCACTTTTGCTGCCTTAGCTCAGTAGGTAGAGCGCATCCTTGGTAAGGATGAGGTCGGCAGTTCGACTCTGCTAGGTAGCTCCAGAAAAAACGACAAGTTTCACTTGTCGTTTTTTCAATGAAATAAATCCTGCGGATTTGTGAAATGCACTTCGTGCGTGAAATATTGCTTCGCAATATGAAATACGCCTTGCGGCGTGTGATAAAAGGATTTATTTTATTTCACAGAAAGCGAATGCTTTCTATTTCACAATTTACAAAGTAAATTATTTCACATCGAGCTTCGGCGAGATATTTCATTAATAAATAATTGCATCTATTATGTAGCCGAAAGCCAAAAAGAAACGACAATTTCGTAAGAAATTGTCGTTTCTTTTTGTACTCTTATCGAAGCTTGTCAATGACATCCTGCCTATATGTATAAATACATATAGGCAGTTTTGAGCCCATGAACAAAATGAATAAAAAATAATAATTTAAAATGCAAAAATTGTATAAATTTCACAGATTAAAATAAATGCAATAAGTTTATGTAAAATTTTTTTGGTAAATTTGGTATTTTCACATTAAAATGAGTTGCAAATTTTGTTTACTTATGATAAACTAATAATATGTTTGCGAATAGAGAAATATAAATTATAGAAAATATTATTTAACTATTCTCAAACCAATGAATTGTCTTTGAAATATTATTGATTTAGGAGGTAATTTTATGCTTCATCCAAGAATTATTGTTGCAAAAAATCCCGAGGAGGTAGGAAAGTTAGCAGCTGACCTGTTTGAAACAGAAATTCAAAAAAAGCCTGCTTGTGTACTGGGGCTGGCAACAGGCTCAACGCCATTGCCGTTATATAGCGAACTGGTTGCACGTGAAAAATCAGGAAAAATTGACTTCAGCAAGGTGCGATCAGCCAATCTTGACGAATATAAGGGGCTTACACCTGACCACGAGCAAAGCTACTTCAGCTTTATGCGGAATAATCTGTTTAAGCACATTTCAATAAAACCCGAAAACACCATTATTCCTTCCGGAATCAGCGAGGATGTAGAAGCAATGTGCGAGGAATATGAGACTAAAATTGAAGAATGGGGCGGAGTGGATGTGCAGCTTTTGGGCATAGGTCACGACGGACATATAGGGTTTAATGAACCCTGTGACCATTTTCCTCAAAAAACGCATGAAGTAAAACTGGCAGATATGACAATTGAAGCCAATAAGCGTTTTTTCAATTCTGCAGATGAAGTTCCCAAAGCTGCAGTTACCATGGGCATTGGAACTATTATGGCTGCTAAAAAAATTATTATGCTTGCAACCGGCGCAGACAAAAAGGAAATCTTGCATAAGACCTTCTGGGGCAGTGTAACACCTCAGGTTCCGGCATCTATACTTCAGTTTCACCCTGATGTAACTGTTATTTGCGATGAAGCTGCATATCCTTTTTAATATATAAATAAATTTCCTTTACAGTTTAAAATTTTAACAGATAAAACACAGTCAATAACGTCAAACTAACATTGAGGAGTTGATGTTATTGAGAAAAAAAGACAAAACAAAAAAACAGATTCATCCTGAAATTATAAGAGAGCAAGAAGAAAGACGCAAAGCAGAAATGATGTATTCAGGCGAAGGTCTGAAGCGGGCAGTTTTGCTTTATGCTCTTTTGGCAGGAGTGAACTATCCTTCGTACGGTTTTGGTTATAGTCTTATAATTCCGCCTGTGTTGTTTATGAAATTTTTTGATGACTGATTTATTCTTTTGGTCACCGCAGAGCTTCAGCTCTGCGGTGACCTTTTCTTTTTTGTACAAAAAAGCAATGGCAGTAAAAAAAGTAGCAAAATAAAGCAAGCATTTTTTTTGTATTTGTGATAATATTAATAAAAATACTATATTAAAATGGAAAAATTACATAATCTTTACCAAATTACGCATAAATTGACACATTGCGCCTGATTGACATCGAAGAAAGATACATTGTATAATTGTATAAAAGCTATATAATTTTGCAACTTTATTTGGTAAAATTATACAACAAAAACTATTAACATTGTAAAATTATTAAAATCTATATACATTTATTTTCAGGAGGAATAAAAATGACAAAGCGAATTATTTCCCTCATATTGACATTTGTGATTGTTTCAGCATTATTTATGCTTAATGTCAATGCAGCTACAGCAGGATATATCTTTGCCTCAGATTTTGAAGGAATTGATGTAATTGCAAATCCTGACCCATTGACCGCGGATAATGGTTGGCATATTGGCAATATTCACCACGGCAACCTTTCCAGCAATCCGCCTACGGATTCATCACAGTCTTATGTTAAAATAGCAGACGGCATTTTGGAGCTTAAGACGGTGCCGGTTGCAAAACCTGAGGGCGGTAACTACGGTACGGCAATAAATGCAAGATATACGATAAGCGAAATTCCTACAAACTATTCTATGGTATTTGATATTTGTCGTTTAGAGGGGTCAAAGCTTATGTTTTGTCCCAGACTTGGAAAATATATGCCTTCATGGAGCTATCTTCCGGATTACGGAGGTATGGAAGCGGGTACATGGTATACATACTGTCTTTATGTGACAGACTCCAAGCTTGATGTTTACAGAAAGCTTAAGTCTGATACGGGAAACTTCGATTCAGGCGATTTAGTCGGCACAAGCACCATGAATGCGTCAACTTCACCTAATGATAAGTTTTTTTACATATATGCAACAGATGCAGATGCTGTACAGCATGTAAAGTTTGACAACATCAGGATGATTACAGGAACAGCAGTAGACCTTGAGAGATGCTCAGTTGAAGTAACTGACAAAATAGAAGGCGGAACAGTTACCGGTAAGTATGTAACCGCAAACGCAACTGTAATTTCAAACGACGCAAGTCCTTCATCAAGTCTTTCGGTATTGCCTGTGTTTGTTATCTTTGACAAAAAGGGTAAGATTATGGATATGACAGCTGTGCCGCAAACACTCAGCTACGGCGAGAACAACGAGTATCCATTTTCTATAGAGTATACACTTTTGCAGTACGAGGCTATAAAGGGCGGAACTGCAGAACTGTATCTTTGGGATTCTCTTAATAGCCTTAAACCCATGATGACCGGCTACAGAGTAAATCTTTAATTAAAACAGGCAATCATTTGATATGCTTTAAAATATCAGATTAAGGAGAGAAGAAAATGACTAAGAAGATTTTAAGCTTGATTTTAAGCATTGCTCTTGTGTTTACCACCTTTGCATTTACAACAGTCAGTGCTTCCGAATCAACATTTATATCCGAAGGCAATTTCCTGTTCCAGGACTATCAGGACGCTTCAAACACTGTTATGAGTGCACCTTATGGTAATGGTGATTCCCGTCGTGGCTTTGTAGAAATAGTAAATGAAGTTGACTTTGTTCCATCAGCAATGGATGATACCAACAAGGTTGCAAGAATAACTAAAAATTCCGGTCAGGCTGCCGTTTCTATTCCAAACACAACGCTTGCTGATATTCAGCAGGATATATATACTGTTGAATTTGATATTTATCCGCTTGTGGATAATGCGTCCGGTGTAGAAGTAATGCTTAATCCGCCACATCACAGAAACCTTGGCGGACTTGCCAATGGTTTTTATGTTCATATTGCGGATTCTGCATTTCCTGCAAATGAGTGGAGTACAATAAAAATTAATGTTGATTTTTCTGCGCTTAGGGCAAATAGTGGTCTTTCTTTTGTTCAGGAACAGAATACTTATGTAAAAGTATATGTTAACGGAACACAATTAAGTATCTTAAATCAGTGGCAAAACGGATACAGATTAAGAACTAACAGCGGACAATTTTCATTTGCTGCCAACAGTCCCAGTATGTATGATGCTGCATCTAATCCTGTGTTTGTTGTGGGCTTCAGAAATATTTTTAGTTCCTGTGCAAACTTTGCTGATATGGAAAATTTAATTGACAACATTAAGATTTACCGTCCCGGCGTAGCTCTTGACAAAGCACATTTTGAAAATGCAAGCGGCAGAACAGAGGTAATTGACGGAAGTCTTAAGGCTGTGGCTAAAATGACCAATGATACAGCTGCTCCCGAAACCGTTACAGCTGTACTTACAGCTTATGATGCAAACGGCAAGCTTATGTGTGCTCCCGTTCTTACAAACTGGACATTGCCGTCTGTATCATCTGCGGAATATACAACAGGCAATCTTAATGTTTCCGGTGCAAGCAGTGTTGAACTCGCTGTATGGGATTCAGTATCAGCTATGCGTCCCGTTGGCAAAACCGTTGTTTTAGGAGCTGCTCCCACTGTTTCGGTTTCAACTTCTACAGCTACTATGGGCAGTGCAACTGCAATAACAACAAGAGCAAAGGACTTTACCGCAATTGACAGAAGCACAAAGGTAAACACAATTACTCTTGAAGGTAAAACAAATACAGGCTCTGCATCAGAGGTTGCAATTCTTGCAACAGGCAAAACAAGCGGCAATACTGTATTTGCAAGACAGATAACAACAACCGCAGACGGCAGCTTTAAAACAAGCTTTGAGGTTAATGCTGATTTGCTTGGCTCAACAGACACAGCGGTAAATATTACTGTTTCAGGTACTAAAATAAATCCCAAGACCCTTGAGGTGCCTATGGCTTCAAACTGGGCAGCCTTCAAGACTGCATTTGATGGGATTGATACATCGGCAAAAGCGCAAAGCTTTTACTCAACCTATGCAAGCAACCTTACATATTACAATGCAGGTTCAGTAACACCTCAGACAATGGATATATCAGGCTTGACAGAAGCATCAGACTGGGAGGATTTGGCGTTTATTAAAACCAAAACAACATATCCCGCCAATATGACATATAAAGATATTTTTGATGCGGCAGGCGCGTTGATTACTGCTCAGGCAAATGCTGATACATTTGTTGCGGCTGCCAATACCGCTAAAAACACAGCAGGAACTTCTGCTGAAAAGGCTGCTGCAATCCGCACGGTTCTTGCATCAGATGATGCTCCCTTTGAATTTGATTACAGCGGTGCATCAAATGAGCTTGCTGTATGTACAGCTCTTGCAGAGCTTACAGGTGATTTTACCGGTATAAAGGATTTGTATGATAAATTCTATCTTGCAGCAACAACTCAGGCATCAAACGAGGCAAGCGCTCTTGGTGATTTTAAATTAATCAATAGTGCAAGTACATTTGAAAGCTTTTTTGCAGGTGCACACGGTGATAATCTTGGTATAAAGCCTGCTGACCTTAACTACAGTGCGGCAGACTGGGGCTTTATGTACGAAGGCTATGTTGATAACAACTGCAGTAGCGTTGCAAATGCTCCTGCTATGAATGCTGCAATCGCGGCACTTCGTCAGTATGTAGCCGACGTAAATACATTTTTAAGCGGTGCAGACAGTGCAGCAGATGCAAGTGCGGTTAAAGCATTGTTTGAAGCATCATACAGCACAGATACATATTTCGGCAAAAAGATAGATGCACTTGCTGCGGCAGGAATGAATCTTACCGGAATAGGCAATACCGAATATTTCTATGCAAAGCTGTTTGATAAGCTTGCTGTTTCGGGTGCCTGCGACAGCATGTCTGCAATTAAGTCGGCTTATGATACGGCAAAAACAGAAGAAGTTACATTAGAGGCAAATGCGGTAAATGCATTGAACGCAGCTGTGACTGCAGACCTTGCAAAGACATTGGTTACAACTTATGCAGGAGTTTTAGGCAAGCCTGCAGCTGCAAGCTACAGCGACAGACAGGCAGCAGTATTTGCTGAAATCAATATTAAAGAGGCAACAAATGCAGCAGATTTTGATGCGGCGGTTACTGCTCTTAATTCACTTACAGAAAAGGTTGATACAGCGATTGACCTTCTTGATGATATGATTGAAGAAGACACGGCAGAAGACTGGAGAGGTCTTAAGGCACTTATTGAAGGTGCAACCTTTGGTGAGCTTGCTACAGCGGTAAGCACATCAGGAATTTCGGATATAAAGACTTTGTATCAAAGAATTATTATCGGAAGCTGTACCTACAGTACACTTGGTGAGGTTGTAAACGCATTTAACGAAGCCTTCGCAGCACAGAGTGCATGGGAATTGGAAAAGGGTGCTTACGAGTCATTTGAGGATGAGCTTGCAAGCTTTGAAGACGCGGCATGGAGCTTTGAGGTTGCGGCAAATATTTTAAAGATAAGCGGTGATGTCAACAAAAACGGAAACCACAAGTTGGCAATGTCTGTTACGGTGGACGGTGTTCCCATTGCTTTAAAGCAGGTTGAAACAGAAACAAATGGTAACTTCCAGACACGTATAATACTTAACCCTGATATTCCTTCTTATGATGCAAGCAAGCAGGCACTTCTCAGAATAGGAAGTGATACGGTCAACACATACAAGTTCCCGCTGTTTGACCTTTATTCTGCTGTAGAGCTTCAGGCTTGTATAGATGATTTTGAGGCAATCAACAATAAGACTGATTTGAAGAACTATATTGATACGTATGACGATATGTTTGGTATTGATGTTGACACAACAAGTGATCAGGTTCTTGAAACAATGATTTTCCTTTACAATTTAAACAAGGCAAACTATCAGAACCTTGCTGACACAGACGAGGTTATCTCAGGCAAAGACGGACAGTCAGGTGTGACTTCAATTGTTGAAAATATGAACAGAATAGTTACACTTCTTGATAACATAACAGCAGCAGCAAACGAGGTTGTTGGTACGTCAATCGGTAACTGGAGCAAGATTCGCACACTGGTTGAAGAAGCAAATACAAACGGCTGGATTTCTCCGACCCAGACAACCAGCGGAATGACTTCTGCACAGATTCAATCAACATACATTGAAATGGCAGGAAAGACATATACATACCTTCCTGATATAACAACAGCCTTTGATGCAGCTGTTGTGGCTGTAAACGCTTCAGGCTCAGGCTTAGGTGATGGCGGCTCCGGCGGTGGTTCCGGCGGAGGTTCCGGCGGAGGCGGAGGCGGCGGTGCCGGTGGCGGATCTGGCTCATCGGAAAACTCTGATAATGTTTCGATTGGAGCAAACTTTGGTGAATCAACAGGTATTGTTGAAATTGACCAGTCACTCACACCTTCAGCACCCTTCTCGGACTTGGGAGATGTTTCATGGGCAGCGGATGCAATTAACGGACTCAGAAAGAACAATATTGTTCGTGGTGACGGCAGCGGTACTTACAGACCAAACGACAACATAAGCCGTGAAGAATTTCTTGCAATTTTATTCAGAACATTTGATGTTCAGCCCAAGAGCGGTGATGTTACAAAGTTTAATGATGTTAAGCCGGGTGAATGGTATACCGACATAGTTGCAACAGCATATACAACAGGAATTGTTAAAGGCTATGGCAACGGACGCTTTGGTATCGGAGATGACATTACAAGAGCGGATATGGCGGTTATGATTCTCAGAATGGCACAGCTTCAGGGTGTAAACCTTACCCCTGTTGAGGAAGCAATTATATTTAATGACTATTCAAGTATTCCCGAATACGCTTATTATGACATCAGCGTACTTCAGCAGGCAAATATCCTTAACGGTGATACCAACGGCAATTTCAATGCTTCAAGCGAGCTTACCCGTGCAGAAGCAGCAGTTGCTTTCTGGGGAATATTTAGTATGATTAAATAACAATAGATTACTGATTGAATATACCCGTTAATGTTTATTAAAACTGTAACAGAAAGGAAAGATTAAGATGATGAAAAAGATAACAGCACTTATTTTATCTGTTATAATGCTTGCATCTGTTGCGACTGTTCCTGCTTATGGCTTTGGATTTTCAGTGGTACAGGATTACAGTACCAATGAATGGATAAATAATGACCAGATGTCTATTATAGGTATGACAGGTATCGCAGGGGACTGGGATGAAGTCTCGGATATGGGCAAGCAGAGCGAAGAAATTGTTACCAGATGGTATATGGCAAAATATATTTGCAGTATTGCAAATATTGCACCTGAAAGTACAGATGGTTTTGAAGCAATTTTCTATGATTTAACCTCTGAGCATGAAGGCTATAAATACGTTAAGGCTGTTGTAAATGCAGGATATATGCAGGGCGAGCCAAACGGCAAGTTCCGCGCAGATGATCCGATTACAACGATGGAGGCAGCAAGAGTTTTGCTTAATGCTCTTGGATACAAGCCTTATATTGCGGTTACAAGCTTCCAGAAGGCACTTAATAAAACTGAGCTTTTAAACGGTGTTCCTGATGCAAAAGAGCTTAACCACGCACAAATGTTAAAAATGATTTATAATGCGTTTATGTCTCCGGCAATCCGTCAGACAGCGTATGAGATGGATGCAAAAGACAACGTTTTAAACATTGAATATGCAATGGATGAAGATTATCTTGGACTTGAGCATTGGTTTAATATAATTTACTCATACGGAATACTCGACTCTGTTTATAACACAGGACTGATTGAGGCTGCTACAAAGGTTAAGAACAGCGATATTACAATTGATGGAGTGACTTATGGCTATTCAGACGAGCTTCTCTGGGCAGAGCCTTATCAGATGCTTGGCTACAATGTGAACTTCTATTATCAGGTTATGCCCGATAGTTCACGTTATATAAAGTATATGTACGCCAATGACAGAAATGAAGAGTTTGTTCTTACACACAACGATATAGCGTCATTTACGAATGGAACATATAAGTATTATGACAAAAGTGACAGAGTAAAAACCATTGCTTTAAATAACAGAACAAGTGTTATTTACAATGATATTGCAAATCCCGGTCACACAGATGCAGAAATGGTTCCGAAGTTTGGTACAGTTACATTTATCGACAACAACAGCGACAATAAATATGATGTTGTAAAGGTTGACGACTACAGATTTAATTATATTTCACTCATCAATGAAGACGAGCAGAGAATTTATGACGATGAAGCAAAAGCTATGCTTGATTTTAAGGATGCTGACGAGCTTGAAGTTCTGAACGAAGGCAAGCCTATCAACCTGGGAAGACTTAAAAAGAGCAACATGATTGCAATAAAACGAAGCAGTGCAAATTCGGGATATGACAAAGCGGTTATTAATATGATTAAGCCTATTGCCAAAAAGATTAAGGTAAACTCTGTGGCAAAGAAGACCTTTACAGGCGGCGGCGTAACCTATACCAAGTGGAAAGACCTTACTGTTGATATGAACGAGGTATACAATCTTTTTGAGTTTGAAAAAGAGATTGTTATGGTAATAAAGGAAGACGGCGCAGCGGAATATGGTTATCTGATGGGTATAAATGTTGAGGGCGAATTTAATATAAATACCATTCAGTTTAAGGTTTCGGATGTTAACGGCAACATAATGGTTTATGACGGCGCAAAAACCGTATATATAGATGGTGTTGCACGCCGGAATGCAAGTGATATGGATACCGACCTCAAAAATACTGCCGGTCAGTCAAACGGTTATGATGCGGCTTACCCGTATGCTCAGCCGGTTAAATATGAGCTGAATACCGACGGAAAGCTTTTAAGAATAGATACATTGTACTTAAACACCGCAGCAGAAGAAGCAAAGGATGCGTTCTTACGTTCAGAAAACGATTCTCAGGGTGTATTCTATTCAGCACATGTAAGTGCTCTTTATAACAACGGAACTACAAAGAATATTAACGTGGGCGTTATTGATACAACAACACAAATAATCTTTGTTCCCAATTCACGCGGTGATGAAGATTCTTATATGAAGAGCTCACTTGAGGGTGATAAAGCATATACAACAGTTGATGTTACCTGTGTGGACGATGCCGGTACGGCAGGTGCTGTGTTTGTGTACTATGACCAGACCTCTCCTTCGCTGAATCAGCGTGCTCTTATTGTAACGGCGCTTCGTCAGGAATTAGACACAGAAACCGGCGATGTAAATTACATTGTTGAAGGTCAGTGGTATGGCGCAAGATTTGTAAGCTATAACTCTTTGGAAACCATATATAATGACCTTGCAATAGGCGATGTTATCAGAGTTGCGGTGGATAAGAAGAACAAGATTATATCTTATTCAAAGCTGTTTGATATTAATAAAGAATATACCAACCGCGAAGACAGATGGCAAAGATACGGAGCCGAAGACTTCCCGCTGGCACATGGTTATAAGACCTTATATGGTACAGTTTTGGTATCAAAGGGAAATGTTATTAAGTTCACTCAGTCAATGCCTGATGATGTTGAAGGTTGGGATCCGACATGGCATACAGATTCATTCAGAACAAATAATGCTGCATTCTTTAAATATACAGAAGTGCAGGGAAATCCCACAATTGAAACAGCAACAATAGATGAAATTATAACCTACGCAATGGATCCTGAACATGCTTCAAAGGTGCTTATTAATTCTGCCTATGGTGCATATCAGATTTATATTGTAGAGTAATTGGAATGTTATATCAAAATATAATTAAATATTTTTTGAATTATTGAAAATCAGTACAAGAAAGGACTGAAACAGTATGAAAAAGATAATTGCTATACTGTGTGCTTTAACGCTGATGTTTTCCACACTGATTCCTGTTGAGGTTTTTGCTGCACGCGGCGAAACAGGGTCAAATGCCTGGGAAGGCTGGACAGCATCGGGCAAAAATGCAAGTATTAAAGACGGCATCGGAAGACTTACCTCTGATGGAAGCGGCACAAGCAACCTGCTATATAAATGGGCAAATCAGCCCACCAAGCTTACGATGAGCTTTTCAATGCGTGTAAACGGCGTCAGCAGCTCAATGGGTATGTGGATTTGCGACGGTATTGCGCGTGCGGGCTTTTATATCCAGAGCAACCGTGTAATGTCGATGGATACCGGTGAGTTTATAATGGTTCCTGATATGGGAAACTGGCATGACTATGTTTTGGAAGTTGATATGGAAGCAAAGATACAGCATCTTTATGTGGACGAAGTTCTTATGGGAACAACCTCTCTTAAACAGAAAGACCCTAAGGGTACTGTAAACATTTGGGCAGAACAGTCGGGAGCTGACTTTGAAATTGAAAATATTTCATTTATGTCCAATGTGGCAGAAACAGATGAAGAGCGTCTTCAGCTTACAGAGGAATACACAGAGCCGTTTTTCTTTGATTTTGACAGCCAGGGCGGCTGGACTTATGAAACTCCCAAAAGCGTTACACGCAATGATGAAGAAGGAATCATAAGACTTTCATCAGGACCTCTTTTCGGAGACCTAACAACCCAGACACTGCATACGCTTGAGCGGCCTTTAAGACCGCCGACAAATTATGATATGGAGTGGCGTATGAAGCTTTCGGATATTCATGCAATGGGTGGTCAGCCGGCAATGACATCATTAGAGCTTTCAACAGACAACCGTCATGCATGGCTTTATATCTACGAAAACAGAATATGGCATAATGGATATTCGTTAGATGATGATGTACATGACGGCTATGGATTCCCTTACAGTGCACAGGATGATGAATGGCATACATGGAAGGCAGAGGTAAGGGGTCAGTATATATCGTGGTATGTAGATGATGAGCTGCTTATAACCTACGAAATGCTTAATAAAGAAACCAATAGATGGCATGTCTGTATGTGGCAACAGCACAATATAACACTCTCAGGTGATGCATTCTTTGACTGGATACGCTATACACCATATTTTGAAAATGTAACAATTACTTCACCCAAAAATCATTCGCAGATTGCTGAAAGCAAGAACATAACACTTCAGGCTTCTGCTCCTGTTGGTACGGAGTATGTAGATTACTATATTGGTGATGTTGCAGTTGGACGCGGATATGCTCCGAATTATGAATATGTTCTTGAAAACGCGAAGCTTGGAACTTATGAAGTTTATGCAAAAGTAGGCGACAAGCAGTCTTCCAAGACAACAATATACGTAAAACGTGCGTTTGACGCATCTGTTAAGATTTCAAATAACAATATCAAACAGGGCGGCAGTGTAACTGCACAGCTTGAAACAACACATATTTCTCAGCAAACTAAGGCTGTAAAGGCTGATTACTATGTAAACGGCAAAAAGATTGCTTCCTCAAACAAGGCACCCTTTAAGGTGAGTCTGAACGACTTTAAGGTTGGTACAGCTTCAATTTATGCAAGGGTGACAAATGCCGAGGGAACAGTATTAGATACTGAAACTGTATATGTAGATGTTGATGAGGCAAACGGTAAAAAGCTTAAAATCGGCAGAGAATATCAGGTTGACTATACATATAAGTCAGGCACAGGCAAGTTTGAGCTTACTGACGGATACTTCAAGTATTCAATCACTCACACAAAGGACAAAATTTCATACGAAACAATTGACGGCACAGAAGAATATAAGCTTGGCGAGGGCGAATACAAAGCAGTTGTAACATCTGGTTATGCGGAAGTTTATCATAACGGTCAGTTTGCGTTCAGCTTCTTTATGCCTCGCAGTGATGCAGAGGTGAAGAAGACCACTTTCGGGCTCAAAGATGTTAATCTTTCGGCAAGCGGTGTAAAGGCAGAAATCTGGAGTAAGGACTGGAAGGGCGAAGCAAAATTTGTTGCAGATGACGTTCCAAATACACAGTATTATTCACTTGAATTTGACAAGACCGACGCATCCGAAGAAACCTTAATTTTCTATGACGGTATGTTTGAAAACGAAATTTTCTTCCGTGAAGATGGTCTTTATGTAAACAGACAGCTTACATTCCAGGTTCCCAAGACGGAACTCAAAATTGCTGATTCATATAAACCCGGCTACTACAGAGTGACAGTTGGTTTTGGTATTGCACAGATTTTCTGTGACAACAAGTTTGTAGGAAGCTATCGTTGCTTTAAGGCAGGTCACAAGCCTCAGCTTATCAGAGAAATGACAAATCCTTCTGCGTCTACCATAATGGTAATTAAAAATTCTGACGATGTGTTCTATCATACTGAAGACTTTGAAGGAAACAATGAATTTTCATACAACGATTACTTCCAGACAAGAGTAGGTCATCAAAACGACGGTGACAAGCATTCATTGACTCAAACCAAGGGTACAAAGAACGGTAACAGCTATGTAAAAATTGAAGGTACAGGAACATATATGCTCAACGGCAATGCAAAGAACCCTGTGTTTAAGTTCCGCGCAATGACCGAGAAAAGAAAGGGCAAGATATACTTTACTGTACGTCGTACTGCTCACAGAGACCAGCAGGACAGAATTGGTTACGACTTTGAAACAGAGCAGTGGTATTTTGATGAATATGATGAAAACCGCAAGTATCAGACTATAGCAACAAAGAAAGACTCCAATGCATTTGCAGCCAATAAATGGTATGAATTTGAAATTAAGTTTGATGACCGCATGGTTACCCTTTTCTGTAACGGCAAGGAAGTAATATCAGGCGAAGAGGCAGGAACCTATGTTGAGGTATACTACGGAAGACCCGGTTTCGGAGCAGAAAACGGCACAATGTGCATAGATGATATTTATTACGAGGGCGAAAACCGTGTAACAGCAGGTCTTGTAATAAACCATAGCCTTCAGTATGAAAATATGGGGATGACATCTTCCTTCTATCAAAATGGAGATGGTGCGATTGTTGCTACCGGATTTACTGCAGCATCAGAAACAACGGATAACGGTAATAACTGGAAAGTTGAACTTGCATCAAACACATCAAATGAAACTGCTACTCAGCTTGTTACAATGCCTAATGGAGATTTGGTTAAGGTTACCGGTGACTTTAAAATGGTAAGCTCAAGGTCAAAGGATGGAGGCAAGAGTTGGAGTACACCTGTTCGTCTGTGGGGCGATGACTTCCAGCCGTTTAAGAACCCGAGCGTTTCTGTTTCACGTCTTACTGCAACAAAGGACGGTAAACTGTATCTTGTTACATCACAGGGTGATGAGGACTATGGTTACTCAGATATCTGGTATTCATTAGACGGTGGTGAAAGTTGGAATAAGTCAGAAACTGTTTTGACTACTCACAACACAGGAATTATTATGAACGAAGCAATTATCGTTGATACTCCCAGAGAAAACGAGGTTTGGTTCTACGGACGTTCAGATTCAGGCTTCCTTGATTACTGGATTTCATACGATAATGGCAAGACCTTTGATCTTACACCGCATCATACACAGCTGATTCAGTCAGAGACCTGTTACAAGGTTATAAGAGACTGGAACTATGATAACGTATATTATGCGATATTCCACTACGACACAGAAACCTCCAATGAGCGTGGTCAGCAGATGCCCAGAAACAAGACGTCGCTTGCTGTAAGCTATGACGGAATGGAGACTTGGGAGTATATCACAGATGTAATGGAAACAAATATGTATCCGTCACTTCACACAAGTGACTCCAACGTCGCTCTTTTGGACAATCATCTGTATTACAGAGCGTCTGACTACGGTGTTGGTGACATTATCGGCTCTCAGGATGTGTCATTAATCAAGACATTAAAAAGACATCCGCAGCTTCATGAAAGATTCTTCCTTGGTGCTGAAGTAAGAGCGGATTATGCAGTGGACTACAGTGTTGTTCCAAAGAACGGCGGAGCGGCTTGGATTTACAATGGTTATTACAATACAACTGTTCAGGAAGGTCGTGCTGACCTTGCAAGCATTGGCAGAATATTTGGCGTTGATGCTGTGAAGGTAAGCGGCGGAGTTGAACTGAAAACAGGTGACGCAGTTGTTAAGTTCAGCGAAAACTCAAAGGAATACACAATTAACGGTCAGCCGGCAACAAGCGAAACCGTTTGCTATAAAAACGGCTGCCTTGACCTTGAAATATGTGCAAAGATATTCGGCAAGGTATTCCATGAGTCTGAAGATAGCTATGCTATAATGCACAACTCTGTACTTGTAGACCAGTATCAGAAACAAATTGATACCTTTGCTAAATAATCACAGTTTATGATTGACTAAAATATGCGAAAGTAGGGGCGGATGCCCGCGTCCGCCCGGTTTGCGGGTCGATGCCGGCATCGACCCCTACGTTTTTTTGATTTTTTGTTCTATAACAGGACTTACTTTCTTTGCACAAAGGAGTGCGATTATGAAAAAAACAGTAATATCATGTTTACTTATTCTGACAATTATTTCAGGAATGCTTCCGGCAATGGCAAGCACAGCTGTCAGCTTACCTGAATATCAGATGTATTGGGGCGACTGGTCGATTAATTACAGTACCGATATACGAAAATACGGTGCAACTTCTATAGCAGAAGACTATCCGCAATTGATAAACGAAGTAACGGTTAACAAAAATAACGTTTTGGAGTTTGGTCTTAAAAGTAAGGTTGCAGGTTTTTACGAAGCAATGAAGACCTTAGACAATCCCGGTGAAAACTTTGACTATGTGTTTAAGGCAAGAATAAACAGCTTTGGCGGTGATTTTGGTGCCTCGCTTTATGCAGGACCATACCGTACAATTTTGAATTTCCCCAATGGTCAGACGCTTAGTTATCTTGAAGGCTATGACAGTGATGAAACAGGCGTTCAAAAGGGATATGTGCAGGTTTCGGTAAATATCGGCAACGACTGGCATGTATGGAAGGCACAAAAACGCGGCAATAAAATGACTTTGTTTATGGACGGCATTGAGCTTGCAAGTTATTTTCTTGCTACAAACGGCAGTAACAGAAATAAAATTCAATTTTATGATACAACATCAGAAACTGTTTTTCCGCAGTTTGATGTAGCGTATGCTTATGTTCAGGATTGGTCAAATTGGTCGCTTAGGTATAGCACCGATTTAAGTAAGTATTCGGCAGAACCAATTGCAACAGCTCATCCTGAACTTATAAACGAAATTGTTGTTAATGAAGATACCAACAACCTTGAGTTTAATATGCCAAGCAGAGTTAAGGGATATTATGAGGCAAGACTGGATATACAGCCTAAAGAAAATTTTGACTATATATTCAAATGCAAGGTCAATGAGCATTTTTCAAACTTTGGTTCTACAATTTATATGGGTCCGTACCGCGCATTTTTCCTTTTCCAATCTCCGACAAGATTTGGCTACCTGGAGGGTTATGACAGTGACGAAATCGGTGTCCAAAAGGAATATCGCGGCGTTGATGCGGACATAGGCTATGACTGGCATGTATGGAAAGGCGAAAAACGTGGTAACAGAATGACTGTCTATATGGATGGTGTAGAGCTTGTAAGTTATTACCTGCCTACTAACGGCGGTTCAAGAAAAGAAATTCATCTTACCGGCACAGCAACAAATACATCCATGCCCTGTATGGATATTGAATACGCATATCTTATAAATTATAATATGGATATGGAAATCATATCTCCTGAGCCCGAGGCAGAGTACGAAGAAGGACAGGATATTGTTCTTCAAACACAACCAACAAATGCTCCCGATTACGTAGATTATTATATTAATGGCGTGTGGGTTGGCAAAGGCTTAAAGGCGCAAAGCTACAAATATACGCTCAAAAACCCAAGATGCGGAACATATATCGTTTCAGCAGTTGCATCTGACGGTGAAGGCTCGCCTTCGCATGTTATCTATGTCAGAAAGACGCGAACTGCAGCGATTTCCTGTGATGGTACTGTGGAATACGGTAAAAGTCTGCCGGTTAATATATCTGTAAGCGGTGTGACAAATGTTTCGCGCGTTGAATATTATGCGGGCGGTCAGCTTGTTGCACAATCAACATCGGCACCTTTTGATGCTGCTGTTTCAGGCCTTAAGGTTGGTTCCTCGGTTATTAGCGCAAGGGTTTATGACGAAAATGGTTCATACTTCAATTCAAATTCAGTGGTTATAAATGTTAATGCAGGCTCGAGCAGCGATTTTAACATTGAACAGGAATATGACCTTAAATATACATACAGCGGCGGAGCCGGATCTGTTGAACTTGACGACGGATACTTTTTGCTTTCCTTAAATCACTCGGCAACAGAAGTAAGTTATCTTGACGAAAACCGGGAGATTAAAACCTATCCGACAGGCAACGCTGACTACCGTATAGTAGTTACAGCAGGTATAGCAGAGGTTTATCGTGACGGTCAGCTCAGCTTTAACTTCCGTATGCCGCGAAGCGATGACGGAGAAAGTAGTTTCTACTATACAGACATTTCCGATGTTGAACTTGATTCAAGCCGTGTCAAGGCGGAAGCTTACCGCGTGGATATAAACGGTGAGACCGAGTTAAATGCTGAAAATCTGGTGTTTGATAATTATTACTCATTGGAATTTGACAAAACGGATTCATCCAATGAATCAATATTACTCTATGACGGACAGTATGAGATTTCTCTTAAGCTTGACCGCAATGGGATTACAGCAAAAGCCCAGCCTGACAGAGGCGGTGAAATTAAGGAATATGTAATTGCAGATACGGTAGAGCCGGGATATTACCGCGTAACAGTTTATCACGGAATGGCACAGATGTTCAGAAACAATATATTTATCGGTTCGTTCCGTGCCCCTGTAACATATCACAAAAAAGCATTCAGAAGAATAATGTCATCTTCGGGCAAAACAACCTTTGTTGCAATAAAAAATACAGATGATATTTATTACTTTGAGGATGATTTCAGCGGAAACGGAGAAGGTGAACCGCTTGATTATTGGGCAAAAGGCCCGTTTTCAAAGGCAACTGCAAGTTGGTCCGCAAATGATGGAAGAATGTCAATCTCGGGTGACGGAACTTACCTTCTTGATGCAACAACAGATGAAACAAAGTTTAATGCAACCTTAAATGTAAAAACAAAAACAACGGGAGTACTTTTCTGGACCAGCACTAATACTGAAGTGTATATTACAGCGCGATACAGAAACGAATCCGAAAATGTAAAAGCTATATATAGCTTTAAAGATAAAAAATGGTATCTTAAAAGCTATAAGGGCATAGAAACGGTAAATAATGTAAAAAAACAAAAAGAAACCCAGCTTGCCACATCAACAAACGGTAAGCTGTCGGACAGTACAAATGCCCAGATATCATTAACCATAAAAGACGATAAACTTACCCTTATAAGCGACGGAACAACAGTATTTTCTAATGTTGAGCTGGATTTGTTAGGGCATGGTAAAATCGGTATTGGTTCAAGTAGCGCAGAAGTAGTTTATGTTGATGATGTAACTTATGAGGGTGCAGGTAAAGTTAATATAGGCGCAGCGTATACATGGTTTAGGACAAAAGATCCCGAAACGGGAATCTCAGTGGGAAATACAGTTGAATTTTTCAAGGATTCCACAGGCGCAATCAGGGCAGCAAGCTCCGGTATGTCTAAGCCTGACCCGAATGATTCGTCAAAAAATGTATTTACCTCATTCAGGACAAATGATAATGGTAATACATGGCAAAATGTTCCTGATGATACAACTTACTATAACAATGCAATAACATTAAGATCAGGAAAGTTCCTTCTTGTTAATGAGTGGGGGGGACGTGCTCATGCAACTTTGTATGAATCTGTAAATGGCACAGGAATATGCTCGTCAAATATTCAAAAAACTGCAGATTATGGTGATTGTATTGCACTTAACGGAAGATTAGAGCAGGGAACAACAGTATATCCCGGTGCAACTGAGCCGCGTGTATTCTTTATAACCTCAGCCGGTAGTGAAGAAAACGGTGAAGTATTCATGTATTATTCCGATGACGAGGGTAAAACATGGACATCCATGTCAACTGTCATGAATTATGAGAGTTTGGGCAAACATAATGTTAACGAAGCAGATATAGTTGAGCTTCCTGACGGAACCATCCGTATTTATTTCCGAAACGACAGAGGCTTTCTGTATTACAGCGACTCAAAGGACGGAGGAAATACCTTTGATATACCGCTTACTGCTACACAGTTTATGACTCCGTCAACAGCGTTTGCTGTTGGTCGCGACCCGCAGAATACAAATAATTACTATATGCTGTGGGAGTATGATGTTTCCAACGCAGCAACAAATTATATTCAGCAGCCAAGAAACAGACAGGGGCTTGCGGTAAGCTATGACGGCTGTAAAACATGGCAGTATATTATGGAAATGGACGATAGAGGCGTTTATCCTTCAACTTCTCACTGTAATGCCAATGTCCGGGTTTTTGACGGCGTGCTTTATGCAAGCTTTGCATATTTATGGGATATAGACTATGCAACAGATATTTCGGTAAATACAATGATTGTAACCGTTGATTTGGATAAGCTCAAAGGTAAAACGCTGATGAGGTTTACCGAGCCTCACAAAACAGTTCCGGATTATGTTGACCTTTATGACATTGCGGACAATCAGTGCGTGCTGCCTAAAACAACAGGCGATGCGATGATTTACGGACAGGTTGTACCTGTTGAGGTCAAAGATGGATTGGTTGAGGCAGAGGTTGTCGCACAGGCATTCAGCGCGCATCTTGCAATAAGCGGAAATACAGCAACATTGTCTATAGGTGACGGTAGTGTTGTATTTACAGACGGTGTTTCGGGGTACTCTATCAACGGAACTTGGATTGAAGGCTTAGAAATCGGGTATGTTGACGGATACATGAATGTTTCTGTATGTGCTGAAATTTTTAATAAAGTTCTTACCGAAACTGATAATTCGTATGTAATCACAAGATCAGAGATAAGCGATTTATACATAAGCGGTCTTGAAAACATTACAGCAGGGGTTAGTGCAGAGATAAACAGCTGTATTATTGATTTCAAGAGTATATCTGATGCATCTGATATGGAAGCGTTTTTTGCTAAATACGAGGTTCTTTTAAATCTTGATACAAGCTTTGGCTACCAATCCTATGTAAATGTGTATAATGCATACACCAAGCTGGAGCTCAGCGAAATTACTGATTATGAATCGTTAGTCGCGGCGATAAATTCAATTTCGGAAGCAGAAAAGATTAAGATTGACAGCTTTATTGAGGCGATGAATTTAGCATCTGAAAACAATGATTATGCTGTAATCAAAGAATTACTTACTCTTACCTACAACAATCTTTTAAGCATTACAATAGATACCTCAAAAGTTGAAAATCCGGATGAGGTATACAGAAAAATGCTTGGAATTACCTACTACAGTGTGGCAGATGTTGAAAATGCATTTAAAGCCGCATTAGCAGCGCAGATTCACAAGGAAAGCGGTCTGGATGATTCAATCATTACATCTACGGCAAGTCAGGGGTTTGATGCGTGGAGCTATGCTGGAACTGATGATTTGGGCGGCGCTGCAGCTTTTGAAGAGAATGGAGAAAATATAGTTTCATTCTCAACTCATGCAGGTACAGAAAAGGTATTTAAGAGCGCAGTTCAGCCAAAGCTTGAAAATGGTCTGGTTTATTCTGAATCAGGCAGTCTTAACGGAACAATAGGAAAAAGCGGAAGCGTAACAGTTGATAAAACAGCAGGGTTGGTTACATTTGCAGGTACAGGGGCGTTTAAGCTTACCGGAAGCGGAAAAGCAAAATCAAATACCATGATAACGGTATTTGATATGACAAAGCCTACCGGAACAGTAACCGCAACATTCAAGGACGGTTTTCACAGTGCAGAAATTACGTTTAATGCAGAAGGCACGGATGTTGGAAAGCTTCCGGAATACCTTGAAGATGAGGAATGTATATCATACCGCATAGAAAAATCACTTTCAAAAGTAACAGTGCTTGCAAAAGCACAAAGCGCACCCGAAACTGATTACTGTATTCTTGGCAGCAAGTCGGTTTCAACTTCAGCTTCAAACTTCTGGTATGCAATGTTTTCTGCCAATAATGCCAATTTGGTTATATCCAATTTAGGCGTATATTCGGCTTTGTCAGGTGTAAGATATGATACATCAGGCTATACCTTGCTGGATAATCTGCATTACACGGCAAATGATGCAAACGGAGCAGATATGGCTGCACTTCGCGCTTTGAACAGTGGAAGCAATATGTCTTCGGTTGATGCAACTACAGGAAATCTTATTCTTGAACACACCGGTGAAAATGTGTGGTTTGGGGTTTCTACAACATCGGGCGGACTGACCGGAGCCTTTGACCGTGCAGAAATGGAAATTACAGTCAGTGAAACCATGGCAGGATATATGGCAATGTACTTTGCTGATAATTCTGACTGGAGATACGCTAATACAAATTTGAGGTTAGACCCCAATACAGTGAATGGAAAGGCAACAAATTATGCCAATTACTCTTCAAATACTGTTGGAAGCGACAAATTCTACACCATACGTTTTGTAACGCAAATGGTTGATTATCATAAGTCGCAAACCAGTGGTCACAATCATCATCAGACGGTTGCATCAATGTATATAAAGGCACCCGGGGAAAGTCAGTGGGTTTGTCTTGCACACGAAGAGCTTCTTGAACTTGGCGGAGTGTTCAATTATCCGGGCAGAACAGAAATCACCATAGGCAATTTAAAGCAAGGCAACAGAATTGAAATAAAGGAATTTTCGCTTAAAACGTATAAGCGTGATGAAGGAACATATTCATTCAGTAACCTTGTTGATATGCCTGAAGCAGATTATATGTTCAGATTTAATTATATGAATCTGCGTGATGATGTTTCTACTGTGCTTGAAATCGGTGGCGGAAACTATGGTCAGACATTGAAAATTGAAAAAGGTCAGGTTGGCGCAATTGATACTATTCCTACATACAAGGATGTCAATATTGCAGAGGACCAATGGTATGAATTTGTGGGCAAGGTCACAATGACCCCTGAAGGAACTGTATCTCAGTATCCGGGAATGGTTACAAAGAACAAAATGACCCTTTATATGTATGACAGCAACGGAAATCAAACGGTTATCTTTAAAGACCTTCCGATGCTAAAGGACAGCTGCATAAATGGATTGTTGTTTAAAATGGAGGAAACAGCCAATGCTGCCGTATTGCTTAAAAATATACGTGTATACAGCGGCAAAGCGGTTGATGTTATTTCGCGCAGTATAGCGGACGGCAAAGCCTCTGTTACGGTTGATATTTTAAATGATGATGCCGATGTTGACAGCGTAGTTGTTCCGGCAGGTGTTTATACGGATGGCAAAATGACAGGCTTGTATTCGCCGGAGACGGGCATTAGTGTTGATGCACTTGGGGTTAAACGTCATACAGTGAGTGATGTTGGCTACAATGTAATTAATGGTAAAAATCCTGAAATGAAGCTGTTCTTCTGGAAGGATACCAAGTCAATGCAATCTCTTATCAAACCGATTGTAGTTCGTTAGCTTTAATCAGGCGGCTGTTATTTGTCAGTCGCTTGATTTATGTAAAAATTAATTGACTAAAATCATATAATGTGTTATACTGGAAAAAATTAATAAAGTTGATTCTTCGGGGCAGGGTGAAATTCCCGACCGGCGGTAAAAGTCCGCGAGCCGTATTTGGCTGATTTGGTGAAATTCCAAAACCGACAGTACAGTCTGGATGAAAGAAGAAGTGCTTGTGTCTTAAAGAAGCATTATGTCCCGATTGTTTTGTGCAATCGGGACATTTATTGTTTGTATAGGAGTGATGTATTAATGAAAAAAAATAGTATAAGGTGGATGACAAAGGTAGCTGTGCTTTCGGCAGCGGCTGTTGTCTTGATGCTTTTTGAATTTCCGCTGCCCTTTATTGCGCCGCCGTTTTATGAGCTTGATTTCAGCGAGGTTCCGGCGCTTATTGGTGCGTTTGTCTTGGGCCCCGTGGCAGGAATTGCCATTGAAGGGATTAAGGTCTTGTTAAATCTTCTTCTAAACGGAACAATTACAGGCGGAGTGGGAGAAGCCGCAAACTTTTTGGTAGGGATTTCTTTTATACTCCCGGCTGAGCTTATATATAAAAAACGCAAAACAAAAATAAATGCAATTACCGGCATGACAGCAGGCGGAATTATTATGGTTGTAGTTTCATGCTTTGTAAATACATATATTTTAATCCCTGCCTATGGAGCGGCTATGGGTGTTGAAATTTCGGCGTTTGTCAAAATGGCATCAGCAATACAACCGTCTGTTGATACACTCTGGAAGATGATTCTTTTATGCGTTGCGCCGTTTAATGCAATCAAGGTAACTTTGGTATCGCTTATAACAGCGCTTATTTATAAGCATATAAGTCCAATTTTAAAAGCTAAGAGCTAAAACGAAATTTATTATGATAAACTATTGACAAAGTTACAGGATTAAAGTATAATTATATCAATAGATAGAGGCGCGTTGTGTCATCATTAGGTAATTTTGTTAACGCTTTGCCAAAGCGGATTTTACCGAAAGGGGCAGACGCCGAAGACGGTTCATGGCAAAGAACCGGTCTGGCAACCGGAAATAATATTTTGGTTGTTGTCGCACAAGTGCGGAGAGCTATCATATTATGTGTGTTAATGGTTTGTCTGAATCCTTGCATGTGTTATGTGATAGCTGAAAATTCAGCTATCATTTTTTTGCGGAAAATTCAGGCAGGATAATAAAACAAAAAAAGGAGTTTTTATTATGAAAGAAACTGTATTCAAAGGTGTTGCAACAGCGATTGTTACACCGCTTAATGAACAGGGCGTTGATTATGAAGCGTTTGCACGTATTTTGGAGTGGCAGATTGAAGAAGGTATAAATGCAATAGTTGTTGCAGGTACAACCGGCGAAGGTTCAACTCTTACCGACGAAGAACACAAGGCGGTTATTAAATTTGCAGTCGAAAAGGTTGCGGGCAGAGTTCCTGTTATTGCAGGTACAGGCTCAAATGATATTAAATATGCAGTTGAGCTTACAAAATATGCGTGTGAAGCAGGTGCAGACGCAATGCTTGTTGTTACACCATACTACAACAAGGCGACTCAGGCAGGCTTAATAAAGTCGTTTACAACCATTGCAGATGCAAGCACAAAGCCTGTTATTCTTTATAACGTGCCTTCAAGAACAGGCTGCAATATCACTCCTGAAACTTGTGCAGAGCTTGCAAAACACCCAAATATTGTCGGCATAAAAGAGGCAAGCGGCAATATTTCACAGATTGCAAAGGTTGCATCTTTGGTTGACAAGGATTTTGCAATTTACTCCGGCAATGACGACCAGATTGTACCGATTATGTCGTTGGGCGGACTGGGTGTCATTTCTGTTCTTTCAAATATTGCTCCAAAGGATACAGTAAGAATTTGTGACAGCTTTTTTGAAGGCAAAATAGAAGAAAGTGCAAAGCTTCAGCTTCAGTATCTTGAACTTATTGACGCACTTTTCTGTGAAGTAAACCCCATTCCTGTAAAGGCTGCAACAGCTGCTATGGGCTTTGGTGAAAACTACCTCAGATTGCCGCTTACACCAATGGAAACGGCTCATGCTGAGAATATGTTCCGCCTTATGAAGGAGAACGGAATAAGCATTGACTAATTTTTCCGAAAGGACACCGGACAAATGATTTGTGAAAATCTTGGAATAAATGCAGACGGCGTTTTGACCTTTGCAGGCAGAAACACCGTCGAACTTGCAAAAAAATACGGAACTCCCTTGTACCTTATGGACGAGGAGCGTATCAGAAGCAATTGCAGAGTTTATGTGGATGCAATGAAAAAATATATGGGCAAAAATGCTCAGCCGTTGTTTGCAAGCAAGGCGGCATCCTTCAAAGCTGTTTACAAAATAGCAATGGAGGAAGGCATGGGTGTTGATGTTGTTTCCTGCGGCGAATTGTATACTGCAAAAAATGCAGGCTTCCCAATGGAAAACGTGTATTTTCATGGCAACAATAAGACTGATTTTGATATTGAATATGCTATGGATTGTGGTCTTGGGTATTTTGTTGCAGACAGCATGGAAGAACTTAATGCAATTAATTCTGTTGCAGATAAAAAAGGTATTTGTCAGAAGGTTCTGCTCCGTATAACACCGGGGATTGACCCGCATACCTATGACGCTGTTGCAACAGGAAAGGTAGACTCCAAATTTGGCTTTGCAATTGAAACAGGCGCAGCGGAGAATATTGTTAAATACGCGCTTGAAAAGAAGAGCATAAAGCTTTGCGGCTTCCATTGTCATGTTGGCTCGCAGGTGTTTGATTCGGACGTTTTCTTTAAAAGCTCGGCGATAATGCTTGACTTTGTTGCTGACATGAAATCAAAGTTTGATTATGAAACGGAAATCCTTAACCTTGGCGGAGGGTATGGTGTAAGATACGTTGAATCCGACCCTGAAATTGATATTGAAGCAAATATTGCTCAGGTTGCCAATGCAATAAAGACAAAATGCGGTGATTTAGGGATTGATGTGCCGTCAATACGTATGGAGCCGGGCAGAAGTATTGTTGCAGATGCCGGACTTACCCTGTATACTGCAGGCAGTGTCAAGATTATTCCGGAATATAAAAATTATGTTTCAATTGACGGAGGAATGACCGATAACCCCAGATTTGCACTTTATGGCTCTGCATATACCGTTGTTGCGGCAAACAAGATGAACGAGGAATGTGATTTTACCTGTTCGGTGGTTGGCAGATGCTGTGAATGCGGTGATATAATACAGGAGGATGTAAAACTGCCGTCAAGTGTACAGCGCGGTGATGTCATTGCTGTAATGACCACGGGTGCTTACAACTACTCAATGGCGTCAAACTATAACAGACTTCCAAGACCGCCGATTGTAATGCTTACAAGGTCAGGCGAATATACTGCGGTAAAACGCGAAAGTCTTGATGATATAATAAAAAACGATTTATAAAATCAAAAGCACCCTAAACTGCACCAATTTGTGCAGATAGTACAAAAATACCCCTATGGTAGCAAATATTAAATTTTAAGCAACATACTGACATCGCATTTCATCTGGTGTCAGTTTTGTTTTTAGTTGTATTCTTTCGTTGTTGTAGAAATAAATATATTCATCTATGATGAGGCGAGCCTCATCATAAGTTTTGAGTTTAATTCTGTAAACACATTCTGTTTTGAGAATAGAAAAGAAATTTTCAGCCAAAGCATTGTCATAAGGATTCCCTTTTCTTGACATTGACGGAGTAATGTTGTATGATTTAGTTAGCTTAAAGTACGCGTGTGAAAGCCTTGGTCACTGTGGAGTTGGAGCTCTGCGGTGACCTTTTCTCTAATTCCTTGTGGATATTTTTTCATTCCTTTAATTACTGACATAACAAAACCTCCTATGGTATTTTCGTTTTATCATAGGAAGTGCTTTTTTTCTATTGTCCGTTTTTACTGGACTTGCTCGTTTATTTTTGATGCAAAATACTTAAAAAATCTCCCTCAAACCCTTGACACAAAGCGGATTTTACTTTATACTGAGTATAATAATGCATAAATATACTCTAAAAGCAGAAGTTTCTGCTTTTATGAAATATTTTGACTAACAAGAAACACTGAAGGGAATGGGAAATTTGGCAAAAGATGAAAAAAAATTAGTTGAAGAAATAACCTCCATGAATGAGGATTTTGCAAAGTGGTATACAGATATTGTAAAAAAAGCAAAGCTGGTTGACTATTCAGGCATTCGCGGCTGTATGGTTATTCAGCCTTATGGCTATGCAATATGGGAAAATATCCAAAAGGAGCTTGACCGCCGTTTTAAGGAAACAGGGCATGAGAACGTGTACATGCCGATGTTTATTCCCGAGAGCCTGCTTCAGCGCGAAAAAGACCATGTTGAAGGCTTTGCGCCAGAGGTTGCGTGGGTTACCCATGGCGGGACCGAAAAATTAGAGGAAAGACTTTGTGTAAGACCTACATCAGAAACACTTTTCTGTGATCATTATGCAAATATTATACATTCATACAGAGATTTACCTAAGCTCTATAACCAGTGGTGCAACGTTGTAAGATGGGAAAAAACAACAAGACCGTTCCTCAGAACAATGGAGTTCTTGTGGCAGGAGGGTCATACTGCCCACGCAACAGCCGAGGAGGCAGAGGCAGAAACACTTCGTATGCTTAATGTATATGCAGACTTTTGTGAAAAGGAGCTTGCAATTCCGGTTGTAAAGGGCAGAAAAACCGACAAAGAAAAATTTGCAGGTGCTAAGGCAACCTATACTATAGAAAGTCTTATGCATGACGGCAAGGCGCTTCAGTCAGGTACAAGCCACAATTTTGGTGATGGCTTTGCAAAAGCGTTTGGTATTCAGTATACAGGCGAGGACAATGAACTGCATTATGTTCATCAGACATCCTGGGGTATGACAACACGTTTGATTGGTGCTATTATTATGGTTCACGGCGATGATGCAGGACTTAAGCTCCCGCCGCGTATTGCGCCCATTCAGGCGGTGATAGTTCCCATTGCTCAGCACAAGGAAGGCGTAATTGAAAAAGCAGAGCAGCTCAGAGCAACCCTCAGCAGCAAATTCAGAGTTAAGCTGGATGCAAGCGACAAATCACCGGGCTGGAAGTTCAGCGAGTATGAAATGAAGGGTGTTCCGCTGAGAATTGAAATCGGACCAAAGGATATTGAAAACAATCAGGCTGTGTTGGTCAGCAGAACAACAAGAGAAAAATTCTTTGTATCGCTTGATAACTTAGAAGAAGAGGTTGCAAACCACTTAGAGAAGATTCAGCAGGAAATGCTGGATGCTGCACTTCAAAACCGTGAAGAAAAAACATCTGTCGCTGTTTCTTATGACGAGTTCAAAGAAACAATCGAAAACAAAGGTGGCTTTGTAAAGGCTATGTGGTGCGGAGATGTTGAGTGCGAAAACAAGATTAAAGAAGATACTTCGGCAACCTCGCGTTGTATGCCGTTTGAGCAGGAAGAACTTTCGGAAAGTTGCGTATGCTGCGGAAAGCCTGCAAAGAAAATGGTATATTGGGGCAAGGCGTACTAATTTAAAAATACAGGCAAAATAATTGAAGGGGGAAAATCGAGTGTTTGACGGCTTTTATCAATCAATGATTAACCAGTTAGCTCTTTTAAGAATTACAGATTTCATTGACATTTTCATTGTGACATTTATCATATATAAGGTGCTGAAGTTTATCCGTGATACCAGAACGGTTCAGTTGCTTAAAGGCGTAATTATTCTTATTGTTACAATGCAGGTAAGCCAGTTTGTTAAGCTGCATACGGTTCATTATCTGCTCAGCAACGCCATGCAGCTTGGACTGATTGCTATTTTGATTGTGTTTCAGCCGGAACTCAGACGTGCACTTGAACAGCTTGGTCAGCAGACTATGGGTCAGTGGTTTAACTTTGACGAGCGTACCGATGACGTTGAAAAAGAAAAGGTCATAAAAGAGGTTAAGGAAAGCTGTTTGAACATGTCAAAAAGCCGTATCGGCGCATTGATTGTAATGGAGCGCGAAACCAAGATAGGTGATATTGTCGGCACAGGAATAACTCTTAATGCGGATGTTTCAGCAGAGCTTCTTACCAATATATTTGTTCCCAAAACGCCTCTTCATGACGGGGCTGTTATTATCCGAAACAACAAAATTGAGGCGGCAAGCTGCTTTTTGCCGCTGTCTCAGAACCCCAATGTCAGCAAGGAGCTTGGAACAAGACACCGCGCAGGACTTGGTATGTCTGAGGAATCCGATGCGGTTGTTGTTATTGTGTCAGAGGAAACCGGCGGAATTTCAATTGCCTGCGGCGGCGAACTTAATATGAAGCTTTCTCCCGAAGCACTTGAAAAGAACCTTATAAAGCTGTTCGACCTTGATAAAAAAGACGGCAGAAATAAGAAAAACATATTTGTCAGAAAGGAGAAGAACAAGTGAAAGGATTTTTTGAAAAAGACTCAGTTTTAAAACTAATTTCCTTTGTTGTAGCTGTGCTTCTCTGGTTCTATATTATAGCGGTTGTTGACCCGTCGGTGGATATTACCGTAAAGGATATTCCTGTCAGGTTTACCAACCAGAATTTGCTTGCCGAGCGTGGTCTTTGCCTTGTGAACGAGTCAAAAACCACAGTTGAACTTAAAATCAGAGGAAGCAGAAAAAAGATTGCGAATATTGAGAGCAAAAACATCTATGCTAATGCTGATTTGTCCAATATTACAAAAACAGGCACATTTTCAATACCGATTGCGATTTCAATACCGTATGAGTATGATGAAATCGTAAGCAAAAAACCCTATAATGCCAGTGTTGTTATAGACAGGATTGTTACAGCAAGCAAGGACGTAAAGCTTATTACAACAGGAAGTGTAGCAAACGGATATATTGCAGGCGAAGTAGCCAGCGAGATAAAAAAAGTAAGTCTTAAAGGTGCACAAAGTCTGATTGACCGCATAAGCTATGTCGCTGCAGAAATAAATTATGATGACAGAGCCGCAGCAATAAGTGATACGGTTGATTTATTCTTCCTTGATGCTGACGGAAGACGCATAAATACAAACAACTTTATATACGAAATGGTTACTATGGACACCGAAACAATAGATGTTTTTTGTCCTGTTATGAAGCTTAAAACCGTTCCTGTAAATGTAGCTACACATTCTGCCAATGATGTAAAAGACTACAAAATATCAGTTCAGCCTTCAAATGTAACAATATATGCTGAAAACGAAATCCTTGATACAGTTGACGAAATTTTTACCGAAAAAATAAATCTGGATGAAATTACCGAGGCAAATGCAACAGCAAAGCTGATTCTTCCGGAGGGAGTTTCACTTCGTGATGGTATAACTGAGGTCAATATTAAAGCTGAAAAAAGAAACTGAAAGGCAGGACAGGACAATTGAAAAAAATAGTTGTCAACGGCATTAAAATGCCGATTCTGCATACCGACAACGAGGTTTTTGAAAAAGCATTAAAAACTGCAAAAAAGCATGGCATTGATGCTGCTAATCCGGTTATATACAAAAAATCCCTTGATGCACGAAAAAAGAGTGAAATGCATTTTGTATATTCAGTAGTTCTTGATGCAAACAATATTAAAGGCAGTTTGACGGGTTCTGAAATCCGATTGTTTGAAGAGCCGCTTCATTATGACTTTAATAGCTTAAGACGGCATGAAAATTTGCAAAAAACAGTTGTGGTTGTGGGTAGTGGTCCCTGTGGCTTGTTTGCAGCATATATACTTGCAGGCTGTGGAATACGTACAATTCTTTTAGAACGTGGCAGTGATGTGGATTCCCGGCAAAAAAAGGTTGCAAGGTTTTGGCGGACAGGTATTCTTGACCCAAACACCAATATACAGTTTGGTGAAGGCGGAGCCGGCACATTTTCTGACGGCAAGCTCAATACCAGAATCGGAAGTCCATTGCAGAGCTTTGTCCTTAAGACTTTTGTGGATTGCGGAGCGCCTGAAGAAATTTTGTATCAGGCAAAACCTCATATTGGAACTGATTTGTTGCGTGGATGTGTAAAAAACCTCAGAGAGCGTATTAAAAATCTTGGCGGAGAAGTTCTTTTTGATACATGTCTTACAGATTTAATTATAAAAGACAACAAGGTTTGTGGAGCACAGTTAAACGGCTCTGCATATATTGAATGTGATGCACTGATTTTAGCTCCCGGTCACAGTAGCCGTGATACTTACGAAATGCTTGCAAAACGAGGTGTTCTGATAGAACAAAAACCATTTGCTGCGGGGGTAAGAATAGAACACAGCCGCGAGTTTATAAACAATGTGCAATATGGCAATTTAAAAGAGGTCAGATATTTGCCCACTGCAGATTACAGGCTGGCATACAATGGAGATTTGCGCAGCTGCTACTCGTTTTGTATGTGTCCGGGCGGAACTGTTGTAAATGCATCGTCAGAAGGTGGTTGCCTTTGTGTTAACGGAATGAGTGAGCACAGCCGAATGGCAGATAATTCAAACAGTGCATTGGTTGTAAATGTAAAGCCTGAGGATTTTGGTGGTGATTCGCCGCTTGCCGGCGTTGAATTTCAGCGCAGGTATGAGGGTCTTGCATACAGCTTGTTAAAAGGAAAGGGTCCTGTGCAGCTGGCAAAGGATTTTGTGAAAAACCGTATTTCCGACAGCTTTGACGGCGTAAAGCCTTCGTTTACAGGGGAAACAGGGTTTGCTGATTTAAGAGAGGCATTGCCCCAATTTATATCAAATACCCTCTGTGAAGGACTTTTGGATTTTGAAAGAAAGATAAAAGGCTTTACCGAAGGCGGAGCAGTTCTTACAGGCGTTGAAATGCGAACATCTGCACCGCTAAGAATAAAACGAAACGAAAACTTTGAGAGTGTAAGTCACCGCGGTCTGTTCCCTGCTGGAGAGGGAGCAGGGTACGCAGGAGGAATCATGAGTGCCGCTGTTGACGGGATCCGTGTGGCTGACAGCATTCTCAATATGTGGCAAATGAAAAATTAAATTAAGAAAGGTTTATGATGATAATATGAAACTTGGAATCTTGGGATTGCCTAACGTAGGAAAGAGTACACTTTTTAATGCTATAACACAGGCAGGGGCAGAATCGGCAAACTATCCTTTTTGCACGATTGAACCCAATGTGGGAACTGTTGCAGTCCCTGATGAAAGACTGGATAGGCTTGCAGAAATGTACGACCCCGATAAGGTAACTCCGGCAGTTATAGAATTTGTTGATATTGCAGGACTGGTAAAGGGTGCAAGCAAGGGTGAGGGACTGGGAAATAAGTTTCTTTCAAATATACGCGAGGTTGATGCGCTTGTCCATGTGGTAAGAGCTTTTGAGGATACCAACATTGTCCACGTTGAAGGCAGCGTTGACCCTATCCGCGATATTGAAACAATCAACTTTGAGCTGATATTTTCAGACCTTGAAATCATTGCAAGACGAATTGACCGCCTGAAAAAACAGCTTAAGGGCGGTGACAAAAAATATCAGATAGAGATTGACTTCCTTGAAGGCTTGTGCGCTCAGCTTGAAAAGGGAATAAGTGCCAGAGCACTTGAGTTTACGGACGATGAAAAGGAAATGCTGAAAGAGGTTTCACTTCTCAGCTTAAAGCCTGTTATATATGCTGCAAATGTTGCAGAGGACGATTACTCAAAGCCAATGGAAGAGAACGTGTATGTTCAAAAGATTGCAGAATTTGCTGCAACCGAAAAGTCTGAGGTTATGGTGGTTTCTGCACGTATTGAAGAGGAAATTGCAGAACTTGACAAGGACGAGAAGATAATGTTTCTTGAAGAGCTTGGAACATCAGAATCAGGTCTTGACAAGTTGATAAAGGCAAGCTATAAGCTGCTTGGACTTATCAGCTATCTGACAGCAGGTAAGCCCGAAGTCAGAGCGTGGACAATTACCAAGGGCACAAAAGCACCTCAGGCAGCAGGAAAGATACATACCGACTTTGAGCGCGGCTTTATCCGTGCCGAGGTGGTAGCATACAAGGACCTTATGGAAAACGGCAGTATGAATGCCGCAAAGGAAAAGGGACTTGTACGAAGTGAAGGTAAGGAATATGTTGTTGAAGACGGGGATATAATTCTTTTCAGATTCAACGTATAAATCTGTCAGTCCGCGGCAGAAATTAAGTATATTTTGCGGGCAGAATGGAGATATTTATTTATGAAATTTATAGAAAATCTTAAAAAGGCTGCAGAAAATACAGTTAATACCGTTGCAAAAAAAACCGGTGAGCTTGTTGAGGATTCAAAGACAAAATATTCGATTTTTGATCTTAATAATGAGATTGAAAAAACTTATACAGAAATCGGCAAGGAAATCTACGCAGGCTATAAGGAAGACCGGAATGTTGCAGATTTTATTGAGGAAAAGTGTCAGGCAATTGATAAGCTTAATGCTGATATTGATGCGCTGAAACAAAAGTTGGAGGATTAATTTCTTCCCAAATAATAAAGGAGTTTTATACTATGTCTACTTTTAAAATTGCGATAGACGGCCCTGCCGGAGCGGGAAAAAGCACGATTGCTAAAAGTGCGGCAAAAGAGCTTGGCTTTGTATATATTGACACGGGTGCAATGTACCGTGCAATTGGTCTTGCTGCAATCCGCGCAGGAGTTGACCCGGATAAGGATATTCAGGCAGTTGAAAAACTGCTTCCGGATATAAAAGTCGATATTTCTCATTCAAAATCCGGTCAGCTGGTGTTTTTGAACGGCGAAGACGTTTCAACAGAAATCCGACTTCCTGATGTGTCTGTTGCAGCATCGGATGTATCAAGGATTCCTGCTGTTCGCAGCAAGCTTCTTGACCTTCAGCGCAGTATTGCTGAAAAGACAGATGTTATCATGGACGGAAGGGATATTGGAACAGTTGTTCTTCCTGATGCCCAGCTGAAGATTTTTCTTACAGCATCTGTTGAGGAACGCGCGATGAGACGTTACCGTGAACTGTGTGAAAAGGGTATCGAATGCAATTTTGATGAAGTAAAAAAGGATATGGCGTACAGAGACAAAAACGATTCAGAACGTGATATTGCTCCGCTAAAACCGGCAGATGACTCGATAATTGTTGACACTACCGGCAAGACTTTGGAGGAGTCTGTTGATATGCTTTTGAATATAATGAAGGAAAGAAGAGAAGTATAATGGCAAATTTTGTTTTGTGTGTTGTAAGAGCAATTTACAAATTGCTCTTCGGCAAAATTGAAATTTCGGGAACAGAAAAAATCCCAAGCGACAGAAACTTTCTTGTTACACCCAACCATTTAAGCAACTTTGACCCTCCGCTTATTGCGGCATTTTTGCCGCTTGAAATGGCATATATGGCTAAAGCGTCGCTTTTTAAGGTGCCGGTTGTCAATTGGGTGATTAAAGCGTTCAAAGCGTTTCCGGTAAAGCACGGCGGCGATATTGCTGCAATAAAAACTGCCATCAGCATACTTAAAGATAACCGCAATCTTGTAATATTTCCGGAAGGAAAAAGGGTAAGAACCAGCGGCACGTTAGGCGAGGGTAAGCATGGAGCGGCAATGATTGCTGCAAAAGCCGGTGTAGGTATTCTTCCTGTGGGAATTGAAACAACATATAAGCTAAGACGTGGTGTGAAAATTAAAATCGGTGATTACATAGACCTTTCAGAGTACAGCGGCAAAAGACTTTCGGCAGCGGACCTTCAAAATATTACAGATAAGGTTATTATGCCAAGCATTGCCGGATTGGCAGGAGCAAAAACGTATGGAAATTAAAATTGCCGAAAAGGCGGGCTTTTGTTTCGGTGTTGACAGAGCAGTGAAAATTGCATACGAAACTGCACAAAGCTGCAAAAACAGTATTTATACCTATGGTATGCTTATCCATAATCACGATGTTACAAGCGAACTTGAAACTTTGGGTGTGAAGTGTGCAGAGAGTATTTCGGATATACCTGATGGCAGTGTTGTTATCATTCGTGCCCATGGCATATCCGAGGCTGAATATTTAAAGCTTGAAGAAAAAAATACCGAAATAATAGATGCTACATGTCCGTTTGTTAAGCGAATCCACAAAATAGTGAAGGAAGAACATGAAAAAGGCAGGCAAATTGTCATTGCAGGCGATGAAAATCATCCCGAAGTAAAGGGAATAGACGGCTGGTGCAAAAATTCAGCATTAATTGCAAAAAACGCACAGGAGTGCGAAAAATTTCTTCATTTGAAGCCTGAAACACCGGTAAGTATAGTGGCTCAGACAACGTTAAGACATGAAAATGCAAAAAAAATTGAAGAAATTTTAAAAAAGTATTTTACAAATGTAAATTTTTTTGATACAATATGTAGTGCGACAGAAGAAAGGCAGAAAGCGGCAGAAAAGCTTGCAAAGGAAAGTGACCTTATTCTGGTGCTTGGCGGCAGTAACAGCTCCAACACCGAAAAGCTTTTTGAGATATGCCGTGAACACTGCAAAGACAGCTATAAGATTGAAAACAGCAAAGAATTAGATGGGCTTGCCCATTTATTTAAAAAAAATATAAAAAAAGTAGGCATTACCGCCGGAGCATCCACTCCGGATAAGGTAATCAAGGAGGCAAAATTAACCATGGCGGAAATCACAAATGAAATGAACTTTGCAGAGGCGCTTGAAGAAACTTTAAAGCCCTTAACAACAGGAGATATTGTTAAAGGTGTAGTTATCGGAATCACCCCTACAGAGGTACAGGTGGACATTGACGGCAAGTACGACGGCGTTATTCCTTTTGCGGAAATGACAAATGATTCATCAGCAAATCTTGCAGATCTTGTTAAGGTTGGCGATGAAGTGGATGTGTTTGTTGTTCACGTTTCGGACAGAGACGGCGTTGTTACACTCTCAAAAAAGAAAATTGATGCAGAAAAGGGACTTCAGGAGCTTCGCGCAGATTTCGAAAACAAAACTGTTTTAAACGGTAGAATTGTTGAAATTGTAAGAGGCGGTATCGTTACAATTGCAAAGGGTATCAGAGTATTTATTCCTGCATCAGAAGCAGCAGAACGCTTCGTTGAAGATTTGGGTGCACTCTTAAACACAGAGGCTTCTTTCAGAATTATCAAGATGGATCAGGACAGAAGAGGTCGTCTGAGAGTTGTTGGCTCAATCAAGTCTGTTGCAAGAGAGATTAGCCAGCAGAAGGCAGAAGAATTCTGGGCAGCTGCAGAAGTTAACAAGCAGTATACAGGAACAGTTAAATCGTTAACTGCATTTGGTGCGTTTGTTGACCTTGGCGGTGTTGACGGTCTTATTCACATTTCAGAGCTTTCTGATGACCACATCAAGCATCCGTCTGAAGTGGTTAAGGTTGGCGACTCTATTGATGTATATATTAAGGACATGAACAAAGAAACCGGAAAGATTTCACTTGTTAAAGAGCTTGAAGAAGTTAAAAAGGCACGCGAGGCTGCTTTCTGGAGCGCTTTGGAAGTTGGTAAGACATATACCGGTAAGGTTAAGTCTCTTACAACATTCGGTGTATTTGTTGACATCGGCGGCGTTGACGGTCTTGTTCACATTTCTGAGCTTTCATGGAACAGAATCAAGCATCCGTCTGAGGTTGTTAAGGTAGGCGACGAAATTGAAGTTTATATCAAGGACATTAACCTTGATACAAAGAAGATTTCTCTTGGTCACAAGAAGGAAGAAGACAGCCCTTGGTATCAGGCAACAAAGGACATTAAGGTTGGCGACACAATCAAGTGCAAGATTGTTCGTATACTTCCCTTTGGTGCATTTGCAGAGGTTGCTCCTTTTGTTGACGGTCTTATTCATATTTCTCAGATTGCAAACACCAGAATTGACAAGCCTTCTGATGTTTTAAACATTGGTGATGAGGTTGAAGTTCAGATTGTTGAAATCAACAACGAGACAAAGCAGATTGGACTTTCGAGAAAGGTTCTTCTCCCTGACTATGTTGCAGAGGAAGAAAAAGCTGAAGAAGAGGTAGTGGATGAATCTTATACAGAAGAGGGTTCATTTACACTTGGCGACATTCTTGATGCTGAATAATATGTGTTAAAGCTATACTAAGGCGGTTATCCTGAGGTTAACCGCCTTAGTTTCTTTGCGAAAGACTGTTGCGAAAATCTGTCTTTAAAACAGCTTTTCGAATATTCTTTTAATTTTTTGAGAGGACGGCGAAATTATGAATGCAGTTGAATATAAAAAGACTCTGAAAGATAAAAAAGTATCGGTAATCGGGGTCGGGGTCAGCAATGTTCCGTTAATCAGATTTCTGCTCAGTAGCGGAGCAAAGGTGACGGCGCATGATAAAAAAACGGCAGAGCAGCTTGGTGATATATATACAGAACTTTTAGACTTAGGCGTAAACTTTGTCTTGGGTGAGGAGTATTTAAAAAATATACCTCAAGGTACAAAGTGCATATTTAAAACACCGGGACTTCGTGCGGATGTGCCCGAACTTTTGGAGGCAAGCAAAAATGGTATAGAGATTACGTCCGAGATGGAGCTGTTTTTTAAGCTTTGCCCTTGCGAAATTATTGCAGTTACAGGAAGTGACGGCAAAACAACCACTACAACACTGATTGGAGAAATGCTGAAAAAGCAGGGTTATAACTGTTACATTGGCGGAAATATAGGCAAGCCGTTGATTGGCGAGGTTGAAAATATGAATGCATGCGACAAGGCTGTTCTGGAGCTTTCAAGCTTTCAGCTGTTCTCCATGAAGCAAAGTCCCAGGATTGCGGTTATGACCAATGTGACACCAAATCATCTTGACTGGCACACCGACTTTAGCGAGTATATTGAATCTAAGAAGAATATAATGAAGTATCAAAGCAAAGAGTGCGTGCTTGTAACAAATTCGGCAAACGATATTACAAGGGAAATTGGTCATCAAGCTGCCGGAGAATGGCGAAACTTTTCGTCAAAAGGCGATGCTCTTGTTACTTTGAATGACGGTTTTATCTGTTATGCTGACAACAAAATTGTCAATACAGGCGACATAAAAATTCCTGGGCTCCATAATGTTGAAAATTATATGGCTGCAATTGCTGCTGTGCGTGACTATGTTACAGATGAAACCGTGCAGTATGTCGCAAAGAATTTTGGCGGTGTTGCACACAGAATTGAATTTGTACGTGAGCTTGACGGGGTAAAATTTTATAATGATTCAATCGCAAGCAGTCCGGCAAGAACAACCGCAGGTCTTAAATCCTTTAACCAAAAGGTTATACTTATTGCAGGCGGTTATGACAAAAAAATACCTTTTGATGAATTTGGAGAAGTCGTCAACGAGAGGGTTGAAAAGCTTGTTTTAGTCGGCTCAACATCTGAAAAAATCGAAAATGCAGTTAAGAATGCAAAAAATTATGACGGAATTTCAGTATTCCGCGAAACTGAATTTAAAAAAGCAGTCGAGCGTGCCAGAGATTGTGCACAGAAGGGTGATATAGTTATCCTTTCTCCGGCATGTGCAAGCTTTGACTTATTTGGAAATTTCGAAGAACGCGGCAATACATTCAAACAAATAGTAAACGAGTTTTAATAAGTTCGGGCGGCTGATTTTTTGGCCGCTCTTTTTTTCTCTTTGTCGATGTCATAATAAAGCTTCAAAAAGAAGTACAGCATAACTACCAAACCAACATATATGGGAAATACATAATTGGGCATGGACTCTATTGGAATGTTAAGGGCATATTTGTCATCCCCAAAGACGTTAACGGTTGCTTTTATGATGTTAAGCAAAACCGAAAGCGGCGGTTTTAAAGCCCAAAGAGCAAATGCGGGGAAAGCCTCATATACAAGGCAGACGATAAAGCCAAGACAAAATATAACTGAAACCAGGGGAATAGTCCACAGATTTGTCAGAAATTGCACCTTGGAAATGCTTCCGAAGAAAAGTATAAGAAAGTATAGTGTGCCCAACAAGGACGAAGCGGAAAGAGTGAGCGATGATGCGACAAAGGTGAGTGGCTTAAATCTTGTCCGAAAGGGTTTCAAGATGATGTGCATTATATATTTATAAAAAGCAAAAATACCAAGAGTTGCACAAAATGAAAGCAGAAGACTTTTTGAAAACAACGAATAAGGCGAAATTATAAGGATAATCCCAAGAGCAAGAAATAAAGCGGTCGCCGAATCATAGCGCTTTCCTGTAAAGACGGCAAGGATGGCTATAAAAAGCATTAATGCGGCACGGCATACAGAAAGCGAAAAAGCAGAGGCTGAAACAAAAAGCAACATTAAAGGCATTGCTATAATCAGCGCCGCTTTGCGTCTTATATAAGTTGTAGTAAGTATGGACATAATAAAGCTGAACAGAATTGATAAATGAAGTCCGGACACGGCTATAATATGCGAAATTCCTGCATTTGAAAAGCGTTTATAAAGCTCATCCGAAAATCCTGATTTATCACCAATAAGTATACCTTTTAAAACAGAGCCGGACGTTGTATCGCTAAGAAAAATGCAGTCAACGGTTTTGGATATTTTATTGCGCACGGCAATTCCTATACTGCGTATGTATGATGCAAAGGTTACATCTTTGTCAAAGTAAACCTTATTTACGTTTTGAGTGTTTCCAATCACAAATATGTTTTTTCCGCGCAGATGAGTATAGTAGTCAAAGTTGTCATTGGCTTCTGTGCGGTCAGGTGTGGAAAGCTTTGTCCAACAGCAAATCCGGTCGCCCATTTCCAGATTTTCACATCGCCCTGTAGGAAGATACATAAGAACCGTTCCCTTTGCATCCGTGTCTGAGTTTACCTGAACAACCTCAAGCTCAAAAGAACGATAAAATCCGGAGCTGGTCAGAACCGGCACACTTGTGACGTATCCCAAAAGCCATACCTCATTGCTTTCGTATCTGCGTAGTGCGGCTGACGAGGAATTTTCAAAGAAGTATATTCTGAATATTCCAAGAAGAATAAAAAGTATGCTCAAAAACGGAAGAAGAACTGATTTTAGCCTTGGCTTTATAAGTTTAAATATGCGCAGAAGCAGAATAACCAACAATGAAAAAAGTGCTACGGCAAGAAAAATCACCGCAGCAGTAAGTACAATATTGTCAAGATAAACAAAAAGGAATATCCCCAAAGTAAATGCAAGCGAGCATAGAACCAAATAGTGCTTTGAGGAAATAATGTGTGCCGAATTGTACATAAAGGCATATCCTTTCGTTAAGTTTTGTTTGAAAGCATTATAGCATACAAAAAATTAAATAACAATATATTAAATAAAATATTTGCAAAAAAATCTTGCAGATTGTATGTTTATATGATATACTAATCTATGTATATTTTTTTGTAGTGTTAGAAGTTAAAAATATAATTTACAGAAGAGAAAGGTTGCGTGTTGAAATGAAAAATACAGAAAAAACCATGGAAAAAGTTGTTGCTCTTTGTAAGGGCAGAGGCTTTGTTTATTCAGGTTCTGAAATATACGGTGGTCTTGCAAATACATGGGACTATGGTCCTCTTGGCGTTGAGCTTAAAAACAATGTAAAACGTGCATGGTGGAAAAAGTTTATTCAGGAAAGCCCCTATAACGTAGGTCTTGATGCGGCAATACTTATGAATCCTGAAACATGGGTTGCTTCAGGTCACGTAGGTGGATTTTCAGACCCATTGATGGATTGCAAAGAGTGTAAAACCCGTTTCAGAGCGGACAAACTTATTGAGGATGCTGCAGGTGTTTCAGCTGACGGCTGGTCTGACGAAAAAATGCTTGAGTACATTAACAAAAACGACATAAAATGCCCCAATTGCGGAAAGCATAATTTTACAGACATCAGAAAGTTTAACCTTATGTTCAAGACATTTCAGGGCGTTACAGAAGACAGTAAAAGTGAAATTTTCTTAAGACCCGAAACAGCACAGGGTATTTTTGTAAACTTCAAAAACGTGCAGAGAACCGCAAGAAAAAAGGTTCCTTTTGGTATTGGTCAGGTTGGTAAGTCATTCAGAAACGAAATTACACCCGGCAACTTCACCTTCAGAACACGTGAGTTTGAACAGATGGAGCTTGAATTTTTCTGTAAGCCCGGCACTGACCTTGAGTGGTTTAAATATTGGAAGGATTACTGCAAAAACTGGTTGCTTTCATTGGGTATTGCAGAGGAGAACATTAAGCTCCGCGACCACGAGCAGGAGGAACTGTCACATTACAGTAACGCTACAACAGATATTGAGTTTATGTTCCCGTTTGGTTGGGGCGAGCTTTGGGGAATTGCTGACAGAACAGACTTTGACCTCAAGCAGCACAGCAACCATAGCGGCGAAAAGCTTGAGTACAATGACCCTGAAACAAACGAAAAATATATTCCCTACTGCGTTGAACCTTCACTTGGTGCTGACCGCGTGACGCTTGCTTTCATTTGTGAAGCTTATGATGAGGAAGTTGTTGACGCAGAAAAGAACGATATTCGTACAGTTCTTAGATTCCATCCGGCACTTGCACCTATCAAGGCAGCGGTTTTGCCGCTTTCAAAGAAGCTTTCTGAGGGCGCAGGCGCAGTTTACGCAAAGCTTGCATCAGAATTTATGTGCGAATATGACGAGGCGGGCAGCATAGGTAAGCGTTACCGCCGTCAGGACGAAATCGGAACACCGTTTTGTATTACCTATGACTTTGAGTCAGAGGAAGACGGTGCAGTCACAGTACGTAACCGCGATACAATGGAGCAGGAGCGCGTAAAGATTGACGAGCTTGTTGCATACATCAGTGAAAGAATTAAATTTTAAGGTTGGTGCAGATAGGTGCTGTTTTCCCAAATAACAGGTCACAACAAAATAAAAGATATTCTTATGCGCGCGGCAGAGGCTGACCGTGTTGGTCATGCGTATATCTTTGAAGGCCCTGAGGGTGTGGGTAAACTGGATATGGCAAAGGCGTTCGCAATGACCCTTCTTTGCAGCGATGCAAAAGAGGGATGTGCCTGCGGAAAATGCAAAGATTGCAGTATGTTTTTGTCAGGCAACCATCCGGATGTTCGGATTGTTACAAATCAGCTTTATGACAGCTCAAAAAAATCAACCGATATATTAGTGGATACCGTGCGGAGCATGAAGCGTGAAATATATATAAAACCGTATATGGCAGAACGGAAGGTCTATATAGTCCCCAAAGCCGATACAATGAATATGTTTGCGCAAAACAGCCTTTTAAAGGTTCTTGAAGAACCTCCGCAATATTGCACTATTATACTTGTTGCAGAAAACTCAAACAGCTTTTTGCCAACAATTCTTTCAAGAGCACCAATTCTTAATTTTTTTCCGCTTAAGGTAAATGAGATTTTTGAGTATCTGAAAAAATGCTGTCCGGATATTTCAGATAAAATTCTTCAGATGTCAGCAAATATGAGCGGCGGAAGCCGCACTCGTGCCATTTCGCTTGCCGAAAGTGACGAGGCGAATGAAATTCGCGACAAGGCTGTTGAATGCATAGCAAATCTTTCAGGCAGTCGTCGCAAGAGCATATATGATATGACATTGTTTTTAAAACAAAATAAGGACGATTCAGCATTTATTATAAATGTAATGCAGGAGTTTTTTAAAGACTTGATGTTTGTTAAATGCGGGGCTGCTGACAGAATAACAAATCTTGATAAAAAGGAGCAGCTTGACATGCTGGCATCCGAAATAACAGACAAGACACCGCAACGATTGCTTGAAATACTATTCAAGTACAATGACTATATTTCAAAAAATATAAGCTATGCGCAGATTGCCCAGTGTATAAGCTTGGAACTGTGGGAGGCAATAAATGACAGAGGTTATAGGAGTAAAATTTAATAAGGTCGGCAAGGTCTACTACTTTGACCCAAAGGGTAATACCCTTGAGGTAGGTCGAGGCGTGGTTGTTGAAACTGCGCGTGGCGTGGAGTTTGGATATGTTGCGGTTGCTAACCGCGAGGTTGCTGACGATGAAATAGTAGCACCGCTTAAGCCCATAATAAGAGCAGCTACAAATGCGGACTATGAACGGCTTGAAAAGAACAAAGAAAAAGAAAAAGAAGCTTTTGAAATTGCCGCAAATAAGATACGTGAGCATAAGCTCGATATGAAACTGATTAATACTGAATATACATTTGACGGCAGCAAAATTCTCTTTTACTTTACAGCTGACGGAAGAATAGACTTCCGTGAACTTGTAAAAAGCTTAGCAGGTATCTTCAAGACAAGGATAGAACTAAGACAAATGGGTGTCCGTGACGAGGCAAAAACTCTTGGCGCCATTGGCGGCTGTGGAAGAACTCTTTGTTGTTCTACCTTTCTTAACGACTTCCATCCGGTATCTATCAGAATGGCAAAGGATCAGGGATTGTCGCTTAATCCGACAAAAATTTCAGGTATATGCGGCAGACTTATGTGCTGTTTGCAGTATGAACAGGTCGCTTACGAAGACCTTTTGAAAAAGGTTCCAAACAAGGGCTCTCTTGTCGAATATGATGGTGAAAGAGGCGTTGTAAACGAGGTCTATGTGCTGAAGGGTTTGATAAAGGTTAAGTTCGGCACACAGGAAGAGCCGGTCTTTAAAATCCTTGACGCCAAGGATGTAAAGATTTTGAAAAAGGGAAAGACAGAGGTGCCGGAGGACGTTCCGGACGAGCTTAACGAATAAAAATATAATGCAAAAAGTGCGGTCCGCAGCGGATTAGATGCGGACTGTACTGTGTTTTTAAGACTTTAACGGAAGACAATCCATTTGGATTGAAGGAGGCAGTGTTTTGTATCTTAAAAGTGTAGAAATGCAGGGCTTCAAGTCCTTTGCTGATAAGATATATTTGGATTTTAATCCCGGTATTACCGCAATAGTTGGACCTAATGGCTCCGGAAAAAGTAATATTTCCGATGCTATTCGCTGGGTTATGGGTGAACAGAGTGTACGTTCTCTTCGCGGCAGCCGTATGGAGGATGTAATTTTTTCTGGCACTGAGGTAAGAAAACCTCAGGGCTTTGCTGAGGTTTCACTTGTACTTGACAACTCGCACAGGGTCTTTCCTGTTGACTATGAAGAGGTTATTGTTACCAGACGTGTATACCGAAGCGGCGAAGGCGAATACTTTATCAACCGCAATGCCTGCCGGCTTAAGGATATTCATGAGCTGTTCATGGATACAGGGCTTGGGAGAGAAGGCTATTCGATTGTCGGTCAGGGTAAGATTGACGAGATACTTAGCAATAAATCCGAGGACAGACGCCGTATATTTGAAGAAGCAGCAGGAATTACAAAATACAAATACAGAAAAAATGAGGCAGAGAAAAAGCTTGAGCGCACCAATGATAACCTCACTCGTGTCACAGATATAATGAAGGAGCTTGAGAGTCAGCTTGAGCCGCTTCGTAATCAGTCTGAAAAGGCAAGAAAGTATCTGAACCTTCGCGAAGAGCTTAAAGGCATTGAGGTAAATGCTGCGGTTGTGTCAATCGAAAAATTTAAAGCTGACTTGGATGATGCTCAAAAGCAGTATGAATCGGTGTCCGAAAGCATAAATATTATGCAGAGTGATGCGGATAAAAACGAGGAAACCATAAAACAGCTTTATGAACAGGTTTCACGGTATGATGAAGAAACCGAAAAGTGCCGTGAAAGCCAAAAAAATGCCTCCGAGAAAACAGCGGAGGAAAATAATTTAATAACTCTTTCTGTTGCAAACATTGACCATTGCAAAGAGAACATTGCGCGAATTGAAGAGGAAATAGAAAAAAGCCGACGCGGTATGGTTCAGCTTGAAAATTTGATTGAAAATTACGAGAGTACCCTTAAAAAGCTCAATGACGATGCAACCGGTATTTCAGCAAAAAAACAGGCACTTGAGGAAGATGTTGAAAGGACAAATACACTTTTTGAACAAAGCTCCGAGAATGTTGAAGAACTCAAAACACTTATTATAGAAAAAACTTCAGAAATCAGCTCACTTCAGAGCAAAATTGTAAACTATAATATTCTTACTCAAAATTTCAAAACAGAATACGAAAATGCCAAAGCCGAGCTTTCAAAGCAAAGCGGAGGCTATGAAAGTCTTGTTGCCGAAAATGAGAGGATTAAGGATTTGTTTCTTACCAAAGAAGCCGAGCTTGAAAAGGCAAAGGCTGCCTTGGAAAAAGCGGAAGAAAGCCGAAAAACGGCAGCAGAAAGGGCGCGACTTCTTGAAGAAAAGCGAAATGCTGCACTTTCAGAGCTTAGCCGAACCACTTCAAAGAAAAACGTCCTTGAAGATATGGAAAATGATTTTGAAGGGTATAACAGAAGTGTAAAATCTGTTATGACGGCACACTCAAGCGGTGTGCTTAAAAATGCAACAATCTATGGACCGCTTTCAAATCTTGTTACAACCGAAAAAAAATATGTAACAGCAATCGAGACCGCAATGATGTCGGTAAGTCAGAATATTGTTACCCAAAACGAACAGGATGCAAAAGCTGCGATTGCGTATCTGAAGCAAAACAAATTAGGCAGAGCAACATTTATGCCCGCATCTACCATAAAGAGCCGCAGTGTTGATGTGTCTGCTGCATCAAAGCTTAAAGGTTATATAGCGGTTGCAAAGGAGCTTGTCAAGTATGATTCCTTGTACGAGGGTGTTGTAGGCAATGTCCTTGGCGCAACAGTTATTGCAGATAATATCGACAACGCAATTGCGATGGCTTCAAAATGCGGCCATAAATTCCGCATTGTAACTCTTGACGGTGATGTAATGCAATCAGGCGGTGCGATGAGCGGCGGAAGTATAGGTAAAAACTCCGGATTTTTGTCAAGAAAGACAGAAATTGAAAATCTTACCGCAGAAATATGCGAGCTTAAAGAAAGCCTTGAATATCTTGAAAAAGAAAAGGTGGAAAACGCAAAAGCTCTTGAATTGGCAACAGCTGAAGCTGAGGAAACGCGCCATGTGGCAATGGCTGTTAACGAAGAATACATACAGCTTAAAGCCGAATCAGAGCACAGCGACAGATACCTCTCCGAGGCTGAAAGCAGAAGAACGAGCCTGCTTCGTGATATAGAAACAATAAACAATCGAACAGCAGAAATTGAGCAGGATATATCAAATTGCAAGGGTGATATAGACCGGCTTGAAAAAGAAATTATCCACCTCAGGGGAGAAACAGACGGCAAACAAAGTGAATCTGAGGAAATTTTCAAAAAGCTTCAGGAGCTTCAGGATTTGCTTCTTAACATTACAATTGAGGAGAATGCAAATCTTAAGGATGTTGAGCTTCAAAGAGAACGCCTTAAAAGTGTAAGTGCTGAAAAATCTGAAATTCTGGAAGAAATATCTCAAAAAAATGAGCAGATTGAAAACTTCACTCTTAAAATTGCCGAGATTAATGCGGACATAGAGTCAAAACGCCGCGAGGTTGAGGCACTTAAGTCAGAAACAAAGGATATAGATAAAAGAATTGAAGAGCTTTCTGCAATGCGAAAGACCGATGACCTTAAAATCCGACAAATGCAGGATAGCGTCAAGGATATACATGAGAAGCTGTTTGCTCTTGGTCAGCAAAAGGTTAAGATTGAGGGCAAAAAAGCCAAACTTGAACAGGAACTTGACGGAATTTACACTCATCTTTGGGATGAATATGAGCTGACCTACAGCGAGGCATTGAAATTGCGCTCGGACGAGGAAATAAACCTCACCGAGGCAAACCGTGAGATTTCAGAACTGAAATCAAAAATTAAGGCGTTGGGACACATAAATATTGATGCAATTGAAGAATATAAAAATGTCAGCGAGCGCTTTGAATTTTTGACTGAACAGACAAGCGATTTAGAAAAAGCAAAGGGTGAGCTGGAAAGTCTGATAGATGATATGATTCAGATAATGAAAAAGCAGTTTTCTGAACAGTTTGAGGTTATCAGCCGCAACTTTAATCAGGTATTCCGCGAGCTTTTTGGCGGTGGTCAGGCAACTCTTAGTCTTGCCGATCCTGATGATTTGCTTGAAAGCGGTGTAGAAATTGAGGCACAGCCTCCCGGCAAAAAACTGCAAAGCCTTACCCTTCTTTCAGGTGGCGAGCGTGCGTTTACGGCTATTGCATTGCTGTTTGCTATACTCAAGGTTCGACCCACTCCGTTTTGTATTCTTGACGAAATCGAGGCAGCACTTGATGATGTAAACGTGTACCGATATGCAGATTACCTTAAAAAATACAGCAACAAAACACAGTTTATTGTTGTAACACACAGACGCGGAACAATGGAAGCCGCAAATATTCTGTATGGTGTTACAATGCAGGAAAAGGGAATTTCAAAATTACTTTCATTGAATATTGATGAGGTGACAGAATAATGGGGTTGTTTGACAAGCTAAAGGAAACTTTAAGCAAAACCAAGGAGTCGGTTAACTCTAAAATTGAAGACGTTATTAAGGCGTTTAAAACAGTAGATGAAGACCTGTATGAAGAACTTGAAGAGGTCTTGATAATGTCAGACCTTGGAGTAAATACCTCGGTCGAAATTATCGAAAGATTAAGAATAAGGGTTAAGGAAAAACGTATCTCTGACAGTGCCGAGGTCAAGGAGGAACTCAGACAGATTTTGATTGAAATCTTGTCTGAGGGTGACAACAGCCTTAAGCTTTGCGGTCAGCCGGCGGTTGTTATGGTGATTGGTGTAAATGGTGTGGGCAAAACCACATCAATTGGCAAGCTTGCCTATAAATACCGCCGGATGGGAAAAAAAGTTGTGATTGCAGCAGCGGATACCTTCCGTGCAGCGGCGATTGAACAGCTTGAGGTTTGGGCAGAGCGTGCTGATGCGGAAATTATCCGCCAGCAGGAAGGCTCAGATCCCGCAGCGGTTATTTTTGATGCAATCGGTGCTGCAAAAAAACGCGGAGCAGATATTCTTTTGTGCGATACAGCAGGCAGACTTCATAACAAGAAAAACCTGATGGAGGAGCTTAAAAAGATTTATCGAATAATAGACAAGGAATTGCCGGATTCTTCAAAAGAAGTGCTGCTTGTTCTTGATGCAACAACGGGTCAGAATGCGGTTTATCAGGCACAACAGTTCAAGGAAACTGCTGATATTACAGGTATTATACTTACTAAGCTTGACGGAACAGCCAAGGGCGGCATAGTTTTTGCAGTAAAAAACGAGTATGATATTCCGGTTAAGCTTATAGGCTTGGGCGAAAAGGCAGAGGATATTGATGAATTCAATTCGACTGAATTTGTTAATGCTATTATTGCGCCCGAAAACGATTAGTGGCTGATTTAAGGGGCGAGTTATTTCGCCTCTTATTCATTATAAAAGGGAGAATTAGTTATGATTGATGTGAAGAATTTCAGAAAGAGTGAAGGAGCGCAGCCTAAAGGCTTTTCCGCAAAAGCGGTGCTGATTGTGGCGGCGGCATTATTGATTTTTTTGTTATGGTCTGTTGGCACAATATTCTTTGATTACATTGAGATAAAGGAAATCGGACAGCAATATACCTCGGTGTTTGTTAAAAATCTGATTGTCAGACTTTTGGTACAGTTGATAAGCTTTTTAAGTATTGTCTTTTCGGTTTTTTTAAGTATACTTTTTGTAAGACGCAATCTTGCTGTGCTTAATGTGCAAAGGTCGCTTTTTGAAACAAAAAAGATGTCCTTGCTTATAAGTGTAGTTATTGCGTTTATATTAAGCGGCGTAGTGGGTGGCTCGCTTGCAGAAAAGCTGCTTTTGTTTTCACAGCCTCAGCAGTTTGGTTTAACTGATCCGGTATTCGGCAAGGATATTGGGTATTTTGTATTCCAAAGACCATTTTTAATGTCTGTTTCAGAGTCGGTATTTGGGATATGGCTTTTTATCAGTGCGTTTGTATTTGTGCTGTACTGGTTTTTGGGAACGGCTTATGGCGGATACGGCGGCAAACAATTTCTTAGCATTAAAAGAATTGCAATACACAATGTAGTTAATGTTGCCCTTCTTCTTGCTATAAACTGTGTGATGTATGTATTTAAGGCAGAGAATATCCTTTACGGAAGCTTTGGTGACAATCTTCAGGGCGCAGGCTTTACCGATAAGTTTATCTGGCTGAGCTACTATCGCATTGCGCCAATTCTTTTGATTGTTCTTATTACTTTGTTCCTGATTTTTATTGCAAAAAACAACAATAAAGCGGCAATTCGCACAGTGCTGGTTTATCCTGCTGCAGTGGCACTTACGGCAGTTATTTCATTTGCTGTTCAGGGAGTTTTGGTTTCGCCCAATGAGGTTATTAAGGAAAGCGAAAATATTGCCGCCAACATAAAATATACCCAAGCGGCATACGGACTTGACCAAATTTCAGAGGTAGTATTTGATGTAAAAAATGACCTTACGGTTGGTGATTTAGACCAAAACAGCGAGATTACCGATAATATACGAATACTTGACCTTTCTGCAAACCTTACGGTTTTGAATCAGATTCAGGGTATACGCAATTATTATAAGTTCAATGAAACGGATATTGTACCGTATGAGATAAACGGCAAAAAGACTGCGGTTGCAATTACACCGCGCGAAATTACAAAAGAAAACTTAAGTGACAGTGCCGACACATATATAAACAGGACGTTAAGATACACTCACGGCTTTGGTGTTACCATGAACACCATAAATACAGTGACAGCTCAGGGTCAGCCCGAATTTTTGATTAAAGATATTCCTCCAAAAGCGTCGGAGGGAATACAAAAAATTACTCAGCCACGTATCTATTACGGTGAGCTTACAAACGATTATGTGGTGGTGGGCAATCAGAAGTATAAAGAGCTTGACTACTCAGAAGATCAGGAGGATATAGAGTTTTCTTATGACGGACGAGGCGGATTGCAACTTACTCCGGTTAACAGACTTGTATTTGCGTTGAAATATGGTGATATAAGACTTTTGATTTCTGACCTTGTTTCAGGCAACAGCAGGATTCTTATTAACAGAAATATAATTGCTCGTCTAAAGAATGTTGCACCGTTTTTTAATTATGACAATGACCCATATATGGTAATTGATGACGACGGAAGCCTTAAATGGGTGGTTGATGCATATACCACAACAAATTATTATCCGTATTCACAAAGCGTCGGAGAATTTAACTATATAAGAAATTCAGTCAAAGCGGTGGTAGATGCGTATAACGGAGATGTAACATTCTATATTGCAGACAAAACAGACCCGATTGTTATGTGTTACAGCCAAATATATCCTGAACTGTTCTCGCAAGACGATATTCCTGACGGCATTAAAAAGCATATCAAGTACCCTGAGTTTATGTTTGACCTTCAGTCAAGAGTTTACGGTCACTATCATATATCAAATCCTACAACATTCTATAATAAAAATGACACGTGGGTAATTGCTAAGGAACGCTACGGAACATCAACCGAAGAAAAGGAAATAGCGCCATACTACAATATGATGCGGCTTGAAGACGAGGCAGAGGAGGAGCTTTTGCTGACAATTCCGTATACACTTGCCAACAAAGACAATATGGTTGCGTGGCTTGCTGTAAGAAACGAGTGGGACAATTACGGAAAGCTTCAGGTCTATAAGTTCCCCAAGGATATTAATATTTACGGACCTATGCAGGTGGAAAACAGAATAAACTCTGATGCAAATATATCAAAGGAGCTTAATCTGTGGAGTCAGGGCGGCTCGCAGGTAATCCGCGGCAACATGATTGTTGTCCCGATTGATGATTCGGTACTTTATGTTGAGCCGGTTTATATCACTTCAAGCAATAAGACAACTTTACCTGAGCTAAAGCAGGTAGTCGTTGCCTATGACGAAAAGATTGTGATGAAAAATAACCTTTCGGATGCCCTATATGCGCTCTTTAATGAAAAAGCTCCTGATAAGGTTCAGATAAGCCAAACTACACAGAGCGGACATACACATACGCAAACAGAAGCGGTAACCTATGAAGCCGCAGCAAAACGTGTTATTGAGGAGTTTGAAAATGTTAAAAAAGCAAACGCCGAGAATAACTGGAATGCATTTGGTGAATCAATGAACACTTTAGAACAATCAATTGCAGAACTTAAAAAATCTTTGAACGAAGATAAATAATCCCAAAAAGCAACCCATTTACAAATGTTTGTAAATGGGTTGCTTTATCTGTAACGCTTTAATAGTGTTGAGGGGGTTATAATATATATTGCAGCAATATTACCAGAATGACTCCCGGAACACCCAATAGCCCCGCTATAAGTGCGGTAAGGGGGTTGATGGCTATGAAAATTCCTGCAAATCCGCCGACAAAATTGACAGCGGCTAATATAAGTCCGCCAAGTACACCGTTTATAATAAGCTTAAGCAACCATTTGATTGGCTTTGCAAAAATTCTGCACAAAAAAAACAAAACAACAAGTCCAAAAGAATATGCAATTACAGACGCACTGTCAAATATCATATTATCACGCTCCCATTGGAAAAAGTGTATAAAGAACAACTCCCCCCCTATTAGGGTGTACTTTTGTGTAATATAGGAAATTACAGCAGAAAAGTAGTAATTTTCTATAAGATAAAAATAAAAGACAACCTAATTATAAATATACAAAGGTTGTCTTATTTATTCGTATTTATTTTAAAGAGGCAATATATTTTTTTACCATAAGACATGGCTTGTAGGATTGCTTTGCTTTACGAAGCCCCGGAAGTCCCATGTCTTCTTCGCGGTTTACATATTCAAGATGTGCCCACTCGTTTTCAAGAAACTGCTGATTCATCAAAGGAAAGCTTCCGTGAAATTCAGTGTCAGCATGTTCCAGATGAATTACTGCAATTGAATGTTTTTGATTTAAAACCTCGCCAAAGGAGAATGCAATCATTTTGCCGTCAACGGAAATACCACCACCTGTTATATCCAGTGCTTTCCAGTTCTGAAGCAGTTCTGTAACTGCTTCGCGCTGCTCTGAAATGCCGGGGATAAGCCCTTCTTTGCTGTCACACCAACGGTTAAACATTGACAGACACGCATCTTTGCTTTCGGGTGTCAGACGATGATATTCATAGTTGTAAAGGCTTTTGAATTTATTTATGTGATTACGTTTGCTGTGGTATTTGTTCCCCGGAAGCTCAATAAGGTCTTCGGTTTTATATACATAGTCAAACGAGTCAATATCTTCGGTGATAATAAATGTATCAGGGAAGAGTGCCTCCAGTGCATCAAGCATATCCTCAGAATAAATTCTTATAAGAGGTCTTTGGTTGATTGTTTTAAAATAATTAATAATTTTTTCTATAACCAATTTTATATTGCCGCTTCCCAACGGAAAGTTTACTGTTTCAGGTCCGTTGCCATGCTTCGAAAATATACACAGCATCTCATCAATAAGAGCATATCTTATGTTGTAGCTGTTGCGCCACATAAACATATTTGTGAAAGTGTATTCTGAGTTAATGAATGAAGACTCTTCAAAATACTTGTCAAACAGCTCTTTGTCGGCAAGTGTTACAGCCCTTAGCTTAAATTCTTCTGTGTTCATGTTCTGTCCTCTGCTTTATTCAATATATTCTCTTACCCTGAAATTCAAACCTCGATTTTCTACAATGGTTCGGCATTGCTCGATTTCTTCAGCGGTAATATCGTGGTTAACAACCGAAAGTGTAACGCTTGGAACATACCTTTTTGCCTTCTCTGCAAAATCCAAAAGACCATCATAAGCCGAAAGTCCAAAGCAACTGTGACAAAGCTCGTCATAGCGCTTGGCTGATGCAGCATTAAGGCTTATCGAGATTGCGTCGATAATGCCCTCAAATTCAGGGGTAACATCTCTCTTTTCAATAAGATTTGCCTGACCGTTGGTGTTTATTCTGATTTTTAAATGCGGATAGTTTTCTTTAAGCCATCGTGCTGTTTCAATGCATACATGGCACCGCATCAGCGGCTCACCATATCCGCAGAATACAACCCAAGTGTATTTGGAAAGATTTCTCTTTTTAAAATCTGCCAGTATTTCGTGTTGTTGGGGCTCGCGGTCAAGCCAAAGATTGTCCTCGCCGTTTACGCTGTCATGATTGTTGCGAAGGCAAAAAATACAATCATTACTGCAGCGGTTTGTCAGATTGACATACAGCGCACCTTCAAATTCGTATGTTATAGTCATTGACATTTTTATCCTTCTTTCTTTGTTAGTATATGCAGACTATAGTGAAATTTTACGCAAGTCCGGAAAAATACTTTTTGCCATATCTGCAATGTAACCGTGACAGGTAAAAAACAAAATCTGCGATGTGGATTTGTTGCTTTCAAGGTAATCCTTTAAAAATTCAAGTGTTCTTTTACAGCTTTCATCGTCGTATTGCGATAAAATATCGTCAAGGAAGAGTGGGAGCGGTTCATTGCCGGTTAAAATGTCGGTTGCGGCAAGCCTTAGAGCAAGATATATTCTGTCTATTGCTCCTCCGCTTAAGTATTTCCATTCGTGAAACGCTTCGCCGTAGCCACCGCGTGCTTCAACATTTAGGCTTCGCGAAACCAAAACGTCATTATACCGACCGCCGGACAACTTATTAAGATATTCTCCGGTTTTTTTGCTCAGGTGTGAGCCAAGCCCCTTGTTTGTTTCTGAAATCGCCTCTGTCATAACCTCGTTGGCAATTGAAAGCTCATCAAAACGTATTTTAAGTTCGTTTTTTCGAAGCTGTGCATCATGAATTTGAGTGTTTAGTTCATCTTCGCTTTTCTTCGGAAGATTTATACGGCTTTGACACTCGCCAAGTCTTGAGCGAAGTTCTTTAAGAGTGTTTTCAATACCGGCAGTGGATTCTTCATTAACCTCAGTTTCGGGAGTGTTTTGAAGAAAACTCGCAAGAGTTTTTATCTGCTTGGTTACATAAGCCTCGGATGTATCCTGAATGCCGGTTGCAGTACTGATTGTTTCTATATCGGTTGAGATATTTGATAGTGTATTAAAGCTGTCAGTGATTTCGTTAAATAATATCTTTGCAGCAACAAAGCTGTCAAGAGGTTTAAGCTGTGCCATAAAAAGAGTAAACTCTTCTTTTTGGTTGTTAAGCTTTGTTGTTATTGCAGAAAGCTCGCCTGCCTTTGCGGTTGAAGTCTTTTCTTTCAACTCTGCAAGATTTGCACAGTTGTGCAAGGTAAGTATGTCTTCAAGCTCAGAAACAGTATCCGAAAGCTTTGAGTTAAGACTGCTTTCAATTTCGTTTATGCTTTGATTTACCATTTCTTCGTTAAAGCAGGCAAGACTTCTAAGTGCCGCATCAAGGTCGCGTTTTGCAAACTGAACGGCGGGCTTTTCCTGAACTTTTCTGGGCAAAATGCGTGAAAAGACTAATGCTATTGTTGTGCCGATGGCAAAGACTGTACCGCCTAAAGCATATAAAAATGCAAGCCTTGTGGTAAATCCGGCAAAAGCAATGCCTGCAGCAATTGCTGCAAAAATAAAGAATAAAACAGGAGCGGTTGCTTTTGATTTTTTGAAGGCTTTTTGTGTAATGTTGTCAAGAGCTGATTTTGCATCAAAAACCTTTTTGCGAAGGGTTTCAAGGTCACCGCGTATCTGCGTGGCAAGCTTGTCCAAAGTGTCCGCTTTGCCAAATTCTGTTTCTGAAACCTCTTTTGTGTTTGGTGCAGCCGAAATCTCTTCAAGTGCCGAGACAGAAAGCGAGATTTCTTGTTCAAGCTTTTCGGCGTGATTGATATGCTCTTTAAGCTGGTCAATTGTTTTTCCGTACTTTGATAGCTGCTTGTTTATGTTTTCACGCAGATTTATCTTGTTGTTTAAAGTGTAGTATGCGTTAAGTTCTTTTTTTGCAGAGGCAATTTTTTGCCTGTTTGCTATATCCTTCAGAATTTCTTCTTTTTCTGCAATAGCCTTTTCAATATCGGCAATCTCTTCAAAAAGTGATTTCTGAAGCTCGGTTTGCTGCAAAAGTTCTTGCAATTCAAAATTCAATTTGTCAAGCTCTGCTTCTGCATCTACCAAAAGACCCTTTTTACCGCTTTTTGAAACAAGCTCTTCAATGGCATCTGAAAGTCTTTTGGTAATTAAATCCTGCGAGGTGTTCTCGTCGCCCGAAACAGACAAATTTGATATTCGCATTGCAAGGCTGTCTGCTGATGCATCAGATGAAAAACCTCCGTTACTTCCTATAAATACACTGCGCTCAAAGTCGCCAAGATTCATATTGAAGAAGTATTCACCGGCTTCGTTTGGATTTTCGATTTTTTGTTCTTCAGAAGAAGTCTTGCAAAAAACAGTGGTTTTGTCGCTTGCCTCTGATTTTAAAAATTCCTTGCGAAGCCGGTATTCCATGCCGCGTGTTTCAAACTCAACAGCGCCGGACATAGGAGTGCCGTTCCACGGTCTGTATTTCTTGCGCGGAATTTTCAAAAGGTCCTGACCTTTTTCGGTTTTGCCGCTGCTGCTGTAAAACATCATTTTTATAAACGACATAAATGTAGTTTTGCCGTCCTCGTTTGCGCCGACAATAAGATTGAATCCGCGGTCAAATTCAAGACTTTTATTTGTAAATTTTCCAAAGCCTTCTATGTCTGCTTTTTTAATTATCACCAAGCTTCACCCCTTTGTTAAACGCTTTAAGTCCAAGCTTTAATGCGTTTTTATATAATTCCTTTGTATCACTTTCTGCTGAGTCTATTTTGTCAAGCATTTTTTTTGCAAATATACCCCGCAATGAAGTTTCGTTTGCTATTTTTGAAATATCCGATATGTCAGTTTCGGTGTTGTCACTAATTTTTATATAAGTAAGGCTGTCGGCAAGTATTGTCTGTATTTGCACTGCGTCAAGGAAGGTGTCGGCAGAAACCAAGCCCGTAAGGGTAATGCGATAAAGGTTGCGCAAGTAATCTTCTCTGTATGCCTCTTTGATTTGTGTAACAATTTTATCAGCCGCCGCAAAAGAATTTTCACATCCTGATATATTAATACTTTCGCATACATATTTTCTTGACGAAAGCTCCATATACTCAAGCTCACATACTCCAATACCTATTGTACCGATGTATATGCCGTGGCTTCCTGTTTCGTCAAAACCCATTCCGTCAGGGCATCCGCAATATGAAAAGCAGGTTTTTCCAAGTTTTTTTATGTCGCTGCGTTTGTGAATATGCCCTAAGGCAAGATAGTCAAAGCCGCTTTTCTCAATTTGTATAGAATTAATTGGGTTATATGCGCTGACCGAGCCTTCGGCAACAAGGTCGCCGTGAAGAACACCAATATTAATAAATGAGGAGGAGGGGACTTCAAACCCTCCGATAAGCGGAATGTTTTCAAATTTATCGGTAAATCCCGCACCCCAAAGTCGCACACCCTTTTGGGGAAAGTCAATATGTTCTGCAAAGGATTGAAATATAACAACATTTTCCGGAAACCTGTGCTTAGTGTAAATCGAGCCGGGGCAGGCAGGGTCATGATTGCCTGCTGAAACCGCAATTACCGTTTCGGGGATTTGCGACATCATGGAAATTATTTTTTCTGCATCCTTTGCATCAACAAACGGAGAGTCAAACAAATCACCTGCAATAAGAAGAAAGTCAACCTTTTCGGTTTGACAAAGCTTTATAATCCGAAAAAAAGTATTTTCAATTTCTGTTTTACCGTTTTTTACACCGGTTCTTGCTGAACCAAGATGTATATCCGCGGTGTGAATTATTTTTACGGTATTCATTGTATGTATCCTCCGATTTTAATCAGTCTAAACTGAATTTTTTGTGTTTTAATAAAAAATTTAGTGCATTTACACAAAAAATAGCAACCCTGTTAAAAAAAACAGCAATTTTGTTAAAGCGTTTTTTTGCATTTTGTATTATACTTAAATAAAATATATCTTTTACTTGGATTATTGTATCATATTACTGACAAAAAAACAAGAAAAGCTTTTTATATCATTATAAAAGATTTAAAATACATTTTTCTTTTACCCATAAATATACAATTTGTGAAAATTTTTGTACAGTTTGTTCTAAAAAAAGATAAATTAGATAAAATTAATGTACAAAATGACGAATTTTTGTTGACATTTGTATAGAAGCTGTGTTATAGTGCCAATAGCTGGCTATATGATTTAAATACATATTTAAATAAAATAAGTGGGAGAAGCGTTGAGTTTTATCAGCGTTCAGCTTTAAGAACTCCGTCGTGTCAATCTATCCGGCTCACGGTAGAAAATGCGGTATATTTATAAAATATGTGAGCAGAAAGGTTACTTATTATGAAGATTTCTCGTAAACAGGAAGTGGCAGTCATTTCAGGAAACAAAACAGTCTGGCAAAGAATGCTGTCACAATGGCAGCTTTATATATTCCTTCTGCCGGCACTTATATTTTTAGCAATTTTTGCTTACGGACCTATGTATGGTATCTTGCTGGCATTTAAAGATTATATGCCCATGAAGGGTATTATGGGTTCGCCTTGGGTTGGCTTTAAGCACTTTACAAGATTTTTTACACAGCCTACCTGCCTTCAGTACATAAAAAACACGGTAAGTATTTCACTTGTTTCAACCTTGCTTTCGGTACCGATTCCGATAATTTTTGCTTTGATGCTTGACCAGGTTGATACAAAATGGTACAAAAAGCTTGTTCAGAACATGACATATATGCCGTATATGCTTTCTGTTGTTATCGTAATAAGCATTTGTCAGGTATTGCTTTCGCCGACATCGGGTGTGGTGAATATTGTTATTGAAAAGCTTGGCGGAAGCCGTATTAACTTTTTCGGCGAAGAAGATGCAGTTTTCTGGATTTACTGGTTGACAGGCGTATGGCAAAACACCGGTTACTCGGCTGTTATTTACCTTGCTGCACTTTCCGGAATAGACCAGGAGCAGCTTGAAGCAGCAAAGATTGACGGCGCAAGCAGACTAAGAATTATCTGGAACATAAAGCTCCCTGCTATTGCCAATACAGTTATAATTATGATGATTCTTGCGTTTGGCGGTGCATTTAATGTTGGTGTTGACAAAATGCTGCTTATACAGAACAGTATGAACCTTGGAAAATCTGAGGTAATCAGCACTTATGTATACAAAGTAGGTCTTTTGGGCGGAGAGTACGGATTTTCAACAGCTATTAACCTTTTCAATACATTGGTTAATGTTCTTTGTGTACTTACTGTTAATAAGATTGCTGATGTAGTCAGTGACACATCATTGTTCTAAGGAGGAGGGGAAATACAATGAAGCTTTTAAAAATGAAAACAAAATCTGATATTATATTTGACATTATAAACTATTCATTTCTTGCGGTGATTTTCTTTGCAGCATTTTACCCTCTTTATTTTGTTGTAATAGCGTCATTCAGTGACCCTACTTATGTAAATGCGGGAGAAACGCTGTTTTTGCCAAAGGGTTTTACTCTTGCGGGTTATGAAAAGGCGTTTGAGTACAAAAAAATATGGATAGGCTATAAAAACAGCGCAATATATACACTGATTGGTACGTGCATCAACCTTGCAGTTCTTATTCCGGCATCATTTGCACTTTCAAGAAAAGAACTGGTAGGCAGAAAAATATTTACTACCCTTATGCTGTTTACAATGTATTTTAGCGGCGGCACAATTCCTGTATATCTTCTTATTAAGAATTTAGGCCTTATGGACACAATGTGGGCGCTTGTGTTGCCGGGAGCTTTCAGCGTTTACAATATGATTATCTGCCGAAGTTATTTTCAGGGAAATGTTTCCGAAGAACTGTTTGAATCGGTAAAGCTTGACGGCGGAGGATATATGAGATTCTTCTTTTCGGTTGTGCTTCCGTTGTCAAAGGCGATTATAGCGGTTATGGTTTTATATCATGCTTTGGGACATTGGAATGTATACGTAAGTGCACTTTATTACCTGCGTGACGGTGACAAGTATCCGTTGCAGCTTGTGCTTGCAAACCTGACCAACTCGCTTACAAACAGCATGGTTGACGGAGGCCTTGGAGCAGATACAGCTGAAACAGAGAAACTGAGGGAAATGATTCGCTATTCAACAATTCTTATTGCGGCGCTTCCAATGATTATACTTTATCCGTTTGTTCAGAAGTATTTTGTTACAGGTGTTATGATTGGCTCGGTTAAAGGTTAAAGAGAAAAAATTGGTTACAGATTATCCACAAAATCTGAAAATAAAAGAAAAGAGGTAGAAAAATGAAAAAATTATTAAGTGTTGTTCTTGTTATTGCAATGATGCTTACAGCAGCCATAGGTCTTGCAGGCTGCAACAAAAACACTGCAGATTCAGGCAAGCTGACTGTTTGGGGCGGTATAAACGGCTCTTCAACTCTTGCAAACATTGATGAGATTACAGCAGAATACCATGCATTGTGGGAAGCTTACAATCCTGATGTTGAGATTGAGTGGATTGACGGCGATATAAAAATGCTTCTGGCATCAGGCGATTTCCCTGCTGTAATGATGAGCGGTAACGGTCACTTCCAAAATCAGGAAGTTGCAAAATATGCGGCTCAGGGCGTTTTTGTTGCAATCGAGGACTATATTTCAGAAAAAGATACCCCCAATATTTGGGCTATGTTTAATGAACATCCTGAAGCAAAGGCAGCAGCAACCTCACCTGACGGTCACATCTATGCGCTTCCTTTGTTCAGAGGCGACCTCACATCGTATTTTGAAACTTTCTTCTACATAAACAAAACATGGCTTGATAAGCTTGAACTTGAGGTTCCTACAACTCTTGATGAATTCTACAATGTATTGAAGGCATTCAAAACTCAGGACCCCAACGGCAACGGCAAGGCTGACGAAATCCCGATGCTCTTCGGAAACGAGATGGCGTACAACTATCCTGAAACACTTCTTTCAGCTTGGGGTATTTCAACTAAGTTTGGCGTGTTTGACGCATGGCTGAATGTTAAGGACGGCGAAGTTCGGTTCTGTCCTCTTATGGACGAATGGAAGGAAATGTGCAAATTCTATAACAAGCTTTGGAACGAAGGATTGCTTGATATAGAATCCTTCACTCAGGAATATGCTCAGTACAATTCAAAGGTTACTTCAGCAACACCTGTCGTAGGCTTTACCTTCAACAAGGATAATCCTTTCCTTAACAATGGTGATGAATATATTGCAATTGCTCCATTTAGCGCAGACGGCAAAATTACACCTGTTGTTCATATCCATCCCGGTTCAATCGGACAGAAGAATGCAGCTATCGTAACAAGCGCTTGTGCAGATCCTCAGGCAGCTCTTAAGTTCCTTGACGGATTCTATGATAAAGAAAATACCATTACAAACTGGTACGGCGGCGTAGGTGAGGATAAGACCTTCACTAAGGAAGGCGATATGTATGTATGGAACGAACCTGAGGAAGGTAAGACAGAAGTTGACCTCTATACAAATAACACAGTCTGGGGAACAGCTATGATAGGTTACCTTGATAGTGAAACAGAGTATGACGTTCTGCTTGAAAAGGCTCCTTTTATGAAGACTTATGATGAGTATTTTGAGGTAATGAAACCCTATATCGACAAGGAAACATGGCCGCGTCCTTACTATCTTGAAGAAGATGCTACCCGTGTAAATGAGCTGCTTACAGATCTTTCAACGTATGTTGAGCAGATGAAAGCAGGATTTATTACAGGTAAGAACAACATTGACGCAGAATGGGATTCATACATTGCACAGCTTAAAAAGCTTGGTGCAGAAGAGTTCCTTGAAATCAATCAGAGAGCTTATGATGTTTATCAAAAAGCTTTTAACGAAATGGCAAAATAAAAATTAACACTGAAAGCGACCGTTTGGTCGCTTTCTTTTTTTGATTTGTGAACCAAAATAACAGCTATGAATATACTAAGAATAAAAGGCTGGTGGTAAAAATGTTCAAAAAGCGAAGATGCTGCCGTTCAAGACCCAGTGCAGTAGGATTTTTCTTTATCGCAATAGGGTCAGGTCTGTTCCTTGCATACGTAATACCAAGGTATCTGCTGATAACCATGCTTGGTATGTGCTTGATAGGTGCAGGGGTATGTATAATTATAAAAAAATAGCAGAAAGGGGAGATATATGTGAAAATAGTTGTGGTTAAGGCGCCGCGTATTCTTAAAGGAATATTAAAGACTATTTTTAAGATAAAAAATGACGAGTAGTACATAAAATAAAAGAGCCATAAATGCGTTTGCATCTATGGCTCTTAAATTCATGTGGATTAAACGGCTCTCTGAACTTTACCTGATCTCAAGCATCTTGAGCAAGCATAAACTCTTTTGGGAGTGCCGTTAACAACTGCCTTAACTCTTCTGATGTTAGGCTTCCATGTTCTATTGGAACGGCGGTGTGAGTGGGAAACCTTAATTCCAAACTTCAGTTCCTTACCGCAAATTTCGCATTTTGCCATTATATATACACCTCCTAAATACAATCAAAATAAATCCATTTGAATTATTACACTTTAAAATGGTGAAATGCCGCAAAAAAAGTGCCTTTCACCAAGACGTATTATATTATAGCAGAATACTTTTGTTTTTGCAAGCATTTTTTAGAAATTTTTTAAAAAATTATGCAAAAACCCATTTATATTATTATTTCTAAAAAATTTTATTCTTTTTTACAATAAAAAATTGCAGATTATGCAAAACAAATTGACTTTTGTGTAAATATTTTTATATAATGTACTTATATAATATGAAATATAGATATTAATTAAACACAAAAGAACCGTGCTTTGCGGTATCTGTCTTAAACTCAGTTGGAGGGATAAAAATGAGCAAAGATACAACACTGGTTGTAATGGCTGCCGGAATGGGCAGCAGATTTGGCGGACTGAAGCAAATAGAACCCATTGGTCCGAATGGCGAGGTTATTCTTGATTTTTCTGTTTACGATGCGGTGAAGGCTGGCTTTAACAAGGTAGTTTTTGTTATAAGACGCGACATCGAGGAGGACTTCCGTGAAATAACAAAGAAAAGAATTGAGAAGATGGTTGACTGCGATTTTGTTTTTCAGGATATGGACGAGCTTCCGGCAGGATTTTCGGCTCCTGCAGAGCGTACAAAGCCATGGGGAACAGGTCATGCAATTTACTGTACAAGAAATGTAGTAAAGACTCCGTTTGCGATTATAAATGCAGACGATTATTACGGACAGAAATCCTTTAAAATAATAAACGAGTATCTTGAAAACACTGGCGAAATGTGTATGGTAGGCTTTCAGCTTGGTAATACCCTTACCGAAAACGGTACTGTAGCAAGGGGTGTTTGTCAGGTTGAGAACGGGCTTTTAAAGAGCATTGTTGAACATACGTCAATTGACAAAAATTCAGGCATTCCGCTTGATACAGTTGTTTCAATGAATATGTGGGGACTTCGTCCTGATGTGTTTGATTACCTTGAAAAGGATTTTGTCAGCTTCCTTAATAATATGCAGAATCCCCTGAAGGATGAGTTCTTTATTCCGTTTGTTGTGGATAACATGATACAAAAAGACGGCGCACAGGTTAAGGTTCTGAAAACCGATGAAAAATGGTACGGCGTTACATACAAGGAAGATAAGGAACTTGTTGTAAACGCAATGAAAAATTTGATAGCAGGAGGATGCTACGATGAATTATAGTCTTAATGAAATCTGTTCAAAATTTGATATTGACCCTACAATAGGTTCATACGGAAACGGTCATATTAACGATACATACCTTTGTCAGAGCAATCCAAACTACATATTGCAGAAAATAAATAATGTAGTATTTAAAAGCCCTGAAGAGGTTATGGAAAACATATCAAATGTGACAAAACACCTTAAAGAGAAAATCCGCGAGGCAGGCGGTGACCCTGAAAGAGAAACGCTTACTGTAGTACCTACAATTGACGGAAAGAACTACTACAAGGATGATAACGGCAACTACTTCAGAATGTATAAGTACATTGAAAATTCAGTCAGCTATGATTTGGTTGAGGACCCGATTCAATTGTATTATACAGGTAAGGCATTCGGAAAATTTCAGAATATGCTGGATGATTTTCCTGCTGAAAAGCTTCATGAAACAATCAAAGACTTTCACAATACTCCAGAACGTGTAAATCAGCTTTTAGCAGCTATGGAAAAAAATGCGGCAGGAAGACTTGACTCGGTTAAGGAGGAAGTGGAGTTTGCACTTGAATTCAGAAAGTATGCATCCATTATAACAGACCAAATGGCTGAGGGTACTGTTCCTTTACGAGTTACACATAATGATACAAAGCTGAACAATATTTTGTTTGACGACAAGACAAATGAGGGAGTCTGTGTTATTGACCTTGATACCGTAATGCCGGGGTCAATGCTGTATGACTTTGGCGATGCGCTGCGTTCCGGTGCGACAAGCGGCGCAGAAGACGAAACAGACCTTAGAAAAATATGGTTTGATATTGCAAAGTTTGAGCAGTTTACAAAAGGCTTTGTTGGTGAAATGCGTGATACCATTACCGAAAAGGAAGCCGAGCTTTTGGCAATGTCTGCATTGATTATGAGCTATGAATGCGGAATCAGATTTCTTGCTGATTACTTAAACGGCGATGTATATTTTAAAACTCACAGAGAAGGACAAAATCTGGACAGAGCGCGCAACCAGTTTAAGCTTGCAAAGAATATTGAAAGTAAGCTTGACGAGCTTAATGCAATAGTAAACAAATATCTTGTATAAAAAAGAAAGTGCTTAGCTATAGCTAAGCACTTTCTTTTTTGGTGCCGGTGATCGGGGTCGAACCGATACGGTATCACTACCACAGGATTTTGAGTCCAGCGCGTCTGCCAATTCCACCACACCGGCAAATATTCAACTTTTAATATTTTACCATAAACTATAAATTATTGCAAGACTTTTTTTATAAAATTTACAAAATATCGTATAAAGAAAAATTATATTAAATATTATAGTGATTTTTAACAGATTTTACTTGATTTTTAAAAAGGTATATAGTATAATTATATGATGTGTAGCTTTGTAAATCTGTATAAATCATACCAAGGCGTAAGGCTTTGCGGGGTTATATTGATTAAAAGTGAAGTACATACGGAAAGGTTGGATGCTCTTACTATGAACGATGATTTCAAAAACGATGTGACTTCAGGCGAGTATATTTCAATTGTCGCAGAGGATGACGGTGTAAATATTATCGGACTGAAACGTGGTCAGGATACCAGATTTCATCATACCGAAAAGCTGGACAAAGGTGAGGTCTTTATATGCCAGTTTACTGAAAATACCTCAGCGATTAAAATTCGCGGAAAAGCAAAGGTGTATACCAAAATGGGTGTTATTCAGGCAGGATAATTTGTTTTTGGATTTTGGGGGAAGATTTAATGATACCTAATATTTTAACAACATTGCGGCTTGTTATCATTCCGTTTTTTGCATATTTTATGCTGAATGCAGAAAGCTTTACAGTTCCGCTGCTGCTTTTTTTGCTTTCGGGTGTTACAGATATTGTGGATGGCTGGATAGCGCGGCACTTTGATATGATTACTGATGTTGGAAGCGTTTATGACCCATTGGTGGATAAGCTTATGCAGATAACATCCGTTGTTTGTCTGGCAATCAACGGGACGGTTCCGGTTTGGGTAATATGTGTTGTAGCGGTAAAAGAGCTTTCCATGATAGCGGTTGGCGTTGTTCTTTACATAAAAAAGATAGTTGTGCATTCAAATTGGTATGGCAAGGCTGCAACGGTGTTCTTTTATGCGGTTATTTTAATTTTTATTATGTTTCCCGGGATAGAAGGCTCGTTCAAAACAGCGCTTCTTGCATCGCTTGTGTTGGTGATGCTTCTTGCTGCCTCGGGATACCTTATAAGAATTTCAGGCTCAAAAAGTGAAACCTTGTACAAAAAGAAGGCATAAACGGAAGATATATTTACAAAAATGTTAAATATTTATATCATTGGCAGGGCTTTGAATTATTGACAAGATGCCGGGCTTTTGATATACTTAAAATAATCAAAATATGTTGTGAGGAGTATTTATGGAACAGTTTGAAGATATAAGCTTAAAACGATTAGCGGAAATACTTTTAAAACGAATAGGACTTATTGTTGCGGCAACTCTTATTGCCGGAGTTCTTGCGTTTGTTTACAGTGAAATGATGATAGTGCCGGAATATGAATCAGCAGTTTCTCTTTATGTTAATAACGAAATTGAGTCAAATGTCAACAAAACGCTTGGCAGTGATATTCAGGCATCTCAGATGTTGGTTGATACATATATTGTAATAATCAAAAGTGATACCGTATTGAATCAGGTAAGTCAAAAATTGATTGAAAAGGGCGTTGTCGGCTATGATGCTGAAATGCTTCGCGGCAGTATAGCGGCAAGTGCGGTCAATGCGACTGAGATTTTCGAGATTAAGGTAAGAGATACCAATCCAATGAATACCTATACAATTGCAAATACAATTGCCGATGTTGCACCTCCGATTATTCAGGACTTTGTTGAGGCAAGCTCGGTTAAGGTTGTTGACTATGCAGTAGAGGGTGAGAGAGTATCTCCAAACATTCAGAGCAACATGATAATAGGATTGCTCATAGGTTTATTCCTGAGCTGTTTGTTTGTGGTTCTTAAAGAAATCTTTGATATGAGAATAAAAGACGAAGACGAACTTGAGCAGTGGTTTAAACTTCCGATTTTGGGTGTAATTCCAGATATAACAAATACACAAACCAGAAGACAAGGATATTATTCTTACCGACGTGGCGGAAAAGCCTATGAGTATGAAAAGAAGGGGGTGCAGAGCGATGCAGGAAAATCAAATAAAAATGAGCTGGTTTCAAAAGCTAAGACAAATTCCAAGTAATATTGCAAGAGAAAAACAGAGAAAGCTCATTGTGCAGGACCACGAATTTATAAGAGAAAAGGTTCTTAATTCAAAAAGTCCGTTCCATGTTCGTGAAGCATACAAAGCGCTCAGAACAAACTTGATTTTCTCTTTGCCGTCAGACGGTTGTAAAAAGATTGCGGTTACAAGCGCTCTTGCATCAGAGGGTAAAAGTACAAACTGTCTTAACCTTGCAATTACATTTGCAGAGATGGAGGCAAAGGTTCTTATAATTGACTGCGACCTTCGCCGTCCGAACCTTGCAAGACTTCTTGATGTACAAAATGCACCGGGACTCAGTAACTATCTGGTAGGTCTTAATACAAGCGAAGAGGTTGTGCGCAAGTCCACCTATAATAATCTCAGCTATATTACAGCAGGAAATATTCCTCCCAATCCGGTTGAGCTTCTTAGCTCAGAGAATATGTCAAGATTGATAGAAAAGCTTGAAAAAGAGTTTGACTATATTTTCCTTGATACCCCTCCGGTAAACTTGGTTATTGATACTGTTGTTGCCTCAAAATATGTCCATGGTGTTGTGATGATTGCACTTCAGAACTCTACGGATAAAGAAGCAATCAGGTACGCTTTAAGTCAGCTTAACTTTGTTGGGACAAAGGTTCTTGGCTTTGTACTCAACGGCGTAATATATGCAAATAACGGTGCATATAAAAATGTTAACAAAAGAAAGTACTATCGTTACTTTAGCGCAAGCGGAAGAAAGAAAAGCGGCAAAGGCTATGGCGGCTACAGCCGATACGGTGGTTCTTACGGAAATTATGGCAGCTATAAGCATTATGGCAGTTACGGAAGCGGTAAATTGTCAAATTAAGAATTGACCTTTGCGGCGGTGCATTGCACCGCCGCAGTAAAATAAGATAATTTCCTAATTTTCATACAGAAAGTTGGAATAATTATGATAGATATACACACACATATACTTCCTGAGATGGATGACGGAAGCAGTAATGTTGAAGAAAGCATAAAAATGCTGGGTATGCTGTCAGAACAGGGAGTTGATACAATTGTGGCAACTCCCCATTTTTATATTGACAAAGCGGAGCCTGCTGAATTTCTTCAACGACGCAATGAATGTTTTAAAAAGCTTAGTGACGGGATTTGCAAAATTGACAATCTTCCAAAGATTGCACTTGGCGCGGAAGTTCAGTTTTATAGTGATTTGTCTTCCTTTGACAGAATAGAGGAATTTTGCATTGGAGGTACAAATTATATTCTTATTGAAATGCCTTTTTTCCCATGGAATGGCTATACATATCAAACGCTTAATCATCTATCAATGTCCAGACGAATAATTCCTGTAATAGCCCATCTTGAAAGGTATCTCGATTTTATAAATGAGAAGGAAGTTCTTCTTAAACTGAAGGAAGCAGGGGCACTTGTTCAGATTAATGCCGATTTTATTATAGACCGCACAACAAGACGAAAAGCGCTCAGCTTAATAAAACAGGATTGTGTCAGCTTTTTGGGCTCTGATTGCCATAATATTACAAGCCGTCCCCCAAATATGGGAGAAGCGGCGGATATAATCCGTAAAAAGCTTGGTGACAGAGGCTTTGAGGCTTTGAGATACCGTGAAGAAAAGCTTAAAGATTCGCTTGTTGTATATTAAAAAGAGGTAGAATGCTGCAGATGGAATTTGTGTCAGGGAAAAAGAAAAATATTGATATATTGTATACTGTTGTTTTATGGACAATGGCGATATGTTATTTCTTTATTATATCTTTATATTCATCACATCCTGCAATAGTATCTAAGGCAGAAAGCAGACCAATTGTTGAAAAAAGCATTCAGATTGTGACGGATGTGGCTGCGGCGACAGGAAACCAAGCTCCGAATCTGTCAAAGCTTGTTGTTACGCAGATTGTACGCAAAGGCGCTCATCTGCTCAATTTTACAATTCTGGGGTTTTTGTTTTGTATGGCAGCATACAAAACGGCAAAATCCAATGAAATTATTGTAGTTTTTACCGCTATGCTTTGCGGTTTAATCGGGGCAACGATTGATGAGGTCCACCAACTGTTTGTTGATGGACGCAGCGGACAAGTCAGTGACGTTTTAATTGATTTTTTGGGGACTTGCACGGGGTGTATAATTTTTATAATTGAAAAATACTTTATATATGGTAACAAGTTTTTTCTGAAAGGGTGAAAAGTCATGAAAAGAGGCAAGCGGATTTTTTTGGTCATACTTTTAGTTTTTGCTGTTATTGTAGGTGCATTATGTGCTTGGCAATGGAACAATGTTACTGCAATATTCAAGACATTTTCAACAACTCAGGAGCAACTGACAGAGGAAATTAACCAAAACAAGCAGGTTCTTGAAGCTGAACTGAGAGAAAAACATCCAACCATTATAAGTGATTTTTCTGCAGAAGACGAAGAAAAAATAATCAAAGGCGAGTTATCTGTTGAGCAGGCGATAGAAAATCTTAATAAAAAATATCAGGAAACTAAGAAGGATATTAAATTGTCTAATGCATCGGAATCATCAGCGAAAAATAAAGAGATTGATGATTTTATTGGTGATAAAGTAATTGAATTATACAGTCTTAAGGCATATTATCTGGGCAGCCTTGGGCAGATGGAGGCAAAGGTTAAGGCGGAGTACCTTGCATTGCCAAAGGAAAAACGTACTCTTTTGGGCAAGCAGGAGCTTGTAAGCAAGCACATGGGAACTGCACTTGGACTTATGAACCAGTGTGATGCAAAAGTTTCAGAATTGCTTGCAGAGCTTGAATCAGGACTGAAAAAGCTTGGCGGAGACACTTCTATTACAAAGACGATAAAAGATGCGTACGAGAACGAAAAAGCGCTTAAAAAAGCGCAATATCTTAAATTACTAAATGAATAACTGTGAGGTGACAGCGGTGAATATAAAAAAAATTCTCGCATTTATTATTACAATATATTGTTTAGTTTCTGCGTCTGCTTATGCGTTTCCTGATGTGGATGAAAGTACAAGTCAGGGAAAAGCCATTGTAAGAATGCAGAAGGAAGGTTATATTCAAGGCTTTGAAGACGGCAATTTCAGACCCGGGGCAACACTTACACGTGCAGAGTTTGTTACAATTGTAAATAAAATATATGGGTTTACGGTTGAAACTGAAAACATATTCAGTGATATAAATACCGGAGACTGGTTTTACAACGCAGTCTTGTGCGGGGTTCAGGCGGGATATATTCAGGGACATGATGACCTGACCTTCAGACCTGATGACAAAGTAACGCGCGAGCAGGTGTGTGTTATGATGAACAGAATTTTAAATGTGGAACGCATTCCTTACAGTCAGTCAATTACGGATGAAGTTTCGGATTGGGCAAGAGATAGCGTAGAAAAGTTGATTTCAAACAGATTTTTTATTCTTGAAGAAGGTGGAAAATTCAGGGCCACACAGCCAATTACCCGCGGAGAAGTGTGTGAGGCGCTGGAAAAATGTATTGTGGACGTTTCAATTGATATTGAGCCGATTGACCTTGAAAGCATTGCCAGAGACGAGCTTGAAAAGAAGCTTACCGGTATAATAAACGATATGGAAACAAAGGTTATTCCTTTGTATACATACGACGTTAATAACGAAATTGCAAACAGGGTATTAAACAGCATGAAAAATTATCTTAAAGACCCTGAGTATGATTATATATCAGACGCTAAAGCAACATACGAGATTTACAGACATAGCGGAAAGGCGTCAAGGGAGTTTAAAAACCTTATCTATGAAAATATGAACGTGGATGATATAGCGATTATGTTTGATTTCTTCTATACTCCTGAAATAGATTCACTAAATTAAAGTTTGAATGTGCAACAAAATATGCATTTTATGCTTGACAAAGCTGTATATTTATTGTATAATATCTTTTGTTGCGATTCAAATATGGATCTTTAGCTCAGTTGGTTAGAGCAACCGGCTCATAACCGGTTGGTCCGGGGTTCGAGTCCCTGAAGATCCACCAGAATTCGCGGTCAAAATAGATGCAATCTGTTTTGACCGCATTTTTACGCACTTTTCGGGCAATTTTCAAAAATCCCGTTTGAATAAAAGACAGTAGATGCACCCACCGTTTCTACCAGTCTTGAACCAGAGACAAGGGCATAATTCCTATAAAAATTCAACTTGACTACATAAAAGATGCAAGTTACAACATACAGGATACGAACCCTAACATAATTTAATACAGATAAATGAAGGCGATAATTTCAGAAATGAAGTTATCGTCTTTTTTTATATCCAAAAACAAGGAAGGAGGAAACATAATGAATGTAGAAAGATTTTTGTTTCAGGTACAACAGAACTTGCCAAAGCATGAAGGCGTAACAACTTGGGTAGAAAATTCAGCTTTAAATGTTGGGTATGGAAAATCAGAAAGTTTTGAGATCAGATATCCCGGTGGCATTTGTTATAATGCAGCAACCGAGAAAACGGATGAGTTTTATAAATTAGTTGAAGAAGCTGATAAAACTTTCAAAACAGTCAAAGAGTATATTGATTTGATGGATAATGCTCCAGAGCTTAAGGCGACAGATTTCAATATGCCATATAAACTGTTAGCAGAATTTAATGGAGTTGTACTTGGCGGAATTGAGCATCGCTCAAACAACACATTCGAATTTACAACATGGTCATATGGAAACAATGCTCTTTATCATGGACATTATTTCACAGACTACGAAAAAGCTAAAGAAGACTTTGTTGTGAGATCAGGATTGCTTCAATCACAAAAACTCTTTACCGACAAAGAAATGATGCAAATATATCGTTGTACGGAAGATACCTTAAACAACGGATATGAATTGTCGGGTGAGCAGATTGAAGTTTTAGAACAGGTACAAGAGAAGATTAAAGAATCGATTCCCAATTTCGATGAGAAGCTCAAAGAAGAGATTGATCAGGAGTGCGAAGAAGAAATGGGAATGTCAATGCAATAAAGAATAAGGAGGAAGAACAAATGCAAGAAGGAACAAGAGTATTAGCAGTTGCGTTGTCTAATGATGTCTTTGACAAATTAGATGACTATGTGAAAGAAATGCAGGTAACAAAGAAACAGTATGTCGCAGAGCTTATAGAAAAGGACTTGGAACAGAAACTTCAACAGAAGCAGGAACCTGCAAAACAGATTGAAGTGAGACAGGCTCCTGATGGACAACAAATCTGGGGCCGAGCCGAAGTCATAAATGCTTTGGACAGGTTTATGATTGAGAATGGCAGAATTCCTACGCAGAAGGAATTTAAAAATGAAAACGGACTTCCATCATATAATGCTGCAGGACGAGCATTAGAAGTTTCTCCGGCAGAATATATGAAAGAGCGTTTCGATGAAGTTATGGCCGAAGGGCAAGAAGAAGCCGGAATGGGAATGAGTATGTAGGCGGTATGTTCTATTAAAGAATGTACCGCCTTTTTTTATTTCAAGAATAGGAGTGATGAATAAATGGTATCAAATGACTGCAAAGAAAGATGCAGAGATTTTGGAATGCTTGTAGAGAACATAATCTGTATGGCAGATTGCTATGAAGAACCGATCGAGAAGTTCAGAAAGAGCATGTTCTATAAACCTGAGTTTGAAGATAAAGAAAAAATCATCGTTGATATGATTGAGACGAGCAATAGAGTCTCAGAAGAAATCAAACTTCTTTCAATTGATGATTTGAGAAAGCTTCAGGATGAATACGGAATTGAGTTAATCGGTTATACAGATATGCTAGCGACAGCACTAAGGAAAGAGCCGTATTCCAATAACGATGTTAAATATAAGTGCGATGCGATTATGTCGATTGTTCTTGATATGCTGCATCGTGAGTTGAGAAACGATTCGGTATATCAAAGATTGGCAGAAGGAGTTGAACACGAAAATGTACAAGTTTAACTTTTACCATACCAGGCCTGAAAACTTCTTTCGTAATAACAAGGCAGAACAGACGAAAGGTCTTGTCGGATATCTAAGAGGTGACTTTGGTAAAGACGGAAATGAATTTCATCATACATGGTTTAACAACAGTGAGAAGTTAAACAATGATAAATTCAAAGAAGACTTCGACAAGATAATGGAAACTCTGCGTGAAAGGCTTCTGACGGATAGGGATTGGATGAGAAGTGTAGCATACAATCATCCCGAAGCAAAGATTGCAAGCCAGAGTACATCATCATACGGAATGTTTGTTGAAACAGAAAGGTACGAGTATGACATACGAACTATTACCGAAGATGGTAACTATGACTTTTATATCTACTGCTACGATAAGAATTTCCAAGAACCTCAGTATTTGAATGGTAAACGATTCAGAGATGAGAATGGAAAGCTCACCGAAAAGGTCGAAGAGATTGCGAAGAAAACCTTTGCTGAAGCTCGTAACTATTACATAAACGGTGATAGATATGAGAACAACGGTAAAATTTACACCTTCAAAATAACGGAGGAAAACATGCTATTTGAAGGTAAGGATGGGGAGAAACTTTTTATAGCACCTGAGCTGATGGGAACATACTTGCCGGATGTTGCATCCGAGGGAAGTGCTTTCGTAAAAGTGCCTATGAGTCAGACACTTGCAAATCTTACACTCGGAGATTTAATACAGGGCGTTAAACTTTCATCTGTTCATTTGGTGCATGATGAGGTAGACATTGAATTGGCAACTATCGAAGACTTGTCAAAAGATATGTTTACAGAAGCCGGAAATAAAGCATGGGCTGATGTATTAAATGCAAAGGTTGATGAAATATTTGACGGTACATACGGAGTTCAAATCCAGTGTAGTGGTGTTGACCATCAAAGGTTAACGGAAATTTCATATGCACTCGCCGGATATTGTCCCGAAAGAGATTCTAAAGAATGGTTCAACGAAATAGAAGATGCTGGACCAAATATGAGTATGTAGGAGGAGATAACATGATTAGAAATATTGATATTTTACTTGAAATACAGAACAAGGTGCATAAGTTTCGCATCCTTGAAGATGTGATTACGGTGTTGCTTGAAGATAAAGATACGGACTTCTCGGATTTAATAGAGAATCCTTGTCAGGAAATTTGCGACATATTGAACGCAATAAACGATATTGATAAGCTGTTGGACTCGCTCACGGAAGATTTGAGGAGTTCAATGGTAAATGACGGTTTTGATCCTGACGACTATAAGTATTGGAATGCGTGCTTGGTTCATAGTCCGTATAATCTCGAAGGATTACTTGAGACCTTTGAGGGTGCATTAGAAACTCTCGAATTATACATCCTCGAAACAGTCAAGGGATACAAAATCCTAACTCAGCTTGCTTATGATAAAAACCCTCGTTTGCCCGGTTTGAATAAGCAAGAGGGTAAAGGTTAATGGCTACGAAATTCATGTCTGGTACAGAGTTGTTTATGTTTGAATGTTTAATGCAACAGACTCCCAATATGAGCAGGGCAAACAAAGAAGAAAAGAGAATCAAAGCTCAGTACATAGGAGTGCTTAAAGATTACATGCGAGAATACGGCTATGGAGATATCCGCAAAAGAGTAATGAATTCACTTGATAAATTCATATTCGATGAATTCATCTTTTGCAATGAGGAGCATAGAGATACTTTCTGGAAAATGCACACAAGATGGACTAAGAATACAGATAAAAAGGACCTTGATGCAATGGCTATAATTTATCTGCTAAGCACCCATCAGGAATTCGGAACTATCTTGGCAAACTATGTTTCCAATCCGCTATATGTCTTACCTAAAATGTACAGTGGAGGTAACGATGAAGAGAAATATAACATCTACCATGCTGTAAAGATGCTTGCCGGAATGGAATCGGGATTAGAAGAGGCGGATTTATTTGAGGATGAAATCATAGATGATAAAATCCTTTGCCTCATTATAAATGCGAAATTCATAAGCAGGTATGGCATCAATGGATATCAAGATAAGAAAAGAAGGAAGGAGCCGTATATAAACAACTCTTCAAAGCACAGGCGTAACCGGAAGTTGTTCTCATACAAAGGACAGACTTTAAGAATTAAATAGGAGGTGAAAGAAAATGTCAGAAAGAGTTAAGCATCCAAGCTTTGCAAACTTATATATTGGAAGAAGCCAATGCAGTGGTAAGCAAGCATTGTTTGGCAGCTCTATTAAACATCATGATATTATTAACCTTCGTATAAGTCCTGCGTTTATGGATAGAGACTTGAATTACGACAGATACTATGCAGAGAACCTGCCATACATTGAAATTGCAATGAGTCAGTCTCAATTTGCACAGGCAATAACCTCTCTCAATATGGGTGCAGGTGTTCCTGTTACTTTAACAAGACTAAACGGAGAGTACATAGAACCGTGTCCGTTTGTTGATAAAAGAGAGCAGTTCAGCAATGAGTTCAGACAAGAGATGAACGAACTGACCAAGAAGATCAAAGAAACAACAAAAGCTGTAGAAGAACTGATAGAGAATAAGAGGACTTTCACAAAAGCAGATAAAGAGCAAATCTTATCAACACTTAATGCGGTTTCAATGCAGCTTGGTTCAAACTATCCGTACATGTATTCAATGTTTAATGAGCAGATGGACAAGACGGTAACAGAAGCAAAAGCAGAGATTGAAAGCCACCTGCAAGCGAGAATGGAAGATGTTGCTCTTAAAGCAATGGGAAAATCACAGGAGCCTGAAGCTCTCCCTGAGGAAGAACAGGACATTGAAGAAGACGGCGGAATGCTGATGGGAGGGATGTAGAATGGCAGTTTTGTTTTCGCACATAACTCTGTCGGCAGAAAACGGTTCAACAGAAACTTTTCTATGCGGTGGAATTCCTGAAAATGAATCAGGATTAGAGAATTGGACAGCATATCAAAATTTCCTTGAAGATAATCCTGAAATAGAATCCATCGATGTTGAGGTTAAAAGCTATGTCTATGGTGAAGGGGAAATAACAGATGCAAATGAATATGAGGTTGCATACTTTACCAAGAGAGGACCAGACTTTTTGGAAAGGTCAACTGTTAAACCTTATGAAGAGTCGAACTTCATCATCTTAACGGATAATGAAGACTTTGAAGAAACAGAAGAACCAATGATGGAAATGTAGAGGTGACGATAAGTGTTATATGTTTTAAGTTTTGCCGGAGGTGCAATCTTCGGTGTCGTGATGATGTGCTGCTTTATCATAAGTGGGCAGGAATCGAGAGAGGAGGAAAAATACCTAAATGGAAAGCAGAATCAAAGTGATGGTGTTTGAGCCATTAAGAGAACCTCATATAGAACATATTAAGAATACCAAAGAGGTATATCAGAGTGTGGTGGAAGGCGATTATAAGGCTCAACCACTTGATAAACAGACAGTTCTCATCCATAATGTCAGGGATAAAGAACTTGAACTTGTCCCGAACAGACATGTCGGAAAAGACATTATTTGCGGAACCTTCTTCATTGCAAAAGATACAGGAGAAGATATGTATGCATCCCTGACAGATGACCAGATGAAATATTATTATCAT
>JAFYXN010000022.1 GCA_017546145.1 Clostridia bacterium
TTCTTAATTGTTTTTGATGTGTAGTTCATATTTTTTCTCCTTGTCAATAGAAAATGTACTTCTATTAACAAGGGCTGATTTTAATAACAACAGTTATTAAAATCAGCCGCACAAAATTCAACATTTGTCAAGTCTTTTTTTGAAATATTTTTAAATTTTCACATAAAAAAAGGGGGGCAAGTTCATTAATTTAACTTGCTCCTCTTAACTTAATGATATTGGTTAAAATAGTCCAGACCGCAAAAAGATGGAAAATCAAAGAATATTCCTTGTGAATTAGCAATAAAAAAGCTATTATAAATGTAGAAAAATCGCATATCATGATATGCGATTTTTCTGTTTTAATAGTCTTTTTGCTACGCACAAACCTCGGCTTGCAGTACACCTTCGGGTAACCCAAAGTCTTGACTTTGGCTCGGTTTGTGTTTTCTGAATCAATTTTACCTATCCCCTAATGGAAGGCTGTTTAAATTCCGCAAGACCTTATTTTAAAGAAATAGTCATTTTTTTGATTACGACAGGCTTTGCAGGTACCGACAGCTCGCCGGATGCACTCATCAACAGTTCGCCTTCGGCAAAGTCGTCAAGCACATTCATTCCTGTTATAACCTTACCGAATGCAGCATACTGACCATCCAGTGAGCTTGCATCGTCAAGACAGATGAAGAACTGACTGCTTGCACTGTCAAAATGCTGTGAGCGTGCCATTGAAATTACTCCCCTTGTATGTGAAAGAGAGTTTGTTTCAACACCGTTTGCCAAAAACTCGCCCTTTATACAGCCTTCACTTCCGCCTGTGCCGTCCCCCGATGGGTCACCGCCCTGAGCAACAAAGCCCGGAATAATTCTGTGGAACGTAAGTCCGTCATAAAAGCCATCCTTTATCAACTTTACAAAGTTTGCAACCGTCTGAGGTGCGTATTCGGGGTAAAGCTCAATCATAATCTTTTTGTTGTTTGACATAAGCATAGTTACAACAGGATGACCTTGTGGAATTTCGTCATATACTACCTGCGACGCTTCTACCATGCTGTTATATTCGTTCATTTGCTGCTCAACAGAAGAATTGTATGCATTGATAAGATTTTCAATAATGCCGTCCACTCTGTTTATAACAGTTACCGCTTCTGCACGGGTCCCTGTTTCCTTGGGGTTGAATAAATTCTTTTCATCACCCTTCATAAGACCAAGTCCGTAGCAGTTTGCAATGGCAGCCTTTACAGCATCAGGGTAATCTCTGTCAATTTTATCTCCGTCCTTAAAAGGCAGTTCCCTCTCATCTGAATAAATATTTATCGAATTTTTGACAGATTCACTCAGGATATATGCCATTTCCCATCTTGTAATGGGCATATCAAGCTCTTGTGCCGTTTCCATCTGTCCAGCCTTGATTCCGTCAACCTCTTCTTCAAGAATTGCATAAAGATACAGTGTTGCAAAGGTATAGTTTTTTGACGCCCAGTGCGAGGTTTCGGCAAAGTCCTCGGGGATTGTAATACCCATTCTGTTGCAGATATTTTCGGTAAGCATCTTCAAAAACTCTGCTCTGGTAATTGCATCATCGGGTCTGAACCGTCCGTCAGGGTCACCGTTTATCACCTTGTTTGTGTAAGCTTTTTCAATCTCGCTGTCTGCCCAGTGTCCCGAAGCATCCTTGAACGGATGCGCCAAAGCTGTTATACTGCACAAAAGCGCAGACATAACAATTAAAGAAATTATTTTTTTCATTTGTTATCCAATCCTTCCAATGCCGCATTTAAAGCCGGCAATACTATTCAATAACTGTAACCTTTTTCATTGTAATAGGCTCTACAGGTGATGCAAGCTCGCCCATTGAGTTGTAGGTTCTTTCTTCATCCAAAAATGCATCCACTACTTCCATTCCCTCAACAACCTTGCCGAATGCTGCGTACTGACCGTCAAGGAAGCTTGCGTCGTCATAGCAGATAAAGAACTGGCTGCTTGCGCTGTCGGGGTCCTGTGAACGCGCCATGGAAATCACACCTCTTGTATGCGAAAGGGTGTTCTGCGCAAAACCGTTTGCCGAAAACTCACCCGGAATATTTGTGCCGCTTCCGCCCATGCCTGTTCCTTCGGGGTCTCCGCCCTGTGCCATAAATCCGTCAACCACTCTGTGGAAGCCCACACCGTCATAAAAACCGTCTGTTACCAAATCTACAAAATTCTGAACAGTCTGAGGAGCGTATTCGGGATAAAGCTCCAGAACAAACTCACCGCCGTTTTCCATTTCAACTGCTACTTTTACATTTTCCTGAATCATATTTTTGTCCTCCTTGCCATCTGCTTTGTTTGTACTTTCCACAGCGGGATTTTTACCGCTTGATGAGGTGGTATACGTGCCTTTTCCGCCAAATGCTCCAATAGCAAAAACCGCACATACCAAAACTATTACAGCAACCGCCGCAACTGTACCCCATACCGCACCGCCTGACATCTTCTTCTTTGCAGTGGCTTTTTTATTTGATTTTTTATTATTTTTCATATATTACTCATCCTTTCGGCAAAATACGCCTTTTATCAACTGTTTTTATTGTAATTGTATCTTTCGGCTTTGTCAATACTAATAATGTTTCATTTTTGTTAAATTTTTAAATTAGCTATTGTTTTTAAAAATAAAATATGATAGTATATAATAAGTAAATTTTGCATATTTTTCCTCTGTCACTATGACAGAAATTGAAATATAATCAAAACAGGAGGCGGTCACTTGAAAAAATATTTACGAGGACTTGGATTCTATGCAATTCTACTATTTATAATACTTACCATTTTCGTCATGACATCAATGCCGGAAACCTCGCAGAAGTACATCTATTCAGACCTTCTTACCATGATACGAAACGGTCGTGTTGCAGAGCTTCAGGTGGTTGATACAGACGCCATAGCAAAGCTTACCGACGGCACAGAGATTACCGTTGTAACACCCGGCTATGCCGCAATTTATTTGAGTGCGGGCGAAGATATTGAACGTCAGATTGCTGCAGGAACGCTTAAGGTTGATACCCCTGTTCCGGCATCACCGCCTTGGTGGCTCAGCTTTTTGCCGTCACTTGGTCTGATTGTTATTATGATTGTTTTTTGGGTAATATTTATGCGTCAATCTCAGGGCGGCGGGCCCGGAGGTGCTATGTCATTCGGCAAAAGCCGTGCAAAGCTTTTTGACGACAAAAACAAAAAGACCTTTGCTGATGTAGCAGGCGAGGACGAAGAAAAAGAAGAGCTTCAGGAGATTGTAGAATTTCTTAAAAACCCGCAGAAGTTCCGCGATTTGGGAGCAAGAATCCCCAAAGGTTTCCTTCTTGTGGGTCCTCCGGGAACAGGTAAAACCCTGCTTGCAAAGGCTGTTGCCGGCGAGGCAGGCGTTCCCTTCTTCTCGATTTCAGGTTCCGACTTTGTTGAAATGTTTGTTGGTGTGGGCGCTTCGCGTGTACGTGACCTTTTTGACCACGCAAAGAAAAACTCACCCTGTATAATTTTTATAGACGAAATTGACGCTGTGGGACGTCAAAGAGGCGCAGGTCTTGGCGGCGGTCATGACGAAAGAGAGCAAACTCTGAACCAGCTTTTGGTTGAGATGGACGGTTTCACCTTAAACGAAGGTGTAATTGTTATTGCTGCAACAAACCGCCCTGATATTTTGGACAGCGCACTTTTAAGACCGGGGCGCTTTGACCGTCAGGTTCTGGTTGATGTTCCTGATGTAAAGGGCAGAGAGGAAATACTCAAGGTTCACGCAAAGGGTAAGCCCCTTGCAGAAGACGTAAAGCTTGATGTTTTGGCAAAAACAACCGTCGGCTTTACCGGTGCAGACCTTGAAAACCTTATGAACGAAGCGGCTCTTCGTGCTGCAAAGAACGGAGCAAAGCAGATTTCCATGTTTGACCTTGAAGAATCAATCATGAAGGTAATTGCAGGCCCCGAAAAGAAAACCAGAATAGTTACCGAAAAAGAACGCAAGCTTACAGCCTTCCACGAGGCAGGCCACGCTGTTGTTTCAAAGATGCTGCCCACTCAAAACAGAGTACACCAGATTTCAATTATTCCCCGAGGCAGAGCCGGCGGATATACGCTTTCGTTGCCTAAGGAAGACGCGTCCTACACTTCAAAAACCGAGATGCTTGAGGAAATCGTATCACTTCTTGGCGGACGTGTTGCAGAACAGCTTTTCCTTGACGACATCAGCACAGGCGCATCAAACGACATTGAGCGTGCAACTGCGATTGCAAAGAATATGATTATAAAATACGGAATGAGCAACTCATTGGGAACCCGTTCATTCGGCAGCAGTAATGACGAGGTATTTATCGGCCGCGACTTTGGCCACACAAAGGATTACAGCGAGGATGTTGCCGCAAAAATTGATGCCGAAATAAAAAGAATTATTGACGAATGCTATTCACGCTGCTCTGAAATTCTTTCCAATCAGGCAGACAAGGTTAAAACAACTGCAGCACTGCTGCTTGAAAAAGAAAAGGTTGATGCAGACGAGTTTGAGGCACTTTTTGAAGAAAAGTCTGCTGAAAAAGAAAATATTATGAGCGACGTACAAATCGAAGCCGCTGATACAGAAACCGAGCCAACAGACGAAGCAACCGTTGAAGACGTTTCTGAAACACAAGAATAATTCACTTACAATGTGTATAAGGCATTTGCTTTATGCACATTGTTTTGCGTGAGGTGAAAGATATGAAAAACAACTCACAAAAGCTTGGAGAAGAACCTGTTTTAAAGCTGCTGTGGAGTTTTTCCGCACCAGCCATTGTCGGTATGATTGTAAACGCAATCTACAACGTGGTTGACCGCATCTTTGTAGGACAAGCCGTAGGCGACAAGGCGCTTGCCGCGCTTTCATTTGTGTACCCATTTATGACCGCAATAATGGCAGCAGGTATGCTGGTAGGACTTGGCGGAACTTCTCTTGTCGCAATCAGCCTTGGACAGGGCAACCGCAAAAGAGCCGAAAGCATTATAAATAACGTCTGTGTTTTTGCCATAATCTTAGAGCTTATTGTTGCAGCTTTGGGCTATATCTTTTTAAAGCCACTTCTCAGATTGTTTGGGACTCCTGAAGGCATAATAATGGACTATGCCTGCGACTACATGCTTATCATTCTTGCGGGTGCGGTATTTCAAGGCGTGGGATTTTCACTAAACGCCATTATCCGTTCCGAAGGCAACCCAAAAATGGCTATGGTATCAATGCTTGCCGGCGCAATTACAAACATTGTATTTGACTGGCTTTTGACCATGGTAATTCGTATGGGTGTAATCGGTGCGGCAATTGCCACAATCTTAGGTCAGCTTGCAACAATGCTGTGGGTACTTTTCTACTTTACAAAGAAAAGCTCACTTAGACTTAACTTAAAGGGATTTCGTCCCGACTTTTCACTCATCTCAAAAACAATGTTTCTTGGCCTTTCTCCTGCTCTTGTTCAGTTTGCAATGGCAACTGTAAATATAATCTATAACAATCTTCTGATTTCCTACGGAAACGCAGAGCTTGGCGCGGGAAGCGGCGACATTGCCGTTTCTGCATTTGCAGTTTATAACAGCGCAATGACACTTGCAATCATGCCTATCTTTGGATTTAACCAAGGGGTTCAGCCCATTGTTGGCTACAACTACGGAGCAAGGAAATATGACCGCGTGCAAAAGGCTATGAAATACGGCGTTGCTGCAGCAACGGTCTTTGTTGTAATCGGCTTTACAATTATTCACTTGTTCCCTGAGCAAATTGTCCGTGCCTTCAACTCAAGCCCGCAGCTCATCAAGCTGGGCAGACAGGCGCTTATAACCAATTCTATGGCTTTGCCGTTAGTTGGCGCTCAGATTATATGCTCAAACTACTTTCAGTATATCAACAGACCGCGCGCAGCTACATTCTTCAGCCTGTCGCGGCAATGTCTGTTTCTTATCCCGGCACTGTTTATTATGCCGCGGTTTTTCGGTCTTGACGGAATATTCTATGCGCAGCCGGTATCCGACCTTATTTCTGCAGCCATCTCAATCAGCTGTGCGTGTATTGCTTTGAGTAGGCTTGGCAAGGAGGCTTAAGTAAAATGAAAAAAGAACTTACCATTAAATGCCCTGCAAAGGTAAATCTTTCTCTCGACGTAGTAAACCGACGCGAAGACGGCTATCACGACCTTGAAATGATTATGCATACCATTAAGCTATACGACACGCTGACCATTACATGCGAGGATTCTTTGTCGTGTCAAATCAGCATTTCAAGTAATCTGCGCTATGTCCCCAACGACGAAAGAAACCTTTGTTTTAAGGCAGCGCGGTTGTTTTTTGACGAAACCGGGCTTAATGCAAAAGTTCATATAAGCGTAAAGAAAAAAATCCCGGTGGGTGCAGGGCTTGGCGGCGGCTCTTCCGATGCGGCAGGAACTTTGACTGCGCTTAACAAAATTTTTGGTTCTCCGATTGAAGAAGACCGTCTTTTAACTCTTTCAAAAAGCATAGGTGCTGATGTTCCGTTTTTTATCCGCGGCGGTTGTATGCTTGCAGAAGGGATTGGCGAAATTCTTTCTCCTCTGCCCCTTTTAAAAGACGTAACGTTTCTTATCGCAAAGCCTGATTTTGGGATTTCAACTCCATGGGTTTACAAAAATCTTGTTCTAAACGGCTTAACTCATCATCCTGACACAAAATCAGTGATTGAAGCAATCAAAGAAAATGACCTTGAAAAGCTTGCCCAAAACGCTGCAAATGTGCTCGAAACTGTAACATCTGAAAAATACTCTGATATTGAAAAATATAAATCCATTATGAAGCGGTGCGGTGCAGTATACTCGCTTATGAGCGGCAGCGGCTCGGCGGTCTTTGGCGTATTTACTGATGCCGAAAAAGCAAAGACTGCTTATACCAAATTCAAGAGTATTACCAAGCAGATTTATATTGCATAAAATTTGTGGAAATATAGTATTTATTTTGTTTTATATTTAAAATAAAAACTTGCAGTTTTAATATTTATATGATATACTTATTCTGAGAATATGGGTAACGGTATTCTAGTCGGTTACTTCATTCCCCAGGGTGGGCCTAAAAATTCACCGAAGGGCATATCGATGAAGTTCCTTGTGCGTGCTTGCGACGCCCAGTCGTGGGCGTGTGCTGGGAGTTAAGGTTTAGGGGCGATCCGCAACGGCATGTGGGCGTTGACCCCTTTTCCGCGGAGGCCTGTGACCGTGTAATGGATGGGACATCCCGCCGTTATACGTATCAGGTTAAAACCTGTCATGCGGTATCAGATTTGGTGCTGTGGACAGCGTAGCCTGCCTTGAGTGGGTATGGTGAATAAGGGATCAGACCGGTGGTCTGCGGCCACAGACTTTCGGTCATTGCTCTTTGAAACCATATTTGCAAAAGAGGCTAAGGAATGTTTGTAACTGTCGGGGAAAACCCCTAGACCGTTCTCGGGTCTCTGACTCGGTGCATATACGGGATTGCAGTGTGTACTCAGTGGCAATCAGGTAATGCTGTTTGGTAACAACGCATAGAGAATTTTAAAAGGGAACTTCCGTTTTGGCGACAATCCGGTAATTCTCTGGGAAATCCAACCTGACCTAAGACACAAGATTTACTGTATATGCTACCCTTTTATTTCTCTTTGATTTTATTTTGGAGATGATATATAAATTGAAAGAAGACGTTCCTCGAAAACAGAAGGTAAAGTTTAAGCCAACCACTTCAAAACCCACAGACAAGACATGGGTTATAAAAACTATCATTATTACATTTACCATGTCTGCCATGTTCAATGTGCTGTCAAGCGGCATTATGGAAAAGGTGAGTATATGGATAGCAATCCTTATTTTGCTGTTTATTATTCTTACGGGTATTGTTTTTGATATTGTGGGCGTTGCCGTCACCACAGCAACCGAGGCACCCTTTCATTCAATGGCTGTACATCGTGTAAAATACGCAAACCGCGCAATACATCTTATAAAATCCAAAGACAAGGTGTCAAACTTCTGCAACGACGTTGTAGGTGATATTTGCGGAATCATCAGTGGTTCTGCCGCAGCCGCAGTTGTTGCATACATTTTAAAGATTACTGCATTCATGAACGGATTTCTTCTTAGTCTGCTTATCACCTCCTGTGTTGCGGCATTAACTGTCGGCGGCAAGGCAATGGGAAAAAGCATTGCAATCAAGCACAGTAATTCCATTGTGTATATAGCGGCAAAAGTTTTATCCGTACTGAATTACAGAAAAAAATAAACTATGGTGTGTTTATGAGAAAAATACTGGATGAACTTAATTCATCAGACTATGTAAAAAAACTGAATATTTCCGAGCTTGAAATTCTTGCCGGGGAAATCCGCGAGTTTTTGATAGAGAATATTTCAAAGCACGGTGGACATTTATCATCAAACCTTGGCACGGTGGAGCTTACGCTTGCCCTACACAAGGTTTTTGACTTTTCTTCTGATAAAATTGTCTGGGACGTAGGTCACCAGTCCTACACTCACAAAATCCTTACCGGAAGACGTGACAGCTTTAATACCCTTCGTCAGGAAAACGGAATCAGCGGCTTTCCCAAGACCGAAGAGAGCGAAACCGACGCCTTCAACACAGGACACAGCTCTACCTCTGTTTCGGCAGCTCTTGGCTTTGCAAAAGCCTTTGAACTAAACTCCATTGACGCCTCTGCAGTTGCTGTGATCGGCGACGGCGCACTTACGGGCGGCATGGCATACGAGGCTCTTAACCATGCCGGAAGCGGCAATACTCCGCTTATTGTGATACTTAACGACAACGGAATGTCAATCTCTCAAAATGTAGGCGGACTTTCACAATACCTTGAAAAGCTAAGTAGCAGCGCACGATATATTACTCTTAAAACCCGTGTAAAAAACTTTTTGAATAACCTTCCGCTTGTTGGCGAGCCATTCCGCAAGCTTGCGTACCGTTTCAAGCGTGTTCTTAAGAAAATCCTTTTACAGAAAAAGCTTTTTGAAAATATGGGTCTTGAATACATTGGCCCTATAAACGGCCACGACCTCAAAGAGCTTATTACGATTATAAGCTATGCAAAAAACATGAAAAAACCCGTTATTGTCCATGCAATAACACAAAAGGGCAAGGGCTACACTCATTCAGAAAAAAACCCGTCACTTTTCCATGGTGTCAATGCCTTTGACCCTGATACAGGCCAATCATCAAACTGCAGTCCTCCCTCCTACTCTGACATATTCGGGGACGAAATGGTAAAGCTTGCTGAAAAATCAGACCGTGTGGTTGCTATAACCGCCGCAATGCCTGACGGAACAGGTCTGAGTGCATTTGCAAGCAAGTTTCCCAAAAGATTTTTTGACGTTGGCATTGCCGAGCAGCACGCTGTAACCTTTGCTTCGGCTCTTGCAAAATCAGGATTTATCCCTGTGTTTGCGGTATACTCCACCTTTTTACAACGCGGCTATGACCAAATTCTTCATGATGCAGCCCTGCAAAATCTTCACACAGTTTTTGCTATTGACCGCGCAGGAGCAACCGGAAGCGATGGTGAAACACATCAGGGTATATACGACCTTTCATATCTTTGTCATATACCAAACATGACAATTATGGCGCCTTCGTGCGAAGAAGAGCTGCGCCGGATGCTAAATCTTGCAGTGTTTGACTGCACAGGCCCGGTGGCAATCAGATACCCCAAGGGCACAGCCGACACAGGCAGTTTTGGCAGCGCCCCTGTGAAATACGGCAAAGGCACAATTATCCGAGAGGGCAATGATGTTTTAATAGTTGCACTCGGCACATCACTCCATGATGCGTGCGAAGCGGCAGAAATTCTAAATACTCAGGAAATTTCTGTCGGCGTAATGAACGCAAGATTTTTAAAGCCATTTGACAGCGAGCTGTTTCTAAGCAGCACAAAAAATTGCCGTCTTGTGGCAACCGTTGAAGATAACGTAGAAATCGGAGGACTTGCCGATACCGTCCGCAGAATATACAGCGGTAAAATTTTGGAATTTGCATATCCCGACAAGCCGCTTGTTCAGGGCAGCATTCAGCAGCAAAAGCTCCGTGCAGGGGTTGACGGCAAAACAATTGCAGAAAAAATCATAAAAGCATTAGGTGATTAAATTGGCTAAGATACGACTTGACATTTATATGACCGAAAATGGTCTTGCGCCCAGCCGCAGCGCGGCACAGGCAATGATTATGGCAGGCGACATATATATTGACAACCAAAAGGCAATGAAGGCAGGCGAAATGCTTAAAGGCACCGAAACTGTTGAAGTCCGCGGAAAAGGCGCTCAATATGTAAGCCGTGGCGGACTTAAGCTTGAAAAGGCAATGAAGGTATTCCCTATCGACCTTGCCGAAAAGGTATGCATGGATATTGGTGCTTCAACCGGAGGGTTTACCGACTGTATGCTCCAAAACGGTGCAAGCCGCGTTTACTCAATTGACGTCGGCTATGGTCAGCTTGCATGGAAGCTGCGTCAAGACTTGCGCGTAGTCAATATGGAACGCACAAACATCAGACACCTGACAGCAGAAATGCTTGACGACACACCTGAGTTTTTTTCAGTTGATGTTTCTTTTATTTCATTAAAGCTTGTTCTGCCCGTTGTTTTTGATGTCTTGTCACAAAACGGCGAAGGCGTGTGCCTTATCAAACCTCAATTTGAAGCAGGACGCGAGAAAGTGGGCAAAAAAGGTGTTGTCCGCGAAAAATCGACGCATATAGAAGTAATAGAAACTGTACTTAATTTCACAAAGGAAATCGGGTTTCAGATAAAAGGCATTGACTTTTCGCCCGTACGCGGACCGGAAGGCAATATTGAATATCTTATGCATATTAAAAAATGTACAGAGCTTTCAGAAGAATTTGATATTACCCGGCTGGTAGAGTTGTCACATTCTCAGGCGATTTAATCAAAGCTCCCCACTTTGGAGGTGGAATTATGCAATACATAGGAATATATGTAAACCGTGAACGCGACAAAGACTTGTCTGCAACCAATATGGCAGCCGAGGCTTTAATTAGGTGCGGAAAAACAGTCCTTGTTGACAGGGAATACGCATCAGAACTAAATATTGACGTAAGATTTGTTCCCCATGACGAAATGCTTGCCAAGGCAGAGCTTATCATTGCTCTTGGCGGCGACGGAACAATTCTTAAAATAATAGCCGATGCCGCAAGCCACAACATCCCTGTCCTGGGAATAAATCTTGGGCATCTTGGCTTTCTTACTCAGGCAGAAAAGGATGACCAAAAGGTTTTTGAACGAATTTTAAACGAAGACTTCACCATAAACGCAGCGATGATGCTTGAGGCTAAGGTCTTCCGTAACGGTCGCGAGGTTTCACAACACCATGCACTCAACGATATTATTCTAAGAGGCGACGGCGCAAAAATGATTTCTTTGGAGGTTGAGGTTGACGGAACAGTTACCAACCGCTATCTTGCCGACGGAATCATTGTTGCAACGTCGACAGGGTCAACCGCCTACTCTCTTTCCTGCGGCGGGCCTATTGTCCACAAACAGCTTGACTGTATAATTCTGACACCTATTTGTCCGCACACCCTTAAGTCAAGGTGCATTGTTATTCCTCCCGACTCATCCGTTATTCTTCGGTTTGACCCGGCATACTGTGCCGAAGCCAACCTTAAAGCTGACGGAAATCCTGTAGGCCATCTGAATCCGGGTGACTATATAGAAATTGTCCGCTCTGAAAAAAGAGCACCGCTGGCAACTCTTAACACCCACAACTATTTTGACGTTATCAGAAAGAAACTTTCTGATTGATACTACGAAAGGCAGAAACGCTATGCTAAAAGAATTGCATATAAAAAATGTTGCAGTTATAGACGAAGTGCATATTGAATTTTCAGAAGGCTTTAATGTGCTGACCGGCGAGACGGGTGCAGGTAAGTCCATTCTGATTGATTCAATAAATATGGCACTCGGCGGTCGTACCAGCCGTGATATAATCAGGCACGGCTGTGATTTTGCGTCTGTTGATATTTGCTTTGAAGCAAACAACTCCGAGGCCTTGGCCACCCTTTCAGAGCTTGGCATTGACGCAGAGGACGGCATTGTTGCCATAAGCCGGCGTCTTAACACTGACGGCAAAACAACCTGCCGTATAAACGGTATGCTTATGCCTGCCAATATGGTTCGCGAGGCGGCATCTGCTTTGATAGACATTCATGGTCAAAATGACAACCAGTCACTTCTTAACGCCAAACATCATCTGGGCTTACTTGACGAATACGGCAACACTTCAACTCTGCTTGACGAGTATAAGGCTGTCTACCAAGAATACCGCGGCATTGAAACAGAAATTGAAAAGCTCTCGCAAAACGAGGACGAAAAAGAACGGCGTCTTGAACTGCTTAAATTTCAGGCAGGTGAAATCCGCGATGCCAAACTGAAGCCAAACGAAGACGAAGAGCTTCAGCAAGCGCGCGACCGCCTTTATAATATGGAAAACATCATTTCAGGTGCAGGTGCGGCATACGGCGCGCTGTACGGCGGCGAGGAGGGTACTGCCTGTGACTTGCTGCGAAAGGCATCCAGAGCACTTTCTGACTTATCGCGTTTTGACCCAAAACTTTCCGAAAGCTTTGAAAGACTTTCAGCCGTCATTGCCGAAACCGAGGATATTGCCTCCGACATCAGCGAGCTTCTTTCAAAAACGGATTTCAGTATGGCTGAGCTTGACCGTCTTGAAGAGCGCCTTGACCTGATAGCAGGCCTGAAACGCAAATACGGAAATACTATTGAAGAAATAAACCAATTTGCAACAGATGCCGAAGACGAAGCAGGAAAAATTGAAAAAAGCGATGAACGTCTTGAAGAGCTTAATTCTCTGAAAGCGGCAACCTTTGAAAAATTGTCTGCTCTTGCAGACGGGCTTTCAGAAAAACGCCGTCAGGCTGCCCAAAAGCTTGAGGCGCATATAGCCGAGGAGCTTACATCCCTCGATATGCCAAAGGTTCGGTTCAGCATTTTAATTGCAGATAAATTTGAAAACGGCAGCATTTACTATGGCGATAATGGCCGCGACAATGCAGAATTTATGATTTCCACCAATCCCGGTGAAGATTTAAAGCCAATGTCAAAAATCGCATCAGGAGGTGAGCTTTCACGCATTATGCTTGCAATAAAGTCGGTATTTTCTGCCACTGACAGTATTGACACAATGATTTTTGACGAGATTGACACAGGTGTAAGCGGCAGAGCAGCACAGCGCATTGCCGAAAAAATATGCGCACTCTCACGCAACAAGCAGATACTGGCAATAACACATCTTGCGCAGATTGCAAGCATGGCTGACTGCCACTATCTGATTGAAAAAAATCAGCAGGGCGACAGAACATCAACCTCGGTAGTGCCTCTTGACAAAGAGTCACGAGTTGAGGAACTTGCAAGAATTATCGGCGGAGTTACCGTCACCGATTTGACACGTCAAAGCGCCCGTGAGATGCTGAAACTGGCTGAAACAGAAAAGGGGATTTAACTTTTTATGGAAAAGCTTGGTGTTGTTACCAAAATAAACGGCAACTATATGGACATAAAAATCCACCGCGACTCCGCCTGTGGTGAAAACTGTGCGTCGTGCGGTCTGTGCCAAAACCGCGAAATGACCATAACTCTTAAAAATACCGGCGGTTTTTCGGCAGGTGATGAGGTGCGGCTTTTGTCGGAGGACAAGCACATTTTAAAGTTTTCTGCACTTGGGTATCTTTCACTTACGCTCTTGCTGCTTTTAGGTGGTGCTGTCGGAACAGCTTTGGGCAGCGAATGGCTTGCATTTGCGCTTGCCGCTATATTCCTTTTTACAGGGGTTTTTGTATTACGATGGATTTCTCCCAAAAGTGTTGAAATCATTGCAGAAAAAATTACGAGGTAACTATGCTTATAACCATTGACAATCTGTGCAAAAGCTTTGGACAGGATGAAATTCTTAAAAACATAAAAATGACCGTTAACGAAAAGTGCCGCTACGGACTTATCGGAGTTAACGGTGCAGGAAAATCGACTCTGTTAAAAATTATAACAGGGTCTCTTTCTCATGACAGCGGCGAGCTTGTTAAAAAGCCGGGGCTTACCATAGGTTATCTTGAACAAAACAACGGTCTTGAGCGAAACAACTCCATAATAGTTGAAATGCGAAAGGTTTTTGACGATGTTTTAAAAGCAGAAGCCGAAATGCGGACCCTGGAAAATAAAATGTCGGAACTTTCAGACCATAAATCCGATGAATACAGACGCATTGCCTCAGAATACAACAAAAATCAAGCGTATTTTGACAGCCGCGACGGCTATAACATTGATGTAAAAATCAAGACCATATTAAACGGTATGGGGTTTGGCGACAAGGACATGAACACTGTTATTTCCACATTAAGCGGCGGCGAGAAAACCCGTCTTGCAATAGCAAAACTGCTTCTTGAGGAGCCTGAGCTGCTTATTCTTGACGAGCCTACAAACCATCTTGATTTTAAAACGCTGAAGTGGCTTGAGGATTATCTTATTTCATACAACGGAGCAATTCTGGCAATTTCCCATGACCGCTACTTTCTTGATAAAATAGTTTCACATATTTACGAAATTGAACGCGGAAAGCTTTATTCCTACCCCGGAAATTATTCAGCATACCTGCCCCAAAAGGCAGAGCGTCGTGCCCGCGAGGAAAAGGAATACGAAATGCAGCAGTCAGAAATTGCACGCATGCAGGAGTATATTGACAAAAACATGGCACGTGCCTCCACATCAAACAGCGCCAAATCAAGGCTTAAAGCTCTGGAGGCAATGGATATTCTTGAAAAGCCTGACGGTGACCTTAAATCAATGAAGCTGAAATTTGAATACCTCAAAGAGCCATATAAGGATGTACTTACAGTTGAAAACCTTGAAGTTTCAGTTGGGGAAGAGCCAATAAAGCTGTGCAGCGACATAAATGTTTCGGTAAAACGCGGTGAAAAGCTTGCCATTATCGGTGACAACGGCATAGGAAAGTCCTCGTTTCTTAAAATTATTCAGGGAATTATTCCAAAAACCTTTGGCGAGGTTACATGGGGAAAAAATGTATCGCTCAGCTACTATGAACAGGAAAACCTTAATTTAAACAGCGACAAAATTGCATTGGACGAGTTGTGGGATCGCTTTCCCGATTGCCCCGAAGCCGAAATCAGGCGTGTTCTGGGCAATGTTCTTCTTACCAAGGATGACGTATTTAAGCCTGTTAAAATAATCAGCGGCGGTGAACGTGCAAAGCTTGCATTTTGTATAATTATGCTTGAAAAATCCAATGTGCTGATTATGGACGAGCCTACAAACCATCTTGACCTGACCTCAAAAGAGGTCTTGGAAAAAGCTCTCTGCGATTTTGGCGGAACACTTATCTTTGTATCCCATGACAGATACCTTTTAAATAAGGTTCCTGACAGGATTATGGAAATTACCCGATGCGGGGCAGAGATTTACAACGGAAACTTTGACTCCTACCGCGAGGCGTGCGAAAGAAAAGTACAGCAAGAAGCAGCTAAAGCCGCCGAATTGGCGCAAGCCGCCGCAAAAAGCAAAACTTCTGCCCCTGACGGCGGATTTCGGTCAAAGGAGCAACGAAGAGCCGATGCACAGCGCAAAAACCGCATAAAAGAGCTTGAACGGCTTATAGAGGATGCCGAGCAACGTCTTGCACATCTTGAAGAAGAAATGACCCGCGAAGACGTATTTTCAGACTATCTGCTGATGAACGAAAAATGCACCGAAGCAGATACTCTCAGACAAAGTCTTGATGAATATTTTGACGAATGGTCGACACTTGAGGACTAAAAAATGACTTATGATTTCTCATAAGTCATTTTTTGATTTTCTTATTTAAGAACGTAAACCTTTACGTTGCGTCTGCCAAAACGTATTGCCTCGGCTCTGGTATCAAAACACAAATCAATTCGGTTGCCCTTAATTGCACCGCCTGTATCTGCCGCAATAGCTGTTCCGTAAATATAAGAACCATCTGCGCTTTCGATATACAGCTTGCTTCCCAAAGGAATAACCTTGGGGTCAACCGCTACAACACCATAAGTTGCTTTTCTGCCTGTTGCAGTAATACCATAACCCGGATGAGACGGACTTTTTCCGCAGCTTGAAGCATCATACGCAGTTGCATTGGCATTAATCACCTTGCTGTATGAAAGGCTGCCGTTACGCGAGGTCTGAACCGTTCCTGCCGTTGCTATTGTATAGCTTGCAGGTGATTTTTTGGGTCCTACTTCCCTTATCTGCGCAATGGGCTGTACCTTTACTTCCTCGCTCAATGTCTCGCGCGAGGTTTCAACACCATCTTCATACAACACCTTATACGAAACAAGCTTTGAACCGGGAACACCTTTTTGCACAAGCTTTCTTGCTCCGCTTGCCAGAGCTTTGTTTTCGCGCTCCTTTGACTCATAAGGAATTTCTTCCTCAATCTCAACGATTTTTTCCTCAACGCGGACAATTGTGATTTCATCAAAGTCTGAAACCTTCTCGTCAAAGCCAGGTGTAATTCTGTCGGTTTCTTTTGGGTTATAGCCCAGCTCCTGAAGAACTGCACCTGCGGTACGTCTTGTAGCTATAAGGTATTTGCTCTCGCCCTTCTCGGTGACAACCACCGGAAAAGCTCTGTATATTTCAATTTTCATTCCGTCCTTAAGCTTTGTGTCCTCAGCGACATTTATGTCATCATGAGTTCCAAGAGCAATGCCCTCCTCTTTAAGGACGTCTTCAACATATCTTTTAAATGTAGTAACTTCTTTCTCAGAATTATCCCCGTCAATTATGACAATCTGTTTTGCACAGATACACACGGTACATATTACAGCAACAATAACAAGTGCCGCACTGCCCGATGCAAGGATAATCTTTTTGGCTGATGAGGATATGTTAAGCATTCTATCCTTCAGACCATTCAGCATCCAATCACCTCTGTTTTATTTAATTTTACGACCCACAAAAGTATCGTAACGTCATTTATTATACTTGATTTTTTACCCAAAAGTCAAATTTGATTATTCTGAATTAAACCGATTTAACCTGATTTAATTTGCAAAATCCCGCTCTCAAAACACAATGAATCTCTTTTTCCTTCCGTTTTCTCCCAAATCCTCTCGTTTCCTCAGTCCTCACTCTTATTATTACCATATTTTTACATTTAATTTCACCCTTGAATTTACCTTAATATTTTGGTATACTTTAGAAAAAATATATTTAAAATATGTTAATAAATTTTTAATATTAGAATGCTAATATATACAATAGGAAAGGACACAATTATGTGCAGTGATTTAATAAATCCCGACGAAAGAGTGGATGACCTCCAGACGCCAAACGGATTAAAGCTTATTCAAAACCCTGCATGGTTTTGCTTTGGCGTTGATGCAGTTTTGCTTTCAGACTTCTCTTCAAAGAATATTAAACCAAATTCAAGAGTGCTTGATATGTGTACAGGCAACGGAATTATTCCGCTTCTTCTTACCGAAAAATCGCAAGCTTTACATATTGCCGGTCTTGAAATCCAAAAACCGGTTGCCGAAATGGCTTGCCGAAGCGTTGTCCTTAACAGCCTTGAAGATAAGATTGAAATTCAGGCAGGGGATTTAAAAAATGCTGCCGAAATTTACGGCAAGTGCGTTTTTGACAATGTAACCTGCAACCCTCCGTACAAAGAAAATCTTGGCGGTCTTAAAAACGCCACCGACACCGTTACCATTGCGCGCCATGAAATCTGCTGTACTCTTGAGGACATAATAGAAAGTGCCGAAAAGGTACTAAGGCCATACGGAAAGCTGTGCCTTATCCACCGTCCCGAGCGCTTGGCAGATATTATATGTATAATGCGCAAGCACCGTATTGAGCCAAAGAGGCTCCGGTTTGTTCATCCATCGCCTTCAAAGATTGCCACAATGATTTTGATTGAGGGCGCAAAGCATGGCAATCCAAAGCTGTTTTTGGAGCCGCCGCTTTATGTTCACGACTCTGACGGAAACTATTCCGAAGAAATACAACGGATATACGGCAGAATTTAGCCATCCAAAGCCTTACAAAAGAAAGAAGGAATACCCTTGAATTACGGCAAACTTTATTTGTGTCCCACCCCCATCGGAAACCTTAAAGACATGACCTTCAGAACGCTTGAAGTCTTAAAAAGCGTTGACCTTGTTGCAGCCGAGGACACACGAAACACGCTGAAGCTGCTTAACCATTTTGAAATCAGTGTTCCGCTTACTTCGTACTACGAGCACAACAAGGCACAAAAGGGCGGAGTGCTTATGGAAAAGCTTAAATCGGGGCAAAATATAGCATTGGTTTCTGACGCAGGTATGCCTGCAATCTCTGATCCCGGCGAAGACCTTGTTAAGCTTTGTATTGAAGAAGGGGTTGAGATAGTCCCGTTACCCGGGCCATCGGCATTTACCACCGCACTTGTTGCATCAGGTATGCCCACAGGCAGGTTTTCGTTTGAAGGGTTTCTTACCACCAACAAGCGAAGCCGCAAGGAGCATCTTGAAGAAGTCAAAAATGACACCCGCACACTTATATTCTATGAAGCACCTCACAAGCTTATGTATACTTTGTCCGATATGCTGGAGGTATTTGGCGACCGCGAAATTGTTCTTGCCCGCGAGCTTACAAAAAAATTTGAAGAATTTTACCGCACCACGCTTTCTGCAGCAATTGAACACTACAAAGAAACCCCGCCCAAGGGCGAATTTGTACTTATTATAAAAGGAGCAGACAAACAGGCTTTGGAGGAAGAACGCAAAGCAGCTTTGCCAACACCAGAGGAGCTTTTAAAAGAATACTCCGCACTTGGTCTGCGCAGCAAAGAGCTTGCCGCACGTGTAGCCACAGAGCTTGGACTTTCAAAACGCGAGGTTTATGATACCTATTTAAAAATAAAGGACACTCTTTAAAAAGCACATTACAGCTTTTAGGAAGGAGATTTTTATGAACAGTAATACAACAGTTTTTATTGTAGATGATGAAAAAAATATTTGCGAGCTTATCCGGCTTTATGTTGAAAAGGAAGGCTACAAGACCATTGTGGCATACGACGGCGAGGAAGCCGTGAGCAAATTCAAGGCATTAAGCCCCGACATCATGCTTCTTGATATTATGCTTCCAAAAAAAGACGGCTGGCAGGTATGCCGTGAAATCAGGGCATTTTCAAATACTCCCATTATAATGCTGACCGCCAAGGGCGAGCTTTTTGACAAGGTATTGGGGCTTGAACTCGGTGCAGATGATTATATTGTAAAGCCGTTCGAACCAAAAGAGCTGGTAGCTCGAATTAAAGCAGTTCTTCGTCGCTGCGAGCAAAGTCAGCCCAACGCAGCAGGCTCAGACGAGCTGCGTTTCAACGGACTTTGCATCAACCGCGAAACCTATGAGGTATATCTTGGTGATGAACGTCTGGAGCTTCCGCCAAAAGAATTTGAGCTTCTTCACTTTCTTGCCAAAAACGCCAATAAGGTTTTTACACGCGACCAGCTGCTTAACGAAATCTGGGGGTATGAGTTCTTTGGCGATTCAAGAACCGTTGATGTCCACATAAAAAGAATCCGCGAGAAAATTGAACGAGGCGATACCGAAACCCCTTGGCAGCTAAAAACAGTCTGGGGCGTGGGATATAAATTTGAAGTAAAGGCTTAAATAATATGAAAAAAAGTATTTTTTCCAAAATATTTTCAATAAACATTATCACCATTGTTGTAGGTGTTCTATCTCTTGCGATTATGCAATATATAATGATTTCGCAGTATGTATACCGTGAACAGATAAACGGACTTAAAGAAAACGCTCAGACAATTGCAGGATTTATAGAAAGGGGCACTGCACCAGAACGTCTTGAAAGCTTTCTTTACGGATTTTCACGAAGCACGGATACAGGCATTCTGATAATAGACCGAAACGGCGAAATTCTTCTTGCGTCGACTCCTGAAAACACTTTCAATCATTCAACACTCCGAATAGACCCAAAATACACAAAGGATGTCTTTGAAAACCGCGAGCATATTGAACGCGGAACCTTGGGCAATGCCTACAGCAGTGAAATGTTTACCCTGCAGGTTCCTATTGTCTCGGTTTCAAAGGATGCAGTTTTGGGTGCAATTTTCATAAGCGCCGCCGCGCCGGAGATGAACCGTATGCAAAGTCACCTTGGCAGAATTATTCTGTTTTCGCTTCTGCTGGTTGTATTGATTTCATTTGCCCTGTCTTTTACCTTGTCAAGGAGAATTTCTTTGCCGATAAAAAACATTGGCAAGGCAGCAAAAAAATTTGCTCAGGGGGACTTTTCAAGCAGAGTTGAGGTCAGCGAAAAGCACGGCAGAATTGTGGAAATTGACGAGCTTACGCATTCCTTCAATGACATGGCATACAGCCTTGAAAAATCCGAGGATATCCGAAACAACTTTATCTCGGACGTATCTCACGAGCTGCGCACGCCCATGACCACAATCGGAGGATTTGTAGACGGTATTTTGGACGAAACCATTCCGGCGGAGCGTCAGCGCGACTATCTTCTTATTGTAAAAGAAGAAATCGGGCGCCTTTCAGCCTTGGTCAACTCTTTTCTTGATATTACACGGCTGCAGACAGGCAACCACACCCTTGAATTTACTGTTTTTGATATAAACGAAATAATTCGCCGCACGCTTGTCGGTTTTGAAAGCAAAATTAATGAAAAATCTATTAATGTAAATATTGACCTTGAAAGTGAAACCTGCCTTGTAAAAGCCGATATGAATGCGATACGTCAGGTGCTTACCAATCTTTTGGAAAATGCCATTAAGTTTACCGACCCGGCAGGCGAAATTAAGGTTTTGGTTAAAACCCGTCAGCACGAAGCCGTAATCTCGGTTTATAACACAGGCTGCGGAATCTCTGAAAGCGAACAGAAGCTGATTTTTGAGCGTTTTTACAAAGCCGACAAATCGCGCTCGCTTAACCGAAGCGGAACAGGAATTGGACTTTATATTGTAAAAGATATTTTAAACCGCCACAAAAAAGACATTTTTGTTAAAAGTATTGAAGGTGAGTTTGCTGAATTTACTTTTTCGCTTGACCGTGGAAAAAACTAATTTTATTTATTTTTATAGTTTCGTAATATTTTTTTCATATTTAGGTGGTATATTAAATTCATAAAGTAAATTCTTAATTCAAAGAAAGGAAATATTTCTATGAATGATTTTTATAACGAAAACAATAATTTTATAGAACCTGATGCAATCAACCCTACCATTAATTCCAATACAGAAGAAGTGTGCGAACCCACACATATCTGGAATACCGACGACTTTCAGCGCGAAAAAAGCTGTACCGAGCTCAGTGCTGTAAGGCACTCATTTAAAGGCAATGGCAAAAAAATGAATTTTAAAAAGTATATTGCGATTGCCGTTGCGGCAAGCATTGTCAACATGGCAGCACTTGGCGGACTTTTTGCTGTCGGATATTCGCTCGGTTCAGGCAAAATCGGTTCGGCAAGCAAGGCAAACGTCATTGCCAACCTTAGCCAAAGCAACCCGGATACTCCCTCTGCACAGCAGACAGTAAACCTTGGCAGCGAACTGACCACCGTTGAAATTTCAAAAAAAGTTGGCCCTGCAGTTGTTGGCATCACCAGTACCATAAACAACGTGATAAGCTTCTTTAATACCTCTACCACATCCGAGGGTACAGGCTCAGGAATTATTATCAGTGCAGACGGATATATTGTTACAAACAACCACGTGATTGACGGTGCATCAGCAGTTAAGGTCACGCTGAATACCGGAAGCGAGTATGAAGCAAAGGTCATCGGCAGCGACTCTCGCACAGACCTTGCGGTTCTTAAAATCAAGCCCGACGAAACCCTTACCGTTGCAACGCTTGGCGACTCTTCACAGATTCAGGTAGGCGAAAGAGCGATTGCAATCGGAAATCCTCTTGGAATGGAATTTTTTGGAAGTGTAACACAGGGCATTATCAGTGCTGTTAACAGAAGTATTACTGTTGACAACAGAACAATGAGCGTTATTCAGACCGATGCTGCAATCAATGAGGGCAACTCAGGCGGTGCTCTTGTAAATGCCTACGGTCAGATTATCGGCATCAACTCTGTAAAGATTGCCTCCTCATCCGTTGAGGGTATGGGCTTTGCAATCCCCATTTCCGAAGCCAAGCCTATTATTGAAGACCTTATAAACCATGGCTATGTTAAAGGAAGACCCGTCCTTGGCATTTCTGCCCGCGACGTAACACGGGATATGGCATCACGTCAAGGCTGGCCCTTGGGTGTTCAGGTAATGTCAACTCAGGTAGGCAGCGGTGCCGAAATCGCAGGGCTTCAGCAGGGTGATATTATTACCAAGGCTGACGGCAAAGAGGTTAAAAGCTTTGATGACCTTACAAAAATCAAAGACGCTCACAAGCCCGGAGACGTTATGCAGTTTGAAGTATACAAGTACGAAACAGGTCTTACAAAAAAAGTTTCTGTAAAGCTTACAGAAGAAAGACCCGAATAATTTTAAAGCAAAGATTATCCCCTGCGGCATTTTATGCCGCAGGGGATTGATTATTTTATATACTTTTTTATCAGCAATGACACCAAATATGCCAATACAATTCCTCCCAGTATATCAGTTGGGAAGTGAACAAATAAATACAGCCTTGAAAATGCCATCAATATTGCAACAACAAGTGCCGCAATACCAAATCTGCGGTTAAGCCGCCAAAGAACAAACACAGATATAAACGACGCCAGCGTGTGCCCTGACGGAAACGAAAAGTCAGTAGGCGTTGGGATAAGAATCTCTGTTTCCATTATCCAGCAGGGTCTTGGTCTTGCAATAAGATTTTTTAAAATCACGTTCCCGAAAATCAAGCCCAAAACCAGTCCCACAAGCATAAAAACACCGCCGCGGCGGTATTTTTTTGTGCACATCAAGGCTATTGCAACCGCAATCCATATAAAACCTGCATTTCCAACTTTCGTAAGATGCGGCATCACAACATCCATAAATTCACAGCCAAACACACTTTGTATAAAGTTTAAAACCGCAAACTCTGCGGTTTCGGTGCCAAAAAGCATAAGTATTCCCTCTTTATTATAAGAATGCAAATATTCCGCCGGTTACTGTTGCAACAATTATACCCGCTACGAGCACTCCAAAAAATATAGCAGGCACTGCGTCCTTCAGACGCATTTCCATCATCGCCGCAACCAGTGCACCCGTCCATGCACCCGTCCCCGGCAAAGGAATGGCAACCAGAATAACCAAACCCCAGAACTTATATCTGTCCACAACGGCACGGTTCTTTTTCGCCTTGGCCTCCATCGCCGCAACAACTTTGTCCAGCTTTTGACTTTTACTGCGCATCCATTCAAAAATCTTTCGTATAAAAACTATTATAAACGGAACCGGTATCATATTACCTATAATTGAAATCACAATCGAAAGCCATAAATCAAGACCCATTGCCGTGCCTATCGGTATTGCACCCCTGAGTTCAATCACAGGCACCATTGACCAAAAAAGAGTAATCAGCAGTTTACCTGTAAATGTACTTAAAAATTCCATAATTTTTTCTCCTGAACTTAATTCTACCTTGCTATTATATCAACCGCCGGCTGCCTTGTCAATCAAATATATGTTAATATTTTGTTACCAATATTTCCTTATTTAAAATATACCTTCGCACCCCTGCTGCGCGCAAGCGCTTCGCCCCGTTCTGTGCCCAAAACATATACTGCTGTTGCAAGACAGTCTGCCTCCATCGAGCTTTCTGCCACAATCGTCACACTCTGGTAGCTTTGCCTTGCAGGGCGCCCTGTTTTGGGGTCAATTATATGATGATAGACCTCACCTTCATGCTCAAAATACCGCTGATATGTTCCGCTTGTCACAACCGCTCCCTCTGTCAGCTGAACGGTATTGCTGTATTCGCCTGTCGGAGCAAAGGGTTTTTGCAAGCCAATCCGCCATTTGCCGTCCTTGGAATTTGGGTTTTTGCCATAGCATGAGATGTTTCCGCCCAAGTCCACAATTGCCGCTTCAACACCGTATTCGCGAAGAATCTTTAGTGCCACATCTCCGGCATAGCCCTTTGCAGCTCCTCCAAGGTCTATCATGGAAGCGTCTAAGGTTTTTGAAACCGTCATTTCATCTGCGTCGACCATCAAGCCACTGTTTTTGACAGACAAAAGGGACTGACTTATCTGCTCATCTGTAGGTGGTGTGGGTGTGTTTTCATCAAACTTCCAAAGCATTGATACCGGAGCAATGCTTATATCAAAAGCCCCGTCCGACGCAAGCTTTATCTCCTGCGCCTTGGATATTATATTTATCACACAGGGGTCAACCTTTACTTTTTCGCCATGCTTTGCACGGTTTATTTTTGAAACGTCAGAACTTTCATCAAAAAAGTTGGTCAGGCTATGAAGTCTTGACAGCTCATCAAATACCGCCGAAACTGCCGCATCCGCATCTTTTGAGTATGCCGCGACAGTACAGTAAGTATCAAAAAGGAACTCTGTACTTTCGGATTTTGGAACCCGGTCAAAGGCACGGTAGGCTAACCCGAAAATAAGAGTAAATATCAGCAATATCAAAAAAATGGTTTTAAGCTTTTTCATATACCGCACCTCTTTGATTATTTTTTATGCTTTGATTTTACCACAAATATAATTTACAGTCAATCTTCTTTACTTTTACCGATATTTGTGGTACAATATTCATAGTTATATATTAAGGAAGTGATTTGTTGAAAGACAATTCATCCGCTAAAACCGTACGGACAATCGGTTTTATGGCGATTATAATATTCTGCGCAAAGTTTATGGGCCTTCTTCGTGAGGTTATTATTGCCGGCATCTATGGTCAAAGCTATGTATCTGACGTTCTTAACAGCGCAACCCAGATACCTCTGCTGTTTTTTGATATGACACTGGGTGTTGCAATCCTCTCAACCTTTGTGCCGATTTTTAATGAATATCTTGAAAAGCACGGCCGTGACCGTGCAATGGAATTTGCAAACAACTTTATGACAGTGGTTGTAACCATCGCTGCAATCTTTGTGCTTTTGGGTGTGATTTTTGCCCGGCCCGTTGTAAGTCTTATGTGTCCCGGCTATTCCGCAGAGAAAATTGCAGAAACCGCCCATTTGCTTCGGATAATCTTTCCGTCAATAATCTTCACCGCGGCAGCATATACCTCTGTTGGTATTCTGCAATCCTTTGGCGAATTTAATATTCCTTCAATAATCAGCGTCGTTTCAAACCTGATTATGATACTCTATCTTTTGGTATTGGGCAACAAATTCGGTTTGGTCGGCGTTATTATTTCAATGGTAATCGCTTGGGCATCACAGCTTTTTGTGCAAATACCGCACCTTAAAAAATTTGGCTATTGTTTCAGACCTCGATTTAATCTTCGCGAGCAGGGTTTGATTTCAGCCGCAAAGCTGGCACTGCCTGTTTTAATCAGCTCATGGGTTCAGCCGCTTTGCACCATTATAAATATGGCATTCGGCTCGGCACTGGGCAACGGCGCAGTATCGGGGCTGAATTGGGCAAACAAAATATATATAATTATGGTCGGCGTTTTTGCTTATGCTGTTACCAACTTTATCTTTCCCAAGCTTTCGCGCATGAATGCAGGCGATAAGGGTGAAGCATTTTCAGAAACCACCCGTCTTTCGGTAAGCTGGACAGTATTTATAATAGGATATATTTCTGCAATGTTTATTGCGCTTTGCGAGCCGGTAATCCGCTTAGTATTCGAGCATGGCGAATTTACTGCCGAGAACACTTCTCTTACCGCCGGTGCGCTGATGCACTATTCAATCGGCATGGTTGGCTATGCAATTTGCGAAATCCTAAGCAAAAGCTTTTATGCAATCCATGACGGCAAAACCCCTATGCTTACCTCGATTGCAGGTGTAATCATAAACCTTGCCTCGGCATTTGTTTGTGTAAGCCTTCTTGACATGGGCGTTGGCGGACTTGCCCTTGCAAGTGCCATAAGCTCAATATTTATGTCAATTATTTTGCTTGTAATGATGAACAGGCGCAAAAAAAAGACATTTTCTGCAGGCTTTGCAGTTAATCTTGCAAAAATTCTGCTATGCAGTGCATTATCCGCAATTACCGCCGCCGCAGTATATTCCTTTGCAGACAACTGGGGCAGCAGCAAAGCCGTAACCTTTGCACAGCTTTGTGTTTCGGCATTGCCTGCACTTTTAATCTATCTTGCGGCAAGTATAATTCTTAGAACAGATGAATTTAAACAAATCAGGAGGATTGGCAATGAACAATAACGGCTATATTTTTTCGGTCTGGCTTTTTTTGTGGAACCGATTTATCAAAAACAGCGTTATCTACCGCGTACTTTGCGGAATTTACTCCTTTATATCAAAGCAATGGCAAAGCAGTCTGATAACAAGTCTTTTCAGAAAGAGCTTCTTTTCAGACAACACTGCGGCATCGGGAATATTCGGCATAATCTTATTCTCACCCTTCCGCCTGATTGAATGTATTCAGAAAAAACACTATGCCAAGCTGAACAACATAAAAGAAACAAGCATTGTTATTCGCATTTGCAAATACTTTCTTCACAATTTGCTGGCTGTCAACCTTCGGTTTATCGGTGTTATGCTTGCCTTTGCTGCAGCGTCTGACCTGATTTTGTCTTTTGTCCTCGGCGGCGGCTGGAAGCTTGATTTAATCGCCTTGGCATTGGGTGTTTTACTCAGCTTTATTGATTACAATGCAACCGATTTACTTTGTGGCTCTGGTCTTATAAAACTGATTGAAAACGCACTTGACCTTAAACTTTCGTTTAACTTTTACTACCTGACCAAATGCGGCGGAAAAGGCAGACTGTTCTGTGCCGCAGGCTTTGGAATTATTGCAGGTCTTATCTGTGCAAAGCTTTCCATTGTTTATGCGCTTGCTTTTATTGCAGGGCTGTGGTTTGTGTTTATGGTTCTTTATAAGGTTGAATTTGGTGTATTTGCAACGGTCTTTCTTGCGCCCATAATCCCAACCATGGCAGTTGTGGGTCTGTCGCTCCTTTGTCTTGTATCGCTGATTATCAAGGCGGTTACCACAAAGAAGTTTGAATTTCACACCGACGGCGTTGGCTTTATGGTTATATTTATGCTTATAATATATCTTTTGGCGGCAATTACATCCTTTGCCCCTGTAAAAAGCATTCAGATATGGGCTGTATACCTTGCCTTTATGGTATTCTATTTTGTAATTATCAACACCGTAAAAACGACAAAACAACTTAAGGGAATTTTAACTGTTTTCTGCCTTTCAGGGCTTGCGGTATGCCTTTATGGCATTTTGCAGTATATCTTTGGCTGGAATGTATCTCAGGCATGGATGGACGAAGAAATGTTTGAGGACATAAAAATGCGAATATACTCAACCCTTGAAAACCCAAACGTGCTTGGCGAGTATATTCTGCTTGTTATGCCTGTATGCATCGCTCTTATGTGGAAGAAAAACACCGTATTTTCTAAAATTGTGTTTGCGCTGATTGCAGGCGTGATGGGCGTTGCACTTATTCTTACCTTCTCGCGCGGGTGCTGGCTTGGTCTTATGGTTGCGGCAGCAGTATTTATTACCTTTGCGGCAGGCAAGCTGTGGGGGTTAGCTCTTCCTGTACTGCCTGTGCTCCCCATGGTTCTTCCCGAAAGCATAATAAACCGCTTTACAAGTATCGGAAACATGGGCGACTCTTCAACCTCGTACCGCGTTTATATATGGATGGGAACACTTCTTATGCTGAAAGACTTTTGGCTTTCAGGAATCGGGCCGGGAACAGAGGCGTTTACTCAGGTTTATCCATTCTATTCGTATAGCTCAATCGTTGCCCCGCACTCGCACAATCTGTTTTTGCAGATTATTGTGGAGTCAGGCATTCTTGGAATACTGGCATTTGCCGTGCTTCTGATTTTGTTCTTTAAACAGCTTGTATCAGGGCATCTGGCGTTTGGAAAGGGTCATGAGCTTTCGGTTATTCTGGTTGGAATTGCCGCAGGAGTTTTGGGATTCCTTGTTCAGGGGCTGTTTGACAACTGTTTTTACAACTATCGTGTGTTTATGATATTCTGGGCAGTTATCGCCCTTGGCTCGTCGGCTGCCGTAATTGCAAAAGCCGAAGCCGCTATGACAACGGAGGTGCAAAACAATGCTTAAGGTTCTTCAGGTTTGCTCGGATACAAATATCGGCGGTGCAGGGAAGTGTATTCTTACCTATTTAAAGCACTGCAACAAAAAAGAGCTTGAAATTGCAGTTGTTCTTCCAAAGGACAGTCTTTTAAAGCCGGAGGTTGAGGCTCTTGGCTTTAAGGTCTTTGAGATTGACGCAATGGCAGATAAATCGCTTGACATGGCAGCTGTTAAAAAGCTTTTAGCAGTCTTTCGTGAATTTAAGCCGGATATTGTCCATACCCATGCAAGTATGTCGGCAAGAATTGCCGCGCGGCTTTTTGGTGCAAAAATCGTATATACGCGCCACAGCGTATTTCCGCCTTCACCAAAGCTGACCCACGGTATTGGAAAGCTTGTCTGCGGACTTGTTAATAATTCAACTGCAGACAAGATAATCGCTGTTGCCGAGGCGGCAAAGCAAAACATCTGCGACATAGGTGTAAGCGACAAGAAAATTGATGTGATATTAAACGGTGTTGAACCGCAAACGAAGTATTCAGCCAAAGAAATAACGGCGGCAAAAGCGGAATACAAAATCCCCGATGACTGCAAATGCACCGCCATTGTGGCACGGCTTAACGAAGTAAAAGGTCACAAATACTTTGTTGAAGCTGCAAGAATTTTAAAAGACCGCGGCGTAAAGGCAAGATTTCTTATAGCCGGCACCGGAGATATGGAAGAGTCTATCCGCAAACAGATTGCCGAAAACAAGCTTGAAGATTATGTGATTATGCTTGGCTTTTTGACCAATGTTGCACCGCTTATGAATGTAATTGACGTTCAGGCAAACTGCTCATTCGGCACAGAGGCAACCAGTCTTTCGCTTCTGGAGGGCATGAGCCTTGGCAAGCCTGCTGTTGTTTCTGACTTTGGCGGAAACCCGGGAGTTATCAAGAGCGGAAAGAACGGCTACATTGTTCCCACTCATGACGCCACAGCTCTTGCAAACCGGTTGGAGGAATTATTCACCAACGAAAAGCTGTATGCCGAAATGTCAAAAACAAGCTTAGAAATATTTAATTCCACATTTACTGCGGCGGTTTATGCCGAGAATATAGACAACATCTATTTAAACCTTGGAGGTAAAAACAATGGATAAACCAAAATTCAATATTATTGACGGACTGATTATTCTGCTGGTTGTAGCAGTTATTGCGGCAGGGATATACCTGCTTGGCGGAAGCAACACCACCGAAGGCACACAGGCACAAAACACCACGGCAATATTTCAGCTTCAGCTAACAAAGGTTGACGAATCGCTTTACAACAAATTTTTAGCGGCAATGGACGCTGACGAAACTGTATGGATAGGTGTAAAGGAACGCTTCCCCGGCAAAATTGATACACTTGAAAAAACACCTGCTTCAAAGATTACCACAAACACGCAAAATGGCACAGCAGTTATTGCACAAGACCCCAATTTGTTTGATTTAACCATTCATATTAAAACATCTGTTCTTGACACGCCATCAGGGTTTACCGCATCGGGTACTCCGATACGGGTTGGCGAAGAGGTTGCGGTACGAGGCAAAGGCTTTGCAGGCTATGGCTTTGTCATTGACCTTAAGACAGTTACCAAATAAACCACTTACACTCAGAAAGGCAGGAATGTGTTATGCTAATTAATAAAGAAGGAAAGCTGTTTGGAAAAATCAGCATTATTGATATACTTGTTGTTGTCTTAATCATTGTCGGAGCTTTCGGCATATATTCAAGATTTTTTGTTGCGGGTCCAAAGGTTGAAACCTCACTCAGCCGCATTGAATACACCATGAAAGTACGCGAGGTACGCAAAGGCACAGTGGACGCTCTCCAAAATTTTAAGGGTACTGTTACCGACACCACCACAAAGGAATTTTTGGGCGAGATAGTTGACGTCACCTACACCGACTCGATAAAAGCACTGGAGCTTTCAAACGGAAATCTGAAAGCTGCGGTTCTTCCCGAAAGATACGACGTCACAGTAACAATTCAGGTTGACGGCAAGATAAATGACTCGGGCTACTATACCTCCAACAACCTTGCACTTACCGCCGGCTCGTCTTATGTGTTTACATCAAAGGCCGCAAAGACAACCGGAACAATTATTGACGTATACGAAGTAAAATAAAGACAAACCTTTGGCAGTGGCTTTTGCCACTGCTAAATCATTGGGTGATTTAATATGTTTAAAAGATTTTCAGTCTATTACAAGCCGTATATAGGAATTATAATATTTGACCTGATTTGCGCTGCACTTTCAACCGTGTGTGAGCTTGTATTCCCTATGATTGTAAGGGAAATCACCAACTCGGCACTCACAGACGGACAGGCACTTTTAGTTTCATCGGTTTTAAGACTTGGCGCACTATATCTGTTTTTAAGAATAGTGGACACCGTTGCAAACTACTTTATGGCAAATGTCGGTCATGTTATGGGCGCAAGGCTTGAAACGGATATGCGCCGCGACCTGTTTGACCACCTTGAAAAACTGCCGTTTAAGTTTTTTGACAACACAAAGGTTGGGCAGATTATGTCAAGGGTTACAACCGACCTCTTTGATATAACCGAGTTCTCGCACCATTGCCCCGAAGAATTTTTTATTGCAGCCATAAAGATTGTCGGCGCATTTATTATTCTGGGAAGAATAAACCTCTTGTTCACGCTGATAATCTTCCTTCTTCTTCCGCTGATGCTTGTATCGGTGTTTGTGTTCCGAAAGAATATGAAAAACGCATTCAAGGAGCAACGAAGACAAGTAGGCGAGCTTAACGCAGACTTAGAGGATAGTCTGCTTGGCACACGTGTTGTAAAAAGCTTTGCAAACGAGGATTTGGAGCGCAAAAAGTTTGCCGACGGTAATAAAAAATTTTTTGAAACAAAAAAACGTGCATACAGATACATGGCAATGTTTCAGGCAGGGACACGCTTCTTTGACGGAGTTATGTATATTGCAGTTATTGTAATCGGCTCGCTGTTTATGATTGCCGGACACATTACCCCCGCCGATTTGATTGCGTACCTGCTTTATATTCAGACACTTATTACATCAATCCGCAGAATTGTAGAGTTTACCGAGCAGTTTCAAAAGGGCATCACCGGCATTGAAAGGTTTTTTGAAATAATGGACGAGCCAACCGAGCTTTACTTGCCCCAAAACGCAAAAGAGCTTGAAAACGTAACCGGCAATATAGAGTTTAATGACGTATACTTTAAATACTCTGACAATACAAAAGATGTGCTTACAAAAATTAATCTTAAAATTAAAAAAGGCGAAAATATTGCATTTGTGGGACCTTCCGGCGGTGGGAAGACCACGCTGTGCAACCTTATCCCCAAGTTCTATGACTTGACATCAGGAAGCATCACTATTGACGGTGTGGATATAAGCAAAATTTCGCTTGGTTCACTTCGCAATAACATAGGCATGGTGCAGCAGGACGTGTATTTGTTCAGAGGAACGGTTTATGAAAATATTATTTATGGCAAGCCTGACGCAAGCCGAGGCGAAGTAATCGAAGCGGCAAAAGCCGCAGGCGCACATGACTTCATTATGGAGCTTAAAGACGGCTATGACACCTATGTCGGTGAACGAGGTCTTAAGCTTTCGGGCGGTCAGAAGCAACGAATATCAATTGCACGCCTGTTTCTTAAAAATCCGCCTATTCTTATCCTTGACGAGGCAACCTCGGCTTTGGATAACGAAAGCGAGCTGCTTGTGCAAAACTCCCTTAAACGCCTTTCGGAAGGCAGAACAACCTTTACCATTGCCCACCGTCTTACAACAATAAAAAATGCAACAAGAATTTTTGTTCTTACCGCCGACGGAATTGCAGAAGAAGGCACTCATGAGGAGCTGATGCAAAAGGGCGGCGAATACGCAAAATTATACTCAATGTACAGTACTCTTTAAAATACAAGCCCTGCGCCTTAAAAGGCACAGGGCTTGTATTTTAAGTTTGGTTTGGCAACAACTGACCGCACTTTTTTGAAAAACAAAAAAGTGCGTAGCCAAAGGCAACGCACAAAAAACGCATTACCTTTGTTTTGCTGCGACACAAAATCTTTAACACAACTATTAGTACATGCCAAATAAAGTAATGCATTTTTATCAAAGATGATAAAAAATACATGTACATAATAATTGCAATATTAAGATTTCGTGTCGCATTATTATATTACCACCAATTTCTTAGTTTGTCTATACAAAAATTCAAATTTTACTTTATAAAAATATCGCAATAAATACTGTTACAAGTCCGCAAAGACCAACTGCAATGCCGCTGAGAGTGCCTTCAATCTCGCCTATTTCGATTGCCTTTGACGTTCCAAGGGCATGGCACGATGCGCCAATGGCAAGACCTGAGGCTATGGGATTGTCTATTTTAAACAGCTTTATAAGATATGGAGAAGAAATTGCACCGAATATACCTGTTACAAGAACTGCGGCAAGGGTTATTGGAACAATTCCGCCAAGCTGCTCGGAAAGCTTTGACGCAATGGCTGTGGTAATAGATTTGGGGACAAGGCTTGCCGTAATATCCTGAGGCATATTTAAAAATTTACAAAGCACAACGATACTCACAACAGCTGAAACCGCACCGACAACACAGCCTACAACAATGGGCAGCCAGTTCTTTTTTATAACATCAAACTGACGGTACATTGAAACAGCCAAAGCCGCTGTTGCAGGGGCAAGAAACATTGCAACAAAATCTGCGCCAATCATAAAGTTTTCAAGCGGAATTTTAAATACTGCAAGCACAGCAATTATAATAATTGCGGCAATTATCATAGGGTTGGCAAGAGCCGACTTTGTTTTTTGATTTATTTTTATGCCGATTATGTACGAGAACATACAAAGGGAAAACCCAAAAAACGGTTCTTTGGTTAATTCAAGCATTTTCTGTTTTCTCCTTTCGTTTGTTTATAAGATACACAGTAAGCTTGACAGAATATGCGGTGCAGACAAATGTAATAAAAGTGGTGACAATGCAAATCAGCAAAAACTGCCACAAAATGCTTTGAAACACGTCAAGATACGAAACTATCGAAACAGTTGACGGCAAAAAGACAAACGCCATGTTTTTCACCAAAAAGTCGGAAACAGGCTCTATTTGGCGAACCTTCACAAGTCCGCTTAAAAGCAGCAAAAATGTAATTATCATTGCAAGAACACTGCCGGGAAACGGAAATGGCAAAAAATATGCTATTATATCACTTATAAAACAAACAACAAAAAGAATAAGTGTTTTTTTAAACAGCTTCACACAGGTCACCTCAAACCAATTAATATACACTATAACTTTTAGTATAGCATTTTTGCGTCTGTTTGTAAAACGGAATTATCGACAAATGATAGTATGCGACTTTATTTGGTTTTAGTAAATTTTGTTGAAATTCTGACCGTACAGGTTAAAACAGCAAAATATCAGCCAAAATAATAAAACAAAACACAGCTAAGCCCTATGCATAACGCACTCAGGATTGAAATAGCCGCAGGCAGCAAGTTGTGTCCCCTTTTTCTGCGTGATGGCGACGATCCTTTAATTAATTCAACCTGTCGGATATAGCTGTTTATTATATTTTGGGCTTCCTGTGCAACACTGCTGTTTATACGGTCAGAATTTGTGCGAGAGTTTGATTTTAAGATAAAGATAGCCTGATCAATTGTATCTGATTTAATATTGTTGATTATAACAACACGCCTTGATTTTTTATCTGTCATAAAGAATTTTCACAGCCTTTCATTAAATTTACCTAAAGGAAGTATTTACAAATAAAGGCTGTTTTATACAAAAACCGGACAGAACGTGATCTGTCCGGTTTTTCTTTATAAGGTTTTGTCCATTGTGTTGTAAATTATAATTGCCGCCTGAGCGCGTGTCAGGCCGTTGTTTGGCGAAAACTTATTTTTTGCTGTTCCGTTGATTATCCCCAATCCCCAAAGCAGGCTTGCGTATCCTTTGCCTGTTTCAACATCCTCAAAAGGACAGTTGTAGATACCCTCAATCTCTGCATACTTGTCAATCTTTAAGGCTTTACAGATAAGTCTTGCCGCTTCAATTCGGGTAAGCGTATTTGCCGCCGGACTTCTTAAATCCAAAACGGATAATGTCCCCAAAAGCGCCTGCTCGGCAAGCTTTATGAACTCTGCCTGAGAAATTGGCTGGTCAGGGTTGAATATTGCACCGTCAAAGCCTATGCCAAAGCGATGAAGAGCTTTAATTTTTTCCTCGGCATAGTGTCCCTCAATGTCCGTATAGTCTTCAAACGAAGCAGGCTTTGAGTATACGGCTCCACTTGCGGTAATTCTTTGTCCGCTTTTTGCGTCAATTATAATACCTGTACCTTCTGTGGTAAAAACAAGGGTTGTTGTGTCTGTTTTCTTCAGGCTTTCATCGGATTTTTGAGGAATATACAGCGGTGTATAGCTTGTCTGCTCAAAAAATCTTTGGCACGCAGTATTGTGGTCAATCACATTATCAATTGCCGGAAAGCTTGTATCGGTATAATTGATTCTGTATGACAAGAGCGTAGCATCTGCTGTGTTTAGTTCAATTGATACCGTATCACCGCTAACCGGAATACCGTTTACATGGCGTGTATAGGTAAAATATCCGTTTTCTGCACTATTGGTATTATCCGCAACATATTCATTGAATTTTTCGGGAGCAAGCTCCGCAAAAACATTGTCTGCTGCCGTTTTCAGCTCTTGTAAGCCAAGCTTTTTGTCCGATTCAGCACCTGTAAGATTTGAAAAACTCAATACCTCTCCGGTTGCCGCATCAATTTCTGCATGGATAAAGCCTGTACTGTTGCCCACTTTCGCACGAAAAACCATTGAACGGATATATTTGTTTTCCTGATATACCACCTTGCGCAGACTGGTCTCTTCAGCCGCGTAGCTTCCGGTAATATTTAAAAGCTTGTGTGTACGCAAAAGCTTTTCTGCGTCAGAGGCAGAAAGTATTCCGCTTATGTTTTCAAGCTCCTTGCTCTCTGCGGCGCTAAGTCCTCCACCGCTGCCACCAACCATTGTGTCGCTCATTGCCTCATTTTTTGAGAAATAGAGGTCATAGTACAGCTGTATTTCGGTTGCCTTGCCGGTGTTTGCATCAAGATAGGTATTGCCGTTTTCGTCGGTATATACCGGAAACGCCTTAATACTTCTTTTTTCAAAGTCTTTATGAACCATGTATGAAAGCGTAAGTCCAAGCTCCTTTGAGAATGCCTGCTTTGCATTTTCCTCTGACAAAATATTGTGAGGAGAAACATATTTCAGACCCTCGGTATAAGTGATTCTGAAGGAGGTAATTTTTTCGGCATTAACATCAACTGTAACCCGACCTGTATCGTTTTGTACCGGAACACCGCCCTCCTTATGCACTATTTTGAAATACAGCTTGTCGCTGCTGAAGCTTTCGGGGGTGTCATAAGCCTCAACAAACAGCTTGCCTGCAATTGACGGGTTAAGCTTATTCACCAGTACCTGAGTTTTGCGGACAGCCTCATCTGTTGAAATTCTGTCAAAGCCTTTTGGAGGCAATTCGTTTCGTATTTCCTCGTAAAAGCCGTATTCGATAATTACTCCGCTCTGCAGGGCTGTGACATACATATTTCTGTAATCATCACCGCCCCAGTTGAACGAGTACATTGTAACTCCGTTTTCGGTACGGATTCCGCTGTCAAATTCCGAAAAAAGGGTTGTATCAGGAATCCTTGGCTTTATCAATGTCAAAATCTTTTCTACATCCTTTGCATCGCCGCTGGCAGAAGCACTTGGAATAAAAAGATTAAAAATTATTAATATGCAAATAATAATTGAAATTGTACGCTTCATAAGCATCCCGCCTTTTCAGAAAAAAATACGGTGAAGCAACAAGCGTTGCTTCACCGATGTGTGTTCAAAGCTTTATTGAAGAACTATAACGCTTGCCTCAAGTACGCCTGATGAATTTGAGCCTGTAACTGATGCTGTGCGGTTCTTTTCAACATTCTTTAAAAGAACTGTACGACCTGTAACGCTGTCAATAATCTTGGTGTTGGAGTTCACATAAACGTCATATTCTGTACCGCCGTCCTCAATAATCATAAGACCATAAGTTGCGTTAACTGTCTTAACAATACCGGTAAGCTGTGATTTTGCAACAACTCCTGCTGCTTCAATCTTTACAATTTCGCTGCTCTGAAGGCTTACATCAATGTCTGTTCCGGGACGAAGGTCAAAAACAGTTGCGTTTTCTGAAGAGTCAACAACAACCTTAACGCTCTTGTTAACCTTGTAATCAACAACCTCGCCGTTTGCCTCAATGCCTATTGTTGTACCATTGACTGAGTGCTTGATATAGTTGATTGTACCCGAGTTTGAATTGTTCTTGCTGCTTGCCTGAATTTTTGTAACCTTTCCATAAGTCATTCTAAGTGAGATACTGTCACCTATCATAAGGTCACCGATTGATGCGCTGAGGCTGTTGCGTGAAACGTCTACGCCGTCCGCTGAAACCTCATAACCCTTAACGTTTCCGTCAGCATCTTCAACATTGATTATGGTGTATTCGCCTGTGATGTCAACTGATTCAAGTGTTCCGTAAGCTGTTGTGGTTTTGTCAACAACCTCAAGTGTTGTAACCAAACCATTTTCAATTGTCAATGCAACATAGTTGTTTGCTTTGATTTTTCCGAATACATCAATTGCACCGCTGATTCTGATTTTTGCATCGTCTGCAAGAACATAGGTTGATTTCTGCTTGCTGTCGTTTGCATCAGCAATTGTAACGGTCTTTGAGCCGCCTGCCTCACTTGTTGTTGCAACCAGACCATAGATAACGGTATCGCCTATAACAACCTGATTTTCAACAAGTGCAACCTTGCCGGCAATGTGTGTAACCTTTACATGCATTCCACGCTTTATAGCTGAAAGCTCAACATCCTCGCCATTAACCTTGTACTTTGTTGCGGGTGTGATTTCGTTAACAATATCACTGCCGTCAATGGTAACGGTAATTGTTTCGTTAAAAGAGTCTGTTGAAACAACAGTTCCCGTCTGCGCTGAAAGGTCAATTACGTCGATAAGAGTGCAAAGCATCTTTGCCATCTGTGAACGTGTAACGTTGGTGTTTGGTGAGAATATGGGGTCGCCTGCCGCGTTGTTGCCCATGCCCTGCATAATTCCCTTTTCTTTAACATATTCAACATAAGCTCTTGCGCTGTCAGGAATCTCAACTGTATCTGCATAAGAAGACGAAACAAAAGCGTTTGTCAAAACCTCTTCCTCTGCGCCAAGAAGCTTGGTCAAAAGGATTGCAGCCTCGTATCTTTTGAGAGCCTTGTTTTTGTTTGTGGAAGAGATGTAATTGTCAAGCTCGGAGGACTTAAGTATACCTGTATACAGAAGGAATGAAACCTCCTTGCCGTAATTTGTTGAGTAACTGCTCAGAATAGATGAATACTCGTCCATTGCAAACTCAACCGAGTCAGCAAAGCTGTCGTCATTAACGCCAATCATTCTTGAAAGAAGAATAAGCGCCTCTGTTTTTGAAATTGTGTTGTTGGGCTTGAAGGTTCCGTCCTCGTAGCCTTTTATGTAGCCTTTCTCACTCATTTCTGTAATGTAAGGCTTTGCCCATGCAACTGTGGGATCATTCTCTACATCCGAAAATGTGGCAGCAGAAACGGTAAGTGTGGAAATCAAAAGAGCTGCACTGAGAATTCCGCTCAAAAATTTTTTGTTGAACATTTTATGTCCCCCTTTAGTATATATTAAAAATTAATAATATTCTGATAAAAAAATATAGTTTTATGGTTTTATTTTACCATATAATAAAAGATATTTCAACAGATTTTAAGAAAAAGTTTTTACAGAAAAGTTACAATGAAGTTAAAAATCTGGTACACTGTAAATTTTTTGTTAATTTAGCCAAAAAATTAGCATTGTAATTTTTGTTGTGCGGCACACAATAAACATGAAACATTTTCAATTTTCAAATTTAAAAAGGAGGAAAAAATATGTCAAGAAAGTTTATTGCTTTGTGCCTTTCAGCATTATTAATTCTGGGCGCAAGCGTAAATGTTTTTGCCGCAACAACCGAAGCCGTACCCGTATCGGGCGAAAGCGCTGCGGACTTTCAAAATGCGGCAGGCGGCACCAATCAGGCAGCAATGCCCGGCGCCGCAAACGGCACTGCACAAGGAAGCAATTCCGGTGTAACAAATAACGACTCGCAGGGAAACAATTCCGGTGCAACAAATGAAAGTGCACAGGGAAACATACCCGGCGCGGCAAATAACACAGCAAACAGTGCTGCAGGCGGCACTCCTGCAAACAGCTCTGCAAATCAGGGCGGAGCAGCAGCCAGAGCAACACGAACAATGGACAACAGCGAAGCAATAGTTGAGCAGAACCAGACCAAAAACAACGCAATGATGAGAACAGGACTTTACGAGGGTGTTGCATTATCACGTTACAGCAGCAGCCGTGTTGCCCTTGCTCCCGATATTGTAGATACAAAGTATGCCGAGGCAGCTGAAATCCTTGGCGCGCTTGGTATAATGGTAGGCGATGCCGAAACAGGAAACTTCAGACCAAACGACAGCATTCTGAGAAGTGAAATGTCTAAAGTGTCGGTATATTCTGTAGGTCTTGAGGATGTTGCAAAAAGCTCAAGCTATCCCACAAAATTCCCCGATGTTGTATCAAACCACTGGGCAAACGGTCCAATCAACGTTGCAGTACAGCAGGGAATGGTAATAGGTGATGATGTAGGAACATTCCGTCCCGATGACCCTGTATTGTTTCAGGAAGCAGTTACTATAATGGTAAGAGCTCTTGGCTATGAGCCAATGGCATCACAGCGCGGCGGCTACCCCACAGGATATATGGTAGTTGCATCCGAAAACCAGATGCTTAAAGGCATTACCGCAACAGCCGCAGCACCTGCAACCCGTGGCGATATTGCACAGCTGGTATTCAACAGCCTTACAGTAAACCTTATGGAACAGACAGGCTTTGGCAGCAACTCAAGCTATGAAGTAGTTGACAAGACATTGCTTTATGACCGTCTGAATGTTGAAAAAGCTTACGGTCAGATTACAGGAACACCCGAAACAACTCTTACAGGCGGCAGCACTACAGCTGAAGACCGCATAATGATTAACGACAAAACATTTATCGAAGGCGACACAATGGCAAGCCAGCTTCTTGGCTATAACGTTGTGTACTATGCACGTATAGACTCGACAACCGACGAGAAAACACTTATTGCGGTTATTCCTCAGGAAAGCAAGAACAACGTTTTAACTATAGCTGCAGGAAACATTGTATCAGTAGCAGGCGAAGCAAACACAAACAAAACAGTAAGCTACTGGAGAAACAACGACGATACGTCAACAAGAACTGCAAGCATCGTTGCAAACCCTGTATATATCTATAACGGAAAATATGCCGCAAGTTTAACATTAGAGCAGATGCAGCCTGCATCAGGAAACCTTATTCTTCTTGATACAGACACAAACAATGTATACGACATTGTGTTTGTAAACCACTTTACAAACCTTGTTGTTGAAACAGTTTCTTCTGCAACAGGCAGGGTGACAGATAAATACAACAACGGTTCACTTCTTCTTGACCCGCAGAGCACAACTGTGAAATATGTTCTTATCCGCGATGGTGTTGAAATTGAACCTTCAGACCTTGTTGAATGGAACGTAATTTCTTATACAGTAAGTGAAGATAAAGAGCTTATCAAGGCTTATGTTTCAACCGACAGCATTCTTGGTACAGTAACTCAGATTTCGGCAGACGGCTTCAAGATTGACAATTCAGAAACAACCTATAAAAAGGCCGCAAACTACCCCAACGAAATCAAGCTCCGCGACAAGGGACGCTTCTACTTTGACGTTGAAGGAAAGGTTGCAGCGGTTGATACCACAGCAATCACTACAGGCGCGGCAATCCGCGGAACCTACGGCTATCTTGTGGGCGCAGCAAAAACAGGAACATTAGACGAAACAATCCAGTTCAAGGTATTTACTGTTGCAGGAGATACCGAGGTAATTGACGGTGCAGCAAAAATCCGCCTTAACGACAAGTATGGTCTTACTCCTGACGAAGTTCTTGCTGCATTCGGCAAGGACGGCAGTGTAACACCACAGCTTATCACCTACGAAACAAACTCAGCAGGTAAGCTTACCGGCCTTGATATTGCAGTGGACAAAACAGGCACAGGCACACCCAACAAGGGCGTATTTACAAAGAACATTACAGCTGCAGAACAGATTTATAAGAGCGCATCAGGAATGCTTGGAAATGTCAAGGTAACACAGGATACTGTTATATTTGATATTCCTTCGACAGCTGGAACAGACACAACACGCTATGCAGTAAGAAACTATACAATGTTCTCAAACAACACACCCTATGATATTATCGTATATGACCTTCAGGAGGACTTCTCTGCAAAGGCAATTATTGTAACAAGCACAACAGGTGTTACCGAAGCGGCATCACCGATTGTTCTTGTGGACGAGATTGCAGCAGGTCAGAACGAGGACTTTGACGCAGTAGACATTGTTTACGGTCTTGAAAACGGAAAGCGAGTTGAGCTTATGTCAACAGACAAGAGCGTATTTGTGAAGGAAGGCGGAAAGGCAATCGCACAGGGCGATATATTCCAGTACAGCACAAACGCAAAGGGCGAGGTTGATAAGATTACCGTACTCTTTGACGCAAGCGCAAAAACAACCGAGTTCACAAACACAATCGGCACAGACCTGACTACCGTTTACGGTAAGGTAACCAAGAAGTTCTCGGATTCTGTAAACGTAAGTGTAAACGGAACTGTTAAGAACTACTCTACAACGGGTGTAACCGTTTATGAGTATAACTCACAAAGAAAGAATAACAACATCTCTGTTGTAACGTCGGGAGATATTGAAGTATTTGAAGAAGGCAACGAGGTAAGACTCTTTGTTAAGCTCTTTGAAGACAGGGTAACAGAAATGGTTATTGTAAGATAATCTTATCCCAACGCAGAAGGGGCATCCGGTATTTGGATGCTCCCCTTCTATTTACATATTGATTTTTAATTGGTTTTGTAGTAAAATGGATAAAAAAACAGATTGGAGCGACAAAAATGGCAAATAATATATGGCATGATATTTCACCCAAGAGAATTACTACAGAGGATTTTATATGTGTGATTGAAATCTCAAAGGGCAGCAAGAAAAAATACGAGCTTGATAAGGAAACTGGATATATAATTCTTGACAGAATCCTTTATACATCAACACATTATCCTGCAAACTATGGATTTATCCCCAGAACCTACGGCGATGACAATGACCCGCTTGACGTTTTGCTGCTTTGTGCAGAGCCGCTTGAGCCTATGTCGCTTGTCAGGGCGTATCCCATTGGTGTGATAACCATGGTGGACAATGGCAGAAACGACGAGAAAATTATCGCTATCCCCTTTGATGACCCAAACTATAATCACTACACCGACATTGACCAGCTGCCAAAGCATATTTTTGATGAAATGAAGCACTTCTTCACAGTGTACAAAAATCTTGAAAACAAAGACACAGCCGTTGACGAGGTAAAGGGTCGTGAAGAGGCGGTTGCAATCATCAAAGATGCAATCAACAACTATGTAGAAAAATTTTGCAAATAAAATACTTTTTTGTATAGACAAACTAAGAAATTTGTGGTATCACAAAGCTTTAGAAATTACAATATGTTTTTATAATTATAAGGGAGCTTCAATCAACAAAGCCCCCTTATGACCCCTGCCGTCACGGCTTAAAAGCCTGGCAGATATAGCTGTTCAAAATTTTTGTTTTTTATATATCTATTCCTCTTTTAGCAATATTCTCGGTTTTTGCATCACCACAGTTGCATTGTCCGGAACATCCCACGCCACAACACAGTTTGTTCCTATTTTTACATTGTTGCCTATTTTTATCCCGCCTGTAATCTTTGCCCCTGCACCAATCACACAATTATCTCCAATCACAGGAGCACCATCATTGCCCTCGCCAATTGTCACCTGATGATATATAGTACAATTTTTTCCAATGACTGCGTTGTGGGATACAATAATTCCGTACAAACCATGGGGCAATTTAGGAACTGATTTAAATTTTGCGCCATAATTCAAATGCACACCTGTGCTGGCATTATTAAATGCATCACAGCGCTTTATTTTAAAAAGCCAAAATGCTTTAAGTATCTTAGGATATTTTTCTTTTGGATTTGTCACTCTTTCTCTCAGTTTCCAATATTTGTTAGCGTTATAATGTTGAACTTTTCTTCTTATTATCTTTTCGACAATGTTCACAACAGCACATCCTTTTTTCATCTTTTAATTCAATATATCACTATTTGATAAAATTTTCAATATCTTTTCAAAAACTATCCTCGTCTTGACAAAATCATTTCCTATATATATAATATATCTACCGACATTAAATTTTGAAAGGTGCTGACAAATTATGAAATACATAGTTATTCTTTGTGACGGCGCAGCAGATACACCTGTTGCAGAGCTGGGCAACAAAACCCCGCTTGAAGTTGCAAAAAAGCCAAACATAGATAAGCTTGCCGCTTCAGGCGAGATGGGTATGGTGACCACTGTCCCCGGCAACCTCCCCCCCGGCAGCGATGTTGCAAACCTTGCCGTATTCGGCTATGACCCACAGAAATATTACACAGGCCGTTCACCCCTTGAAGCACTTTCAATGGGTGTGCATCTGGAGCTTACCGATACCACCTTCCGCACAAACGTGGTTACACTTTCAGAAGACGAGCCTTATGAACAAAAAACCATGATTGACTACAGCTCGGACGAAATAACCACAGAGGAATCAAGCCAGCTTATTGCTGCAGTTAACGAAGCACTCCGCACTGACGAATACGAATTTTTCAGCGGAATAAGCTATCGTCACCTTATGGTATGGCACAATAAGAAAAACGACTTTTCATTGACACCACCTCACGATATTTCTGACCGCAAGATAACCGAATATCTGCCTAAGGACGACGTTCTTTTAACACTTATGAAAAAGAGCTATGAAATTTTAAAAGACCATCCCGTAAACATTGCGCGCAAGGAGCGCGGACTTCGTCCTGCAAACTCAATCTGGATTTGGGGCAACGGAACCAAGCCCAACCTCACAACCTACGACGAGCTTTACGGTATCCGCGGCAGCGTTGTTTCTGCAGTTGACCTTATCAAGGGTATAGGCGTAGGTGCAGGTCTTGATGTAATTGATGTTATAGGAGCAACAGGAAATGTGCATACTAACTTTGACGGCAAGGCGGAGGCTGCTATCAATGCGCTCAAGGGCGGAGCAGACTTTGTATATATTCACCTTGAAGCTCCGGACGAAGCAGGACACAGGCACGAGATTGACAACAAGGTAAAAGCAATTGAGCTTATTGACGAAAAAATTGTTGCACCTGTTCTTAAAGCACTTGACGAGCAAAATGAGGAATACTCGGTGCTTATCATGCCCGACCATCCCACACCTCTTGCAATCAGAACGCATACTTCTGACCCTGTGCCGTATATAATATACAGAAGCGGTAATTCGGGCGATGAAAAGAATACCTCCTATACCGAGGCAGAAGCCAAAAAGACAGGCATTGTGGTAAAGGACGGTTACACTCTTATGAACAAGCTTTTAGGCAGATAACTTGTCCCAATCTTACCGCAAAGGAGTGTTTGCGGTGACTACAGAACAAATTATAAAATACACACTGATATTAGCAGGAATAGCCCTTGGTCTGTTCCTGTTTCCTTTTTTATTAAAGATTTTTGCGCCGTTCATAGCAGCCTTTATTGTTGCGGCACCATGCCAGCACATTGTGCGCACATTAGAAAAAAAGCTGCATCTCAGCCGCGGAATCAGCTCTGCAATAATCTCCACACTTATAGTAGCTGCCGGAACAGGAATTGTACTGGCTCTGTCGTTTCAGCTTTTTTCTCAGGCAAAAAATTTAATTTCCACTTTGCCTGCGGCAATTGACTCCTTCAAGGGTCAGCTTTCAGGCCTGCTTGACAGATATAACGGCTTTAAGCTGAGCCTTGCCCCTGAAGTATCTGTATTTATAGATAAAATCACCTCAAACTTTCAGGACTACTCACAGGAGTTGTCCATAAAGGTTACAGATGCTGCACTAAACGCGGCAAAGAGCTTTGCTTCCACCTTGCCAAACTTAATACTTTTTCTTATAATGTTTATTCTTGGAACATTCTTTTTTACCAAGGACTACAACCTTATTGTAAACTTTCTTCATGAGCTTTTTCCCAAAAAAATCTCAGTTCACCTTGCCACTGCAAAAAGGTTTCTGACCCACGCTTTTTCTTCATATTTAAAAGCACAGCTCATTTTAATGGCACTAACCTCCGTAATCATAACAGTTTCGCTTTGGATAATCGGCAAGGACTATGCCCTCCTTTGGGGTCTGGTCTGCGGTCTGGTTGACGCACTCCCATTCCTTGGCACCGCCGTAATACTTTTGCCATGGGCGCTTGCATCATTGGCTTACGGAGATATGTATTCGTTTATTTCACTTCTTATTATTCAGGGTATTGTGTTTGTGTTCCGACAAATAGCAGAGCCCAAGGTCGTCAGCCGCCAGATTGGTATTCACCCTATTCTGACGCTAATCAGCGTATACATCGGTTTGAGGTTCTTTGGCGTTGCCGGAATGATACTTGCGCCCGTACTGACATTGCTGCTTGTCAATTTTTATGTATCGTACAAGGAGCATTCAGACACGCCATAAATATATTGCCATTTAATGGTATATATGCTATAATGTAAATATAAACAAACTCCAAGGAGGTCAAAACTATGAAAAAACTAACAGCACTACTCCTTATTTTTGTCTTTGCATTTTCGAGTATATGTGCAAATGCAGCAGTCCCCAAATTTTTGCTTGAAGAATACAATAATTATTCAGCGGATTATAGCTTTTCTGTTGTGTTTGAAAGCACCGACGAGCTTGTTGCACTTTTAAAAGAGCTTGAGATGCCTGATGAGATTGAAAACTTTGTTGACATTAAAGCTCTCATTAGCAGTATTTTGTCTCAAGGAATGGAAATGCAGCTTCAGGCAAATGCAAGCAAAGACCTGCGAAAGGCAGAAATCGGTCTTTGCGCAACATCACAAAAAAGCGTTACCGTGAACCCTAATCTGACGGTTTCAGCAGATTCAAAGCTGGGTATGTGGATAAAGCTTGACCTTGATGCACAAATCCCTGTATTTGAAATAATCTACTCAGCACCATTTTTGAACAAGTATATGATTATTAATGTTTTTGATATGCTGCCCGATGAGGTAGCAAAGGTACAGTTTTTCAATTATATTGAATCAATATTTAGTTCAGAATTTGTTGATGCTACAAAAGAATTTTCTGCAAAGCTGCTTGAAGAACACGCCGACATCAAGCTATCCGGCAGTGTCTGCACCGTAAAATTTGACAACAATGCACTTATTGATATTATAAACGAGTATATAACATTCATGTCAAATCAAATATCCCCGACACTGCCCGAATATGTCAACACTGATATATACAGCGAAACGCCAAAGCTTGGCAACATACAGCTTCTTGGTGACAAGGGAATAACTTATAAATACTCTCTTGTTTCAGGCAAAATTTCAAATATAGCCCTGACTGCAGATGTTTCCATTAATATTCCGGACATTGTAACGGCATCAGGCGGCGAATGGGATTACCAGTCTTCAGGAATACTTGATTTTATGATTAAATCAAATATAAAAATTACAAAGATTGGCAGTACAAGGGTTGATTTCCCTGTACTTAACCAGCAGAACTCATTCTCTGTAATGGATATGATGCCGGAATACACCGAGCCGGAGTATGGTGACGATGAAGAGGTTTATCCATATTTTTACACCTCTACATACACCAACGAGCTTCCTGTAATCAACGGAGAGATTTACGTTCCGCTAAGAGCATTACTCGAAGATGCATACGGCGACACAGTGCACCTATCCTATGAAAATGGTATTATAAATGTAAACTGCAAGCACTTTGACGGTTTTACCCATTTGAAGCTGACCGAAAACTCAGAATTGGCTTACACCGATAATACGTCGCACAAGGTTCCAAAGGTTATTATAAAGAACGGCACCACCTATGTTGGAAGAAGTCTTTTTGAAGACTTGTTCGGGTGGAATATGTCCAGTGCAACCCACGATATGCTTTATGATGAGTATTATGTTTCATTTCACACATCAAAATAAACATACCATGGAACAAAACAACAGCTTCGTCGCTCGCCGCAGAAGCCGGTCGCAGCATTAACGCTTTGTTTGTCCACGTGCATTTCGGCAAAGCCCAAAATTATGCACGTGCATCAAATTTCCTATTATACAAAAAAGCGGTTTATCCAATGGATAAACCGCTTTTAAATTATCTTATCTTTATTTTCCTTTTTCAAGCTTTGCCACTTTGATTGCTGTCCAGATAAGAGTAATAACAAGATATGCAGCCACCAAAACTATCGGGCCTCTTGAAACCCACCATCTTGAATCAACCAAAAGCAGTGATTCGTTTATTCCGCCAAGGATGTTTCTTATCTGTGCAAAGAATCCAATCCAAAGTGAACCAAGTGCCAAAACAGCAGCAAAAGCACAATACTTATAGAAGGTGCAGGCTTTGTCCAAAACCTTAAGCTTGCCGCAAACAAAAAGTCCAACTGCAGCTGCTGCAAAAATCCCTGCCATTGTCTTAAGAATTACAGGCATCGAAAGAACCATATTGCCTGAATACCCTGTTTCAACAAATCTGAGAAGAATTATAACCAAAACTCCCCATGCAAGATTTATCATATAACCATTTGTTGCTTTATCTATCTGCGCTCTTTTTGCGCGGTTTCTTTCTCTTTTAATTTCCTGATTTGCCTTAGCTACCATATCAAAGACCATATCCTTCCTTAATATACTTAAAACTCTCCCCTGTCATACATAATAACAGGAATAAGTGCACTTGCTACCGTTTCTGTTCTTAAAATTCTTCTGCCAAGTCCCACCGCGCAAATACCATTGTCTTGTGCGTATGCCGCCTCTTCTTCAGAAAAGCCGCCCTCAGGGCCAACCAGAATGCCAAAGGTTTCTGCATCCCGCTTTTCACCAAGCACCATCTTAAGGTCACATCTGCCTTCATGCCCCAAAACCTCATACGGCATCAGTGGCAACTGCAGCTTTGCCATCATTGAAACGGCGTCTTTAAACGCCACCGGAGCCAAAACCTCGGGCACCAAGCCTCTGCCGCACTGTTTTGCCGCCTCAACCGAAACCTTGTTCCAGCGTTTTGCCTTTTCAACGCCTGCCTCATGATTTGCGATTTTGGTAACACATCTGTCCATAATAACCGGAACAATCCGACAAACGCCAAGCTCTACCGCTTTTTGCACAATCAGCTCCATCTTTCCGGACTTGGGAAGTCCCTGAAACAAAGTCACCTTTACATTTGGCTCTGAAAGAGAAACCTGCTTGTTTAGTATCTCAGCACGGCATTGGTTTTTATCAATTGAAATAAGCCTTGCAGTATATTCATATCCTGTTCCGTCAAAAACAAGAATTTCATCGCCGCACTTCATCCGGAGAACCTTTTCAATATGCTTTGAGTCCTCAAATATACACGCAACATCGTCGTTTATATTCTCAGGTTCAGTAAAAAACCTACGCATAAACCATACCCTTCCCCGCAAAGCAGCAATTAGAACTTCATACTTATATGTTATTTTAACACAGATGTATAAAAATTTCAAGCCATTTTTGAATTTTAATATAATGTTTAAATTTTAGCCGACCTGATGAAACAAATATCGGCAAGGAAAATTAACCTCTCCCTGCCGATTCTGTTTGTCAAAACTCTCGTTTTAATTTTTACCTATTATATAATATATTAAGTCTTTTAAATTTTTCTTTATCAATACTGCAAAGCTGTTCCTTTGTAATTCTGAAACACCAGTTTCCATCAGCTCTGCCCGGAGTATTCAGCCTGGTATCTGCACCATACCCAAGCAAATCCTGAATTGGAAGAATTACAATTCCTGCGCTGCTTTGGTAAATCGTCCTGAGCATCGCATCATAGCCGCGGTTCCAATCAGCATCGGTATATCCGCAGTATTCAAGCATTTCACGGCGGTTGCTTTCAGAAAGCTCCCACAAAAAGCCCAACAGGGTATTGTTATCATGCGTACCTGAATATGCAATGCAGTTATTTTTATAGTGATGCGGCTTGTGCGTGGAATCGCCGCCCATAAACCCAAACTGAAAAACCCTCATACCCGGAAATCCGCTTTGCTCTACAAGCTCATTTACTTCTTCGGTAATATCGCCAAGGTCTTCGGCAATAATTAGCTTTTCACCTGCTGCATTCTTAATTTTTGAAACAAGCTCCACGCCCGGACCCTTTATCCACTTGCCGCCTTTTGCAGTTTTTTCGCCATACGGAACTGCCCAAAAGGACTCAATAGCACGAAAATGGTCAATCCTCACTCCGTCAAAAAGCTCAAGCATCGCCTTTATACGAGCAGTCCACCATTCATAATCGTTCTTCTTCATTTCGTCCCAGTTGTAAATGGGGTTGCCCCAAAGCTGTCCGTCCTCACAAAAATAGTCGGGCGGCACACCCGCAACTGCATACGGAACATTCTTTTCATCTATCATAAACTGGCTCTTGTTTTTCCACACATCTGCGCTGTCCATTGCAACATAAAACGGAATATCACCAATAAGCTTTATGCCCTTTTTGTTGGCATAAGCCTTAACCTCTGCCCACTGTGTAAAAAACTTGTACTGGATAAACTTCCACATAAAAAGAACATCTGCATCTGTTGTTGCAATTGTCCATTCCCACCATGCCTTTTGTCCGTTTAGGGCTTTTTGCGTCATAAACTCGCAAAAATCTGCAATATACGGTCTTTCTGATATGTATTCTTCAATTTTTTCAGGAGCTTTAACCCGCTTTGACGCCTTTATCAAAAGTTCAAAGCGTTCTTCATTTAGCCGATTAAACTCGCACAAATACGGACTTTGCTGTCTTGCCGCATCAAGCTCTTCCCTTGTTATAAGACCCTCTTCAAAAAGCAAAAGCAAGTCAACAAAATAAGGGTTTCCGGCAAAGGTTGAATATGACTTGTACGGCGAATTGTATTCGTCTGCAGGGCAAAAGGGCAAGACCTGCCAATACGAAAATCCGCACTCTGCCAAAAAATCAATGAACTCTTTTGCCTCTTTTCCAAAGCTTCCGCAGGAATAATCACCCCAAAGTGTAGAAATGTGCATAAGCACTCCGCTTTTTCGTTCCATTTTTATGTATCAACTCCAAATATATTCTGGTTATCAGTTTATCACAAGAGTATTTGTCCTGTCAATGGAATAACTTGCCTGTTTGGTGATTTTTGCAAAGTTATCAGCGTTCATATTTATGCCTTTTTTAAAAGTCATGGCAAACTCCGGCATCAAGGTTGTATTTTTCAAATATTAAAACAATTTCTTCTATCATTTCAAAATCATCAAGCGCATCTTGGTGCAAAATCTGTTGAATTTCAGCAAGCACCTGAATTGCCCTTGAATCAGCGACCTTGCTCTCATCAATACCAAAATCACTTATTCTTCCGCACACCATTTCTGCAATACTGCTTTTTATAAGTTCTGTTTTTATGGTCATAGTTATACTCCTTTAGTACTCATAAGTTCTATATTTTCAGTTTATCATAAAGATGTGTTAAAGTCAACACAAGTACTTATAAATACTATTCGGAGGTGAATCGGTTTGTATTTCAGAAGATTGAAAGATTTAAGAGAAGACCACGACCTAAAGCAATCAGAAATTGCTGAATTTCTTGGCATACAGCAAACCGTATATTCACGATACGAGAGAGGTTTTCAGAATCTTCCGTTAGAACATCTTATAAAACTTTCAGAAAGATACAACGTAAGCACCGACTACATTCTTGGACTTACCGACAATCCAAAACAGCTTTGATTTTAAAATTTTATCTTCAATGGGCGTTCCCCTTGAACCCCCATTCCCGCTGTTCAAGCCTTGGAAATCTGTAATTGCTCAGCTTGTCCCAAGGCACAAGCATTCGGATAAACAAACCTATTGTTTGCACTTATTAAATCGGCGTCACCAGCAAAGGAAACTGATGTGACGCCGATTTTTGCGCCTTTCTCCAAGCTTTGCAAACAGCTATCTCTCGGCTCTCCTTAACGCGGAATATTTTATGGGGTATTCCTTAAGGGTCTTTAGAAGACCTGCGAAGCTGGGCTAAAAAACCGCCTTATGAACGGTGATTGGTGGATGTTTCGAAAAATGGCTAGGAGATCGAAAATCGGTGGTGCGATCAATTTCCGCTGCAGGCACCACCGATTTAATGAGGCACTCAGAAAGTCTGAGTATCCGAATGTTCGATACCGCAGACAATTTGAGTATTACATGCACCTGAGCCGTGAATCGGGCGCGGCAGGGGGTTAAGGGGGCGTTGCTGATGACGCCCCCTTTAAATAAATATAAAAAGAGGTGTAAGGGGACAAGTCCCCTTAAAAAAAGGGTGCAAGGGGCGCTCCCCTTGTAAAAATTTAACTTTAACACATCAAAAAACCCTTGCAATGAAAATTGCAAGGGTTTTGTTTGCATTCAATTTCAAAATGAAATGACACAAAATTATTTCATTGCCTCTTCGATTGCAACAGCAACAGCAACAGTCATACCAACCATCGGGTTGTTACCAGCGCCGAGGAGACCCATCATTTCAACGTGAGCGGGAACTGATGAAGAACCTGCAAACTGAGCATCTGAGTGCATACGTCCCATTGTATCTGTCATGCCATAAGATGCAGGACCTGCAGCCATGTTATCAGGATGCAATGTACGTCCTGTACCACCGCCTGATGCAACTGAGAAGTACTTTTTGCCCTGCTCAACACATTCCTTTTTGTATGTGCCTGCAACAGGATGCTGGAATCTTGTGGGGTTGGTTGAGTTACCTGTGATAGATACGTCAACGCCCTCAAGGTGCATGATTGCAACGCCTTCACGAACATCATCCGAGCCATAGCAACGAACCTTTGCTCTCTCGCCGTTTGAATATGCCTTTTCACGAACAACCTTTACTTCGCCTGTTGCATAGTCAAATTCGGTCTGAACATAGGTAAATCCATTGATTCTTGAAATAATAAGCGCTGCATCCTTGCCAAGTCCGTTAAGAATAACGCGAAGTGGTTCTTTACGAACTTTGTTTGCACTGCGTGCAATACCGATAGCACCCTCTGCTGCAGCAAATGATTCGTGTCCTGCAAGAAATGCAAAGCACTTTGTATCCTCGCTGAGGAGCATTGCGCCGAGGTTTCCGTGGCCAAGACCAACCTTTCTGTCGTCAGCAACAGAGCCTGGAATACAGAAAGCCTGAAGACCTTCACCGATAACCTTTGCAGCTTCTGCAGCAGTCTTTACGCCTCTCTTGATTGCAAGAGCAGCACCTACAACATAAGCCCAGCCTGCATTTTCAAACGCAATAGGCTGAATACCTTTAACGATTCCATAAGGGTCAATGCCCTTTTCGTCACAAATAGCTTTTGCTTCTTCAATTGATGCAATGCCGTTTGCATTCAGAACTTTGTTTATTGTATCAATTCTTCTTTCATAACTTTCAAATAAAGCCATTGTCTAATACCTCCTTATTCGTGTCTGGGGTCAATCATCTTGACTGCATCCGAAACTCTGCCGTATGTACCCATAGCCTTCTGCATAGCCTCATTTGCGTCCATACCGCCCTTAATCATATCCATCATCTTGCCGAGGTGAACAAACTCATAACCAATGATTTCGTCATCTGCGTCAAGAGCAATTTTTGTAACATAGCCTTCAGCCATTTCAAGGTATCTTGAACCCTTTGCAAGTGTTCCGTACATTGTACCAACCTGGCTTCTAAGACCCTTACCAAGATCTTCAAGACCTGCACCGATAGGAAGACCGCCTTCTGAAAAAGCTGTCTGAGTTCTTCCGTAAACAATCTGCAGGAAAAGCTCTCTCATTGCTGTATTGATAGCATCACAAACAAGGTCTGTATTTAATGCTTCAAGAATTGTCTTGCCGGGAAGAATTTCAGATGCCATAGCAGCTGAATGTGTCATACCCGAGCAACCAAGAGTTTCAACAAGAGCCTCCTGAATAATGCCGTCTTTAACATTGAGGGTAAGCTTACATGCACCCTGCTGAGGAGCACACCAGCCAACACCGTGTGTCAGACCTGAAATGTCTGAAACTTCCTTTGATTTTACCCATTTTCCTTCCTCCGGTATGGGTGCGGGACCGTGATTTGCGCCTTTTTTAACAACGCACATTCTTTCTACTTCTGAAGAATAAATCATTTTTTACTCCTTTCCGAATAGGCATCAAAGCATTGTCGATGCGGCAAAATCCGGCATCGCAAATGAATACCTTTACACTGATAAAATTCATTCAATATATTTTACCATAAAGTGACACACTTTTACAAGTATCTTTTAGAAATTTTTTCAAAAACAGCTAAAGAATTTAAATTTTTGTTAAAAATATAACACAACAGTTGTTGTCAAACAGAATTTTATAGTAATTTTCGCAGTATTGCATCCACGCCTGACAAACTTGCCTCAAAACTTGTGAAAGTTCGTCTGTTTTTCTTGACAATCACTGCCAAATAGTATATTATAATAAAGTGTGAATACGGATTATTGTGAAATAATGAATTTTCTTTAGATTTCGGAACAACATAATTGTATTAGTAAAAAACGCAAGGTAAGGTGATTGATTATGTTTGGACAGGATATAGGAATTGACTTGGGAACAGCCTCGGTTTTGGTTTACATCAAAGGCAAAGGAATTGTTGCAAAAGAACCATCAGTTGTTGCTGTTGACAAAAACACAAACAAGCTTTATGCTGTTGGCGAGGAAGCTCAGAGAATGCTGGGCAGAACTCCCGGAAACATTGTAGCCATCCGCCCGCTTCGCGACGGTGTAATTTCAGATTACAATACCACCGAAAGAATGATTAAGTACTTCTTGGGCAAGGTTACAAAGCGCAGCATCTTTAAGCCGCGCGTTATTATTTGCGTACCCAGCGGCGTTACCGAAGTTGAAGAGCGCGCTGTTATCGATGCCGGTCTTCAGGCAGGTGCAAGCAAGGTTCATCTTATTGAAGAGCCTTTGGCTGCTGCAATCGGTGTTGGCATTGATATTTCACAGCCCTACGGTTCAATGATAGTTGACATGGGCGGTGGTACATCAGACGTTGCTGTAATTTCGCTTGGCGGAATTGTTACAAGCCAGTCTATCAAGGTGGCAGGTGACAAGTTCAACGAATCAATCGTTAGATATATCAGAAAAAAATATAATGTTCTTATAGGCGAAAGAACCGCCGAAGACCTTAAAATAAACATTGGATGCGTATACAGACGCGACGAAAACCTTACCATGGACGTGCGCGGCAGAAGTCTTGTTTCAGGGCTTCCAAAAACTATTACAGTAAGCTCGCTTGAAATGCTTGAAGCACTTAGCGAAACTTCAGGAGAGATAATCGAGGCAATCAAGGCAGTTCTTGAAAGAACTCCCCCCGAACTTATCGGCGACATCAGCGCGCGCGGCATAATTTTAACAGGCGGCGGCGCTTTGGTATACGGTATGGATAAGCTTATTGAATCAGAAACAGGCATCCGCACCATTATCGCCGACGAAGCAGAATCTTGCGTTGCGCTTGGTACAGGCAAAGCTCTTGACAACATTTCAATTCTTCAGAGCTATAACCCCACTGCAAGATACAACGACTAAAACAAAACGGCGGAGCCTTCCGCTCCGCCACTATTATAAATGTTTTTCCACCATGACGGGACATAACGGACGCGACTCGAAATCCCCTCGGTTACACTGTAACTGTACCCTTACAAATGGCTTAACCGTGCGGGTTTAAGCGAGGTTCAAACCTTGTTTTTACACCCTTATCTAGCGGTTTTTCTAGCCATTTCTAACATTTTTCTAACAAAATTTTATAATTTGCTCAGTTTTTTCTCCGTCAAATCGGAGTTCAAACATACACACGGACAGGTATCGAAGTGGTCATAACGGGGCTGACTCGAAATCAGTTTGTCGGTATTCAATCCGGCACGTGGGTTCGAATCCCACCCTGTCCGCCAAAA
>JAFYXN010000023.1 GCA_017546145.1 Clostridia bacterium
ATATGCTAAAAAGTGTTCTCGCATATCCATTATAACAGATATTTTGAATTCTGGCGAGTATATCCTGTTTTTTCTTCCTGTTTTGCTCATAAAAAATATGCACCTCCAAAAGTGTCCAACTTTTGGGGTGCATATCATAATGGGGGTATTTATTATATCAAAGCAATTTCGTATTGATGTAAGCCGCATTTCAAATTATTTGTTGTGCCGGCATCGGCAAAGCGATAGCCTCTTGGCAAGACAATTTTTCCGTGGATACCTCTGGGAATTTCAACACTAAGCATTATATTTTCATTTTGCTGTTTTTCCCAATGCACAAAAACTTTTCCGTATTCGGATGCAAAGCTTGCTTTTGCAAAGTCAATGGCTTTTACAAAGCTTGGAGAAATTTCAAAGCAAGAAATGTCGTCAGCATCAGGATTGGGCTTAAGACCTGCAATCTCCTGAATAAACCAACTTGATATGTCTCCGAAGAAATGATGATTTCGTGAGTTTACATAGGGCGAGTCAAAATCTTCAAAGCTTTCACAAAGTGCAGTTGCCCCTTTTTCAATCCAGTGGCCGTAGCACGTACGGGATTTTGAGGTAATGATTTTATGAGCAAGGTCTGCTTCGCCCATTTCTGACAGTACATGGTATATATATCTAATGCCAAAAACTCCACATGTATTTATATCGCCATCGCGGTGGATTATTTCTAAAAGACGGTTTTGAGCATGTTCTTTTTCGTTTGGGTTAAATATTCCCATTGCTAAAGCCAAAGCCTGCGATGTCTGACAATCGCCCTTTACGGTCATGGTATTATAGTCTATAAGATGCTCTCTTATGCTTTTTCGCATTTTTGCTGCAAATCTGTGTGCATATTCACTTTCTTCGGCTAAGCTAATTTGGCTAAACAAAAATTCTGCTTTTATTGCAATGTTATATGCAGCTATGCTTGCAGTAACCTCCAAAGGAGAAGCAATCTCACCGTTTTCTCTCACAAACGGGTCGCACCAATCCCCAAGCCCCCAAACGGTAAGTCCGTTTTTGTCCTGCGTTGATACCATATATTTAAGATATTTCATAATCAAATCGGTGCTTTGTTTTATTATACTTTTGTCTCCGGTGTATTTGTAAACCGCATAAGGAACTTCAACGCATACCGAGTCCCATACAGGACCGTTACCCCATTCAAAACCCCAGCCTCTTGTGGGTACAATTCCCGGAAGAGCACCGTCGTCACGCTGAGCACAGGCAACATTAACCATCCATTCTTTAAGGCTTTTTTCAACGGTAAAGTTTAAAAGCATCTGCTCTGCCGACATCCAAGCGTCTGCAGTCCAGCCGTTTTTTTCTCTGTGCGGGCAATCAGTGGGGAAGTAATAAAAATTTGCTAAATCGGCGTTGCGGGTACATGTTTGAAGGGCGTTTATTATTTTGTCGGAACAACAGAATTCTCCGCGTGACTTTATGTCAGAGTTCATAACCATAAAAACAATGGCATCTTCGGTTGCTTGTTCTTCATCTAATCCTTCTATATAAGCATAGCGAAAACCATCATATTTGAATTTCGGGATAAAGGTTTCTTCGCCGCCCTTACATATAAATACGTCTGTCTGACCAAAATCACGATACCTTTGGTCAAATTCAAGGTTGTTTTTACGTTGGAAAACCGTAGTGTTAACTGAAAATTCGCCTCTTATTGTGTGCTCGGCGTGGCGAATGGTTATTTTTTGACCGGGCTTGCCGTTTATTTTAATGCGTGTAACTCCCGCAGAATTTATGCCAAAGTCATAGACATAAACATTGTTTCTGAAAGAATTTTCAATAGGCAAAAGCCCTTCAATGTGTTTGTCGTGGGCAAAGGCAAGACGGTCGTAGTGTTTAATACTGACGGCTTTTAGTTCATGTGTCACAACGATAGGCTCAACACAGCAAAGCTTTGCGATGCCGGTTGGTGCTTCGGCTAAAAGTGCATTTTGCCACCGACTGTCATCAAAACCGGGCATATTCCAGTCGGGAATCTCAAGCCTTGAATCATAACAGTATCCCATGCGCAAGTCGTCATAAAGAATTGGTGACGGATGTGTCTTAAAGGTTTCATCGGCTTCAAAGGAAAAAGATTTTTCACCGCTTTTTGCCTCAAGGTGAACAGCCAAAGTAACAGGACCGCATCCCGGTACTTTATCCAAATCCCACATAAAGCCTCCGTAGCAGTTTCTGAAACCATTTCCTAAGATTATGCCTATTACATTAACGCCTTGACAAAGCAAGCTTGATATATCATAGTGGTCATAATAATATAAATCATCGGGATTGCTTATATAGGGCGCAAGAGGTCCTTTTGTTATGTTTTTGCCGTTTATATATAATTCATAAAATCCCAGACCGCAGATGGTGATTTCTGCGCTTTCGGGCTTAAAGTCAAGGCTAAATTCTTTTCTGAAGTAAGGAGCAGGAACAAATTCGCTGAAACGGCTGAATTTATTGTTTGCTATTATAAATTTTTTTGAAAGCAGCATACGTACACATCCTTATAATTTGTTTGTTAAATTATATCACATTATTTATAATCGGTCTTACATTTTTGAGGTATTATGTTTCCGAATATTAACACAATTGCATTTTGTTTATAAAAATACATTAAAATATTAAAAGATAATTAGTTTAACTTGTAAGACACAGCCGGACAAATATGGTACAATTTAATTAATTATGTGAGAAGTGGGGTGTAAAAATGGAAAATATAAAAATAAGCGGTTTTTCAGATGAGATAGATTCCAATATAAACGTTCAGTTTCGGGTGCTGAAAAAACTTGGCATAGAGTATTTTGAACCTCGTGGCATTAATGGTACAAATATAGCGGATATTTCGGATGAGCAACTTGTGCAGCTTAAACAGGAAATGCTGAATTTTGGCATAAAAGCTTCATCAATAGGTTCACCCATAGGAAAAATAAGTATTTGTGATGATTTTGAATCACATATAGACAAACTGAAAAGGGTCATTTATATTGCAAAGGAACTTGATTGCCGATACATAAGAGTATTCAGCTTTTTTATTCCGCAAGGTGAAAAAGCGGAGAACTTTCGTGATGAAGTTATGAGAAGAATGAAAGTGATGACAAAGCTTGCAGAGGAAAATGATGTTATTCTTTTACATGAGAACGAAAAGGATATCTATGGAGATACGGCACAAAGATGCGCAGATGTTTTTGAAACCGTTAATTCGCCTAATCTTCGGGCTGTATTTGACCCTGCCAATTTCGTTCAGGTAGGCCAGAAAACGTATCCTGATGCCTATCAAATAATGATGCCTTATATTAAATATATGCATATAAAAGATGCGTGTGGTGAAGAAATTGTTCCTGCAGGTCAAGGTCAAGGCTGCATAGAGGAAATACTGAAAGACCTTTATGCAAACGGCTACCAAGGTTTTTTAAGTCTTGAACCACATTTGGGAAGCTTTGAAGGCTTGGTTTCATTAGAGCTTGATGACAAGATGCTAAAGCTGCCTAAAAGCGGAGAGGGAACATTTTCGCTTGCGTTTAATGAACTTAACAAAATTTTAGATAAAATACACTAATTAAGAGGTGAAAGTTATGGAAAAAGTAAGACTGGGTATAGTGGGTTTTGGTAACATGGGGACAGCACATGCAAACAATATCTCAGAGGGAAAGGTTCCCAAAATGGTGTTGGGCGCAATTTGCGATATTGCGCCTGAAAGGGTTAAAGCTGCTAAGGAGAAGTTTCCGGATGTTCCTGCATTCAGCACAGCAACAGAACTTTATAAAAGCGGACTTTGCGATGTGGTTATTATAGCAGTTCCTCATTACGACCACCCATCTCTGGCTATTGAAGCATTTGAATATGGACTTAATGTAATCACAGAAAAGCCTGCAGGCGTATACACAAAGCAGGTTCGTGAAATGAACGAAGCCGCAGAAAGGTCAGGAAAGCTTTTTGGAATTATGTATAACCAAAGAACCAATCCTATGTACCGGAAAATTCGCTCAATGGTACAAAGCGGCGAGCTGGGACATATCAAGAGGATTTCTTGGGTTATTACAGACTGGTACCGTCCCCAGTGTTATCACGACAGCGGCAGCTGGCGTTCTACATGGAAGACGGAGGGCGGAGGAGCTTTGATAAATCAAAATCCACATCAGCTTGACCTTTGGCAATGGATGTTTGGTATGCCTGACAAAATCAGGTCTTTTGTATCGTTTGGTAAGTACCATAATATTGAGGTGGAAGATGATGTAACAGCATACATGGAATACGAAAACGGAACAACAGGTACATATATAACCTCTACAGGCGAAGCACCGGGAACAAACAGGCTTGAAATTGCGTGTGATATGGGTAAGATTATTGTTGAGGACGGGAAAATGGTATTTTACAGAAATGTTGTATCGGAAAGAGAGTTTGAAAAGACAACTCAGAATATATTCGGTACTCCTGAATGCTGGAAATGTGAAATTCCTGTCAGCGGTACAGGTGAACAGCACGTTGGCATTTTTAAGGATGTTACCAATGCTTTAATTAATGGTACAGCACTTCTTGCACCCGGAGTTGAGGGAATAAACGGACTTACAATATCAAATGCAATACACTATTCTGCGTGGACAGATACAACGGTTGATGTGAAAAATTTTCCCCATGATGATTTTTACAGAATTTTGCAGGACAAGATAAAAAATTCTAAGGTGGATAAAAGCAATATAGTTCAGAAAGTAGCAGACACAGAAGGAACATATTAACAAAAAATAATAAAAAACTTGTAAGAACCGACGGAGAATTACCGCAGCAAATCTCTCCGTTGGTTTTGTTTTTAATAATTTTAACGTATATTGTAAAAGTAAAAATGTGAAAATATAAGAACAATTATGGAAAAATACATTAAAAAATGGACATATTATCAATAGGAAATGTAAGACAAGGCAAAAAAGGTATGTTACAATTAAAATATAAAATTGCAAAAAAGTTGTAAGTCTGACCAAATTATAAGCAAACAAAATACAATGCTGCACGAGAGGTGTTGGTTTTATGTTAAAAAATATAGAGCTTATTGATTTTACCATGGGTAAAGGGGTCATATCATGCGTAAGAAAAGAGGTTATAGGCAAGGCGCCGCATTGGCATACTTATTATGAGATTGAGCTTGTTGAAAACGGTAGAGGAACTCACATTATAAACAACGAAGTCTATGAAGAGACAGCAAGGGATATTTTTATAATGCGACTTACAGATTTCCATGAGCTGCAGCTAAAGGAAAGGGCGTTGCATCTTGCAGTTGAGGTTCCGCCGGGACTGCTTCCTGATGATATAGCCAAAATGATGATGCTGGTTGACGGAAATATAATAACACATCTTAGTAATGAGGATTTTAAAAAGGCAAAAGAAATGTACCTGATGATTGAGGAACGCGAAAACAGCAATGATGTTATAAATGAGCTTTCAAAGCTGCACCTTACCTGTGCGCTGATGTTGTTTATCCTTGAACGTGTTGAAAAGGACATTTCCGAAAAATGCTCACAAACAAATATCCGGCTTCGTGAAATAATTACGTATATTCAGGAAAATCTAAGCTCGGATTTATCTATAACAAATATTGCAAAAAATTTTTATGTGAGCAAGGAATATCTGTGTACCTTCTTCAAAAAGAACACAGGCGTAACAATTTTTTCATATATCCGCAAGGTGCGTCTTAATCGTGCTGTAGAGCTTTTGGCAACCACCGATAAGAAGATAATAGAGATATGCGAGCTGGCAGGGTTTAATGCTATGTCTACGTTTATGCGTGATTTTAAAAAGGAATTTGGAATGTCGCCGTCAGAAATGAGGCAAAGCTCCGAAAATCAGAATAACAATTAACTAAAACGAGGGTGAAATTTGCACATTTTGCCCTCGTTGTTGCTTTTTTAACAAGGAAAAATCATACAAAATAACTAAAAAATTCAGAAAAATCCTAAAGAAGATTAAAAAATGGAATGTTCTAAAATATATCTGGTAAGACAAAAAAACGCCATTATGTTAGGATTATTATATAAAAATGTGTGACTAAAAGTTTATAAGTTATGTAAATGCAGAAAGGAACGGACAAAGAATGGGCAAAATCAGTTTAAACGGCAAATGGCAGGTCGAAGGAATTGCCCCCGAAGGAGCAAAAATTGACTTTTCGGGAACAGTGCCCGGCAGCGCCCTGAATGATTTGTTAAGATTTGAGGGCAAAGGCTCGGTGGATATTTTTTACCGGGATAACGCAGAGCAGTATCAAAAGTATGAAAACTATGACTGGATATATACAAAAAAGTTTGATAGGGATTCAGTTTCAGGCAAAATAAATCTTGTATTTAAAAAGCTCGATACATATTGCGACATCTATTTAAATTCCGTACATTTGGGATACTGTGAGAATAACTTTATCGATTATATATTTGATGTTTCGAGTATTTTGTGTGAGGGAGAAAACGTACTTCAAGTAAGATTTTATTCCCCTATTATGGCGGTGCGTGGAAGAGTTCAGCGTGAAGCGGCATTTACTGCAGAACGCATGAACACAAGAAGAATACAATGTACCTACGGCTGGGACTGGACGATGAGATTTGTTACCTGTGGTATATCGCAGGATGTATATCTTGAACATGTCGATGAGGGTATCAAAATCTCGGATGCCTATGTATATACAAAGGGCATAGACGAGGAGTCTGCACAAATCGGTGTTGATATTGATTTTGAAGACTTCAAGTCAGGAGGAAAAATAGATTTCGAGATTTATTCTCCCGAAGGAGAGCTTGTCACCAAACGTTCCAAGTACTATGAGGAAGAATTTATGCGGATGAGCTTTGATATTTCCGAACCAAAGCTCTGGTATCCTGCAGGTTACGGAAAGCAGCCTCTTTATCGAATTGTTATCAGATGCGGCGAGAGGGTTCTGTTTGAAGAATCCTTCGGTATAAGAACTGTAAAGGTTATGCAGCTTCCTGACAATGAGGGCAGTGAGTTTTATAATAAATGCCTTGAAATCAAAAAGGCGGAGCGTTCTCACGAATTTGATAAAAACACAGAATTTTCAGGATTTATTTTAAAAATCAACGGCAAGAAGATTATGTGTAAGGGCGGCAACTGGGTACCCTGCGAGCCTTATGCTCAGGGCAGTACCGACCAAAAGATAACAAAAATTCTCACACTCGCCAGGGACGCAGGCGTAAACATGATAAGAGTATGGGGCGGCGGAGATTTTGAAACCGACCATTTCTACAACGAATGTTCGAGGCTGGGCATTATGGTTACACAGGACTTTCTGATGGCTTGTGCTACATATCCTGAAAAAGAACAATGGTTCTTAAATCACCTGAAAAAAGAGGCGGAATTTGCAGCCAAAAAGCTCAGAAACAAAACCTGTCTTGTATGGTGGAGCGGCGACAACGAAAATGCCTGCAAGGGTTGCGACACAGATGTGGACTATACTGGCAGAAACAGTGCATTTAAAGCAATTGCACCTGTGATATACAAGCGTGACCCCTATCGCGAGTTCTTTCCGTCAAGTCCGTACGGCGGAAATTTATATGCTTCTGTTACAGCGGGAACCTCACACAATACCAACTTCCTTTCGTATTGGCTAAGATACATTGACAACAGCGATATGACGGATTACAAGGACAAGTACAAGGAATTTCGTGCAAGATTTATCGCAGAAGAGCCGTCAATGGGTGTGTGTTCGCTACCAAGCCTTAAAAAGTTTATGTCGGATGAGGATATATATGGCGATGATAAGAAGATGTGGCTTTATCACACCAAGACAAATCCCTGCATGAAAGAGCTTTTTGACTATATGTCTGATATGGCAGAGAAGATTTTAGGCGACTTCAAAGACCCCAAAGACAGACTTTTTAAGTACAAATACATACAGTATGAATGGGTAAGATTTTGCGTGGAACAGGTAAGACGTGAGAAATGGTTCTCGTCAGGCATTGTGTTCTGGATGCTGAATGACTGCTGGCCGGCAGCAGGTGGCTGGTCATTTATTGACTATTACTGTCAGCCCAAGGCGTCTTATTATTCATTTAAACGTGCGGCAAAACCTGTTATAGCAAGCATTGACCGCGAAAATGAAGAATATAACCTTTATATTTGCAACGATTCCAACGCACAGACGGTTAAGTGCAGAGCGATAAAGCTCTCTAAAAACTTAAAGGACTTTATGACTTTACTTGAAGACGAAGTAAGCATTTTAGAAAACACCTCTTCAGTTGCGTTTAAGATTAGTGCTGATAAAATCAACTCTGATGAAATATTGATTTTTGAAGTTAAAGATAATGCCGGCAATACAGACAGAGCATTCTATAAGCAGGGCGACCTGAATATTGAAGACTGCACTTCTGAGCTTGAAGTTGTAAAGATTTGCGACACTCAGATAAATGTAAAAGCAAAATCTTATATTCACGCAGTTGAACTTGAAGCAGAAAGTGTATTCTCGGATGATTATTTCTCGCTTCTTCCCGGTGAGGAAAAGACAGTTGAATTTAACAGGTGTGGCGACGGTAACATTGATATTAAAGCGTATACATTAAAATTTTAAAATATAAAAAGAAAGAAGGAAGGAAAATGAAAAAAACAGTAAAGGTACTTAGCCTGATATTGGCACTTGCCCTTGTATTAACAGGCTGCGTAGGAACAAAGGTTGGTCAGGGCGACGGCAGAGATGCAGAGGGCAACCTCCACATCTCAATAGGCGGTACACCCACGGTAAAGAACGACAAAAATGCAAAAACTTATGACTTGTTTCAGGAGAACAAAGCAAAGTTTGAGGCAGCGCATCCCGGTGTTATAGTTGATGCTGACGGCTGGTCATTTGATCTCAAAAACTATATGACCAAAGCCGAGGGCGGTGACCTTCCTACAATGTACTACACATCTCCCACAGAGGTAAACAACATTGTAGACAACGGCTATGCAACAGACATCACCGCAATGGTTAAAAAGTACGGCTACGACAAAATGCTCAACAACGAAAAGTACGGAAATCTCTATATGAGAGACGGCAAGTACTATGCACTTGTTAAAGACGGCTCACTTTATGATATGGGTATTGCGTATAACATTGACGTGTTCCGCAAGGCAGACCTTCTTGACGAAAACGGTGTGCCCAAGTTCCCCCAGACATGGCAGGAGCTTGCAGAAACCGCTCAAACCATCAAAGAGAAAACCGGTAAAGCAGGTCTTGCTATTGCTACAAAGGGCGGTCAGGGCGGCTGGCACTTCATAAACATTATGTGGGCATTTGGCACTGAATTTATGGAACAGGACAAGGACGGAAAATGGACAGCTACATTTGCAAGCGATGAAGGCGTAGCAGCTCTTCAGTACATTAAAGACCTTAAATGGAAGTACAATGCTTTGCAGGATGAGCTTCTTGCAGACATTCAGGTTGGCGGCAGAATGCTTTCTATGGGCGATGTAGGTATGATTATCACTCAGGAAAATATGCTTGACTATTACATAGAGCAGTACGGTTTAAAGGCAGATAACGTTGCAATGTCAAAAATGCCTGCAGGCCCCGCCGGAAGATTTTCACAGGTCGGTGCAAATATCTGGATGTTCAGCGGCACAGACGAACAGGTTGAAATGTGCTTTGAATGGTTGGATATGACAGGTCAGGGCCCCACAGTTTCAGATGAGACCAAGGAACAGTTAAAGAAATCTTATGGTATTCGTTCCGAAAAAGGTCATATTATCGGTATCAGAACAGCAAATCTTTGGATGAACGAAGACAGAATTAAAGCAGAGCAGGAAGCTATGGCTCCATATATCAGCGTAGACCCCAAATTCTTTGAGGATTATACAGAGGGCAAGGGCGTTGCATACAAATTCGAGCCTGAACGCTGCACACAGCAGCTTTATGCAGCATTGGATACAGCTCTTCAGGAGGTTGTACTCAACAAGGACGCAGATTGCAAAGCAGTACTGACAAAGGTTCAGGATGACTTCCAGAAGAATTTCCTTGATAAAGAGTAATTGACTTTTTAAGTTTATAAAGCATTGGCAGGGTATTTTGCCCTGTCAATGCACAAAAGTCAAAGACAACTAAGGAAAGAAGGAGGAAAAATGGAAAACAAGACAGTTATAAAAAAACAATCTAAGGCGCCATACAAAAAGTTGGGAAGTCGGCTTGTTGAAGCAAGAAATCAGTCGCTGATGTGGCTTTTGCTGCTTCCTATGGTTTTTACACTTATTCTTTGTCATTGGAATCCGATTTTTCGGGGCATGATTACCTCGTTGTTTCATACAAAGGGCTTCAGAATGGTTGAGTTTGTAGGACTTAACAACTTCAAGGATGTAATTTCCGATACATTGTTTTTAAAAACCCTTTGGAACACGGTTTTGTATGTATTTTGGTCGCTGCTTTTGGGTGTTATACCGCCCCTTGCATTAGCTATTGTGCTTAACGAGGTGGTGCATTTTAAACAAGGCTTTAAGATTATTACATATCTTCCGGCTATTGCTCCGGCGCTTGCTGCCAGCCTTATATGGATGAATATTTTCAGCCCATCACCAGGCGGTCTTTTGAATGTAGCGTTAAAAGCTATGGGACTTCCAATATCTCAATGGTTGCTTAACGAACACCTTACAATTCCATTGATTGTGGTTTCTATGACCTGGAAGGGCTATGGCGTGACAATGCTTCTTTACCTTTCGGCACTTCAATCAATCAGTCAGGAACTTTATGAGGCGTCTGCAATAGACGGTGCAGGAGTATGGCGCAGATTGTTTACGGTAACAATTCCGCATCTTGGTCCCACAATGCTGCTTTTTGTAGTAAATCAGATAATCGGTGTTTTCCAGACCTTCGACCAGCCCCTTGTAATGACCGGCGGCGGTCCTAACAATGCATCGACTACATTGGGTCTTACATCATACAATCTGGCGTTTTCATATATGCAGGTTGACAGAAGTATGGCGCTTGGCACAGTATCGTTTATAATACTGCTTGTCGCAACCCTTTTCTACTTCAAAATGAAGAAAAGAATGGAGGATTAAAATATGGCTAAAAAAATAGAATACAAATCAGAAGGCCTGTTAACATCCTTCGATTACAAGCGTCCCAGTGTAAAGTTTTCATACTGGATGATGATTGCGTTTTTGGTACTGTGCTGCTGCATTGCACTTTTGCCGGTACTCTGGGCGTTCTTGTCAGGCTTTAAGGAACTTGCAGAGTATTACAGCCAAACCCCTTCACTGCTTCCCGAAAGCATCAGCTGGAAAAAGCTGTGGGATATATCAATTAAGCTACGGATTGGCCCTGCCTTTATAAACAGTATGATACTTTTTGCAGGATGCTGGGTGGGTGAAATTGTTATAGGCGGTCTTGCCGGTTATACCATGTCAAGACTACAGCCCAAGGGCAGCAAATTTCTGTTTGCCTTGATGCTTTGGACAATGATGATGCCGCATACGCTTACAATGGTACCTATGTTTATGACATGGACGGACTTTCCGCTTATCCATATAAACTTTCAGAATACATGGATACCGCTTTGGACAGGTTCAATGGCAAATATTTTCAATATACTGCTGTTTAAAAACTTCTTTGACGGGATTCCGCTGTCTTATGTAGAATCGGCAAAGCTTGATGGCTGCAGCAATTTAGGGATATTTGCAAGAATAATGGTTCCTTTAAGCAAGCCGATAATATCAACAGTTACTGTATTTGTGTTTAACAGTACGTGGAACAACTTTATGGGACCATTCCTTTATTTAAAGGATGCAGATATGGCAACTGTGGCACTCAGACTTTATACCACAAGCAAGGACTGGACAGAGCCCGAACAAATGCTTGCGGCGTTTATAGTAATGATACCCTCGGTAATTGTGTTTGCAATCTGCTCAAAGCAGATTATGGGCAACAATGTATCGGTTGGTGTAAAGGGTTAATTGTTTGAAAAAGATTAGATAACAAACTTTTGTTATTAAAAAAATATTCACTTCGTATAAAAGCTTTGAATGGTAAGTGTGTTTAAAATCATCCCCCATACTGCCGGACAAAACTTTGCATACGAAAGACGGGGCAAAGCCCCAATCAGCGTGGAATTACATAAAAATAATGAATGAGGTGATTAAATGAAAAAGTTAAGCTTTATTATTGCTGTTGCAATGATATTTACTATGCTTATGCCGATTGGTGTTATGGCTGACAGCAGTACAACAAGCTCGCGTATTAATGTTGCAAGTAAAGCGTACTTTGAGGATTTTGAGGGACTTACCGATATAAAAACCAATACGGTAGGCTTTTCTTCGACAGAAGACAAATTTGGAATTGGCACATCAACCGAGAACGGAAATGCACTTTCTGTAAATTATAAGGCGTCTTCCGGCTCAAAAGCAATACTGGCACCTAAGACTAATAATACATTTGCCATAGATGCGGCAAGCTTTGAGGCAAAATCGGGGGCAATACTCGAGTATGGATACGATGTATATATTCCGACAACTGTTTATACTGCTGAACAGCTTATTGGCTATATGGTATTTGCGGATGCAAACGGCACGGCAGGTCAGTTTTTCTCGGCCGCTCCCGGCTTTATTTCGGGTAGCGGTGCTATGAATATCCGCTTTGCCAATCAAACGGTTGCAAGTACACAATATGCAGCAAACAGTGTGGGAACTTATGCATATACCGCACATGATGCAACATCGGCAAAGTGGGTAAGTATTAAGGCAAGAGTAACTTATGAAACAGAAAATGGTAAAAATTATTATGTAACAACATATTTTGTTGATGGTGTTGCCAAGGCTGGTGCAACGCTGAAGGTTGAAGAGTTGGATGAGCCTGTTGGTACAAGGTATCTTCAGTTTTCGATTAACGGAAACAGCGGTGAAAACAACCCCAATAACATTTTAGTGGATAATATGTTTATCCGGGTTCTGAACAAGGGAAGCATTACGGCTAATCAGGGATTTACCGAAACCTTTGATGGCATTTCGTCTCTTAGCGAAGTAGCTTCCGGTTATGGTCAGTTCACAATGGCAGAAACAAATCTTAACGGACAGGGTTTGGTTCGCACAACCGCAACTGCGGCTGCAAAAGCGACATATATTCCTTATGTGAATTCTGCGTATGCGTTTACGGTTGATGCTTCAGCATTTGAAACTGCCGGCAAGGAGCTTGAATATGGCTATGACATATATATTCCGGCAGGAACTGCGGTAAGCAAACAATCAATGGTTTGGTTAAGAGTTCATGATGGAACAACAGCAAATGTCAAGCAGTATATTGGCGATTTGCCTCAGCTTACAGGAAACGGTGCAAGCTTCAGAGTTATAGACCAGACCCATAGTGGACAGTATGCTGCAAATTCGCCCGGGTCAGATGGAATAAAAACAATTACTCGTGATACAACAAAAACCGGCTGGGTAAATCTTAAGGCAAGACTTTCGTATGTAAATGGTGATGACGGCAGCGGATACTATATCACAAGATATTATATTGATAATGAACTTGTGAAAATTGACGGTAAGCCTGTTATGTTTAAAATAAAGGAAGAAGCAGCGCCGAGCGGTACACGCTCAATGTCCTTCCATATTCAGATGTATGACGGTACAGATGCTACCGAAAATATCATTGTGGACAATGTATTTGCAAAGCTTGTGGATTCAAATGCAGAGGATGATATAAGATTATCTGTTGCAGAAAATACAGCAACCTGTAAGTATCTTAATTATGGTGTGGCACTTCCGTATCAGTTGATTGTTGCAGGATACGATGCAAACAATAGATTGGTTGATGTTACCTATACAGATGCTGCCACCTTTGCTGCTAACAGTATGGGTACAGTAAGCAAAACACTTTCAACTGCTGCAACTACATACAAGGCATTTCTTTGGGAAAGCCTTGTATCGGGTAAACCGATTGTTGATGCAAAATAAATTAAAGGTTTAAATATAATATGCCGGGCGGACGGGTTTTGCCCGTCCGGCATAGCCTTTAAGTAAATACGATATGGTTTTTTAATCAAAAAATTATGCCGTTTTTACTTAAAAAATACAGCTTATAAATTTTGGGAGTGTATGGTTATGAAGAGATTCTTTAGAAAGATTTTTGCGGCAGGGCTTTCGGCTGCGGTATTCTTTTCTTGCTTTGGCGGATGGAGTGTATCCTCGGAGGCGGCTTTGAGCTTGCCCAAGGACGGAACAATAGCAAAGGTTGTCTTTGGAAGACAAGTTCAGGCGATAGGTGCAACTGCGTTTACCGGCGACAATGCTACGCCTGTAAATGTTTTTGAACAAGGCAGAGAGGCGTGGAAGCTTGACCCTGCAACCACTACACAAAGCCGTTATATCTATGTGGATATTGATGATGATGTTCTTTATAACACCAACGACGGCAGTACCATAGAGGTTACTGTTGAATATTTTGACGCAGAGGAAACAGCTCTTTCGCTTGTTTACCCTAAGTTTATATGGAAGAACCATGCGACAGAAAGACCATCGTATTCAGCAGCCTTTGTAAGCGAAAACCTGACAGAACTTGATATTATGGACACCACCGCCACAAATACCTGGCGTACACATACCTGGGTGCTTGAAAGGGCGTGGCTTAATAATTCTGTAAACGGTGCAGATTTCAGATTTGGTATTCACAGTACCAATATGCCCACTTATGCAAAAAATCCGATAATAATTTCTTCGGTTACTGTTCGTGACACAGGCTATAACAGTACAATGGATATAGGCGTTGAATCACAGAACCTTGGACATATGTTCTACACAGGCGAAAAAATGAAGTTTGATATTACAATTGATAATTCAATATCCGGTACGGATGCAAAAAAACTGGGAAGTGTTCCTGTTGAGATTACCTACACACTTACCAACAGCAAAAACCATGAGTGCGGCAAAGTTGTGAAAAATGCGACCATCGGTGCTTTGCAAAAGTATAAAGACAGCGTCGAATTTGATATTGATACCTATGACCTCTATAAATTGGGGGTGGATGTGGTGTCCGAAAACAAGAAGGTACATTCGTTTGTTGAAAAAGATTGTTCCTATGTAATGAGTGCCAAGGGCGATATTGTAAATCCACGCGCAGGTGTTTCTGTGCCGGTAATTGTTAATTCCTTTACCGGCAGCGACCCTGACCTTGCAGACAAGTATGCAAAGATTGTACGCAATGCCGGATACAAATATGTGCGTATCAACACAATGATGACACATACCTCCATATCGAGCTATGACCACACCGTTTCAAACGAAACAGCAACCTGGACTTCATTCAGCGAGGCGTTTCAGGCATACAGAGAAAATGGTCTGTCAATAATGATGTATGCCACACCCAAGAATGCCAATCCCACAAAATGGGCTCTGCGACCGGAGGAAATAGGAGGAAAAACAACCCTTCCATACACTGATGCAGGACGTGAACGCTTTCTAAATCACGACCTTGCAATCTTAAACGAACACGCAGGCAGTATTGATATTTGGGAAATCGGAAACGAGCCCAACATTGATACGGTAAGGGTAACCGACGACAGCCGTGCAGCAGACGCTGCTGCGTATGATTCTTTTGCGTATCCTTTAATAAAAGAAGCTTTTCCAAACTTAAAGATAGGAACAACGCAGATAAGCGGTTTCCATTACGGTGACCCGTGGTACACAAATTACTTCAATGCGGGCGGCGTAGTTCCTGAAAGCGATGATTTTATCTCGTTCCATCCTTACACAAACGGACACGAGGGAAGCGCAGACCCAATTGACAATAACCCAATGAATAAAATCAACGGAACAAGAATGGGTAAAAGCGTATATGACATTGACAGAATTGTCCGTGAGAATGGCTTTAAAGGTGAGCTTTGGGCAACCGAGTACGGAAAGTCTCCTGGCTGGTACGGATGCCCGCAGGATGAATTTATTCAGGGAATGTGGAATGTATCAAACTACATCAATATGACCGAGAACAACATAATCTCCAAAATGATAATATTCCGTCTGGAGGATTCAGGTGTTCCCAGAAACAATATTGAGCATACCTTCGGGATGATTCGTCCGCTTGCCACAACGCATCCAAACTGTATGGCGGCAAAGCCCGGTTATCTTGCAGAGTCTGCAAAAAATCACATTATGTACGATGCGGATTTTGTTGATAAGTTTGATATAAATTCGCACACAGTTGGATTCAGATACAAAAAGACCGAATCCAATAAAGATATGTTTACAATGTTTACAAACCGTGATGTTGATATAACCAGTATTGATTTGGGAGTTAACAAGGTTACACTTTATGATATGTATGGAAATGCAACAGAGATGGTAAGCGACAGCGGTGTTTATACATTCTCGGTAACAGTTGCACCGTTTTACTGCGTAGGTGATTTCAAGAAGTTTGAAATTCTTGATGAGTCTGATGTTTATCCTTTGCAGACAGAAATTTCAGCTGTATATAACGGCACAATTGAGGTTGAAGTGGTAAATAACACAGAGGAAACCTTAAAAGCTGAATTTGAAATTGACGGCAAGTCTACTCTTGAAGTTAAAGACAGCTATGAGATAAAGCCGGGTATATCAAAGCTTGAAATTCATTCAGGCTCAAGGGCAATAGACAGGGTTGAACAAATTGGTCTTACCGTTACGGGTAAGAATGGCATCAAGTTCTGTGGATATGTTGCACTTAACTTCAATTCAAGTATTCAGCTGGATACAGAACTTAAAAATGACGGCGGTACATGGAAGATTTACAGCACAGTAAGCAATTCATCCGATACAGAAACAGTCAGCGGTCATGTTGAACTTATGTATCCGTACAGTCTGGCAGAAAGCATCAAGCCGGTTAAGGTATCTGTAGCGCCGGGCGAGAGTTCGGTTTGTGAAATGATTGTACCTGAAGAATCAGTAACCCTTGGCGAAAGCCTTGCTGCAACACTGTCGTTTGTAAATGAGGACGGCAAGGTTGAGGCATACAATACCGAAACAATGTTCTTTGTATATGCACCAAAGGCAAAGAATGTAAAAATAGACGGCGAGCTTTCGGAATGGAAGGACGGCTGGATGTATCTTAACTCGGTAAATCAGTTCAGTCAGGTTATTGGCTACCTCAACGATTTCCGCGGCCCAAGTGACTTGTGGACAAAGGTAGCCCTTAAATGGGATGATGACTATTTGTATTTTGCGGCAGAGGTTCATGACGATACATATTTTGCAACGGGATATACTCCGGAGCAGATGTGGAATCTTGATAACTTCCAGATAGGTGTGCTTTATGACCCCGAAGGCAGAATTACAGCAAAGAGCAGCTTTGAGGAAATCTCATTTGCAAACCTTGAAGGAAAACCCACAATTTACAGAAACAAGACAATTCAGACAGGACTTGCAAATCCGTCTGAGGTTGCAGGTGCAGAGCTTGCTATTAACGAAAAAGACGGAGTAATGTATTATGAAGCAAGATTCCCATGGACGAGTATTTTGCCGGAGGGTTGGGCAAAACCGTATGCAGGCTCGCAGATGAAGTTCAGTGCTTTGCTTAACGAGAATGACGGTCATGGGCGAAAAGGCTTCTATGAGCTTGGCAGTGGTATTGGTAACAGCAAAGACAGTACGCTGTTTATGGAAATATTCTTATACGATTAATTTCCGGAGAGGATATAAATTATGAAAAAACTAATTTCTTTGATGTTGTGCATAGTGATGGTTTCGTGCTCCTTTGCGGCTTTTGCGGCAGAGGATACGACTACACAATCTGTTGGTGTGCTTCTTGAAAGTAAAATAAGTCTGCTCAAAGCGCTTGGTGTGTTTAATGAGGGGCATAATGATGTTGTTGATTACACAAGTGAAGTAACAAGGCTTCAATTCAGCAAGTATCTGGCAAAGCTCATTGGTGCAGGTGATAAAAAGCTTACCGATGATAAGTTTTTTACAGATACTGATGAAGATTATGTGAATAATCTGGTGGTGCTTGGCATCGTTGGCGGAACGGGCGGAGGCAGCTTCAATCCTGACCGCAAGATAACTGCGGGCGAAGCGGCAATTATGGCACTTCGTGCTCTTGGGTATGAGGAATATGTCCGTGCCTTAGGCGGAAGAACTCAGGAGTATATGCTTGTGGCAAAAAGAATTCAACTTAGTATCACAGCGGACGGCAATGCATTTTTAAGCCTTGAACAGGTGATTGACTTTCTTTATGACCTTACAGATAAAAATGTAATGCTTGAAAAATCCGTGAAGGTTGACAGTGGCGGCTCTGTTGTTGGTTACAGCGACGAAAGCAGCGTTAAACTGCTTGAATATTACAGACAGATTGTGCTCATTTGTGGTCAGCTGACAGGCAGCCACCTTGCAAGCATAGGTGACATAGACAATATAGCAGCAGACCAGATTGCGATAGACAGCAGACTTTATGCGTGCAGCGACAGTAACGCATACAGGCTTATAGGGCAGAATGTTATTTGTATCTATCAAAAGGATGAAGAAAAAATAACGGCAGTTCTGCCGGACATGAAAAAGATGGAAGTCCTGACACTTCGGGCAGATGAGGTTGTTGATTACAACAATTTTACCCTCAAATATCAGCGGGCACAGGACAGCCGTGAGCGTACAATAACCTTTGATTACAGAAAGCTGGATGTGATTTATAACGGCAAGGTTGCGGCGTACAATTTTGAACAGCTCTTTGAAATTGATTTAGGAACAATTTCGCTTTATGCAGTTGATTGTACAAGCAACTACACAGTTGCAGTAATAGAAGAATATGTTGATGTTTTGGTTGAACTTTCGAGTACACTCAACAAAACAGTATATACAAATAATACCGGAAGTCTGAAAGAGCTTGATTTTTCAAAGACCGATGGCGATGGAATTTACAAACGGATAATTTCTCAAAGCTCAGGGCTTACTGTTGCGGCAAAATCAGTTCTTGCAGGTGACATTTTGTCTGTGTGCTGCTCTGAAGACAAGGAGTATATCGTAGCTTATCTTTGCAATGATTTGGTACAGGGAAAAATTTCTGGGATACGCACAGTAAACGGAGAAAAAAGCCTTGCAATAGGTGATGCTGAGTATCGTGTTTCACCTTATTATACAGGTGGTTTAGAATTAAAGATTGGAATAAACGGAAGATTTCTGCTTGATAAATTCGGCTACATAACTCATGCACAAAATGGGTCAAGAAGCAATGATGTTGCGTTCCTCTATGGAATTAATAATGAAGATGAGGCGTTTTCAAGCAGTATAAAGATTTTGCTCTATACTACAACCAAGGAACATATAGTTTATGAACTTGCTGACAATGTGAATTTCAACGGTGTCAGCATCCCAAAACAACAAGTAATGCAAAGCCTCGCTCCGGAAGGAATACTCTCAAAAGGACTTGTCAAGTATTCTGCAAATACAAAGGGAAAAATCACCATGATTGATACGGGACATGGCGATACCTACTTTAAAGAGCTTACAAATGGAGTTGAAAATCTTCTGGTAAACAATAGGTCAATAGATGGTAGATATGTAATGACTTTGGGTACAACAGTATTTTTGGTTCCATCCTTGACGGGTAGTAATGCGCCCGAAAACTTCAATTGTATGGGATTTGCAAATCAAAAGATAATTTTTAACACAACAGGCGAAAATGTAAGAGTTTATCAGGATAATGCAGACCCATTTGTTGAATATGTGGTGTGCTTCTATAACGAAAACAATGTTGCCTCGGAAGGTAGCAGGTCTTTACATATGATGGTGGAAGAAATAATTACTGAAGCTGACGAAAAAGGCGATACAGTAACAAAAATCAACGGTTATGTTGATATGCTGCCGTATAGTGTTACTGTTGCAGATGACCTTGTAGTGAACCCCTATTCAGGTGTAACCGATATGGGACTTGAAATAGTTGAAGAGGGCGACTGGATAATGTGTACTACAAATGCGATTGGTGAGGTTGGGTATATCAGAATTCAGTATAATCAGGACAGAGACCCGCTTAACAAACTTTATCCGTATTGGGGCCCGATAGGCGCATATGGATTTCATGATAGTTGGGGGATTATTGCGAGCTATGGATATCGTGATTGGGATATATTAAAGATTGAAAGAGGACTTGAAAACGGAACACAGGCGGTACTTGTTCTGGGTGAAAAAGACACAGGTGAAGTAAGAGATATGCTTGTTGTTGACGAATCGCTGTTTAAGTTTATGGTGTATGACGGTACGGCAAGAACAAATAAGATTTATCAGGGTACGATAGATGACTTGGTGTCGCTTGAGGATACAAACGGAACACGCTGCGACAGAATATCCTATGAACTGCGAAGCTTGTCCATACTTATGAATGTGGCAGTTTACAAGTAGAAAGGAAGGTAAGGCTGAATGAAAAAAGGTTTAATTTTACTTTGTTTAATATTGGCGTTTCAAAGCCTGCCTGTTTGTGTTGTAAGTGCTGAGGACGCGGTTTTACAATCAGATGTGTCCGGGAGAGTCGATGCAGAAAACACCGACATTGTTGCCAACACAGAAAAGATAATGGCGAGTGAGGGTTACAAACTCCTGGAGGTTTTGGAGCTTATCACAGCGGATGAACTACAAAAAGAAACTTCGTATACACGGCAGGAGTTTGTGGATTTTGCTGCAAAGGTTGCAAAAATTCCTAAAACTGCATCACAACCGGCATTTGTTGATACAACCGGCGACAGCATTGCCCACACCTTTGCAGATATGGGTATTTTAAAGGTGGACAGCGATAAGGCGTTCAGGCCAAACGAAAACATTACTCATATAGAAGCCGCTATTATTATGGTGCGTATTTTGGGCTATGACGATTACATAAGGGCTCATGGCGGAGGAATGTCCGAGTACTGGCGCGTTGCAAACCGTCTTGGAATTACAATTGGAAAAGACGTTAATGATTTAGTAGATGCTTCGGATGCAGTACAACTGATGTTTAACGCTTTAAGAGTTGAAATTTATGAAACGACAGCCTTTGAAGCCGAATCAGTATCATATTCACAAACAGATACTCTGCTTGACAGAATATACGATGTTGTATGGGTTAATGGCATATTTTCGGCAAACGAATGGGTTAGTGTTTATGATGATGTTAAACCTGCAGGGAAAGAAAGAATAACTGTTGGTGCTTATACACTCAAAAGTGAAAACCCAGAGATACTGAAATCAAATCTTATAGGTCAGGATGTTAAGGTCTACATAAAGGGATATGACAAAGACACAATGACTGAGGCAATTTTGATGCTGCCTGACGGTGAGGATGATGATGTTTTCACTTTTACATCAGCGGATGTTGATAAGACAACTACCGATAGTGTAAGTTTTTATATTGGCGAAAAGCTTCATACGATAACGCTTACTAACCCTAACCTTATCTATAACGGCGAAGCCGATTTTACCAAGTCTGCAAGCTATGCTTTGTCGCTTATGAATGTAGCAGATACCGAAATTACACTTGTCAGAAATTCAAAAAGCAATGGATATTTCCTTGTAATTATTAATGCATATACTACTGCAAAAATTACAAGCGTTGACACGACAAAGGGATACATTTATGCCAAAACCCTTACAGGGGCAGGCGTAAATATTCCGATAAAGGTGGCAGGTGGTGTTTCGAGAGTATATATCGAAGACCTCAGCTACCAAACAGAAACAACGGTTGATTATCTGAGTGCCGGAAATATAATTCAGTATTACACTTCAAACAGCGGCAAAGATGTTGTAATTTATTGGTGTTCCAAATCTATAAATGGAACTATTCAAAGCCTGACAGACAAGGGCGGTAAGCGCTATGCAAATCTAGGCACAGCAACTTATCTTATTGCACCCAAGCTAGCATCAGGTAAAATAGAGATAGGTACAAACGGAAGCTTTTTTGTGGATAAATTCGGCAGAATAATTGCTGTAACCAATATTGATAACGCATGGTCTATGGGTTATGTATATAAAATTGGAACAGATGAGAATCCATTTGAAACAGACGATTATAAATTTTTGGTTTACACATCGGATAACACTCTGGAAACACTGGTCTGCGCAAAAAGTTACATTCTTGACGGACAGAGCAAAACAACTGGTCAGGCTTTTGTAGACAGAATAGCTCCCGGAGGCGTTTTTAATGAAAGGTTAAGGCTTTTCAGATACAAGCTTAATAAAACCGGTGAAATAAAACATATTGATACAGCTGCAATTACAGCAAGTACAAATCCGGCAGAAATTGAAACACCAGAAGCGGAAGATACACTTCAGCTCGTTGGTGAGAAGGAAACGCGTACCTTCCGCAGAAATGACAAACTCAAACACACAATATTTTGGCCACCAACAAACAATCTTTATGCAGTTGACGATACTCCTACAGGAAAAGAAACCCGTATTTATCCGTATCCTCTTAATACAAAAACTGATGTTTTCATTGTGCCTTCAAGTAATACTATTGAAGCAAAAGTCGAAAATTTTGGTTATGCAACAATGGGAAGCTTTACTGCATTCAGCGATGCGGGAAAATATTCAGTAGGCATATACAAAACCGACAGCAAGTCAGAATTTGCAAGTGCTGTGGTTTGGTATCGCAATCCAAGATGGGGCTTTGGCGTTAAAAGTATGTCGTGGCTTATAAACGATATGGGAATGCAGGAGATTGATTCAAACGGTGATGTCCGTTACGGAATTCAGGTGCTTACAACCAAGGCGCTTAGTGGTGAAACTAAAACAGTTTTGCTTGATGATACAATAAAGTTTACAAATGTTAAAGGTGTTCAAACAACCATAACACCTGAGGCGGCACTCGCGGCACTTACACCGGGAGATGTGGTACAGTTTGGTGACAGTATAGATAAGACGGTTGGTCATATCAGGGTTATATTCGACTATGACGCAGACGACCCCAATAGTCCCGACGATGACAATCGCGGACAGGTTTTCTGGGGATGGTTGGACGAAACAGGAAATCCTTTGCCCAGTGGAACACCTTATACCTACAAGTTTAAAACATATTGGACAAAGGACACAACAACCACAAGCTTTATAGCGGCATACGGATATTTGCTTGACAGCGTATTCCAGACAGATAATCAGAATTTGTGGAACAGCTACGGAAGCACCGCACCTATGAGTTATGCTTTCCTTGGTGAAATAAATACCGAAGGCTCAGGTGAGATTGCAAGTTTTGGCGAATGGACTGTAGGTTTTGAACGTTTGGCGGCATTTGACCCAAGCCGAAGAGAAAACAAGGCGTATTATTCGTTGTTTACAGACTTTATTGATTACAAAAGCTCTCCGACGGAATATTATCATGTATTGCTTCTTGATGGAGGCGGGGTAGACCTTGGCGGCGGAGCAGTGTTTTATAAGAGATAAGGGATGAGAGGAGTAAGGATTATGAGAAAATTTAAAAATTTTACTGTGATTGCAGTTATATTCACTATGCTGATAAATTTGTTTTCAGTGAATGTTTTTGCAGACCTACAGTCTGACGCTGAGGCAAGAGTGCAGATATATATAAATAACCGTATAGACTTAAGCTATGGACTTGAAGGTTCAGGTCTTACTGAAAGCGATATTATGGCAAACAAATATGTCTACGAAAATTTTGACAACTGGGGCACCGGGCATGCGACAATGGTAGGCTCTACATATACCGGATATTCAAGCTGGGTTGACAGAGCAAAGGAGAAGATAGGCGGACTTTTGCCTTCAGTTGGTAGCAACTTCACAATGCCTTTTGATTCATTTGGTGAATATGGGACTATGCTTTCTGGCGCAAGCAGCAGTACAGGAAACGCTGTTCCGGGTGTTATAGGTGGTGTCCCTGCAACCATTGGATGGTTTGGAACAACCCAAGATGGATATTATGGATTTAAGATGGATGCATCAAGAAACTTCCTGAACAACTATCCAAGACAGTTCCATGGTTCTACAAGTGATGCAGGAAATCGTCCTTATTATACTACAGCGGACTCGTTTCTTTATGTTGGCGACAATAATAATGATGGTGAAGCAAATATCGGTGACTGGCTGAATTTTGAAGGGACAATTGTTCTTTCCTACGACTGGCTTGTTGCTTCCGGCCTTGAAAAGGAGGTTCATCTTCTGAATAACTTTGCAGACTATCTCCCGGCGGCACAGGCTGTATACAGACAGCTTCTTCAGGCAGGAATTTCCGGTCTTCCCAGAGTTTATTACAACAACGCTACAAGCAGAGTTGAGCTTCAGCACCATGCCGGCAAGGAAGTGAAGGCTTCAAACAACATTAACGGTACAAGCCAGAAGGTTCTTGCGTGGAGTATGTGTAACGACACCGACTTCTACTCTGTAAAGCCTTTGAATGATGTTTCTAAAGGCGATTGGGTAAATATAACAGTCGCACTTACAGTAAGCGGCACAGACCCATCTGACAGAGTAATTACTCAAAGAGAATATATAAACGGCAAGCTTGTAACCGATGATAATGGTGAAGGTGTTTGCATAATCAGACCTTATGAAATGGAATATCAGACATCTACAAGCTCAGCAACAGGAAAAACAGCGGTTGAAAGTGCTGCACTTGAGTCGTTTCCGACAGACGCACCTTTTAATGCAGGCGATGCTCCTGATAAATATTTAGGTCTTGGTGTGTCTATTAATGCAGGTGGAACAGGTGATGATACCTGGGGCGGTATAGACAATCTTTGCTACCGTATTTATAATGATACTGATTTTGAGAGGTTTACATTCACCACAGCGGATTTGTCGGCAGACGGTAAGCTTACAGTGCCGGTTGTTACAGATATAGGACTTACTCCGGCACAGGCGGCAGTTGCTCCCAACGCAGCAATAAAGGGAGTAATCGACCTTGGTGATAATGCAGTGGTTACTGCAAAGAAGATTAATATAAACGATGACCCGCTTGCGTTGGTGGGTGAGACAGTTAATGTTTCACTTGACAATAGTGCAGATGACCTGGATATGTCAGCTTATGAGTATCAGGGACTAATCACCGGCAAAAAGTATCGCGATAATTCAAGCCTGCGTATTTCAGGGCTTGAAAATACCATTACCTCAGATGAAGCCTATGCGGTTTCAGTAACAACTACCGATGCAAAGGGTGCAGCTTTTGCAAGGGATATTTTGATTACAGACAATACAGGTGATGGATTTATCAGCAGTAAATTCTATGATTATATTGATAATGAGTTATCGTCTTCTGTTACACGAAGTGCGTCAAAGGCGTATACTATACCCGGTAACACCCATAAGATTGTCTTAAAGAGTACCGATACTTCAAATGGAAGTATGACCATAGAACAAAGCGGAACAACTGTTGCAACAGCAACATTTGCAAATGGCGAATATACATTTACCTTTTTGGCACCGCTTACTGACGGCTTGACATATACCCTGAAAAAGGGCGGCGCACAAATCGCGACAATGACACCTGCGGGTGGCTCGGTTGTTTATGAGGCGCATATTGTGGCAGGAAAGCCCAAACTAAAATATACTAATGCGACGGCACAAAATGTTACCGGATTTATGGTAGCAACAAACGAAGGTCTTGATACAGAGGCAGAGTTTGTAACATTGACAGCTCAAAGATTTGAAGATATGGCTATGCCGCTTGCTAATGCCTCAAAGACATATACGGAAGTTATGTTCTTACCTACACTCAAAGAGGGTGAGGGTGAAGCAACGCTTAACAGCCTTAAGGAAGTAGTGGCTGCGTTTGAAGGATGCACAACAACAGTTAAAGGAAATCTGGATACGGCAGGAAAAGAAGTAGTGCTGCTTGTTTTGTCAGATGATGAGTGGGCAAATGATTCTTCAGTTGCAAATGCAGTTGTATATTGCAAAAAAACCACAACAATAACTGCCCCACCTGCAACCATAGACGGAGTGCCAACTGAAAAAACCGGCGACTATACATTCAATGTTGATTTTGAGTCTGTTCTTCCAACCGGAAAATATACATTTATGGTTTATTCAGGCGATGATGCGTTCAAAAGGGTTGTGGCATACGGAAAAGCAACGGATAACGCGGCTGCGATTACAATCTTAAATGCATCTGTTTCTACGGCACTTTCTTCCGAAACAACCAGAGATGCACTTGAATTCTATTACAGTGATATTGAGAACTTATATACAGCTCCGGAGAGCACAGCCTTTTATGGCAAGGTCGCAACCTTGATGTCAGCAGAACTTATAGCATCTCCATTGCCTGTTGACGCCGCTGCGGCTAAGTCGGAGGCAATTGAGCTTTATCGTCAATGCGCAGTAATAGCGGCAATTTCTGATGGTAAGCTTGCAAGCTTTAGTAGTGTTGAAAGAGATGTTGAAATTTTTGGTGCTGAGCCATTTAAGACTTACTGGAAAAATGACTCCAATGTTTTAGAAGGCAAAAAGGCAACATGGAAAAGTGATATTGCAACAAGAATTTCAGGCAGAACATATACTTCAATTGACGGTTTTGAAACGGCTTTAACAGAGGCGTTGATTTTACAGGTGGTTGAAGATGCTGCATCAGCAGAAGCAGCAGAAACCATCTTAAAAGAGAGCTTTAACGGTGTTAATACGATTGAGTTGGTAAGTGTTACAGAGCGGGCTGTAAATAGCGTAATGGGTACAGCCTATGCGACCATTGCTGATTTAAAAACAGCCATAACCAATGCAAATGCTTCGGCAGGTCAGCCGGATGACGGCGGTGGAAGCCTTGGTGGAACCGGCGGTGGCGGCGGTGGAGGTGTTGGTAAAATTGAAATTACTGACGACAAAACCGAAATATATACTCCGTCTGAAAATATAGGTGCACAAAGTTCTAAGCTTGCGTTTTCTGATATGAAGGGTGCAGAATGGGCAAATGAGGCAGTAAAGGCATTAAAAGAAAAAGGAATTATAAACGGCAAAACTTCAACAGAATTTGACCCCAATGGTGATGTTACTCGCGAAGAGTTTGTGAAAATGGTTATTACACTTGCCAAAATCAATGTTGAGCATGGTGAGGATATGAAATTTAGCGATGTATCAAAGGATGACTGGTTCTATACTTATGTAAAGGCTGCAGTACAAAAATATATTGTAAACGGTGTTTCAGAAACCAGTTTTGGTACAGGTCAAAAGATTAGCAGACAGGATATGGCTACAATTGTTAATAATGTTTTGGTTTACAGAAACATTGCGCTTAAAGAAGGCGAAATCAGTTTCAGTGACAAAGACAGTATTTCAGACTATGCTGTAATTGCTGTTTCAAAGCTTGCAGCAAACGGAATTATCAACGGCTATGAGGATGGAAGCTTCCGTCCCGAAGGCAAAGCCAGCCGTGCAGAAGCTGCAAAAATGTTATATGGACTTTTACAGTATTTTAAATAAAATTCTTAATCAGCGAGGTTAAAATATTATGGACAAAAGAATAGGTGCGCAGTTTTATACATTAAGGGATTTTACACAAACAATTGAGGATTTTGATAAGACCTGTAAAAAGATTTCGGACATAGGTTATAAAATTGTTCAAGTTTCAGGAACGCCTTTGGATGCAAAAGAAATGCGTGATATTCTGAATAAGTACGGCTTAACTGTGGTAACAACGCATAAGGGCTATGATGACTTTGTAAAGAATATTGATAAGGTAATTGAATACAACAAGACTCTTGGCTGTGACCTTTGCGGACTTGGAGCAATGTCACCCGAGTGCTGGGGAAGCAAAGAGGGAATGGATGGTTTTATAAGTACAATTAACAAGGTGTGTGAAATCCTCAAGAAGGAAAAGATGTATTTTGGTTATCATAACCATGCATTCGAGTTCATCAAACATGACGGAAAGCTTTCTTATGACAGACTTATAGAGGAAACAGACCCCGAAACCTTTAATTTTATAGCAGATACCTATTGGTTTCAGATGGGAGGGAAAAATCCTGCCGACGTAATCAAAAATTTAGGTAAACGCGCTATGGCAGTACATCTTAAAGATTTCTATGTAAAAAAAGAAAGCTGGATGGAGCCTAATGTATGTGAAGTGGGCAGCGGAAACCTTGACTGGACTGCAATTCTTGCTGCCTGTGAGGAAGCAGGCACGCGTTGGGCACTTGTTGAACAGGATATATGCTTAAGAGACCCGTTTGAATGCATGAAGACAAGTTACAATTTCCTTACTGAAAGAGGATACAAGTGATAAAAGCTTAAATTTAAAACCCATCAACACGACGAA
>JAFYXN010000024.1 GCA_017546145.1 Clostridia bacterium
TACCGGCAACAGCTACGACTCGTATCAGAGATGGTGCATTTGGACGAGGCGGAGTTACAACAGGATTTGAAGGCGACAACCTTAAGGTTATATTAGATGGCACATTTGTAGTTACAGGAGCTCAGGATTTGGTGAAAACCAGTTCTTTCTGTGCGGATGCAAATGATAGTACATGGAGAAAAACTACATTTATCTATGATAGCTCAAAAATGGCAAGTGCTCCAGACAATCTGCTCGGTGCAACATTTGTTGCTGACAGATATTATGATGTTTATGGCTTAAATGATGGTGAAGGCGATAAACTTTTAATGTATGAGATCAATCCGGGGAAAGGCTTTACTACAATAAAAATTTTTGAGGTAGATTCTCCGATAGAAATATCAAACGAAACATCTATGCTCGTCAGACTTATAAATCCAGATGATACAACTAATAGTACACTTTCGGTTGGTGAATCATTTATTGTGCAGGCACTTAAATCCACATCACAAAACAAGCTTCCCGTAAGCTTGTCCGGATCAACGATTACAGCGGAAGCTGTGCATGACAATGTTGTAAAGCTTGATAATATACCTGAACTTCAGAATGGTGAAAAGCTTATTATAACTTTACTTGACGCTCGTGATACACAAGGTAATCTCATAGAAAACGATACTATTATATTTTATAATGGTAATGATGACATTGGCTTGATTTCTGCTGAATTTTATGATGCTTATGGTGAAAAAGTTGAACCAACAGGAACAACTATCAGTGCAGGAACAAGAAAGCTAATTTTCACAAGCACTGATACCACAGACAAAAATCTTGAATTATATAATAGTGGCGGAAGCAAAATTGCCACAGCTGTATTCTCTGATGGTGTATATACGATTCAGTTGACAGACAGCACTCTGATAGCGGAATCAACTTATACGCTGAAGAGAGATGGTATTAATTACAGTACATTTACAACTGATGCCGGAAGTTTAGATATTGGCAATATAGTAAATGGCGAATTTAACTATTCCAATCCAACAACCGATCCCGCGACGGTTTATGCTATGATGCCTGGTGCTGACCCCCTGTGTCAGGAAATTTTAATTGAGTCAGGGGCAAGCGGAAGTTTTTCGGGCACAAATAATATGTTTGTTGTAGATGGACTTGATTCAATGAAAATTTTGAGAAGAGCAATTACTGTTGATGGAGTTGTTGCCGTAGATAAGGCAACAGCAAAGGTGAATGCTACACCCTTTGATCAAAACAGAACAGTAACATTTACAGGTGAGTTAGGTGACGGGAAGCATAATTTTGCTGTTGTAATATTCAAGCCTGCTACCACTAAGACTGCGAGCGATGTAGTATATGTTGGTATGATTACGACGGATACAGATGGTAAATTTACGCTCCCGGTTCAGTTTAGTGAAGAAGCGGATACCGGTGTTTATTCAGTTATTATGGCAGACAGTAACGGCAAATTTTATGAAAATACAGGTCTTGCTTATTCAAAGAAGACCGATATGGAAGCGGCATTTGTACTTATAAACGATGCGGCAAAAACTCAGAACGCAGCGGCTGATGTGTATAATGTGATAATAGCCAATGCAGGAAAACTTGAATTTGTATATGATGCTTATGACAACACATTTGCAGACGACCCGGTTAAAAAGGCGGCTTATCAGAAAAAGGTAGCAGCATTTATTGCACAGAAAATCCAAGCACTTCAGGCAAGTGGCAAGGAGGGATTTACTTACGCTGGAAAGGCTGAAGCACTGGCAATCTTCCGCGAGGCGGCGATTGCTGCTGCAATTAGTGAGGGTCAGATTGCGGATATAGCAGATGTTAGCGAGGATATTTCTGTTCTTTTGACTGAACCGGCGAAGATATGGTTTAATAAAAAATCCGGTATTTCAGCGTCAAAGACAGAAAGCTGGCGTGTAGCCATGACGCAATGCTTAAATGGTGCACAATTTGATAGTCTTGATGACTTTTCAAATAAGCTGACAATAGCTTTGGTATTTTCAATTATTAACAATCCTGCGGATGCAGTGTCATTAAAAGCTGCTCTTACAGACTTTGGCTCTGTTATAAAAAGCAATACGGTTTCGTTTGATACTACTGTGGAAATAACCGAAAAAGCCTGTGCAAAGATTGTTGAGGCAGCAAAGAACTACAGCGGATTTGATTTTACCGAATTTATAAATGATGTTAAGGGGTACAATATATTAGGCGGTGAAATTCCCGGTCTGACAAATGGCAGATGGACATTTGCAGATGACACGCTTCATATTTATGGCGAAGGAGAATGGGGTGGATCATACAAGGATCAGAATACCCAGCATCCATGGTCAGAAGTCGATTACACATCTATAAAAAAGGTGGTATTCCACGAAGGCCTAATTTCTATTCCTCAATATTTCTCAGGTGGAGAGGCTGCTAATGCTTCCAATAAGATGGTTGCCATAGAGGAGGTAACCTTCCCATCAACTCTTAAATCGGTATCTTTTGGCGCTTTTGTGAATGTGAAGAAGCTTGCCGTGATCGATGGCGGCGATGAAATTGAAGAAGTAGGAGAAAGGGCATTTATGGCCACCAAACTTAGTGCGACAGAGGGCAATGCACTTTTGTTACCGGCAAGCCTCAAGTCGATAGAAAGACTCAGCTTTGCATCTGGTGAACGTGATATTACGGCTCCTGCAAATTACAGCATTGTAGCATTTAAAGAAGGCTCACAGCTTGAGAGTATTGGTACTCATGCTTTTTGGCAAGAGACAGGTCTTAAGACAGTTGTGCTTCCTGAAAGTGTTACAAGCATAGGAGCATTGGCGTTTGATTGTAAGATAGATGGTGGACTCGTTGTGTATTTTGAAGGTGTTCCTTCAAGTATAAATCAAACTATATTTGGTGACAGAACCAAGGTGACAATTTATTGCTTTGATGATAATTTCCCGACCATCGGTGGATTTTCTGCAACAAGGCTTCATAAAGTCGGCAGCCCGATAAGGATTACAGATGAAACATCTGCACATATTTTGCTTACAAAGCCCTATGACGGTGTGAATGGTGTGCTTACACCGGGCGGAAGCTTTAATGTAAAGGCGGTTATAACCACAACGGACAATAAGCTCCCGGGAAATTTCTCGGGTGGCACTGAAATTTCGGGTGTTACCGCAGAAGTTGTAGACGACAATGTTGTGAAGATTGCAGGAATTCCCCAGCTTCAAGATGGTGAAAAACTGGTTGTAACATTGGTTGGTGCAACGGATAAATTGGGAAATGTGATCGAGGATAATACGATTGTATTATGCAAAGGAGATAGTGACAATGGTTTAATTTCGGCTGAATTTTCTGATGCCTTCGGTGTTGAAATCGAAGTGAAGGATACGAATATTGAGGCCGGAACAAGAAAGATGGTGTTTACAAGCACTGATACAGAAGACAAAAATGTTGAATTGTATAATAATGGCGGAAGCAAAATTGCTACAGCGGTATTTGCAGAGGGTGTATACACAATTCAGTTAAGCAGTGCTTTGACTCCTGGGGCAACATATGTCCTGAAACGAAACGGCAGTGATTATATGTCATTCACGACAGATTCCGGCAGAATAGGAATTGGTGATATTTCGGTAAATGGCACAGATGTAAGATTTAATTATTATAATTCTTCTGCTGATGCGGAAAAGGTTTATGTAATGATGTCGGGTGGCACTCTTTGTGAGGAAATTTCCATTGCAGCAGGAACATACGGAAGCTTTGCCGGAACAAGACCGTCAAATGCGGATGTATTTGTTGTAGACGGACTTGATACATTTAAAGTTTTGAAAACATCAACTGATGTCGAAGGCGTTTTAGCCATAGATAAGGCTACGGTAAACTTAAGCGTTACACCATTTGATGATAGCCGAACAGCAGTCTTTACAGGCGAATTGGGCAGTGGAAAACATAGCTTTGCTATAGCAATATTCAAGCCTGCTGCAACCAAAACTGCAAGCGATGTGGTATATACTGGAATGATTACAACAGATACCGACGGTAGATTTACGTTGCCGGTTCAGTTCAGTGAGGCAATGGAGACAGGTGTTTATTCTGTCGTTATGGCAGATGCCAACGGTAAATTTTATGATAACCCACGCTTTGGCTATTCAAAGAAGACCGATGCAGAAGCAGCATTTGTTCTTATTAATGATGCGGCAAAAACACAGAATGCGGCTGCTGATGTGTATAGTGTGATGACAGCAAATGCAGAAAAGCTAGAATTTGTATATGATGTTTATGACAATACATTTGCAGCAGACCCCACTAAAAAGGCGGCTTATCAGCAAAAGGTAGCAGCACTTATCGCGAAGGAAATCCAGGCACTTCAGGCAAGTGGCAAGCAGGGCTTTACATACGCTGAAAAAGGCGAGGCCTTGACAATATTCCGCGAGGCGGCAATTATTGCAGCATTTAGTGTGGGACAGATTGCGGATATTGCAAATGTTGAAAATGATATTCCGGTGCTTTTTGTTGAACCTGTAAAGACCTGGTACAATGAGAAAAGCGGCGTAGCACAGGTAAAGACCGACAGCTGGCAGGCAGGTGTAACACAAAGGTTAAATAATGTACAGTTTGTAGATGCTGAGGATTTTTCAAACAAGCTGACAGCAGCATTAATACTTTCGATTGTGAAGAATCCTGCTGGTACAGCATCCTTAAAAGAAGCTCTTACCGCATTTAGTTCTATTATCAAAAGTGATACGGTTGCATTTGACCCAACTACTGAAATAACCGAAAGAGCTTGTGTAGCAATCGCTGATGCGGAAAAGTATTATACCGGCTTTGATTTTACAGAGCTCATAAATGATATAAAGGCTTACAACACCACAAATACCTATCCCGGTGACGGAGGTTCAGGCTCTGATGGCGGAGGGGCTGGTTTAGGAGGAGGCTCCGGATCGGGTGGTACAATAGGAGCGATTGAAGTGCATCCCGATTTGATTCAGGATACAACGGCTGCTATAAAAAGAACTTTCAGCGATATTGAAGGTTATGACTGGGCGAATGATGCCATTGAAACACTCTTTGAAAAAGGTATTATCAACGGTAAGGCAGAGGGCATTTTTGCTCCAGAGGACAAGGTTCTCAGAGAGGAATTTACCAAAATGATTGTTTTGGTTGCCGAGCCTGAAAATGGAAGTCGTAGTATGAAATTTAACGATGTAAAGGCATCTGATTGGTATTATGATTATATTAAAGAGGCATACGAAAGCGGAATTATCAATGGTGTTAGTGAAACTTCATTTGGAGCAGGCAGACCTGTTACCAGGCAGGATATGTGTGTTATAATTGCCAATGCTCTTGAAATTAAAGGTAAAGCTGTAAAAGCAGATGGTGAAATTACATTCTCAGACAAAGAAGAAATTGCCGATTATGCTAAGAATGCAGTTGATATTCTTACTGAGCTTGGTGTATTGAATGGCTATGAGGATAACACTTTCAGACCGGAGGGTAATGCAACTCGTGCAGAAGCGGCAAAAATGATTTATGCCTTGCTTAAACTTATGTAGAAAGGCTCTTTAGGAGGAAAGACTATGAAGAAAATAATAGCACTAATTCTGGCTGTATTCATAGCCTCGGGATGTGTTTTGCCTCTTTCGGCATTTGCTTCTGCTGAAGAAATTCAGCCGGATTGCCGTACAGAAGGCCAATTGCTTATGGCCTTGGGCGTGTTCAAAGAGTCAGACCTGGGGGCAGATTTGCTTGCGAAAAAAGTTACAAGAGGTGAGTTTGCAGAAAAACTTGCAGTTCTTCTTAAAAAACAGAACGACGCAGGAGATACGGTTTATTTTTATGACAGCAAGAATATGCCAGAGGTAAATGCTCTTGCTGCTGCAGGAATTTTTAAGGGAAATCCAAACGGATATTTTTATCCTGAAAGAAATATTACAAAGCAGGAGGCAGCGATTGCACTGACACGCGCTTTGGGCTATGAAACATATGTTTCAGTAAGAGGCGGAAGTGTATCTGAGTATGTTTTGTTGGCTAAAAAGCTTGGATTAATTTCTGATTTCGCAATGGGCGAGGAACTGAGTGTAGCTGAAACTGCAATATCCCTTTACAATGCACTGTTTGCAGATGTATATGAAATTCATGCAGTTTCTGACGAAAAAGTAACATTCACAGCAGATGGAAGCAATCTGCTGTGGATACTTTACAACACCGTGAGTATTCGGGGTGTTGTGTCTGCTAGTAGATTTACAGGGCTTTACGACGAAAGCAATCTGGGAGAAAATCAAATTGCTGTAAATGATAAAATATACAAAACAACGGTTGAGTCTTCATGGGAATATATCGGTCAGAATGTTACAGCGTTTGTTAAAACAGACAGCAATATTGAGACTGTAAATTGCATTGTACCGGATGACGAGAGCAACGAAACAATTACGCTATATGCAGGCGAGTTTACCTATAATAATCAGGTTATAGAGTATGAAGACGAAAACGGAAGAAGCCGCACAATAACTTTGCCCAATTCAATGGCGGTTATTAAAAACCATCAGGCTGTTACAGCGGATTATGACCGTGCGTTTAATATTAAGTTGGGAACAGTCAGGTTATATAAAAGCGAATACATAAGCACAAATGGCTATTGCGTTGCAGTTATTGATTCGGCTGAAACAGCTCTTGTGGAATTGGTTGATTTTGAAGAAGATATTGTTTATACAAATAATGAGGCCGTTCGCAGGATAGAATGTAAGGATAACGGACAGCGTTATGTCAGCATGACTATAAAACCATCAGATAGCAAAATTGGTGCTGTTCAGCTCAAACGCGGAAACATTATCGAGGTATATCGGTCTGAAAATGGTCAGTATACAAAAATTTATCTTTGTGCAGAAAGCATAGAGGGAACCATTACAAGTATATCAAAGAAAAGTGATAGAACCCTGATAGATATTAATGGTAAAAACTATGAAACTTCGAGAGGCTTTGTAGGAACTCCTGAATTTACGGTTGGGTTAACTGCAGATTTCTATTTTGATACACAGGGTAAAATTGTATACTATATTGTCAAAAATATTGCTAAAGGTGCAGTTTATGCGTATATATACGCTGCAGATAAACTGGAGGAAGCCTTTGAAGATAAATATGCAGTGAAGCTTTATGACGAAAATGGCCAGCATCGTATATGCGAACTCGCTCAAAAGGTTAATTTCGACGGCACAATGTTACCTGCCGTACAAGCTTACGAAAAGCTTATAGATCCGGGTACAGGAAAGGCTGCAAGACAGCTTGTAATATTTGAAACAAATAAATCAGGACACATATCATATATTGATAGTGCGGCACCTGATAAGGCTGCGCGGGAAGCTGACGGAACCTTATGGGAGGTGGCAGGTATCGGGGCTTATCGTTACTGCAATACTCAGTATATGTTTTATCCGTCATATCCGTTGCGCGGAACCCGTACCAAGGTTTTTGTAATACCGCCAAGAACAGTTGCCGCACCTGTTGAAAAGAATTTTGCGGTGATGACATTTGAGGTGGATTATCCATTCTTGTTGGAAGCAGACTATACTGTTGGATTCTACAAGAAAACTACAGCTGACCCATATATGGATGTTGTCCTTTATGAGCTCAATGAAACTCCGGAATATCAGCGGTTTAAAAGTGTATTGATTGCAGAAAAGGTTTATGAGACTTTTGATAAGGAAAATGGCGAGATATATGTAAATATGGATTGCTATATCGGACCGTATAAAGCAAATGTCAATTTTGCGCAGGAGGTTATTATTACAAAAGTAGACAATACAACAATTACGATTCCAGCTACCGATATTTCAAAGTATATAGACCAAGGCGACATAATGCACTATACCGAAAATGTAGCGGGAGAAGTTGCCCGTATAAGCTTAATATATGATTATGATGCAGATAAAACAAGCTGGGGCGATGCGTACAGCAACTATGCATCAGGCAGCAGCAATTATCCGCTTGAGGGATTATTGCTTGCGGATGTTGCCAAAGTATACAAAAATCCATCATCAAACAGCTTACAAGCATTAGTCACAGTAAGCAAGAATGGTGTAAATGAGGAATATATCAGTATACTTCCGACGCAGTTTCAGGCGGTTGTGTATGACAGTAGTTTAAGAGAAAACAACTTCTATATAGGTGATCTGGAGGATTTGGTCAGTCTTGAACAAACCGGAAATACAAGCTGCAGCAGATTGTTTATTCAAAAAACAGTACTTCAATACACAACGATTGTTATTTATAAATAAAGGAGGGAATGCATATGTTAAAAAGGATTTCATGCATAATACTGATTGCAACATTATTGATTGGAACTATATGTGTTCCTACAAATGCTGCTGAAACTTCGGCGGATACAGAGATAACAAGGCAGGAAGGACTTTTGTCTGCCTTGAAGATTGTTAATGCAGGGAGCACAGACCAAACAGCCAAAATTAGCCGTGCTGAGTTTGCCGAATATTTATGGAATTGTTTGAAACTGCAGGAGTTAGATAACCCCAGAATATTATTTAATGATGTTTCGGAAGACAGTCATATTACAGACCTTGCAACTTATGGATATTTTGTCGGCAATGGCGGAGCCTTTGAACCCGATCGTGAAATGACAATTAATGAAGCATATATTGTAGCCGCTCGTGTTACAGGACACGATGTACTTGCGAATTTAGATGGAGGAACTGTATCCGCGTATAGCCGAGTGGCTATGCGCGCAGGGATCACAACTGGCGTTTCTGAAACCGAGGGACTTACATTTAGGAATGCAGCGGTTATTTTATATAACATGCTGACGGTTCCAATATATGAGATTGAAAGTTTAAGTGATAACGGAATTATTTACGGGGATAAGAAAGGTAATACCTTGCTTGAACTTTTATACGGCATCAAGATTGTTAAAGGTATTGTTACTGCAAATTGCTATGCATCAATCTATCAGGATATTTCAAAGACAGACAAAAATTCAATACGGATTGAAAAAATAGAGTATGAATGTAATATTATGAATGCCGATAAGCTTATAGGAAGATATGTAACGGCATATTATAATGACGAAACCGGTAAAAAGGAAATTGTCTATGTTCATACAGATGATGAAAAAGATGATGCTGTTAAAATAGATGCACGGGATTTTGTGAATTACAGTGGGAATACCATCAGCTATTATAAAAATGGTCGTGTGAACAGCGTTACTCTTGAAGGCGATGCTGTATTCATTCATAATGGACAAGATTTAATGCTTTATACAAAGATGGAGAAGCTAGAAACTTTAAAAATGAACTATGGAAGTATCAGCTTGTATAAGAGTGGTAAATCGTTATACTATACAGTTATAATTAATGAAATTAAAACTGCGGTTGTAAGTTCGGTTGATGAGAAAAAAGAAGTAGTATATGCTGAAAATATTGATGGTTCAACGGTTAACTTCAATAAAAAAACAGCTGACTTTTTCCGTGTATATAATGCTAAAACCAATACTGAATTAGGTCTTTCGGCACTTAATAAAGGAAATCTAATTTCATACGCTATGTCTTCTGATGGTAAGGTGGCAGAAATTTTTCTCTGCAGTGGCTCGGTCAGTGGTATTGTTTCTATGATTTCTGATATTGAAGGCGAAAAAGTGCTTACAATTAATGAAAATAAATATATAGTAAACAAAGATTTTGTTCCCATGGCGGATTTAAAAATAGGAATAACCACAACCTACTTACTTGATATGTTTGGCAATATAGCATATGAGGAAGATGGAAAGCGCTCAGGTGGCGGAACGATTGCATATTTTTATGATGCTGCCCAAATTGACGAGGCTTTTGATTCACAGGTAAAGCTTAAAGTTTATGACAAGGACGGAAAGCATAAGGTACTTACAGTAGCAAAAAAATGTAAGATTGATGGTGTAGGCGGTAAAGCTCCGGCAGAGATTTTTACTGCATTGACAGATGGCACGGGTAAAGCTGTTCGGCAGGTTGTCATTTACAAGATTGACGGCGAGGGCTTCGTTAATGCTATTGATACTGCAGCATCAAATGAAGATAGCCGTGAAAATAAGCAGACTTTATGGCTTATGGCGCCTGCTGCAAAAAGAACATTGTCGAGAGACGGATCGAGTAAAGTATATATGTATGCTGCCCTGAATAACGATACGGATCCATTGGGTTATCCTATTGATAATGATACTACAGTTCTTATAACACCTGACCTGAAAACAGATATAAACTCTGAAACGGAAATGATTTTTGGTATTGGGAACATAACAAATATTGAAGCTACGGGGCTTAATGTAGAAATTTATAAATATGATGATGCAAATCCTTTTGCTGATCTTGTAGTTGTGATGGACGACGAGGCTCTTTCCAGAATGAAACTAACGGAGGCATCATGGTTGATAAATGATATATGTATGAAGCTTTCGGCCAATAATACAGATATGGTAACATCCATGAATTTGTTAACAGATATGCAACATGGATATACAAGAGAAATTTTAATTCATGATTATGTTTATCTTGAATTCAGTAAAAACAATGTATTAAAGGTTGCTTGGGATGATGTTGAACAATATATTTCGTCAGGAGATATAATTCAAATTGGAAAAGTTATTTCTAACGAGATTGGAGAGAATGTATGTACTCATATGCGTTTGCTATATGATTATAGTGCAGATAAGACATATTGGGCAACAGAAGAAGAACCTCATAAGTACGAAAGTCAGACATATGATGAATGGCGTTCATCGCGTCATCGCTTTACATTTGGCTATGTGGATTATTTATACATAGAGCAAGATATGTTATATCCTTCCGGCAGTGAAGAAAGAAATAATGTAATGTCAGTTTTTACTGTTTCGGACAATGACCATAATGTTAAAGATATGTATGTGTGGAATACAGCTTACAACAGATTTGCAACATTTGATGATTCCAGACGGCAGTATGAAAAGGCATACAGTGCTGTTATAGGTGATATTGTTGATTATCAGACGGGTAAGGAAAATGCGTCAAGAGTTTTTGTGCGTTGGCATGAAGAGAGACCACAAGGTATTATTTTTTATAAATAAAGTATTGGTTTTGGTTGGGATGTTTTATTCCCACCTTGGAAATCGTGCAAATAAGTGTTAAAAAATAGAAAATATAAGGTTGGTTTAGGTTATGAAAGAAATTATGAAACCCTGGCTTCCTGTAGAGCTTAATGTAAATGGAAGTGAAGTTACAACTAAAGTTTGGGGAAGAAACTATAAATCGGGGGAGAACTCTTTTCTGGAATCAATTATATCGCGGGGACAGGAGCTTCTTAAAGTTCCTGTTCGCCTTGTTGGTGAAGAAAACGGAAAGGAGATTAAGTGGGATAAATTCCGTAACTTTGTGATGGACAAGTCCAACGATGAAAAAGCGACTATCTGTTCATCGGTAGAAAGCAAGCGGTTTATCATCAACTCCTCTATGGATATTGAATATGATGGTTGTATTGACCTTAAGCTTTCGATTATGCCGAAGGGCAGAAGTGAAAGACAGTGTATGGGTCTTGACCTTGAAGAACTCAACAATTTACAATTTTCTTTGACCAAATTATGGCTAGAAATTCCTTTTAAAACCGAAATTGCAAAGTTCTATCAGTTTTATCCGCTCAGTGTCATAAATATTGACGGTAAGGATGTTGACTCGGAGGAAGAAATAAACCATATTTTACAATCAGAATACATCCCCGACATTATCCAATGGCCGTTTACTGAGCAGGTATTTGTGGGTAACGATGATGTAGGTCTTGGAATCTTTTTTGAAAATGATAGATTTATGCAACCCAAGGACGGTAAACTGATTGAACTGGAACGCCGTGAGGATGAAATTGTTCTCAGAGTAAGATTACTTGACGACGAGCCGGAAATGTGGTCAGAGAAGGGAACTCTTAATGGTATTGATCTCCATCCCATAAGCTATCGCATTGGGCTGATGGCAACACCTGTTCGTGAATACCCTGAAAATCCCTATGAGGAGAGGAATCTACATATAGATTGTTTTAAAAATATTCCATCTAATCAGGCATATGATGAATTTTTGATGTCGCCTTTTGAAGATACTGGGGAAATTGCGTTTGAAAGAATAGAAAGACTTGGAATAAACACATTGTATCTCCATGAAAGATGGAATGATATGCAGAATTCGCCTTTTCTTACAAAGGGTACTGCTGACAGACTGAAAAAGATTGTTGCAGAAGCTCACAAGAGAAATATAAAGGTTATCCCTTACTTTGGTTACGAAATTTCAACCCTGTTGTCATTTTGGGCTACAATGTGTGAAGAAGTGATGTTAAAGGAGACGGATAAGAACTATAATTGGATGTGGTACAGACAGCCACCACAGAGAGCACTTAAGGTTTGCTATAATTCAAAGTGGCAGGATATATTTGCTGATGGTGTTGCAAAACTTATGGACGAATTTGGTTTTGACGGAATTTATATTGACAGTATGGTAAGACCTCTTAAATGCGGAAATGAAAAGCATGGCTGTGGCTGGAGAGACAGCAAAGGTAATCTTCATTATACATATCCGGTTTGGGCAATCAGAAGTCTGCTTAAAAAGTTATATAAGATTGTAACGGATAGAGGTGGCGTAATCAATAACCACAGTTGTGCAGCCTTTAATATGGCTGCAATGCCGTATTGCCATTCAATGTGGGAGGGAGAGGCTATCCAGCAGACCCTTATGCAGGGGAATGTTTCCGAAATTCCTGAGGGCCATTTCAGAAGTATATTCGGCGGTAGAAATATTGGTGTTCCTGTATATATGTTATGCTACCAGAATCCTCCTAAGTGGAATTTCACGCAGGGAATATCTGTAACACTTCCTTTTGGACTTATTCCAAAGCCTAACGATACAGGGGAACCGCTTGAACAGGTTAGCGCTATATGGAAGATTATAGACGAATTTGATTTTAAAGAAGCAAAGTGGTGTCCGTATTACGGAGATACAATATTGTTTGAGACATCAAATGATTTATTTAAAGTAAGCTGCTATGAAAATGGGAATAAGTTGCTGCTGATGTGTGCAAACTCTGTTGACCGTGAAGCAAAAACGGAGATAAAGCTTAAAAAAGGTAATATAAAGGTGATTGATATGACTGCATCCTGTAGGGTAAAGGCTGTTGATGACAAGCTTGTGCTTTATGCAGAAAAGTTTGATTATGCAGTTATATTGATTGAAAAAATAACGACAAATGATAATAAGCTGTGAATAGAGGAAAAACAATTATGAGGACTCGCAAAACTCCATTGATGGGCTGGGCGTCATGGAACTGTTTTAAAACAAATATAAGTGAAGAAAAGCTCAAAGCCCAAGCTAATGCACTGATTGAAACAGGGCTTGCAGAATACGGTTATACATACCTTAATATTGATGATGGTTTCTTTGGGGGACGCGCCGCTGATGGAACACTTTTGTTCCACAAGGAACGGTTTCCGAACGGAATAAAGCCGGTTGCTGATTATGCACATAGCAAGGGACTTAAGGCAGGGATCTATTCCGATGGCGGCGATTCAACCTGTGCCTTTTATCATGACGGGGAAGGCGAGGTTGGACGCAATGTAGGTCTTTACAGATACGAGGAGCAGGATTTAAAAATGTACCTTGATGAGTTCGGCTTTGATTTTATAAAGGTTGACTGGTGTGGCGGTATATTTGTGGGGCTTGACGACAAAGCGCAGTATACTAAAATCGGCAATATCATAAATGAAATTAGAGAGAGAACGGGCAGACCGATTGTCTACAATGTATGTCGCTGGCAGTTTCCCGGAAAGTGGGTGACAGAAATTGCTGATTCGTGGCGAACCTGTGCGGATATTCAGCCTAATTTTGCATCAATTTTAAAACAAATTGATGCAATAAAGCCCTTGGCAAGGTATTGTTCACCCGGACATGTAAATGATATGGATATGTTACAGCTTGGCAACGGTTTAACAACTCAGGAGGAAAAGACACATTTTGCAATGTGGTGCATGATGTCAACACCGCTTATGATAGGTTGTGATCTTACAAAAATCAGCAAAGAAACCCTTGAAATACTGAAAAACAAAGAGCTTATTGACATAAATCAAGATAAAGCGTGCAGGCACGCGTTGGGCACTTGTTGAACAGGATATATGCTTAAGAGACCCGTTTGAATGCATGAAGACAAGTTACAATTTCCTTACTGAAAGAGGATACAAGTGATAAAAGCTTAAATTTAAAACCCATCAACACGACGAA
>JAFYXN010000025.1 GCA_017546145.1 Clostridia bacterium
TCACGAACCTTACTGAAGTCCTCGGGAGCGGAAGTCACCTCATAGCACTCATCCTCTGCCGAAAAATCCTCTGCGCCTGCATCAAGCGCATCCATCATAAGCGTGTCCTCGTCAATAGCATCGGTCTTTGCAATTACCATCTGACCCTTGCGGTCAAACATAAATCCCACGCTGCCGGTCTGACCAAGATTGCCGCCGTATTTATCAAAATAATGTCTTAAATCGCCTGCTGTACGGTTTTTGTTATCGCTGAGTGTTTCAACCATAAACGCAACACCGCTGGGACCATAGCCTTCATAAACAAGCTCAAAATATTCTTTTGCGCTGTCCTCACCTGCTGCTTTTTTGATACTTCTTTGAATTGTATCGTTGGGCATATTATTTGCCTTTGCCTTTGCAATAGCATCACGAAGCTTTGAATTGCTGTCGGGGTCCGGTCCGCCCTCCTTTACTGCAACCACCAGTTCGCGGCCTATCTTTGTAAAGAGCTTTCCTCTTTTTGCATCAAGAGCGCCTTTTTTTCTCTTAATCGTCGCCCATTTGGAATGTCCTGACATACTTTATTTTCCTCCCAAAATTTTCATTTGTCTGAATTTTATCGTCAAAGAGAATCGTTATTTATCCTCTTCAATAATCCCTTTAAGTCCTGCAGCAAGTCCTGCAATGCCCTGAATCTCGGACGGAACAATTATTTTTGTTGCCTTTCCGTCTGCCGCCTTCTCAAACGCCTCAAGGCTCTTAAGCGTAAGAACTGCCTCCTTGGGAGCGGCTTCATTAAGCATCTTTATGCCGCTTGCCGTTGCCTCCTGAACGCTGAGTATCGCCTGCGCCTCACCTTCTGCAATGCGGATTGCAGATTCCTTCTCGGCTTCCGCCTTAAGAATCTGTGATTCCTTGTCTGCCTCTGCCTTCAGAATTGCAGCAGCCTTTTCGCCCTCTGCAACCAGAATTGCCGACTTCTTTTCGCCTTCTGCGCGAAGGATAGCCTCTCGTCTTTCGCGTTCAGCCTTCATCTGTTTTTCCATCGCCTCGCGGATTCCTGCCGGAGGAATGATATTCTTAAGCTCCACGCGGTTAACCTTGATTCCCCACGGGTCTGTTGCCTCGTCAAGAATAGAACGCATTTTTGTGTTTATAACATCACGGCTTGTCAAGCTTTCGTCAAGCTCCATATCACCAATAATGTTTCTGAGCGTTGTTGCCGTAAGATTTTCAATCGCAGACATGGGCAGCTCTACCCCGTAAGCATAAAGCTTGGGGTCTGTTATCTGAAAGTATACAACCGTATCAATCTGCATGGTTACGTTATCCTTGGTGATAACCGGCTGCGGCGCAAAATCCACAACCTGCTCTTTAAGAGTAACACGCTTTGCAACCCGGTCAATAAACGGAACCTTCACATGAAGTCCAACGCCCCATGTGCCGCTGTATGCACCAAGACGCTCAATTACATAGGCATGTGCCTGAGGTACAATCTTAATGTTCGCAACAATTACCACTACCAAAACAAACAAAACAAATACTATAAACATATTATTTTCCTCCGTTTGACAAAATTAAATTGCAATATCCTCTGCCTTTTCAACTACAACCCTGACCCCTTCAAGAGCCTTAACAAAGACAACCGTTCCCGGCTGTAAGGTTTCGCCGTTTGCGGTCTTGGCAGACCATATCTGACCCATAACCTTGACCTGCCCTGAATTTTCAAGAGCGTCTATCCTTTCAACCACAGTTCCCTTTGCCGAGATAATCCTGTCAGCGTTGGTCGCAACAGTCTTTTTTGCCAAAAATCTCTTTGTAACAGGTCGGGTCGCAAGCACCAAAGCCGCAGAAAGCACCACAAAAACAACAGGCAATACTGCACCTTCGGCTCCAAATGCTGCCAAAACTGCCGCAACAAGTGCCGAAAGCGCAAACCAAACAGTAATAAGATTTGCAGTTGATGTCTCAATTATGCCCAGCACAACTGCCAGCACTAACCAAAAAATTGCGTTGCTGTTCATATTATCACCTCAAAACTTCTGTATAATCACAAACCGAAACCGCCCGTGATACAGCAAACGGAACTGTTTAATAGTTCCGTTACCATTCTAATATGTTCTTTTATAGCCGCCATTGCGCTTGCCTTCTGTGTTACGCTTAAGATCCTGAATTTTTTCATCACTGTCCTGCTTGAATTTAAGAAGCTTATCCTCAAACGACATATCGGACATATTTCTCTTTTCCGAAAACTCAAAGACCTCGGGCGCGCCCTTAAGACCGCCTGTCCGCGGCCGCGGCTCACGCTTCTTTTTGCCGCCTTCTTCGGCTGCTCTCTTTATCGACAGGCTTATTTTACCCTGTTCATCAACAGACATAACCTTAACCTTGACACTCTGTCCCTGTGTCAGGTGCTTGGTAATATCCTCAACATACTCTGACGATACCTCCGAGATATGTACCAGTCCGGTCTTTCCGCCGTCAAGCTCTACAAAAGCGCCAAATGGTGCAAGCCCCGTAACCTTACCCCGAAGTACACTGCCTTCCTCAATCTGCATAACCTACAAAAATCCTCCTCAAGTATTAAAAACAATACTGTATGTAAATAATTATTTCTCAAAACTATTGGGTTATATCAATAAACACACGCTCATTAGCTTTAACAAGCCCCAGCTTATCTCTTGCAATACGCTCAAGGTATTCGTCGGTTCCTGCCTTTTCAAGCTCGTCTTCCAGCTTTTGCTTCTCAAGCTGAGCCGCAGCAATCTTTTCTTTGTATTCATCCGCAACAGTTTCGCACTTTGACAAAGTAATCTTCTGCTGAACAAACACAACCGCCGCATAGACACACACCGCCAAAACTGCACACACTTTAAGCAGGTCTTTGACATTGGTCTTTTTAACTTTTCTGCGTTCTTTTTTCTGCGACATGCTGCATCCCCCTTGTATCAAGCATTTGTGTGTATGTATAAACATCCATTTTAAATATACTTATATACTGTACATTATATATCACACATCTTTGTTTGTCAATATAAAATCACTTTTTTCTGAGCACCAAAACAGCATTTTTTGCGCGCACCTTCACCCTTGCCCTGGTCTGTCTTACAACACGCTTTGCGCGCCTTACGCTTCTTCCTGTATACCACGCAACCACGCTGATTGGCTTTTTAAGCGCCTTAAACAATATCCGCAGCGGAAAGCTGCATATCCGAACCACCGTCACAAAAGCTTTCATTGTCCATTTTACAAGGGCTGTTCCAATGTCTACAACCCTGTTTCTTACCACAAAAATATAAAGCGCAACCCCCGTGCCGCCGCCCAAAAAGCCATGCCACCTGATTTCACCGCTGTTTTTTAAAAATGCGGCATAAAAAAGCATAAGCGCTGCTGCAACAAAAAACAGTATATCCTCCAGATTAACCGCCACTGTCCCTGCTTTTACAATCCGTCTGCTTATCCTGAGTATGTCATAAACAAAGGCAGCCGCAATCCCTGCCAGCATACAGGTCAGAAAAAAGGCTGCCTCCATGGATACCGTCGTATACACCGCAACTTCACCTACTTGAATATTTTACTGAACAATCCGCCTCCGCTTGTTTTGTGTCCGTCCTCATACGTAATGCTGTCAATAATCCCCTCGACCTCAAGCTCACCGTCCTCAACATTAAGGCGGTTTATCCTAAGCTCTGCGCCCTTAACCGTCATTACCCCCTCAACAGTATACGCAACAACTCTGTCATCATCAAAGCTGTCAACATCCTCCACGCCGCAAACTGAAAGCCGCTCCCTGCCTGTCATCTCAATTCTGTGTTTTTTTTCGTCCATATCCAAAACTCCTTTTTATATTGTATTAAAATATATTGAAAAAACCAAAAAAATATGCAGAAACCAAACGGCTTCCGCATATAATTTTTACCTTTATGAGATTTTTAATTTACAAAGTTCCTTGCAATGTTCTCTACCGCCTCGGCTGCCATCATAAGCTGACCGTGTTCGTTTAACACGCCCTGCATAATAACAGGCTTTCTCACCTTTTCCGAAAACTCCGAAACAATATTGTCTATTTCAAAAAATCCCACCGCATCAATCGGAACAAGCTCTAAAAAGAATCCGCCCTGATATTTAAAAAGCCGGCTTGCCCCCATATAAAGCTCATGTATCTGTGCAATCCCCTGACAAAGCTCCTCAAAATCCTCAAATCTGTATATCCGAAGAAGCGGCGCCATCCGGTGTCTGCGTCTTACCTTAAATTCGGTCTGCTTTACCTGCTTTCCTGCCCTGACAAGCGCCTCCGCAACATCTGTTTCAGACTCAAGACGGCTTATCACCAGAACATACCCCTCATCACCCGCAGGCATTGTTTCCACCAAAAGTTGCGACTGCCCTACAGTAAAATTCACATCCTGCTCTGCCTGCTTAAGCGCAAACCAGAACATATCCTGCGCCTCCGGAGTATTATCCGTAAAATTCTTAAGGTCAACATTCCACATCCGTATATCGTCACCGTTGACCATAACCTTTATTTTGTTTTCACCGATACGTTCAATTCTCAAGCCGCTCGCCTCCCATCATTTGTAAATGTATGCGTCTTATCAATCCGTAATGCCTGCCGGACACCCGGTTTTTACCGATTACAATTAAGGTAACTTGATTATACACTATTTTGTCGAATTTGAAAAGCCTTATTTTTTTCCAAACAGGGAATTATTTTAAAATCCTTAAATTACTATTGAAATTCACAAAAAAATGTGTTAATATACTTTTTGTGAAAAGCAAAACTGCTTTTCCGGAATCCAAAGGTTTTTTGAAAAGGCTTTAATTTTGTAATACACCCTGCGATGTTCGTAGATGCGGATCAATGTAAAACCAACATTTTTTGAAAGGGAATTCATCTCCGATAGGCGGCGCACATGCCTCCCGCGGTTTCCGCGGCCAGTGGACTTGTAATGTCTTCGGGACTTATCCCACCTGCCAAGCAGGTTTTTACTTTATCCCGTATACGGCATAGGCGGGGTTTATTTTTTTAGGTTTTTTCGCCAAAAACCTTGACAAAATTCATAAATTATATACAATAGTATATATATGTGTAATTTTTTACTTTCAGGCAACGAGGTGATGTTTGGTGCGTGTTATTTCAGGCTCGGCACGGGGTCGCAGGCTTCTTGCACCTGAGGGTCTTGATACCCGCCCCACCACTGACCGCGTTAAAGAATCCATCTTTAACATAATTATGCCTTTTCTGCCGGCAGAAAATATCCTTGACCTGTTTGCAGGAAGCGGAGGCTTGGGCATAGAAGCCCTCAGCCGCGGCACAAGCCATGGGGTGTTTGTCGAAACCGACAAATCCGCCCTTGCGATAATCCGCAAAAACATCGAGTTTGCGCGCATTGCCGAGCGTGCAGAGGTTATAGCCTCTGATGCTTTAAGCTATTTAAAGCGGACAAGGCTGAAGTTTGACATAATTTTTCTTGACCCACCCTATAACACGGGTCTTTTAACAAAAGCAATAAACATAATTTACGAAAACAATCTGCTCACCGAAGGCGGCATTATTGTTGCCGAAAGTGAATACATGGGCGAAAGCCCGGACACAGAGCATTTTGACATAAAAAAGTCGGCAAAGTACGGCAAAACCACGGTTTTTGTGCTGTGCCGCAAATAAGAAAGGGGAGCGGTTATGCAGACGGCAGTTTATCCCGGAAGCTTTGACCCTTGCACCAATGGTCATCTTGACATCATCAGACGCGCCTCAAAGCTCTTTGACAAGGTTGTTGTGGCAGTTCTGATAAACGAAAAAAAGAACCCTCTTTTCACCCTTGAAGAAAGGGTTGCCATGCTGAAGGAAGCAACAAAGGCTCTGCCAAACGTGGAGGTTTGCTCCTTCTCGGGCTTGCTTGCAGCCTTTATGCGCGATAACGGCTACAAGGTTATAGTCAAAGGTCTGCGCGCGGTTTCTGACTATGAATACGAGTTTCAGATGGCACTTACCAACAACGCACTTTTTGATGAAATTGAAACTGTTTTTATGCCCTGCAGTGCTGAATTTATGTTTTTAAGCTCCAGCATTGTAAAGGAAGTTGCAAAATACAACGGCGAGCTTCACGGACTTGTTCCGCCTGAAATCGAACCCATAATCAAACGCCGTTTTGGATATTAAAGCTTAGCAAAAGGAGGTTCCGCTATGGAATTGGATACTTTAGGTTTAATAAACGAGTTGGAGGATATAATAGACAAGGGTGTCGCTGTACCCTTTACAGGACGCTGCCTTCTTGACAAAGAAGAGCTTCTTGAAATCCTTCAGGAAATCCGTCTTAAGCTGCCCACAGACTTAGAGCAGGCAAAATGGATTAAGGCAGAAAGACAAAACATCATAAACGATGCCAACAAAGAAGCTCAGGAAATCATCAAAACCGCAAACGACCAGCTTATTGCCATGGTTGATGAAAACGAAATCACCAAAAAGGCAACTGCTGCTGCGGCAGAGATTATGGAGCAGGCAAATGCAGAGGCAAATGCCGCTAAAAATTCGGTTTATCAGTATTCCGACTACCTTCTTGAAAACGTCGAAACCGTTGTTCTCAAGACAATCCGCGACCTTGAACAGTGCATCACCATTGTTAAGGACAACCGCACCCAGATTGGTAAATAACCAACCTTAACCGACATCATCATAATGATTTTTTAAAGCAAAGTAGGAAGCAATGCGTTAAGTGAAGGACGGACGGGAAGTTGCCGTCTTTACGAAAAGCCGTATACGGCTTGCGGTATTGTTTCCGCATTCCGTTGCTGCAAAATCCGTAATTTGTTTTCTTTTACCCTTTTTGTAGCGATGCTGCAGAAAGGGTATTTTATTATGAAAAAAAGCTTTTTTCCAAAACTGAAGGTCAGAGATATATGCATACTGGGCCTTCTTATGGCAGTTACCGCACTGCTTTCTGTTTTCTGTACCTTCCGCCTTGGCACAGTGGTTAAAATTCCGTTGAAATTTATTTCGGTATTTCTGACAGCTGTTCTCTATGGACCTCTCTATGGCGGAATTGTTGCCGCGGCAGGCGACCTTTTCAACTGTATTCTTGCCCCAAGCGGCCCCATTATTCCGCAGATAACCGTGATTGAATTTATATCAGGCTTCGCCTTCGGCGTGTTCTTCCTGAAAAAGAACCTCACCCGAACAGACTACACCGTAAGAGTTATCATCTGCGCATTTTTGCAGCTTTTTATTGATATGGTAATCACCACAGCGGTATTCTCGCTGTGGCTTGGCTGGTATTCAACCTTTGTTGCAGGTTTTATTGTAAGAATACCTGCAGGTGTTGTCAAGCTGATTCTTCATATTGTTATTTTGATTGCAATATATCCGCTGACAGTTACATTAAGCAGGCTAAAATCAAAGGAGGCGTCCCAACCCAATGAATAACAACAACTTCGCACAGTACGCCAACAGCTTTCAGGCAATAGCAAAGCTGCGTCTTGAAAGCATTCGCCGGCTACTCCACCACCTTGACAACCCCCAAAACGATTTGAAGTTTATTCACGTCGCGGGCACAAACGGCAAAGGCTCGGTCTGCAGCTTTCTGCAAAACATTTTTTCGGACGCAGGCTTTAAAACGGGCAAGTATACCTCGCCCAATCTGATAAAGGTTTCAGAACGCATCTCAATTGACGGCAAGCTGATTTCCGGCGAAGAGCTTGACACCCTGCTTGCCTTGGTGCAAAAAAGCGCCGAAGCCGTCAAAGCCGAGCAAGGCGAGCTTCCGACTCAGTTTGAAATATGGACTGCCGCGGCATTTTGTTACTTCAAGCAAAAAAAGTGCGACATTGTCATTCTTGAAACAGGGCTTGGCGGCACTCGTGACGCAACAAATATTATTCCGCCGCCACTTGCCTCGGTTATAACACGCCTTGATCTTGACCATACCGAATATCTGGGAAGCACTCTTGCAGAAATTGCAACCGAAAAAGCCGGTATAATCAAAACACCGCTTTCTGATGCAGATACCGGTCTTACAATAACCGCACCACAATCCGACGCAGCACTGTCGGTACTTGAAAGCGTATGCCGTGAAAGGCGCAACAAACTTATTGTGGCAGATGCTCCTCACATCACAGACCAACGAGACTTTCATGAGATATTCAGCTATAAACAGCTGAGCGACCTTGAATGCGGAATATGCGGCTTCTACCAGCCCGAAAATGCGGCTCTTGCTGTAGAAACTGCACTTAACCTTGGAATTGACAAAAAACATATTGTGTCCGGTCTGAAAAAAGCCACCAACCCTGCCCGATTTGAAATAATCCAAACCGACCCTGTTGTAATATATGATGGTGCCCACAACAAAAACGGAATTGACGCATTGATACAAAGTCTGACCCGATACTTCCCCGATTGGAACGGTGCAACCTTTATAACAGCATTTATGGGGGACAAAGACATCGAAGGCTCTCTGCGCGAGTTGAAAACCTCCGGTCTGTTAGAAAATTCCGGGCTTTTTGCTGTAAAGGTAAAAAACAACCCTCGCGCGGCAGAAACCGAAAAAATCTGCAGTATTGCACACCATCTGGGAATTTCAGCAAAACCCTTCAGCGCTCTTAAAGACGCATATCTGACAGCACTGAAAAAAAATAATCCAATCATTTTGTGCGGCTCACTTTATCTCTATAAGGATTTTGATGAAGTCTTAAACCAAATATGCTAAAGTAAGGGGAGGTTAAAATAGTCCAGACCGCAAAAAGACGGGAAAATCAAAGAATATTCCTTGTGAATTAGCAAAAAAAGCTATTATAATGTAAGGCTGTTTAAAAACATAGTTTTTAAACAGCCTCTTTTGTTATTGTACTGTAAATGGTCTTGCCAATGGCATCATGTTGCTGTCCCACACAAACAGCTTCTTTGTATAGCCTGTGCTGTCCGGCTCAACATCATAGCGGTTTAAAATAATATCCTTTACTATATATGCATCCCACAGGCTCGTTCCCTTGAATACCTTTCCGTCAAACACAACACTGTATCCGTCATGAGCTGTTATATCATAAGCTACGGCATTGCCTGCCGCATCTTCAATATATATTTTGCACGCAGGCAGCGAATACCCTGTCACATTAAACAGCCTGTATCCACTTTCTGTTAAATACTGAGGCTGAATAATCTCACCTTCAGAGTCAATCACTCCGTAAAACGGCGTCACAGGCTCTGCATCGGTTGCCGCTTTCACCCAAAGCCACCTGCCTGACGTCTGGTCTACCGATTGAGTGCGAACAACCGCATCATATAGCTCCGGCATAGTGCTGTCCAGCACTATATCAAACATCATGGTCTGCGGATTATCCAATCCGTCACTGCAATCCGCCGCCGCATCAATTCTTACAGTATAATTGCCGTCCGGCAAAGCTTCCTCATTGAGCATTCCGTCAAAAGCCCCCGCCAAAGCATACTTTGAAGCATCCATACTTCTCCTTAAATAAGTGTATTGCCTGCGGTATACCTCATTTTCTTCAGCATCATACACCAAAACATTCATCTGCTGTACATGCCTTGCATTCTGAAATGCAACCCCCAATGCTCCCGTCAAGGGCGAGTAATATCCCGTATTGTCAATCACATTAAGCCGTTTTATATAGCTTCCGTTGCTGCATGCAAGCAGGGTTTCCAATCCGTACTCCTCACCGCCAAAAACAGGAACTGCACTCCAATCTCCGCAAAATCCCATAAACGGAATTGAAAGCTCCGGGTCAGTATCGTTTGAAAGATATATATACCCCTCCGTAAAAAATCCGTTTGTAAATACCTCGCTCAACGCCGCAAGCTCTTCACTGTCAAGCACGAGCCTTGCGGTCACCGTCTTTTCTCCCCCTGCAGGGACAGTCACCGTTTCACCGCAGTCAAAAGTAACCTCTGCGCCCGAAAGCTCCTGCACTCCGTCAACCACATTTACTGTTTTTCCGTCACCTTGTGCTTGCGCGCTTGCTCCGTCTGTTATAACATCGGCACTCACATTATATGTAACACTTGCATCAGAAATATTCTTTACCTTAAACTCAAATTCCACTTCCGTGCCCGAAATCTCTCCCAGCTCTATTTTTGTTTTGCTGTTATACGTATTCATAACCACAGCCGGAGTGGTAACCGCATTTTCAATATTGATTACTCCTGCTCCTTGCGCTCTGGGCGATGCAGGAAGTCCGCCAATTTCTCCGTCCTCTGCCCAAACCTGTGCAGTTGAACAAAGCAACTGCGCAGCAAGTGTGCGTTTGGCGCTCTTTGACATGGCAGAATTAACACCCTTGTTGATATAATCCAGAACCGAGGCACACGCCCCGGCATACTGCGGTGCAGCCATGGACGTACCTGCATTAAATGCATAGTCTCCGCCATAGTATGCCGAGAAAACCCACTTGCCCATTGCAGAAGCCTCAGGCTTAAGCCTTAAATCCGGCGTTGCACCGCGGCTTGAAAATCCACAGATTTTGTAAGGCTCTTTCTTTGCGGTTAATGTTTTTGTCTGCGCCGCCTTAAGCACTGCACCGCATGTATTAGTCACTACCGCGCAAGGAATTGTACAGCCACCTGCATAAACATTTCCGTAAGCATCCTCTGTATTTATAATAATTACCGCAAGCGCGCCCTTGCTCTGGGCTGTTCCAACCGAATTGTCAAAGCTTGCCCCACCGCGAGTAATAAGTGCCACCTTGCCCTCAAGCGAGGTTATGCCCGTATACCCCTCATCTGTACCCAAGCCGCAGTCCACATATTCCACCGCCGCTTTGTCAAGCACATCTGCAAACCGCTCCTCAGTATACCGCCATGACGAATCATAATACCCGACAGTTGTTCCGTCCGCCAATGTAAATGAGTATTCATTCGGGCTTTGTGTATCGAGGCCTACCGCCGCCACCGCTACAGAATATTCAACCGTTGCAGGCGAGCCCAAAAGCCCGTAGTCCGGCGCATCTGCAAGCGGTGCTCCTGTATCAAAAGCATCTCCGTATCTGCCGTCATTTCCTGCAGATAAAATTATCGGGATTCCGGCACTTTCGATTCTTTCATACACAGCATCAAAAAGCCCCTGACCATTTGAAAATCCGGCAGGAACGCCCATACTCATATTTATTACATCAACACCAAGCTTTACCAAATCGTCAAGCGCATACGCCATCAGCTTTGTATTGGAAGTGCTTGCTCCGTCAGGCGAAACCTTGGCAAATGCCACCTGCGCATTGCTTGCAACACCTGTTATACCGTCGCCGTCTGCTGCCGCAATTCCTACCACATGAGTTCCGTGATAATTTGCGGTATTTTCGGTCTTTGGGTCAGCGTCCTTGTCGGCATAGTCAAACGCAAACGGAACTTTTGCACTTTTATAAACATCCGAGGCCTTCAGTGCCGCAGCGCCTCCTGCAAGACTTTCGGCAGCAAGACTCTCTGCCGCAAGATATGCCTCAATATCCGAAACCGACAATGCCGCATCGGTCGGGGCAGTATCAAACACCAAATGGTCATACCAAAGCTCCGAATCCACAAACCCAATCACCATGCCGTCCCCGTCATATTGACTGCGGACAGCCTTGTCACCTAAAAGCGCATTCTGCTCTGCGCAGGCAACATCCAGTGCCCCCTGAGCTTCTGCCTCAACCGACACCAATGGCTTTACAATTTCAACCGTTTCTGATATGTATACCGCCTTGACCTCAGGCAGCGCCTTAATTTTTTCAATATCCGAATATCCGCCTTTAAGCACAAGCGCGTTCATAATATGTGTCAGCCGTCCCTCAACCTGCGTTTCAGTCACCGACGCAACCCTCGCTTCTGCCTGAGTTTGCGCCATTGCCACACTCTGCATCGCCACACCTTCATTCATACGCGCCGAAGGTACAGCGCACAGCTCTAAAACGCCGCCGCTCTTTAGCTCAACAATCAACTCAAGCTCGGCATCTTCGTCTGAAAGCTCCACAGCACTAACAGCCGCAGGCAATACCAAATCTCCGCCATTTGCCATCACTGCAGAAAAAATCATCAATACGACAACAACGCCGCATATAAACCGTCTAAAATATATCCTCATAAAGCATTCAACTCCCTGCTTTCTATTTTAACACCAAGTGTCCGCTTTGACAAGTGCCTTTTATAAACAGAAAACTCAAATTAAATTCTAAGGAATTTTTTACACAGTTATTTGTTGCCCCTTATTTCCTCTGTCCCACTGCATTTGCCTTGCAACGCACAGCCTGAACAACCGCAGGAGCAAGAGCCTTTTCCACTTCTGCGCTTTTTTATTTCCGATACAACAATAGCAACAAATACCGCCGCAACAATTGCGGCAACTATAGCAGTTGATAAATTTCCCATATTCCCTCCGCTTTATTTTTTGCCGGCAAGAACCTTGTCATTATTAACAGACATGACAAGTGTAGTGTTGCCGTACCTATTTCTTCTGAGTAACAGGTACATAAGACCAACAAACACAACAGCCGCCAAAGCTGTCCACACTCCGAAAGCTCCGCCTGCAATAAATATACCGACCTGATATACAATTAACGAAATCACATAAGCAAATGCGCACATATAACCAATTGCGCCCCAAGTCCACTTTGAATTATTCATTTCACGCCTGATTGCGCCCATTGCCGCAAAGCAGGGTGCACAAAGCAGGTTGAATATCATAAACGAGAACGCCGCAAGCTTGCTTCCGCCGAAAAATTCCTGACCAATAACCGCAAGCTCCTGTGATGCGCCTGCCTCAACCAGCTCAAATGCAAGGTCTGCATCTGCCATTGAGGACAATGCTCCAAACACGCCAACAACCTCCTCCTTTGCAACCAAGCCAAGAACCGTTGCAACTGCCGCCTGCCAGTTGCCAAACCCAAGCGGAACAAATAAAATTGCAATCCACTCACCGATTACATTAAGAATTGACATTCCGTCACCCTCGCCGATATAACGAAATCCACCCTCAAAGGTAAGGCTGTTGAGTACCCATATAATAATACTTGCAGCAACAATTACAGTCCCTGCACGTTTGATAAACGACCAACCACGCTCCCATGTTGCACGAAGAATGTTACCCATAACCGGTGCATGATATGCCGGAAGCTCCATTACAAAGGGAGCAGGGTCACCTGCAAATGCCTTTGTCTTTTTAAGTATAATGCCCGAGATAATAACCGCACCAATACCTATAAAGTACGCCGCAGTTGCAACCCAAGCCGCACCGCCAAACAACGCTCCTGCGATTAAGCCTACAATCGGCATTTTTGCTCCGCATGGAACAAAGCCGGTGGTCATAATTGTCATTTTTCTGTCACGGTCCTGCTCAATTGTGCGGCTTGCCATAATTCCCGGAACACCGCAGCCCGATGCAACCAGCATAGGAATAAAGCTTTTACCTGAAAGTCCAAACCTCCTGAAAATTCTGTCCATAATAAATGCAATTCTTGACATATATCCAATGTCTTCAAGAACCGAAAGAAGAAGAAACAGAATAAGCATCTGCGGAACAAAGCCCAAAACCGCACCAACGCCGCCAATAACACCATCAGCCACAAGGCTTACAAGCCACTCTGCACACTCGATTGCCTCAAGCCCTGCCGCCACGCCGGGAATAATCCACTCCCCAAACAAGGTGTCGTTCATAAACCCAACCGTCCAATCGCCTATTGTACCGATTGAAAGTGTGTAAACTGCCCACATTGCAATTACAAAAATGGGAAGAGCAAGAATCCGGTTTGTAACAATCTTATCAATTTTATCCGAAGCAGAAAGTCCACCTGCTCTTTTTTTCTTATAGCAGCTCTTCATAAGTCTGCCGATATAATCATAGCGCTCATTGGTAATTATACTCTCTGCATCATCATTAAGCTCTGCTTCTGCCGCTCTGATGTCATCCTCAATATGTAAAAGTGTAGCTTTGTCCAGTCTAAGCTGCGCCATAACCTTATCGTCTCTCTCAAAAATTTTAATAGCATACCAACGCTGCTGTTCTTCGGCAAGCTCGTGCACAGCAGCCTCTTCAATATGTGCAATTGCGTGTTCAACTGCCCCCGAAAAATTATGAACAGGAACCATCTTACCGCTCTTTGCCGCATCAATCGCAGCCTCTGCCGCCTCTGCAATTCCGTCACCCTTCAGTGCGGATATTTCAACGATCCTGCAACCCATTTCGCTGCTCAGCCCTGAAATATCAATTCTGTCGCCGTGCTTTTTAACTATGTCCATCATGTTTACCGCAACAACAAGCGGAATACCAAGCTCCGCCAGCTGCGTGGTAAGATAAAGGTTCCTCTCAAGATTTGTGCCGTCAACAATGTTCAAAATCACATCTGGTCTTTTACCGATTAAGTAGTTACGTGCAACTACCTCTTCAAGGGTATAAGGAGAAAGCGAATATATTCCCGGAAGGTCAGTGATCGTAACCTCCCTGTTGCTCTTCAGCTTACCCTCCTTCTTTTCAACCGTAACACCTGGCCAGTTTCCAACATATTGATTAGAGCCTGTCAGCGCGTTAAACAGTGTTGTCTTGCCAGAGTTCGGATTTCCGGCAAGTGCAATTGTAATTGACATATATATTACCTCCTTTTAGTTAGCGTCCACTAACCTTGTTCCAAAAAAATTGGGGCATAATTGCCCTTATAACGCTTCTATTCCTCAACCAAAATCATTTCGGCATCTGATTTTCTAAGCGAAAGCTCATAGCCTCTGACGTTTACCTCAATCGGGTCACCAAGCGGCGCAACCTTGCGTACGCATACCTCAACGCCACGGGTAATACCCATATCCATTATACGGCGTTTAACCGCACCCACACCTTCAAGCTTCACAACTCTGACAGTTTTACCTACTTGTATATCCTTTAGTGTCAACATAAAAGATTTCCTCCCGTTCTAAAAAAATCTATATATTTAAAATACTTGTTGTATTTGCAAATAATTTTCTGCAGTATTACGGAAAATTTGCCTCAAGCCATTTTAAAGCACGCAAATTTTTTGTCAGACAAAGAAAAAACGCAGCTAATACTTGTTGTATTTGCAAGTATTTTTCTGCAGTATTACGGAAAATTTGCCTCAAGCCATTTTAAAGCACGCAAATTTTTTTGTCAGACAAAGAAAAAACGCAGCTAATACTTGTTGTATTTGCGAGTATTTTTCTGCAGTATTACGGAAAATTTGCCGCTTTAAACCATAATACGATTTGCCATTGCCTTATCTATCCCTACCCTTGTCTCCTTGACATTTACAATCATGTTGCCTGATATTTCAGAAACAACGGTCACGAGACTGCCTTCTACAAACCCTAAATTTTCTAAAAATCGCTTGGTATCATCCCTACCGTTTATTTTAAGTATGTATCGCGTTTCCCCTGTATTCGCCATTGTCAACGGCATCATAATTTTCCCTCCTCCAATTAGTTTAAACTAACTCAAATTCTTTATTTTAGGAGTTAGGCAATCCTAACCCCTTTATTGCAGTATAACACCGTATTTTTTATTTGTCAATAATTTTTTGGAAAATTTTATATTTTAATACTCGTTTAAAATCTTTTTTATCTCCCAGATTATCTGATTAGAACGGTTATTGGGCGAATTGAGTGCATGCTGTGCATAGAAAAGACTTACCTTTTGCGGCCGGTCAATTGCAAGGTATGCACCGGCTGCTCCGCCCCAGCCAAAGTCGGTTGCAGGGCTTCCTTTTTTGGGGCAGCGCACACCAAGTCCGTAGTTATACAGTTCGTTCACATACTGGTCCTCTCTTACTCTGGGGATTGTCATCATGTCGATAGTTTCACGCTTTAGGATTATATCCCCCTTGCGAAGCGCCTCGGTAAATTTTATGTAGTCATCAACCGACGAAACGCAGCCTGCCCCGCCGCTTTCAAATTCCGCGCCAAGCTTGTATGTCTGAATTTCCTTGCCCACATTTTCAAAAAGGCTTGTCTGCTCATTATATCTATACTGCTCCGCCACTCTGTCAAGCTGGCTTTCGGGAAGGTTGAATGTAGAATCCTTCATGTCAAGCGGATTAAAAATATTCTCCTTAACATACTGTCCAAAGCTCTTGCCCGAAACAACCTCAACAACCGCCGCCAGAACATCATGGCAAAGGCTGTAAGCATGGTTTGTTCCCGGTTCAAACAAGAGCGGCTCTTTTGCAAGATATTTTACAGTTTCTACTGTGGGGCATCTGCCGTCGGTTGCCTTACGTGCAAGCATAAGCTGCGGCGATACTGTATCATAGGAAAAGCCACCTGTCATACAGAATAAATCCTTTATAGTAATGGGGTTTTTCGCCTTAACAACATTTTTCATATCGCCCTTTACCGACAGGTCAGAGAGGTTTATTCCATCAGTTGCCCCTGATGTTTTTGCGTCGCAGGCAACGTACATTGTTTCAAACTCAGGTATAAAATCCGAAAGCCTGTCCTCAAGTCTGAGTAGACCCTTCTCAAAAAGCTGAAGCGCCGCAGTGCAGGTTATCGGCTTAGAGCACGAATAAATATTATAAAGCTCCCTTCCGGTATGCCTGATTTTGTTTTCCGCATCAGCATAACCGCCCGAATGCCTTAAAACACACTCTCCGTCATAATAAATCACACAGTCAAAGCCCGGAAGCCCTGTATCCAAGAACGTATCAAGAAATCCCTTCAGTTTATCAAAATTTTTTGTTGACATAAAACCGCCCCCTGTACTTTTATAACTCAAACAACTCCGAAAAATCATTTATATAATAATCACAAACGCTTTTTATCTCATCACAGTATTCCTCTGATGAGCTGTCATATACTCCGCAAACCTTCATTCCGGCATCCACCGCCGTTTTGTCGGCATTCAGGTTGTCGTCAAGAAACAATATCTCATTAACCGGCTTGCCAATTTTTTGCGCCGCCATTTTATAAATTTGCGGGTCTGCCTTTGTTGTCTTAAAATCGTCACACGACCACACATTTGTAAAAAGGTCATAAATCCCCAGTCTTTTCAGGCACACATCCAAAACCAAATGGGGGCTTGCTGTCAAAACGTTAAGGTCTGCCCCCTGCTCCTTTAATCTTTTCAAACCCTCAACCACGTTTACTTTTGCTGCTATATTGTGCGCATATTCGTCATAGGCGTATTTGTTCATAAGCGCGATGACCTCTGCTTCAGGCATTTTAAGCCCAAGGTGTTCGTTGTAATACTTTGCCGTTTTAGCATACCCCAAAGGCGTGATAATCTTTATAAGGTCGCTTGTGTACGTTATGCCGTTTTCATCCAGTATCCTCAGCATAACCGATATATACGCAGGCATGGAATCAACAAGCGTTCCGTCAAAATCAAATAAATATGCAGTATATTTCATAACCTACTCCCCTAAATTTAGGTTAACTTTAATTTAAATCATTATATCACTATATATTTTCTGCGTCAATTATTTGCCCCATAATTCCTTTAATTCCAATTATTGTAACATTTCTGTAACATATCTGTAACCGTAAAGTCAAGGAGGGGTTGACAAATTGGCTTTGTTGTTGTATAATGGCTTTTGTAAATGTTTAAAATTTTTAAGTATAGGAGGATAGCGGAAAACAGAAGATTTTGGAGGTAAATTAATTTTGCAGTATTTTAAGAGAGTTACAGCGATTTTTATCGCAGTTGTTATAGTTCTTTCTATGGCACTTACTGCCGTAGGAGCAGAGGACACAAAACGCCACGGGATTGTTACAGCATCGCTTCTCAATCTGCGTCAGGCGGCAAGCACAAATTCGGCTATTTTAGCACAAATTCCCAACGGCACAAGCGTTAATGTAATCAAGCTTGAATCCGGCTGGGCAAACGTCATCTACAACGGTACAACAGGTTATGTTTCGCTTGATTATCTCAAGATTATGAGCGGCGAAGCTCCTTCACGAAACGAAGCTGTTTCATCCAAGGGTCAGGCAATCGTAGAACTTGCCAAGAAGTACATAGGCACACCGTATGTTTACGGCGGTTCTTCGCCTTCAGGGTTTGACTGCAGCGGCTTTGTATATTATCTGTACAAAAGTATGGGTGTTACCCTTAACCGCGTCGCAGCAGACCAGATGACCAACGGAACGTGGGTTCCCAAAAATGCACTTCAGCCCGGCGACATAGTCGGCTTTGCAAACCGCAGCGGCTATATTAACCACGTAGGAATTTATGCCGGCAACGGTATGATGATTCACTCACCGCAGACCGGCGAATATGTCAGATACGAAAGTATTGTTACCGGCAACTACGCAAATCGCATTACCTGCGGAAGACGAATTTTTAACTAAGCAACCCAAAAAGGCTGCCCGGGCAAATTGCCTTGGGACAGCCTTTTTAAATACAGGATGTGATATATATGCCAAAACGCATTACGAAAAAAAGACTTTTTTACCTGCTGTGCGCGCTTGCGGCAGCCCTTGCCGCCGCAGCAACTTCAACTGTTCCGGACACCCCCGAAAACCTGCTTTCTATAACCTTTATTGACGTGGGTCAAGGCGACTCTACCCTTATCCGAACACCCGAAGACATTACCCTTCTTATTGACGGCGGCGAATATGATGCGTATCAGGAAAGCCTTGCCCCCTTCCTTAGCAAAAACGGAATTTCCGATATTGACTATGCTCTTGTAAGCCATTATCACAGTGACCACCTTGGCGGCATTTCAAAGCTTTTGGAAAAAAGCGCAATTGACACCCTGATTATTCCCGAATACGACGACAAAAACAATTCACGCGAGCGTCTTGTCAAAAAGGCGCAGCAAGCCTCTGTAAAAATTGAAGAGGTTTCGGCAGGCGACACAATAAATTTAGGTACCGAAAGCATTAAGGTTTCGGTGCTTCACCCAAAGGCAGGCGGTTTTTCCATTGAAAACGAAAACAGCAACTCAATTGTTCTAAGGCTTGACTGTTTTGACGAAACCTTTCTTTTAACCGGCGATTTAGAAGCCGACGCTGAGGCGTCCTTGATTAAAGAGTATGACCTTGAAGCAGATGTGCTGAAGGTAGGGCATCACGGCTCGTCGACCTCCACATCGGATGCATTTTTAGAGGCAGTTGACCCCACCTATGCCGTAATTGAGGCAGGCAAAAACAACCGTTACGGGCATCCGCATTACGAAGTTTTAGACCGTCTTGAAAACGACGACGTCAGGGTTTATCGCACTGACCTTGACGGAGATATTACCTTTAAGGTATCCGAAAACGGAATAGAATCAATCAGCACAGAAAGGGGGGTGCAGTCTAATGGAAATTAAAGAGCTTGACAGCCAACTTTCATCAGGAAAAATCGGCAATCTGTATTTTTTCTATGGTAGTGAGCAGTTTCTTATGGAGCACAAAATAAAATCTATTAAGAAGCGCCTTATCTCGGACGACTTTGCCGAGCTGAACTTCACACGGCTTGACGGCAAAAAGACCTCTGCTTCAGACATCGCGCGCGAGGTTATGGCAGTTCCCGCCATGGCAGACAAACGCATGGTGGTTGTCCGTGACAGCGGCATCTTTGGCAATGCCAAGACAAGGGACTTTAAGGAGGTCTGTGAGCTTTTGGCAGACCTGCCCGACTACTTGTGCCTTATTTTTACCGAGGCAGATTTCGACAAAAAGAAGGAAAAGAACCTTGATATATTCAAAAAGTGCGGTGCAATTGTGAAGTTTGACCCGCTTCCCCCAACACAATTAGAGCGATGGCTGGAAAAGCTTTTTGAAGACAAGGGAAAGTCTGTTCTTCAGCGCGAGCTTTCATCCATGATAAACCTTTGCGGACAAAGCATGGCAACCCTTTTTAACGAATACAACAAGCTTTTGAGTTTTGTGGGCGAGCGCACAAAAATTACCGCCGAGGACATTGCAGCCGTTGTTTCAAAGTCTACCGAAACCCGTATTTTTGAAGTAATTGACAACATTGCCGCAGGCAAATCAAAGGGTGTCTTTGACGAGCTTAATGCTATGCGGCAGTCCGGCGAGAATCCGACAACAATTATGTCGCTTATTACCTCCCGGCTAAGCGAGCTGCTCATGGTCAAGCAGCTGCTTTGTGACAAGCTGAGTCAGGATAAAATTGCCGAATATTTTGAGCCGCGCAAGCCTGCGTTTGTAGTAAACAAGCTTGCCGACCAAAGCAAGCGGTTCAGCGAGGAATACCTGATAGAAATGACCCTTAAAGGCCCCGAATATACTGCCGCCGTGCGGTCAGGCTTGCTTGACAAGTGGGTAGCCGTTGAAATGTATGCAAGCACTCTTCTTAAAAAGTAATTTCGACAGTATTTTCTTGACCTTAATCAACATATAATATACAATTAACGGGCAGGAATATTTCCTGCCCGTTAATTTATAAAGCTCTGCAACATAAATGTATTCTATATCATATTGTTGGCAGCTGTGGCAACACTTCCTCAATAACTCCGCACGCAATGCGCTTGCCGCCTGCTGACGGCTGTGTTCTGTAATCGTCAGGCGACTGATGTATCATTACCGACCTGCCGATTACATCCTCGGGGAAAAACCGGTTTGTAAAAAACAGCATCTTTGCTGTTCCGCTGTTTGAAAACAGTACAGGAAAGTCCCCGGCATGGTTGCCGTGAGGCTCGCCGTCCGGATTCCAATGCCCGCCGGCTGCCATAAACGGTGTGTCGCTATAGACGCTGCCACAAGTCCCCGACTCGTGGATATGAAAAGCAAACGGACCAACCTGAGGTGAGTTGCCAAGCTCCTGACTGAAGTCCGGCAGTCCAAAAATTTCTGCCTCTACCCAGCTTCCGTCAGCTATTTTTAAAAACTTCACCGTCCCATGCACCTCCGGCGCAATACTGCTGCCACGGACATGGGCGATTGCATCATACACTCTAAGCATACTTATGTACTCCCTCCCACTATGTTATTTCAGTATATATATTATGTAAAAACCATCTAAACGTGAAAGGCGGTAGAAACAGATGACAAAAACAATAAAAGCATTGTGCGTGGTTTTGGGTCTGATTTGCACCCTTCAGACATTTATTCCGGCAAAGGGCGAAAACGTATCAGCGGAAACCGATACCTTAAAGGGGGTGTGGGCAGCAACGGTTTTCTCTCTTGACTACCCCGCCTCGCCTACAACCAATGCCGATACCCTCCGTGCTGATGCCGACAGGCTTATACAAAGCGTCGAGCAGCTTGGCTATAACACGCTCTTTTTTCAGGTTCGCCCTGCATCCGACGCATTCTACAAATCAGAAATCTTTCCATGGTCAAAATACCTTTCGGGAAGTCAGGGTCTTGCCCCTGAAAACGGCTTTGACCCGCTTGAATATATTACACAAATCGCACACAAAAAGGGCATAAGCGTCCACGCATGGATAAACCCCTACCGCGTTACCGCATCCGAAAAAGACCTCGACACGCAAACAGACCAAAGTATAGCAAAAAAATATCCGACCTTGGTTGTCAAAAACAGCGACGGCAAGCTGTACCTGAACCCCGGCGAGCCGGAGTCAAACCGCCTTGTAATTGACGGCGTGCTTGAAATTGTCAGAAATTACAAAATTGACGGAATACATATTGATGACTATTTTTACCCCTCGGGCGCATTCCCCGACAGCGAAACCTTTACCAAATACGGCGGCAAGTTCAGCGACATAGGCGATTGGCGCCGAAGCAACACCACCGCACTGATACGCAGTCTTCGCGATGCAATTAAGAACGAAAATAAAAATATTATCTTTTCGGTAAGTCCCTGCGGAATTTGGGCAAACAAAAAAAGCAACCCCGACGGCAGCGACACCTCCGGCATCCAAAGCTATTACGACTACTATGCCGACACACGGCTTTGGGTCAGGGAAGAGCTTGTCGACATTATTCTGCCTCAGATTTACTGGAACATAGGCTACCACACCGCGGACTTTGAAAAGCTTGCAAAATGGTGGAACGACACCGTAGACGGCACAGATGTCCGACTTTGCATTGGTCAGGCGGCTTACAGAGCAGCCGAGGACACCGACCCTGCCTCGGCATGGTACGGCGACAAGGGCAAGGCCGAGCTTCAGGCTCAATCAAATCTTCTGAATTCACTTGAAGGTGTATCAGGCTACTCTCACTACCGATTGGGAAGCATAACAAGCAGCCCCGCGCTCTCGGAATTTATAACCAATCTCAACACCGAAAAGCTGCGCAGCTTCACCGATACCGCAGAATACCCTTGGGCAGAGGACGCAATTGAGCGTCTGCACGCAAAGGGGATTGTCAATGGCATGGGCGACGGTACCTTTGGCTGTGCAAGGCAGGTCAGCCGCGCAGATTTTACCATTATGCTGGTTCGCCTTACCAAACAGAATGTACCCTTTACCGAAAACTTCGCCGATGTTACCGAGGACAAATACTATTATAAAGAAATCGGAATTGCAAAAGCCTTAGGCTATGCCTCGGGCAGAGAGAATAACATATTTGACCCCGCAGGAAATATAACACGCGAGGATATGGCAACCCTTGTCTATCGTGTGCTTACAAAGGAAGGCAAAATCCGCAAGGAAGACCCCCAAAATCTGTACAAAAAATTCCCTGACGCGCATGAGATTTCAGAGTATGCCCTCGAAGCCGTAGTCGCAATGGTCGAAAGCGGCTACCTCAGCGGCTACGAAACAGGTGAATTTAAACCTAAAGGTCTTGCCACAAGAGCCGAAACGGCAGTGCTGCTGGACAGAATTTTGCAAAAAAGATAACAGAAAAACCGTTATCGGGAAAACCCGATAACGGTTTTTATAATTCTGAACGCTCAAAATGATAAAACGGGTCGATGCCGGAGTGTAAAAAACAATTCGGTGAATTGTTTTTAGCGTAGGATTGCAAAATACGAGAGTATTTTGCTGTTAGGAGGAAAATTCGTAAGATTTTCAACACAAGATTGCATCGACCCCTACTATTTTTACAGTCCCTTGGTCGCGGTAAATGCTGCCCACTCATTCATAACTCTTTCTTCTTTTATTTTAAGTCCGGCATCTTCCAAAACCTTTCTGACCTCGTCTTTGCGTTCGATTATAATTCCCGAACAGATAAACACGCCGTCGTCCTTCATAAAGTTCTTTACAAATCCCGACAGGTTAATGATTACGTCGGCTACAATATTGGCAAGGACAATATCATACTTCCTTTCAGAAAGCTTTTGGCAAAGCTGCTTGTCGGTTGTAATATCCCCGGCATAGCCGTGATAAATGTCCTTTGGCAAGTTGTTCAGAGCAAGGTTTGAATACGCCGTTTCAACCGCCATAGGGTCAATATCAACCGCCACCGCGTCCTTTGCGCCAAGCAGCAGAGCAATAACCGACAGTATACCCGAGCCGCAGCCCAAATCAAGAACGCTGTCGCCTGTGCTCAGCGCCTTTTCAATCTCCTCAATACACATTTTTGTGCTTTCGTGCGAGCCTGTGCCAAAGCTTACCCCCGGATTAATAACAAACTTTACACGGTCTGTTTCGGGGACGTTCTCCTCCCACTCAGGAACTATAAGCACCTTTTTGCCGATTTCCAGCGGCTTAAAATACTGCTTCCAGTTCTCTGACCAGTCCTCGTCCTTCATATTCTCGGTGTGGAACATAGTGTTCGGGATATTCAGTGCCGATACCGCCGTCTTGACTTTTTCAAGCTGCGCTTTGCCCTCTGCGTCATCGCTTAAATAAACCGTAATGCAGCTGTCCGCAGTTTTCAGACGTTCAAGCTCTTCGTCAACATAGTCCCAGTATTTGCGGTTGTTTTCAAGAAACTCCTTAAAGTCGTCCTTGTCACTTATTTCAATACCGGTTATGTCCATATCGTAAAGCACTCCGCAGATGGGGTCAATTCCTTCGCCTGTGGTTGTTATCTTTAGTTGTATCCAATTCATAAAAAATTCTCTCCCTGAATAAGGTCGGTCAAAAATTCCCGATATATATGTAGGGGGCGATGCCTACATCGCCCCGAAAATTTTCTTATTTCAAAAACTCCTTCATTTTGTCAAAAAAGCTCTTGCGTTCATTGTATTTTGCCGGTTCCACAGTATCCCCAAACTGACGAAGGATTTCCTTTTGCTTGTCGCTTAGGTTTTTGGGAATTTCAATGTTTATCTTAACATACTGGTCACCCCGTGAACCGCCGCCGTGAAGCTTTGGAACACCCTTGCCCTTCAGACGGAACACCGTACCTGTCTGCGTTCCTTCAGGAACATTATAAGTAACCTTGCCGTCAATAGTAGGCACCTCAATCTCTGCGCCAAGCGCCGCCTCAACAAAGGTGATTGGGAAGTCACACATAATGTCATAGCCCTGACGTGTAAAAAGCTTGTGCTTTTTAACACGCGTCACAACCAGCAAATCTCCGTTTGGCCCGCCGTTTTTGCCTGCATCGCCCTGTCCGCCAACCGAAATAATCTGGTCATTGTCGATGCCTGCAGGAATTTTCACCTTAACCTTGCGGCTCTTGCGCATTGTTCCCTCGCCGCGGCACGCCTTGCATGGATTTTTTATAACCTTTCCTGTACCGCCGCACGTGCTACACGGTCTTGAGCTTTGAAATGTACCAAACGCTGTTCTTTGAACAGTGCTTACCTGACCTGTACCATGACAGGTTCCGCAAGTTGATGCCGAAGTTCCGGCTTCTGCGCCGCTGCCGCCGCAGGAATCACACTTTTCGGTTCTGCTTACGTTAAGCTCTATCTCGCAGCCAAAGCACGCCTGCTCAAAGGTTAAATCAATACCGTATTTAAGGTCACGTCCGCGCTGCGGCGCATTGGGGTTGCGGCGTGTCTGTCCGCCGCCGAAGCCGCCGCCAAAGAACGAGCCAAATATATCCTCAAAACCGCCAAAGCCGCCAAAATCTCCGTAACCGCCATAACCGCCGCCTGCCTGCGGGTCAACCCCTGCATGGCCAAACTGGTCATAACGCTGTTTTTTGTCGGCATCACTAAGCACCTCGTAAGCCTCGGACGCCTCCTTAAACTTTTCCTCGGCTACCTTTGCTTTGTCGCCGGGGTTAAGGTCAGGGTGATACTTTTTTGCCAGTTTTCTGTATGCTTTTTTTATTTCGTCTGCCGATGCGCTTTTGTCAACGCCCAGCACTTCATAGTAATCTCTTTTTTCTGCCAATACCGTCACCTTCATTTACTTGGGACGATGCTCACATCGTCCCCTACGCATTAATTGAACAACAAATATTGTAGGGGGCGATGCCCACATCGCCCCTCAACTTTCAAAATTTATTTATCATCCTCATCGACTACCTTATAGTCCGCATCAACCACATTATCGTCAGCTGCGCCGCCTGCCTGAGCATTGGGGTCTGCCTGCTGCTGTGCTTGTGCCTGAGCCTGTGCATCAGCATAAAGCTTTGACGAAATCTCATAGAACTTCTTTGAAACCGCCTCGGTCTGCGCCTTTACAGCCTCTGCATCAAAGGATTCAGCCTTAAGCATTTCCTTCAGCTTATCAACCTCTGCCTGAATGCCCGCCTTTTCGTCTGCAGTAATCTTGTCGCCAAGGTCAGCAAGTGTCTTTTCGGTCTGGTATACCATGTTGTCTGCCGAGTTTCTTGTGTCAACCTCTTCCTTCTTCTTTTTGTCCTCAGCCGCAAACTGCTCTGCTTCCTTAACTGCCTTTTCAATATCCTCGTCAGAAAGGTTTGTGCTTGATGTGATTGTAATATCCTGGCTGTTGCCTGTGCCCATATCCTTTGCGGTTACATGAACGATACCGTTTGCGTCAATATCAAACGAAACCTCAATCTGAGGAACACCACGGGGTGCCGGAGGAATGTTGTTAAGGCTGAAACGTCCAAGAGTCTTGTTGTAAGCCGCCATTTCTCTTTCGCCCTGAAGAACGTGAACCTCAACACTTGTCTGGCTGTCTGCCGCAGTTGAGAAAATCTGGCTCTTCTTTGTGGGGATTGTTGTGTTTCTTTCAATAATCTTTGTAAATACGCCGCCCATTGTTTCGATACCAAGTGAAAGCGGAGTTACATCAAGAAGTACCAGGTCTTCAACATCACCTGAAAGCACGCCTGCCTGAATTGCAGCACCTACTGCAACACACTCGTCGGGGTTGATGCCCTTATGCGGCTCTTTGCCGATAAGTCTTTGTACTGCTTCCTGAACAGCAGGAATTCTTGAAGAACCGCCAACAAGTAAAACCTTGTCAATCTCGGACGGAGAAATTCCTGCATCAGAAAGAGCGTTTTGTGTGGGAACCATTGTCTTTTCAACAAGGTCAGCTGTAAGCTCGTTGAACTTCTGTCTTGTAAGAGTAATATCAAGATGCTTGGGACCTGTTGCATCTGCTGTAATAAAGGGCAGGTTGATGTTTGAAGACATAACGCCTGAAAGCTCAATCTTTGCCTTTTCTGCAGCTTCCTTTAATCTCTGAAGTGCCATTTTGTCGGTCTTGAGGTCAATACCGTTTTCTTTTCTGAACTCGTCTACAAGGAAGTCAATAATTTTTTGGTCAAAGTCGTCGCCGCCCAGCTTGTTGTTACCGCTGGTTGCAAGAACTTCAAATACGCCGTCGCCGATTTCAAGAATTGATACGTCAAATGTACCGCCGCCAAGGTCGTAAACCATAATCTTTTGGTCATTGTCCTTGTCAAGTCCGTAAGCAAGTGCCGCAGCTGTAGGCTCGTTGATAATTCTGAGAACTTCAAGACCTGCAATCTTACCTGCATCCTTGGTTGCCTGACGCTGTGCGTCGCTGAAGTAAGCAGGAACAGTAATAACCGCCTGACTTACAGTTTCGCCAAGATAGCTTTCAGCGTCGGATTTCAGCTTCTGAAGAATCATTGCTGAAACCTCTTGCGGTGTATACTTTTTGCCGTCAATATCCACCTTGTAGTCTGTACCCATTTCTCTTTTGATTGAAGAGATTGTATTGGGGTTTGTGATTGCCTGCCTTTTTGCAACCTGACCTACAAGTCTTTCGCCACTTTTTGTAAATGCAACAACAGAGGGAGTTGTTCTTGCGCCCTCAGGGTTTGCAATAACGCTCGGCTCGCCGCCCTCCATAACTGCTACACATGAGTTAGTTGTACCTAAGTCAATACCTATAATTTTTGCCATAATAAATCACCTTTCTTTTTAATCTCTACTTAAATATATTTTCTACGGGCGGATGTGGGCATCCGCCCCTACATTCTAATTCGCTACCTTAACCATTGCAAAACGAACAACCCTGCCCTTGCAGGTATATCCGCTCATCAGCTCCTCGGATACGGTGTTTTCGCCAAGCTCGTCGTTTTCCTCATGCATTACCGCATTGTGAAGCTCAGGATTAAACTCCTCACCGACAGTTTTGATTTTCTCAACCCCGATTGCCGCAAGAACATCGTCAAGCTGCTTTAAAATCATTTTTACGCCTTCCTTTAAGCCCTCGCCGCTTGTTTCTGCGTCTGCCGCAGCAACCGCTCTTTCAAGGTTATCCTTAACAGGCAGGATTTTTTCAATCGTGTCACAAACAGCTGTGCCATAAAGCTCTTCACGCTCCTTTTGGGTGCGCTTTTTGAAGTTATCAAACTCTGCCGCATGGCGTATCATTTTGTCTTTAAGCTGTTCAACCTCCTCGGCAAGCTTTTCCTCTGCCGTCTTTTCAGCAGGCGCCGCGTCCGCGGTTGTTTCTTCGGCAGCTGTTTCCTCGGCTGCTTCTGCCGCTATCTCCTCGGCAGCTGCATTTTTATTCTCTTCTGTTGCCATATCTATTCATCTCCTTTTTCGATTAACAACTGTCTTTTCTTTTCACCAAAATCCTTTGAAAGCGTCATACTGAGCTGCTGGGTAAAGAACTCCAGTGCAGAAATCACCTTTGAATAATCCATTCTGGCAGGTCCAAGTACACCCAAAACACCTGTAAGCGTTTCAGAAAGCCGATAGGGTGCCAGTATAATACTGTTATTTTTAAGCTCTGTGATGGGAATTTCGTCGCCTATCAGAACCTTGGTCTGCGTGTTTGGCGCCGCCTCTGTGATAATCTTTAAAAGATTGTCCTTATCCTCAATTACCCCAAAAAGCTCTTTTACCTTTTCAACATTTGTGTATTCGGGAAAACGAAAGATGTTTGAAACCCCGTCAACAAAAATCTGCTTTCGGTCAATCTCGGAAACCGCCTGATGCACAAGCTCCATCACCGATGCTAAGATTTCAAAGTTCTTGCCGATTACCGACTGTACCTCCATAATATTTGAAAGGTTAATCTGCGAAATTGTCAGCCCCGAAAGGCTTTCGTTAAGTATCTTTGTTACCTGGTCGGCAAAATCGTCCGAAATATCGTGTTTAAGCTTTAAAAGCTTGTTTTTTATAATGCCCGATTTGTCAGAAACTATAAGCATTGCAGTGTCAGAATCAATCTTGACCAGCTTGATGTTTTTTACAACGCCTGCCTCTGTCGAGGGCAGAACTCCGATAACCGGAAGCCCCGTAATCCCCGAAAACGCCGCCGCAACATCCTTTACAATCTTGTCAAGCTCCTGCTGCTTTGCCTCTGTTGCAAGCTTGTATTCCTCAATCTCTGCCGCCGTCATCTCGTACTTTTCCATCAGCGAATCCACATACAGCCTGTAACCGCCGGTTGACGGCACACGCCCTGCCGAGGTATGCGGCTGAATAAGCAGCCCCATTTCCTCAAGGTCGCCCATCTCGTTGCGGATTGTAGCCGCGCTAAGGTTGATGTCCGACTTCTTTGAAATATTTCTTGACCCCACAGGCTCTGCCGTATTGATATAATCCTCAACAATCGCCTGAAGAATCATTCTTTTTCTGTCATCCAAAGCCATATAGGCTCACCCCCTTGTCGGGTTTTGTTAGCACTCAACAGCAAAGAGTGCTAATCGGTATATTCAATATAACATTATACCGCCGTTTTGTCAATAGTATAAAGGAATTTTTTTGTATTGTTTGCAGATAAAGTTTAAAAATGTATTGATTTATTTTTTTATAAGTGGTATACTAACATTGCCAAATCAAATTAATATATGCTTTATATAGTCAGCTTTTTGCTTTTCGGCAAAAATGTACTGCCTATTTAAGCTTGATTGTGTAAAGCATTAGGTTTAATTTGGTTTGGCGACTGAGGGCGGTGCATTTTTCGGTGTGCGGCTCTGCCGTGCACCTTTTTTATCTTCTGGCAAAAATGTGCCACTTTTGCTTTTATACGCTTACGTGTTTTCGTGCGATATTAGTTTTAGGTTTGGCGACTAAAGAGCGGTACATTTTTCGGTGTGCGGCTCTGCCGTACACCTTTTTTGTATCGTTCTTTATATGTGTCACCATTTACCTAATGCAAGCACCCCGACCTTTTTGGTCGGGGTGCTTGCGTAATCAACATATTATATTTTTAATTTAAAATCTTTAAACCCTAAGTCCTTTGCCAGTCTTTCATATTCCTCAAACCTATAGCAAAGCGTATCTGCACTGTGGCTGTCACTTGAAAGAATTACTTTTCCGCCGTTTTCGGCAATGTATCGCAGCTGCCATTCCTGCGGGTATGCCTCGTTTCGATAGCCGCGCGATATTGCACCGGTGTTTATCTCAAACGGCTTGCCGTAAGGCAAAAGGCGGTCAATTGCACGCTTTGCCGCCGCAACATACCTTGGGTCATCGGTATCAAACAGCTTTTTGTCCTGATTGAATTTAGTCACAAGGTCAAAGTGTCCGATTATATCCGCTCCCGTTTTGCGCAAAGCATCACCCATATCGGCAAAATAGACCTCCGCAAGAGCAACCAAATCTCCGCCGTAATACTTTTCTGCCGCATCGGTCAGCATTTCAGAGCTTATGTCAATCTCTGTATAGCCTTCGCCGGTCTTTATATAATGCACCGAGCCTATCGCATAGTCAAACTCCTGGGCGGTCATATCCGAATAATAATCCAGCTCCACCCCACACAAAACCTTGATTTTGCCGCTGTATTTTTGGGCAAGGCCGCGGATTTCTGCCTGATACTCGGCTATACGCTCCTTTTTGATGCAGTACGATTGGTCAAAGGCGGTGTAGCTGTGCACCGAAAATCCGATACGCGTCATATTCAGTTCAATTGCCGCGCGCACCATTTCCTCAGCGGAGTTGTTGCCGTCGCAGTAGCTTGTATGAACGTGAAAATCCTCTAAAATCATTTTGTCATTTTCTCCTGCTTAACCTTGTGGTCAATTACGTGGCGCGACGCAAGCTCGCGGTGAATGTCTTCAAGCGTAATGCCGTTTTGCAACATCAGCACCATTGTGTGATACGCAAGGTCGGCAATCTCGTATACGGTTTCTGCCTTGTCCTCTGCCTTTGCCGCAATAATTACCTCGGTACACTCTTCGCCGATTTTTTTCAGGATTTTATCAAGACCCTTTTCAAAAAGGTAGGTAGTGTACGAGCCTTCCTTCTTTTCTTCCTTTCTGCCCCTGAGCAATTCCATAAGTCCCTCCAATGAGAACTCACTCAGCTCGTCACTTTGCCAAACAGGGTTTGTAAAGCAGGAATCTGTTCCCAAGTGGCACGCAGGGCCTTCCTTTTCAACCACAACCACAAGTGCGTCGTTGTCACAGTCTGCTGTAATTGATACAATGTTCTGAAAGTTTCCGCTGGTTTCGCCCTTGAGCCAAAGCTCCTGTCTGGAACGGCTCCAGAAGCAGGTCTTTTTTTTGTCCATTGAAATCTGCAGGCTCTCGCGGTTCATATACGCAAGAGTCAGTACCTTTTTGGTGATTGAATCCACCACAATCGCAGGGATAAGCCCTTTTTCGTCAAATTTAAGTTCGTCAATGTTAATCATAGTCCAAAGCTCCTTTATCAAAGTCTTACGGGAACGCCGTTTTGGCGAAGCGCCGTCTTTAAATCCTTAATTTCAACCTCACCGAAGTGGAAGATTGATGCCGCAAGCCCTGCATCAACCTTGGGGATTTTGTCAAACAGCTCAACAAAATCGCGGATGCCGCCTGCGCCGCCCGATGCAATTACCGGAACAGAAACCGCATTGCAAACCGCATCAAGCATCTCCAAATCAAAGCCCTGCTTCACGCCGTCGGTATCAATAGAATTAAGCACCACCTCGCCGGCACCCATATCCACGCAGCGTTTTATCCACTGGACAGCCTCCATACCGGTGTTTTCTCTGCCGCCCTTTGCAAACACGCGGAACACTCCGTCAACACGCTTTACATCAGCCGAAATAACCACGCACTGGTCGCCGTAGCGTTTTGCCGCCTCGTATATAAGCTCAGGATTGCGGATTGCACCCGAGTTAACGCTGACCTTGTCTGCACCGCACTTTAAAACGCGGTCAAAATCCTCAACAGCATTTATGCCGCCGCCCACTGTCAGAGGGATAAATATTGTCCTTGCAACTTCCTTTAATATATCGGTAAACAAAGCGCGACCCTCAACCGATGCGGTAATGTCATAAAATACCAGCTCGTCTGCACCGCTGTCCGAGTAGTGCTTTGCAAGCTCTACCGGCGACGATACATCGGATACGCCCTCAAAGTTTACGCCCTTTACAACTCTGCCATTCCTTACATCAAGGCAGGGTATAATTCTTTTTGTTATCATTCTGCCACCTCTATTGCCTCTTTAAGCGAAATCGCTTTTGTATAGTACGCCTTGCCCACTATTGCGCCGTAAAGGTTCATTTGGCGAAGCGCCTTTATGTCGCCCATGTCGGACACACCACCTGATGCAATAATCTGCATATCAAGCTCCTTTGAAAGCTCGCGGTACAGCTCGCGGTTTGTCCCCTGCATTGCGCCGTCCTTTGAAATATCGGTACATATAAGAGTTTTAACCCCGATTTGCTGCATTTTTTTGCAGAAATCAAAGCAGCTGTACCGGGATTTTTCGGTCCAGCCCTTGATTGCAACAAAGCCGTCCTTGATGTCTGCGCCAACGGCTATTCTTTCGCCGTACTTTTCAACTGCCGCCCTTAAAAACGCCTCGTCATTTACCGCCGCAGTGCCAAGGATAACCCTGCCTACGCCTGCGCTGATGTATCTGTCAACAACCTCCATACTGCGGATACCGCCGCCGACCTCTGCAAACAAGCCTGTTTCCCTTGCAACCTGTGCCACAATGTCGATATTGGGGGTTTCGCCTGATTTTGCGCCCTCCAAATCAACTATATGTATATGGCTTGCGCCGCTTGCCTCAAAGTCGCGCGCAATCTCAATTGGGTTGTCGCTGTAAACCGTCATTTTATCGTACTCGCCCCTTAAAAGGCGCACCGCCTTGCCGTCATATAAATCTATCGCCGGAAAAATATACATAGCCTTTTTATGCCTCCATTTCACAGAACGCTTTCAATATCTTCAGTCCCACATCTCCGCTCTTTTCAGGGTGAAACTGACAGCCGCAGACATTGCCCTGTGCCGCCGCCGCAGTAAGCTCTGCTCCGTATTCGGCTGTTGCAATAACCGCTTCGTCACAATCCGCCGCATAATACGAATGCACAAAGTACACAAAGTCGCCTTCGTTCAGGTACTTAAAAATTTTGTGCTTTTCGCCCGAAAACCTCAAAGCATTCCAGCCGATATGCGGAATTTTTAAGTCCTTTGTTATCACGTCTGCAATAGGACGGATTTCGCCCTTTATAAGCCCAAGTCCCTCATGCTCGCCGTATTCAAAACTTTTGTCAAACAAAAGCTGCATTCCAAGGCAAATACCCATAATCGGCTTGCCCTTTGCCGCCTGCTTCTTTACCGCATCGCCAAGACCGGTTTCGCGCAGTTTTTTTGCCGCATCCTCAAATGCGCCTACGCCCGGAAGAATTATTCTGTCCGCCGCGTCCAAAACGCCTTCATCACTTGTCACAACCGTTTCCACACCAATCATCTCAAACGAGCTTTTGAGCGAAAACAGATTTCCCACGCCGTAGTCAACAATGGCAACCATTAAAGTACCCCTTTCGTCGAAGGAACCTCGTCCTTTGCGTTTTCGTCAATTGCCGCCGCCGCCCTTATACTGCGTGCCGCAGACTTGAATATTCCTTCAATAATATGGTGAGTGTTTGCGCCTGCCATTTGAGTTATGTGCAAGGTACAGCCTGCCTCACGAACAAAAGCCTGCCAGAACTCCTCGCAAAGCTCGGTGTCAAAATCCCCCACCTTTGCACGAAGAAGGTTTACCGAGTACGTAAGAAAGCCTCTGCCCGAAAAATCAATTGCGGTAAGGATAAGCGCCTCGTCCATAGGAAGAATCGTATTTCCGTAACGGCAGATACCCTTTTTCTCGCCCAATGCCTCGCTGAAAGCCTTACCAAGGCAAATGCCGATGTCCTCTGCCGTGTGGTGAAAGTCAACCTCAACATCGCCCTTGCAGCTTACCTCAAGGTCAAAACGCCCATGCTTTGCAAAAAGCGTCAGCATGTGGTCCAAAAAGCCACAGCCGCTATTTATCTCACTCTTTCCCGAGCCGTCAATATTCAGCTTAAGCCGAATGTCGGTCTCGGCAGTTTTTCTGTTTATTTCGGATACTCTCATTATAATTCCTCCCTGAGAATTTCTTTTACCGCATTAATCAATGCGTCCATCTGCTCACGTGTTCCTACTGTAATGCGGTTATAGTCGCAAATCCGTTCAGCATTAAAGTGTCTGACCAGAATTTTTCGGTCACGAAGCCCCTGATAAATTTTTTCGCCGCCTATCTTGGGATGCTTTGCAAAAATAAAGTTTGCCTTTGAATCTGTAACCTCAAACCCAAGCTCTGCCAATGCAGTTTTTGTATATTCACGATTGTCGCAAATCGTCTTGCAGTTTGCCTGCGTGTATTCCTCGTCCAAAAGCTGCCCAAGCCCTGCCGCCATTGTCATGCGGTTTATGTTGTAGGGGTTGGTGGAATATTTAATGGTATTTAAATCCTGAATAATGGCTTTTGAGCCAACGCCAAAGCCCAGACGCGCACCTGCCATTGACCGTGACTTTGAAAACGTCTGAGTGACAAGCAGATTGTCGTATTTCTTTATCAGCGGAATACAGCTTCTTCCGCCAAAATCCACATACGCCTCGTCAACCACTACAATTGAGTCGGGATTGCTTTTTATGACCTCTTCAATCTCCTCAGGCTCAATAAAAATTCCTGTCGGTGCATTTGGATTGGCAATAAAGATTGTCTTATTTATTCCCTTGTAGTCATCAAGGTTTATTTTCAAGTCCTTGTCAAGCGGAACTTCGGTATACGAAACACCGCCAAGCTGTGCAAAAACCTTGTAAAAGCCATAGGTTATGTCAGGAAATGCCGCACCCTTTTTTGAATCGCAGTATGCCATAAACGCAAAGTTTAAAATCTCGTCCGAGCCGTTGGTGACAAGCACCTCACACGGGTCAACACCCACCAGCTTTGCGATTTCCTCTGTAAGCCGCCTGCATTCAGGGTCGGGATAAAGCTGAAGCTTTTCCGCCTCGGCTGCCGCATAACTTGCCGCTTTTTGTGACGGCGGAAACGGCGACTCGTTGGTGTTAAGTTTTATAAGATTAAGTATCTGCGGCTGCTCGCCCGGAGTATACGGCTCCAGCGCCTTCAGCCTTTCGCTTAAAAATCTGCTCATAAAATTCTCCATTAAAATATATTAATCTTCAAATCTGACAGTCGCACTCTTTGCGTGAGCAGTCAGACCTTCCTTTCTTGCAAAGCGGTCAATGTCACTTGCCACGCGGCTGAGTGCCTCCTCGGTGTAATAGGTGTACTGGGTCTTTTTTACAAAATCGTCTACCGAGAGGGGGCTTGAAAACTTAGCCGTACCGCTTGTAGGCAAGGTGTGATTTGCGCCCGAAAGATAGTCCCCCAAAGCCTCAGGGCAATATCTGCCCATAAAGATTGACCCTGCATGACGGATTCCGTCAAGGAAGTCAAACGGGTTGTCCACACAAAGCTCCAAATGCTCGGGAGCAATCTCGTTTGCAATCTCAATAACAGTTTTAAGGTTGTCGGCAACAATAATTTTGCCGTTGTTGTCAATAGATGCTCTTGCAATCTCTGCACGTTCAAGCAAAGGGATTTGTCTTTCAAGCTCGTCCGATACAGCTTTTGCAAGCTGCTCGCAGTCGGTCACCAAAACCGCACTTGCAAGCTTGTCGTGCTCTGCCTGAGAGAGTAAGTCTGCCGCAACGAACCGTGGATTGCTTTTTCCATCGGCAACAACCAGAATTTCGCTCGGCCCTGCAATCATGTCAATTGAAACCTGACCAAACACCTGACGCTTTGCCTCTGCCACAAACGCGTTGCCCGGCCCCACAATCTTGTCAACCTTGGGGACGGTTTCTGTGCCGTAGGCAAGTGCAGCAACCGCCTGCGCACCGCCCACCTTGAATATCTTGTCAACACCTGCAATGTTTGCCGCAGCCAATATTGCCGGATTTATCTTTCCGTCATCCGAAGGGGGCGTCACAATTACCACCTGACGGCAGCCTGCAATCTTTGCCGGAATGGCATTCATCAGTACTGTGGAAGGATATGCCGCAGTTCCCCCCGGAACATAAAGACCCGCGCGGTCAATCGGGATAACCTTCTGACCTGTAACAATACCGTTTTCATCGTTTATAATAAAGCCGTGGCGCACCTGCTTTTCGTGAAACTTTCTTATGTTTGCCGCAGCCTTTTTCAAAACCTCCAAAAACTCCGGCTCAACAAGCGTCATCGCCTCGTTAAGCTCTTCCTTTGTAACTGCAAGCTCGTTCAGCTTTGCCTTGTCAAACTTTTCGCAGTATTCAAAAAGCGCCTTGTCGCCGTTTTGTCTTACATTTGCAATTATATCTGATACTATGGCGGTAACATCAAAATCGGGAACAACTCTTGCAAAGATGTCCTCGTTTGCCACCTCGTTGTACTTTAAAATCTTAATCATTCTTCCGTTCCTCCACCTGCTGCATCATGCTTTTCAGGATTTTCTCAATCTGTCCGTTTTTAAATTTAAAGCTTGCCTTGTTGGCAATCAGTCTTGCGCTGATTGGAACAATCTCCTCCTTGACTTCAAGGTTGTTTTCTTTAAGGGTTGTGCCTGTTTCAACTATATCCACAATCACGTCCGAAAGCCCCAGAATGGGTGCAAGCTCTATCGAGCCGTTGAGGTGTATAATATCAATCTCGCGTCCCTGTGCCTTGTAATAGTTCTTTGCAATATTGGCAAACTTTGTTGCAACACGCAAAGTCCGTTTGCCGTCTGCCGAAAAGTCCTTTTTGCCCGCAACCGCCATACGGCACTTGCCAAGACATAAGTCCAAAAGCTCATAAACCTGCGGCTCGTATTCAAGAAGTATATCCTTGCCCGCAACACCGATGTCCGCCGCTCCATGCTCAACATAAATCGCAACATCAGACGGCTTTACCCAAAAGTATCTTATTTTAAGCTCCTCGTTCTCAAAAATCAGCTTTCGGCTTTCCTCCTTAATCGAGGGACATTCAAAGCCTGCCTTTTCAAACATTCCATAGACCTTTTCGCCAAGTCTGCCCTTGGGAAGAGCAATGTTGAGTACCCTTGCGTCCGAAGTATTTTCTGCGCCCGCCTCCTTAGCCTCTTCTTCCTCTGCCTCAAGGCGTTCAAGCAAATCAAGGTATACCGCAAAGCCGATTGCGCCCGAGCGTCTGTTCATCTTCTGCAGCAGCTTGTCATACTGACCGCCCGAAAGTATTCCGCCCGGAATACCGTTTATAAAGCCCTTAAACGCCACACCGCTGTAATACTTCATGCTGTTTGCAACAGAAAAGTCAATTTTTACGTTGCTTTGGCAACCCGTAGCCTTAAGACTTTCAAAAATATCCGCAAGCTGATTGACAGCCTGCAAAAATCCGCCACTTACCGAAAACGCCTTTAACCTTGAAATAACCTCATCGGGCTCACCATAAACCGTAACAAGACTTGTCAAAAGCTCTGTGGTGTCCTGGGGCAGCTCCTCAGCCTTGCAAACCGCCAAAGCCGCCTGCAGATTCTTCTCGCCCAAGGCACTAAGATACGCTTTTTGACTCTCTGCCGAAAGTTCTGCTGCGTCCATTGCCTCAGAAATTATTCCCATGTGCGAAATATCAAGAACATAATCCGCCGAAATGCACTCAAGACTTTTTGCAGCAAGCATAACCACTTCTGAAACACATCCGCCGTCAAGGTCGCCTATGCATTCAAGACCGACCTGCATAATCTCTTTAAATACCCCTGTATCACCCGACGCACGGTATACGTTTTCGTTGTAATACACCTTTTGCACCGCGCCTTGGGTGTCCTTGCTGTTTTTTACAATCGACAGCGTAACATCAGGCTTAAGCGCCATCAGCTTGCCGTCTGCGTCGGTAAAGGTAAGAATATTGTCAGAAATAAGAAAGCCCTTGTTCTTTGCATAAAAGTCATATTCCTCAAACTTGCTCATTCTGTATTTGGTGTAGCCATAGCTGCTGTAAAGCTTGCGCAGGGCAAACATTGCCCTTTCATCCTTCTCAAAAACATTTTCATCGTTAAACATCTTATTCTGCCTCCATCTTGTCAAGAGCCTTTTTATAGCCGTCACTTCCGTAAATCAGGCACTTGTTTACACGGCTTATTGTAGCCGTGCTTGCCCCTGTCTCCTTCGAGATTTCCGCATAGCTTTTGTTCATGTTCAGCATCCGCGCAACCTCAAGCCGCTGTGACATATCCTGAATTTCCTTGATTGTGCAGATGTCCTCAAAAAAGCTTCTGCATTCCTCAGTTGTTTCAAATTTTACTATTGTATTAAAAAGTCTTTCTGTTTCGGGTTTATGTAGCATAGTCATTTTTACACCTCGATTATTTAAAATCACTTTCACAGTTTATCACACTAAAGCGCTAAAGTCAATAATTTTTTAAAGATTTACGAAGTTAATCTATACAAAAAGCGAGGTTTGCGCACAATATATTATAGAAATAATTGACAAATACGGCGTTTTGGGGTACAATTTAAGCAGCAAATAATGCAAGCATGGCAGGAGGTGAGTCCCACCGTACTATGAAAAACCTGTTTAAAAAAATATATTTACGGCGCAAACACTTTATAAAGTTTTCGCTGTCCTCTTTTACGGCATTTTTGGTGGACTACTCGATATACAGCCTTATCCTTGCAATCGGGACCGAGCATGTAAACTTTTTGAGTCTGACCTTTGCCAATGTTGCGGCAAGAATTATAAGCTCGACACTGAATTTTAACATAAACCGCAAGCTGGTGTTCAAAAGCCGCAAAAATGTTTGGGAATCCGCTGTTGAATACTTTTCACTGGCGGCGGCAATTCTGTTTGGCAACAGCCTTGTTCTTAACTTTTTTGCAAACGTTCTTGATATAAACCACTACTTTGCAAAAATACTGACCGAAATAATTTTCTTTTTGTTTAATTTTACAATCCAGTCGTTTGTAATTTTCAGAAACAAAAAACAGTAAGCGCCTGCGGCAACCAAGCATTGACCGCATCAAGGCTTTTTGACACGATTTCTAATTTTCAGGAGGCACTTCCATGGGCAAAAAACCGGTTATTGCACTGATGTATGACTTTGACAAAACACTGTGCACCAACGATATGCAAAACTATACCTTTATCCCAAGTCTTGGCATTTCGACCGACGATTTCTGGGGCGAGGTCAACACATTCTCAAAGCAAAACAATATGGACGGCTTGCTTTGCTATATGTATATGATGCTGAAGAAGGCAGGCGCGCGCGACATACCCATCCGCCGCGAGGACTTTGTCAAGCTGGGCAGCAAAATTGAATATTTTTCCGGTGTTGAGGACTGGTTTGACCGAATGAACCGCTACGGCGAGGAAAGAGGCGTTCAGATTGAGCATTATGTTATCTCGTCAGGGCTTCAGGAAATTATCGAAGGCTCAACCATTTATAAAAACTTTAAAAAGACCTACGCCTGCGAATTTCTTTACGACATAAACGGGGTTGCCGTTTGGCCAAAGAACGTGGTCAACTTTACCACAAAGACGCAGTTCCTTTTCAGAATAAACAAGGGCGAGCTGAACATCTCGGACGACAAAAAGCTTAATACCTACATTCCTATGGAGGAACGGCGGATACCGTTTCGCAATATGATTTACATAGGCGACGGAATGACCGATGTTCCATGCATGAAGCTTGTAAAGCAAAGCGGCGGACAGTCAATTGCGGTCTTCAGGCGCAAAAGCAAAACCACTGCATCAAAGCTTTTGCTTGAGGACAGAGTGAATTTTATTACCGAGGCAAACTACAGCGAAGGCAAAGAGCTTGACATAATTGTAAAAACCATAATTGACAAAATGGCGGTTGTTGACACCCTGACCGAAATCCACAGAAAGCACAAAAAATCCGTTGAAAGCTAAAAAAGAGCCTTTTGGCTCTTTTTTAATTAAGTAAATATATAAACAAGTTCAAATATGCCGCAAATGTAACCCACAAAAGGTACGGAAACAATAGCCATCCGGCAGGCTTTGAGACGCGGTAAAACGAAATCAATGTGACAAACACCAGTATCCACAAAAGCACAAGCCAGAAAAACGAAAACAGATACCAATTAAATACAAAGAAGAATATTGACCAGAAAAAATTTACAGCCAGCTGAAGCGCATACCTTGTAAGCGCGCTGCTTACCTGACCCTTGGGCGCACCCGAGGTATACACCAGATATGATGCTATGCCCATAAGGGTGTAAAGTATAGTCCAGACAACAGGGAACAGCCACCCGGGGGGCGAAAGCGGCGGTTTGACAAGCTGCGAAAACTGCTCCATACTGTTCATTGTAAGAAGTCCTGCAACTGCACCCACCAAAAGAGGAATTGCGATTGATATAAGCAGGGTTTTCCACTTTATTTTCATATATAATCACCTCACTGTAGATATATGAATAACTCACATTGCATATTCATAAATATGTAATTGTTTCCATTTTATAGGCCGGCTCCGCCCCCTATGACCCCCTTATACACCGATTTATCGCTCAGGAGTTTGTAGATATTCAGCTTTTATGAAATAGTGAACGCTAAGATACACGCACTCAGCGTGTGCTGTCGCTAAAACGCCTTGCCTGCAAATGAAGATGATTGCAAGGCATTTTTCGCTATTTCACAAAATCTTCATAAACAATCTCCAATCGCAATAAATAAGGTGTGTTTATAAAAGCTTTGCTTCGTGGGTCTTAAAAAACCCTTGAGGAATACCCTGAAAAAACCGCCTTATGAGCGGCAATTGGTGGGTGTTTCGAGAATTGTTGAGGACATTAAAAATCGGTGGTGCAATCAGTTTCCGCTGCAGGCACCACCGATTTAGCGAGGCAAACAATAGGTTTGTTTATCCGAGCGTTTGATACCGCAGACAATTCGAGTACTACAGTCACCTGAGCCGCAAATCGGCGCGGCAGGGGTTACAAGGGGTCTTGCTGCAGAGACCCCTTGTAAATAAAAATATGTTTAAGAAGTACTTGGTTGTTGCGTTGGCTTTTTTGTTATCAGTAGAGAAAACAACTCTCCCTTGAATTAATACTTCATATTTGACTTGTATTGTATTTTGAATATAAAATGAATATATTTTTAATATATCATATTTATATTTTATATGCTATAATTAACTTGTGCATGGGTCCCTTATTGGGTACTCAGCTCCAATTGTCGCCAAACAACCACAAAAGGGACGGAAATTTCCGTCCCTTTTGTGGTTATATCATTTTTATTCTAAATAATCCTTAAGCTTTTTACTTCTGCTGGGATGTCTTAACTTTCTGAGCGCCTTTGCTTCAATCTGACGAATACGCTCACGCGTAACATTAAACTCCTTACCCACCTCTTCAAGCGTTCTTGCCCTGCCGTTGTCAAGTCCAAACCGAAGTCTTAAAACCTTTTCCTCTCTGGGTGTCAGGGTGCTCAAAACATCTACAAGCTGCTCTTTAAGCAATCTGAAGGTCGCCGCATCCTGCGGTGCAGGGGTTTCGTTGTCCTGAATAAAGTCACCAAGATGGCTGTCTTCCTCTTCGCCGATAGGTGTTTCAAGCGATACAGGCTCCTGAGCAATCTTCATAATCTCGCCAACCTTGTCAATAGGCATATTAAGTTCCTTTGCAACCTCCTCAGGCAACGGGTCACGACCCAGCTCCTGAACAAGCTGTCTTGTAACACGGATAAGCTTGTTTATTGTTTCAACCATGTGCACAGGGATTCGGATTGTTCTTGCCTGGTCAGCAATCGCACGTGTTATAGCCTGACGAATCCACCATGTTGCATAAGTACTGAACTTATAGCCCTTTGTATAGTCAAACTTTTCAACAGCCTTAATAAGGCCAAGATTACCCTCCTGAATGAGGTCAAGGAACAGCATTCCTCGTCCTACGTATCTTTTTGCAATACTTACAACAAGACGGAGGTTTGCCTCTGCAAGCCTCTGCTTTGCCACAGCATCGCCCTCTGACATCTTCTGTGCAAGCTCTGCCTCTTCTGTTCCTGAAAGCAGCGGAACCTTACCGATTTCTTTAAGATACATACGCACAGGGTCATCAATGCTGACACTGTCAGGAACACTGAGGTCTGCAAGCTCGTCTTCGGTAATCTGAAAGTCATCCTCCAGTTCAGGAAGCTCCTCTTCAAAATTGCCGATAATCTCAATGCCCTGCTTTTCAAGAAAATCATAGATTCGCTCAATTTGGTCGGCATCCATTTCAACTGCCTCAAGCTTGCTCTGAATATCATTATATGAAAGCTCGCCGTTCTTTTTTCCAAGCTCCACAAGCTCCTGAAGTGCCTGCTTTTGCATGTCCTTGGAAACAGTCTTCTTTTCGCCTTTTTGCTCCTTTGCCTTTTTAGAGGTCTTTTTAACAGGCTTTTCGGCATCGTTATCAACAGCAATTTCGTCCGCCACTTCGGCATCTGCCGTTTTCTTTGACTTTGCCGGCTTGTTTGCCTTTTGTGCAGTTTCATCCTTTGCGGCTGTCTTCTTTTTTGTTTCTTTCTCTTCTGCCGCAACCTCTGCTGTTTCTTTTATTTCTTCTTTAGCCTTCTTGGTACTCATCACTTCTCGCCTTTCTGTTTTTTATCCTTTTTCAGCTTGTCCATAATCTCCTGAAGTTTTGCCGCATCAGTTTGCTCTGTCATTGCCGCCTGTTTCAGGTAAAATTCTTTAATTATCTTAAGAGGCATCTTTGCCGCCTCGGCTTTATTTTCAACATTTTTATCGTCCGAAAGAATTTCCGACACCGTTCCGGTGTCCGCCTCGTCAAACTCTGAAATAATCTGCATCGGGCGAATCTTTTCTCCGTTTTGGTGAGTGCGGTAGATAATCTCCGCTAACCTTCGGTGAATACCCTCGGTGAACTCCTCAGGTTTAAGCTTGTCTGACACAGTTTTAAAAATTTCCGGCTCGCAGATAAGATTAAGCATCAGCTTTTCCGCATTGTAAAGTCGCATACGGTCAAGGTCCTGCCTTCCGCCCGTCCGCGCCTCAAACGCACGCTTTTCGTCACGCTGCGCTTTTAGCTGTTCCCCCTTTTGGTTTTTCCGCATCAGATTTTCAACCTGTGCTGTTATACTTGCAGGGGAAATGTCGGTTTTTCGTGCTGTCTTCTTTATATAAACTTCTCTTTCGACATCGTTTTTTATATTGGCAAGGATTTTTGCAATTTGCTCAATAAATTCTATTTTTTCAACAGTATCTTCAAGATTATATTGTTTCTCAATTTTTCCTATTTTATACTCTATGAAGCTTTCGGCGTTGTCAACCAAAAGCTCAAACATCTCTTTGCCCTTGGCGTTTATATACTCGTCAGGGTCCTTGCCGTCGGTAATGGTCAGCACGCGGCATTTAATGTTTGCCTCACGCATAATCCCGCCGGCGCGGTCTGCCGCCTTTTGCCCTGCCTCGTCAGCGTCATAGCAAAGAACCGCTTTGTCCGCATATCTTTTCAAAATTTCCGCCTGCTGCGGTGTAAATGCCGTTCCAAGCGACGCCACGGCGTTGTCAAACCCGTTCTGATGCAGCGAAATTACGTCCATATACCCCTCCATCACCAAAAACTGTCCTGCCTTTGAATTTTTGGCAATGTTCATAGCAAAGAGGTTGTCCTTCTTTTTGAACACAAGCGTTTCGGGCGAGTTGAGGTATTTGGGTGCGTTGTCCTTGTCGGTCATAATTCTTCCGCCAAAGGCGATTACGTTGCCCCGAAGGTCAAGTATAGGAAACATCACCCTGTCGCGGAACTTATCAAAGTATGTGTCGTTGTCACGCTTTACCGCAAGCCCTGCCTCCAAAAGCTCTGTTTCGGCATAGCCTTTGGTCTTCATAAAATCAATCAGCGCCGTCCACGAATCGGGAGCATAACCCAAGCCAAAGCTTTTTATGGTGGAATTGCTCAGTCCGCGCCGTTTTAGGTAGCCAAGCGCCCCCTCGCCGCTTTTTGACGTCAGATTGGCAAAAAAGAATCTTGCCGCCTCGGCATTCATCTCGTACATACGCTTCTTTTTGTTGTGAATTTCGGCGGCTTTCGCACGCTCCGAGCTGCTTCGGTAGTCAGGAATGGGGATTCCTGCTCTTTCTGCAAGAAGCTTTACCGCCTCCATGAAGTCAAGGTTTTCCTTCTGCATTATAAAATGTATAGCCGTTCCTCCTGCGCCGCAACCAAAGCAGTGAAAAAGCTGCTTGTCCGGCGAAACCGAGAACGACGGTGTTTTTTTGTCGTTGTGAAGAGGGCACAACGCCTGAAAGCGGTTGCCCACCCGTTTGAGCGTGACATAGCGTGAAATCAAATCAACAATATCGGTTTTACCGAGTACTTCATCAACAAAATCCTGAAAATCGACTGACTGTCTCACCATTATCACCTCTGCTATTTAAATTCGACATAAAGTCTTAATTTCCTTTTGGGGATTTTTAGTTTTTTGTCAAAGTCCCTTACAATCAGCTTCTATCCCCTCCACGACCTTGGAATAAAATACTTTTCATACAGGCTGAGCGCATATCTGTCGGTCATTCCTGCAATATGATCACGGACAACTATCATGTTGTCCTCGCTGCAGCTTATGTCCCGTACACCCTGTGGTATAAGCCCGGGGTTTTGTATATACATTTCAAAAAGAGAGCTGAGCACGTTAAACGATTTCTTCTCTTCTTCCTTGGCATAGTCATTTAGATACACATTTTCAAACATATACCTGCGCAGCCCCATCATGGCTTCAAAAACCTCGTCCTCCATTATTATATCCGGTTTGTCCTCACTTGCACGTATTATACTGCTGATAAGCGAATTAATTCTTTCAGAATGGGTTTTGCCCAAAATATCCGAGTATTGCTTTGGTATATCCTCTGCCTTCATAACGCCGCCTCGAACAGCGTCGTCAATATCGTGGTTTATGTATGCGATTTTATCAGCAAATCTTACAACCTTGCCCTCCAGAGTCTGGGGCAGCTTGTCGCCTGTATGGCACAAAATACCGTCACGAACCTCCTGAGTAAGGTTAAGCCCGCCCTTTCTTTCAAGAACATTTACAACGCGCAGGCTCTGCTCGTTGTGCCGAAAGCCCTCAGGGCAAAGATGGTCAAGCGTTCGTTCACCGGCATGGCCAAAAGGTGTATGCCCCAAATCGTGACCCAGTGCAATTGCCTCGGTCAAATCCTCGTTAAGGTCAAGAGCGCGCGACACCGTCCTTGCAATCTGGGCGACCTCAAGAGTATGGGTAAGCCGAGTTCTGTAGTGGTCGCCCTCAGGCGACAAAAAGACCTGCGTCTTGTGTTTAAGCCTTCTGAACGCCTTTGAATGGATAATTCTGTCACGGTCACGCTGAAATTCGGTGCGCAAATCGCACAGCTCTTCCTTTGTAACCCTGCCGCCGGTTTCGGCACTTTTTACCGCATAGGGGCTGAGGTACCGCTTTTCCCGTTGTTCAAATTTTTCTCTGGGAGTCATATCATTTCACTCCTTAAATACTTCATACAGATATTTTCTACATTTATGTAGAAATTCCTTTTTTTAGTTGACAAAATGCCACTTTGGACATTATACTGTTAATATAATCAATACGAAAGGACTGAGGCACAATGCTAAAAACACACGAGGAAGACCTGCAAAATCTGCGCCTCAACCCGCGTCTTCAAAAAATTGCGGAGCTTATCCCCCAAGCCGAAAGCCTTGCGGATATTGGCACCGACCACGCATATATCCCGATTTACGCACGGCTGTCCGGCAAGGTAAAGCGCGCGATTGCCTCGGACATAAAGCTTGGTCCGGTTGCCCGTGCAGCTGAAAATGCAAAAAAGTTCGGGCTGGACTCTGATATTATTGTTCGCATCGGGCCGGGGCTTGAAACAATCAAGCCGGGAGAAGCAGAGATTATAGTTATTGCAGGCATGGGCGGCATTCTTATTGCAGACATTCTTGAAAACTCTAAAGAGGTTGTAGCGGCAGCAAAGCTGCTTATTCTGCAGCCAATGACCGCCGCAGGCGAGCTGCGCGACTACCTTGCTGAAAACAGCTTTACTGCAAATCAGGAATACCTTGCCGCAGAAGAGGACAAGCTTTATAACATAATAACGGCTGTCCCCGGCGGAAAGACCGCATACACCGAAAGAGAGCGTATTTTAGGCAAGGGCGTGGAGGAAACCTCGCCCCAATACTATCAGGAATACCGAGCAAGACTTGCTTCCAAGCTTGAAAAGCGAATAGAGGGACTAAAGGCATCAAAGCTTGCCGGCAACGCAGAAAAAGCCGAAGAGATAGAAGCTCAGCTAAAGCTAATACAGGATTAATATTTTTGCTTGTGCAAAAAGGGGGAAGTTTAAATGATAAGACTTTCAAACATTATGGAGGAGCTTGAAAAAATTGCTCCGTCAGAGCTTAAATTCCCATGGGATAACGTGGGACTTCTGGTGGGCGACGAAGCCCAAAAGATAAGCCGCGTCTTTGTTTGTCTTGACATAACCGCCGAAAATGTTAAGGCGGCTGCCGAATTTGGTGCAGACCTTATTGTTTCGCATCATCCGCTGATTTTTGAGCCGCTTCGCAGCGTTACAGCAAGCGACGTAACCGGCAGTATTGTAAGAGAGCTTATCAAAAACAACATTTCCGCATTTTGTATGCATACAAGCTTTGACATGGCTGACGGCGGAATGAATGACCTGCTTGCCCAAAAGCTTGGTCTTGAAAATGTGCGCAAGTTTACCGCCCAAGAATGCATTGACACAAACGGCGAAAAGCTTGACGGCATAGGCAGGGTCGGCTCTCTTGACGTACCGCAGACCATGGAGGACTTTTTAGAGCAGGTAAAGGATGCCCTGTGCTGCAAAGCCATCAAATACACAGGCGACCTTGATGACCGTATACAAACGGTTGCGCTTTGCTCGGGCAGCGGCGGTTCAGAGATGTATGCCGCATACCATTCGGGAGCAGATGTATATGTTACAGCAGATTTAAAACACGACCATGGGCGCATTGCCTCAGAGATTGGACTTAACATGATTGATGCCGGACACTTTGAAACCGAAAATATTATATGCCTCTTTTTAGCCGACTTCTTCTTTCAGCACTTCCCGGAGCTGGAGGTTAAAATTTCTGATGCTAAACCGTATTTCAATAATTTTTGACGAGTTAAAGACTGAAGCATAATTTCTTAGATGCATTTAGGGTAAATTTTATATTTCGGCACTATCATCAAACAAAAATACAAGAGGCTGTTTAAAAACAATGTTTTTAAACAGCCTTCCATTATAATAGCTTTTTTGCTAATTCACAAGGAATTTTCTTTGATTTTCACGTCTTTTTACGGTCTGGACTATTTTAACATCCCCTTATTGTTTATATGCTATCTAAACCATTATGCTCTTTTTCTAAATTTTCTGCTTCTATATTTGCACGTTTGTTTTCTAAATCGTTCTTTTGAATAGAGCGGACTATTTGAGTAATATATTGCTCATCATCCTTTGGAAAAACATACTCTGTTATAGTTTTAATTAATCCTATTATAAGAACAGAAAAAGATGTATAAGCAGAAATCAACCCAACAAGCTGCTCTAAAGAATTTATTGAGTTAAAGAAAGCCTTACCCGTAGCAACTATCATAACAATAACAATTGCCACAAGCACAGCCAGCAAAACCTCAACAATCTTTTTCCGATAGGTACTGACAAAATCTATTTTCCTATCATACGCATTTACGTAAAATGACAACAATTTCGTTATATGAATGTCCCTTTCTTGTTGCTGTTTTGTTTGCCACTTGTCCTTAAGAGAAGTTTCGCTATCTGCTTGTTTAATAGGTACGTTTGAAAATATTCTGTTTAAAATATCAAATTCTTGTTTTTTGTTATTCATATCACTTTGCGATAGACAAGCCAAGCTCATCAATCCTTCTCGCTACACTTTCAAACGGCACATCAAAAATCTTTTGTAGTTCTTTAATTTTTTCTGTAAATGAATTTGCTTTAATTTTTTCAAATGCAGCAGAAAATGCATCAGCCGGCATTAATAAACATGCAGCAAAAAAGTCTACATCATTTTCTTCATCACTTCTGCCATGTGCGCTTTCTCTATGCGCATAAATTTTATCATTCCTGCAATGCAAAACATAGTGCCCCAACTCATGAGCAATAATAAATCTTTTATCCACATAATCCCTGTTGGCATTTACTCCAATTAACTTAGTTGTTTCTATTCCTAATATTTTATCTGCATCTCTATTGACCATTATAAATCCATCATCGTTATCATCTAATCCTGCGTTTCCTACAACAAATCCCATTTGCTTAGCTAACCCTATAATATCAACACCATTCATAGTATCAATATTATACTCTTTCAATAAATCTTCTGTTTTTTTTGCAATTTCCTTTTTATATGCCATAGTCAACACCCTCACGATAACATCTCCTTCTGCACTTAAACTTATATTAGTTTAATCTCTTAAAAGAAATTCATACAAAAGGATATTATCTTAAATTTGATTTTATTCCCAACAACTTTATTATAACATTTTTTTGTCTTTTTTTCAACCACTATATATTCTGTTTTTCATTCTCACACCGCAATATATGACTAACCAACTTGTCCTTGCGAAGATAAAACGCTATTTATTTTATCATATTTACCTTATTTTGTCAATTAAAAAACGGACACATTTTACTTAAAACTCAACACCGCCTATATAATAGGCGGTGTTGAGTTAATTTAAAGTAAGATATTCTTTTACTGTCTAATGTTTTGAGTGAAATAAATCCTCACACCGAAGGTGTATTTCATATTGCGAAGCAATATTTCACGCACGAAGTGCATTTCATAAATCCGCAGGATTTATTTTGTTGAAAAAAGACTATTCTTTCGAATAGTCTTTTTTCTGGTGGAGGCGAGGGGAATTGAACCCCTGTCCGAAAACCTATTCATATCCGGCGCTACGAGCGTAGTCTGTGGTCAGGATTCCCCATCTTTAAAGTCCGCAGACAAACTTTAAAGACCGGTAGCTTCATAAAATCGTGACTTTGTCAAAGCTTTCAAAGTTCATGTGCACCGCTCATGTTGATGCCCTTATCCCCAAACGCGGTAATCGGGGAAGGACAGCCGCCATAACTTAGGCAGCGTAAGCTAAATTTTTGTTAGCGTTTAATTTTAAGTTTGGGTTTTTTACGCAGCACCCGCTGCGGCTCGCTCCGAATACTTCAAAATCCCCGTCGAAACCTTTACGCCCCCTTGTATAATATTTAATTTTTCTTATAGCTATCTGTATTGCTCTTTCATTGCCCTGTCAATCTGGCGCTTGGAATCACGCTCGGCAATTGCATCACGCTTGTCATAGTTCTTTTTACCACGGCACAGCCCAAGCAAAATCTTGACATAAGAGCCTTTAAAATAAACCTTAAGCGGAATAAGCGTGTACCCCTGCTGTTGGGTAAGCCCTATGAGCTTGTTTATCTCGCGGCGGTGAAGCAGCAGCTTACGGCTGCGCAGCGGGTCGCGGTTGAAGATATTCCCCTTTTCATAAGGTGAAATGTGCGCCCCCAAAAGAATTGCCTCGCCTGTTTTGACCGAAACATAGCTGTCTTTAAGGTTTATTTTGCCCTCACGCACCGACTTCACCTCGGTTCCAAACAGCGAAATCCCTGCCTCATAGGTTTCATCAACAAAGTAATCGTGGTATGCCTTTTTATTCTGTGCAACTGTTGTGTCTTTATTCTTATCCTTTGCCATACCCAATCACCTCACCCTTCATTTGTGTTACGTTTAAGAGTATACCACAACCTTAATTTTTCGTCAACGTAAAATATTTTTCTTTTTTGTCTTTTTTTGCAGAAGAACGCCAAGATAAAATATCCGGGCGCTCTTCTGCAGTCTGGCGACAATTGAATATATATCCCATATTGGGATATAATAATTATACCAAAAAGGTATAATATTGTCAAGAGGTGATTGAAATGCGTCTTAGAGAATTGAGAAAAGCTTCAGGAATTACCCAGTTAAAGCTTGCTCTTGACCTGAATACAAATCAAAATACAATCAGCCGATATGAAACAGGCTCTCACGAAGCGGATTACGAAATGCTTATTAAAATTGCAGATTACTTTGAGGTTTCAATTGATTATCTTTTGGAACGCACCGATAATCCTACATTTTTAAAGGACTAAAAAAGATTGTGTTTAAACACCCTTCCATTAGGGGATAGTTAAAATTGATTCAGAACACACAAACCGAGCCAAAGTCAGGACTTTGGGTTACCCGAAGGTGTACTTGTGTACATCGAGAGGCGAGGTTTGTGCGTATCAAAAAGATTATTAAAACAGAAAAATCGCATTGTTATGCGATTTTTCTACATTTATAATAGCTTTTTTTATTGCTAATTCACAAGGAATATTCTTTGATTTTCCATCTTTTTGCGGTCTGGACTATTTTAATCCCTTTATTTAGCCTGCAGGGAATTTTATGGTTACTCTTGTTCCCTCGCCTACGGCGCTCTCCATACCAATTGTACCGCCATGATTTTCAATAATCTCTTTTGCAATGGCAAGACCAAGACCTGTGCCGCCCTGCTCTCTTGACCGCGCCTTATCGACACGATAAAACCTTTCAAAAATATGCGGTAAGTCCTGTTCTGGAATGCCTATACCGGTATCCTCAATTTTTATATATACCTCGTTATACAAAAATCCCACAAACACGCGTATCTCGCCGCCTTCGGGAGTGTACTTCATTGAGTTTGAGATTATATTCTTCACCGCGCGCTCTATCTGGAAGGTGTCGCCTAAAACCGGAGGAACTTCGTTTACCTTATTATAAAGAAGCTTTTGACCGCGGTTTTGGGTTTCGACCTTAAATGTTTCAACAATCTCGCGTACCAGCATATCCAAATCAAAGACCTCTTTATTCATCTCAATGCTCTGGGCATCAAACTTTGAAAGGGTCAGAAGGTTTTTGACAAGGCTGGTCATTTTGTCGGTTTCGTTATGAATTGTATTTAAAAACGAAATCGTCATTTCGTCTCCTACCGGATAGTTGTCAAGAAGTGTTTCGGTATATGTTCCGATAGTGGTAAGCGGAGTTTTAAGCTCATGCGAAACCTCTGCCACAAACTTTCTTCGGGACAGCTCAAGATTAAACTGCTCGGTAATATCGCTGAACACACAAACCACACCGGCAACACGCTCGTCCTCAAACTTAAACGGCAAAAAGTACGCCTTGATGTGCTTGTTGTTTACCTCAATATCACGTATTTCTGTGCGGAACCTGGTCAAATACATAAACTCTGCCATACACACATCAGAATTTAATTCCTCAAAAAATTTATCAAACCTGATTTCATCGGTGTTATCAAGCCTGAACATATTTTTTGCCGTCATGTTAATCGAAATTATCTCCTGACTTGTGTTAAACGCAATAATTCCGTTATTGATGTGTTCAAGAATTATCTCCAGCTTGTGCTTCTCGGTTGCAACGTCATTGAGCGCAGTTTTCATTACGCCGCCCATATAGTTAAAGGTTTCCACCAGTGTTCCAATCTCGTCATGGGATTGCGGCTCCAGATTGGACTCAAAGTTGCCCTCGGCAAAATCCTCTGCCTTCTCGGTCAGCACCGATATTGGCTTTGATATGGTTTTTGACAGAAAATACCCAAGAAAAACCGACGCCAGCACCCCGAAAAGAAGCGCCTGAACAATTATATAAAGCATATTGCTTGTAAGAGTGTTTGCATTTTGCTTGTTGTCACGCACATAAATAATATATCCGCTCTCGCCCGGCTTGCCGTCAAGAAAATAAGCATAATCCATATACGCCGCGTTGGAACGGATGCTGCGCCCCACACCGCCGGTCATTGCCTGAATTATATTGGGGGTTTTTTCAAGTGCATCTACCCCCGTACCCGTTGTAACAATTCTTGACGCGTCCTTTGCATCAAGAACCGCACACTGACGCTGCTCTGAAAGCCCCAGCTGGCTGGAGTACGCCGAAATAACCGTATTTATCCTTGCCGCACGGTCTTCCTTTGAAAGGTCGCTGTTTAAGGTTTCAAACATTACCTCGGAAAAGCTGCCCGACATAACCTTATCCATCTGTATGCGGAAGTCATCACTGTAAAGCCTGATTATGCTTCCGAACATATATATCCCAACAAAAAGCATAATGGCAAAAACCAGTGCCACAAAAATACATACTATTTTCCATTGCATTCGTCTGAACATACCTGTTTTCTCCGTAAAATCAGTTAGTTTTGTTTTCTATCAAAAACTTATAATCACTTTGTCTGTTATCATAAACCTCGCCAAATGCCTTTGCTGTTGCAGTATAGAATACCCGGTCCGCAGAGCCTTCCTTTGCCGCCTTTGCAAGCCGCTGTGCTCTTTGTGCGCGTTCACGCACATTGTTGTCGTTCCAGTCAGCAGGCGCATAAAGGTCGCGCCGCAGCCGATACTGGGTCATTATCCCCGAGTACGCCGTCTTTTCAATATGCTCAAGGTTAAAGCGCTCTGCGGCAATTCTGTGTTCCACTGCCGATTTGGGGTTAAGCCCCACCTTTTTGTGTATCATCTCCATCATAAAGCAAACCAGTGTTTCCTCGCCTCCGGCATAGTTGTTGCCCACCCTGCCGTAGCCGGTGCGGAACCCGCCTATCTGCCGCAGGCAGTTTCGCCTTACTGCAAAGTTTGCTCCATACGGAAACTCGCCGTAATCCTTTGCATACCTAAGCTCCTCGCCTTCTATCCTTAGGTCGCTCCAAAGTCCGATAGTTCTTTCGTTTACTATATCACATGCAGAATCCGGAACGGTTAGTCTTACCTCACCGCCCACAACCCCAAGCTCGGGGTCACTTTCAAAAGCTTTGATTGTTTCACTTGCGACATTCGGCTGTGCAATAGCATCATCATCAAGATACAGCACATATTCGCCCTTTGCCGCCCAAAGTCCTGCATTTCTTGCAAACGACAAGCCCTTCATGGGGGCAGTAATGTAATTTATATCAATATCGGGGTATTCTGCCTTGATGCCCTGTACCAGCTCTTTTAACTCCATGTCCTTAAAAGAGTTGTTAGCAAAAACTAACTCAAAATCCTCCGGTGCAATATCCTGTTTGCAGATTGCATCAAGACATGGCTTTAAGGTGTCGGTCATTTTGTGAGTACACAAAATAACTGACAGTTTTTTTGTCGCCTCATCGCCGTCTTCAATTTTTGCTTCCATTCCATAAAGAATGTCATTTTTTGCTTTGGCATCAAGATATGAAAACATTGTTTGTGTATCTTCAAAGCCATACGTTTTTCGTCCGTCGTCATGCAGCCTTGCGCCGTCCATGCTTGTTGCGGCATATATATCAAAGCCGGCACAATCCGCATCCACGCAAATCTTTACCGCATCATCGGGCAGACTTACCTCTGACGGCTGTCCTCCAAACGAAATAAAGCAAAGACTGCTGCAAGAATCCCCAAAGAACAGCTCTGCAAAATCCTCCTTGGCAACAATTATGTGACCTGCATCCTCCGCGGTCTTTCGGAATGCAGCTGCCGCCTCTGCCATGTCGGGGGTATATGTTATGTACCACATAAGGGGCATAAGATAAAAGTCACGGCGAAAATCGTCAAGCGCCATCAGCTTGTAGCGGTTTTTGGTAATTCCCAGCTCCTTATCCTTTGCGGTAAGCGAGCCGTCATGCCACCTATATGAGTATACAGGCTCACAAAAATCGGTATGCCTTAAATCAAGCAAAGAGTTCATTCGCATCCAGTAGTCATAGTCCTCAAGCGTGTGCTTGAAGCTTGAATAGCAGCCCAGAACTTCCTTAGCTGCTGCTCGATACATAAATGCCGCACCGATTGTATTGTTTGCGTAAGTATTAAGCTCGTATGCATTATTTGGGAATATAACATTGCCGCTGCCAAACGGAAATTCAAACCAGCCGTGCTTGGTCAGCTTTCTGCCCCTGGCATTGATAAGGCGCATATTTGCCCAAATCATACCTGCCTGCGGCTTTGATTTGATGTCGTTTACCATTTTTTCAAGGAAGTCTTTATCCATAACATTGTCAGCACTTGTCCATGTAAGGAACTCGCCCCTTGCTTCGTTGAAGCCACGCGACAGCGTTCTTGGAATTTTGCGGTTTTCCTGAGTAAGAACCCTTATACGGCTGTCATTTTCCGCATAGCTTTGAGCAATTTTTAAGGTATCGTCCTTTGACCCGTCATTGATTATAATCAACTCAAAGTTTTCGTACGTCTGGCGAAGCACCGACTCAATCGAGTCTGCCAGAATATCACCGCCGTTATATACCGGCAAAACCACCGAAACCAAGTCGTCAACCTGGGGAACACGGACACGTGTCAGGTCAAGCGGATATTTTTCGTTTCGTTCCTCCTTGTATCTGAGAAATTTATACTGGTACAGATTCAGAGGCTTCGCCTCGGGTTTTTTTGCTCCGAACAGGAGTTTTCTTAAATAACTTAGCATAGAACAAATTACCTTTCTGTCTGATTTTCTTTCATATATTCCAGAAGCCTCTCGTACGCAGCAAGATAGCATTTCTTATAATAAATATCCAGTTCGTCCGCTTTTTTTCTGGTAAGAATTTTTATTTCCTTTTGGGTTATTTTTATCTGGTTTTTTACATATCTTTCTGTCCATCCAACCGAGGTATGAAGGTCAAGAAAAAATCTGTGCGTTGTAAGTATACCTGCCATTATGGTCTTTTTCACGTGCTCTGTTGTAAATCTTGAATGGTCGACACGGTGCAGCACCTTTGCCCGTGGCTGAAGTCCAATGCCGTAGCCAATCTGCAGCATTTTGAAGGCAAGCGCCGTTTCCTCGCCGCCTGCAAAGTCGTTTCCAACCCTGCCATAGCTCATGCGAAAGCCGCCAACACGCCAGATTGCACTTCTTTTAACAGAATAGTTTGCACCATAAGGAAACTCAAACTGCTGAGTTGCTTCGCGGAAGCTGCTCTCTGAAATTTTGAACTGGCTCCAAAGGCTTTCCCAGCCCTTTTTCAAAACCTTTGGCGTGGGGAATGGTCTTTCAAGGATTACCTGACCCCCTACAATTCCCACATTGGGGTGATATTTAAAGGCTGTATAAATTTCTTCAAGCAAATAATAGTCTGCTAAAACATCATCATCAAGAAACGTCAGGTACTCGCCCTTTGCATTCCACATACCCGCGTTGCGTGCATACGAAAGTCCCTTCTGCGGAACGCCGATATACCTGATAAATCCCTCGTACTCTTTGTACTTTTCACGAAATTCATCAACCTGCTCACGTATCCCCGAGGTAAACGGTGCGTTATCCACAATAATAATCTCGTATTCCTTTTTGCTCAGGGATTGCCGGATTACCGACCAGATTGCATCAATCAGCTTTTCGCCGCGCATATACGTACAAATTATAATCGAAATTTTTCTTTCATAGCGTTCAGGCTCTTCAATCATACCCTCAAGAGTATAAAGAATTTTATTTTTCAGCTTGCTTTCGGCAATGTCAAATGCCGCCTTTCCGCTTTCGGCAAAAAACCATCCGCGATAGAGGTCAAGCTCTTTAAGAGGCTCGTATTTTTCGGTGCAGATAAGCATATCAAAGTTCTCTGACAGCTTGCACTCTGCCTTGTCAGAAATAAGAACACTGCCCGAAAACCTTTTCATTTCATTTAAAGCCTGTTCGTCGGGGTTGCTGCCAAAATAAGCATAGCAAAAACACGAATATTCCTTTGCGGCATCGCACGAGAGTGCCTCGTCACGTGTAAGAATTATATGCCCTGCCTTTTCAAGCGCCTGACAAAAATCCTTGTATACAGCCGAGTTTTCATCCTCTGTATCAAGAATCCACACAAGCGAAGACATATAAAAGTCGCGGCGGAAATCATCAAGCACCATCAGCTTGTAGCGGTTTTTAGTTATGCCTAACTCCTTGTCATGTGCCGTCAGCGAATCCCCGTGTATTCTGTAAAGATAAAGCGGCTTTTCCTCGTCGGTATGCTCGATTTTAAACATAGAGTTAAGACGCATCCAATAGTCATAGTCCTCTAAGTTGGTTTTAAATTTTGAATAATTCTCTAAGATATATGCAGCCTTTCTTCGGTACATAAACGCTGCGCCAATAGTGTTATTTGCATAGGTATTAAGGCACCTTGCCGTTTTGGGAAAGCACACATTTCCTGAAAAAACAGGCTTTTCAAACCAGAAGTGTCCGCGCTTTATTTTGCCGCGCCTGTCTATAAGCCTCATATTTCCGTAAACCATTGCCGCCTGCGTTTTTCTTTTTAAATTGTCAACCAGTACCCTCAGACAATGCGAAAGCATAATATTATCCGCACTTGTCCAGGTCAAAAATTCACCCTTTGCCGCACTGAACCCCACAGAAAGTGCCGTCGGGAGCTTTTTATTTTCCTGATTTATTACCTTTATCCTTTTGTCTTTTTTTGCAAATTCCTCTATTATTTCCGCAGATTCGTCGGTTGAGCCGTCATTTACTATTATAAGCTCAAAATCTGTATAGGTTTGCTCCAGCACACTTTTTATAGAATCCCTTAAAATACTGCCGCCGTTGTATACCGGAAGAACAACCGAAACCAAGCCATCCTGCTGCGGAACGCTGAATTTTGTAAGGTCATTTTCCACCACATTTTGGCGGCTTTTTTTGTATCTTATAAACTTATCGGTGCACAATTTAAGCTTTTTGCGTTTGCTGTGAGCAACATTTTGACGGTGCAGCGCCTCGTTTAACCCACGGCGAAGAACAACTAAAAGACCCATTCTTTTGTAATCTGCAAGAACCAAAAGTGAACGGATAAAGGCTATACCCGTTTTTTGCAGAATTTTTTCTATTTTAAGACCTGTTCTCCATACATAAGTTTCATGAAGGTCAAGCTCCTCCTGCTTGTGCTGGCTTGCCTCAAACTGAATTTGCATGATTGCATTTCGGTCTGCCTCTATTCTCTCGTTAAGCTGCTTTATTTTTTTGTCACAGTCAGACAGCTTTTGGCGAAGCTTCAAAACTTCGTCATCCGTTTGGTTAGCGCTATCTAACTTTTTAAGGTTTTCAGAATTATTCAGCATATTAATTTTCCTCTACTATTATTTCAGACGGAAGGCAAACAACTCCAAAGTATTCTCTGTCGCATACAACCTTTATGTAAGCCGAGCCTTCAATATAATCAAAATAACTTATAGGGTACGAATCCCTGTGTTCCAAGCCTGTGGTAAGAGTATATTCTCCGCAGTTAAGAAACATGTTGAACTTAAACGTTACATGGTTTATACCTGTATTTTTAAAGCGCAGGTCATAGTCGTGCATTGCGGCAACCACAAGGTCAATGCCGCTTTTGTTTTTTATTGAAATTGCAAGTCCCGTGTTTTCAAGGTCTGCGCCTTCGGGAATGTCAACCGTAACCTCAACTGTAATTTCTTCGCCCGAATTAAAGACCTCTGTTTCCTCGCCGCTTTTTAAAACGCGGACATTCTTGACTGTTCCTATGTCCGTTCCAAAGCGGTTAATCGCCTCAAACTCTTTTTCAACAACTGTTTCGCGTTCTTTTTTTTCTTTGTTTATAACCGCCATTGCGTCGGTTTCGTTGCTGGTGATGAACTCCATATACTTTGATGAAACAGTATTAACGTCGCCGTCCATAACAATTCTTCCGGCGTCCAGCCATATACATCTTTCGCAAAATCTGCGAACCGCATCAATATCATGACTTACAAACAGAATAGTTGTTCCCTTTTCTTTAAGCTCTTCAAATTTGTTGTAGCATTTTGCCTGAAACCGGTAGTCGCCCACCGCAAGAGCCTCGTCAACAATAAGAATTTCAGGCTCGGTATTGATTGCAACCGCAAAGGCAAGTCTTACAAACATACCGCTGGAATAGTTTTTGACCGGCTGATGGATAAAGTCACCGATTTCTGCAAAGTTGCAGATTTCCTCCACCTTTTCTTTCATTTGCTCTTTTGTAAAGCCCATGATTGTGCCGTTTAGGTATATATTTTCTATACCGGTATACTCTGGGTTAAAACCTGTTCCAAGCTCTAAAAGTGCCGAGATTGTTCCGTTTATTTCCTTTTTTCCTTGGCTTGGGTTTATTACACCTGTCAAAATTTTAAGAAGGGTGGATTTGCCCGAGCCGTTTTTGCCGATTATCCCCACTGTTTCGCCCTTTTTTATGTTGAAATTAACATCCTTCAGGGCATAAAACTCCCGAATTTTGCCGTCATAGCGTTTGGGGAAAAGAGCTTCCTTTACCCTTTCGCCGGGGCTGTTATACATTTTGTATACCTTGGATAAATTCTCAATTTTTATCATAAGACCTCTCAAATACCAATCTTTTGTTCTTTATGTATAGACGAAAAAGGGCTGTTTAACAAAATTAAACACCCTTTTTATATTATAATTTCTTTTTGTATGTTACAAATGTGATATAAAGACCATTTTCACATTTAATCATTTCTTCACACTTAACCGTCCATTCGGGCAGTTTGTCAAGGTTAACTAAAAATCTGTCTGCCTCATATTCGTTGTCGATTTTGGTTATATACGCAGTGTCACAAATTGCCGCAGCCTCACGGTAAACCGTCTCTCCGCCAATAAAGAAAATGTCCTCGCCGGCATACTCTTTTTTTGCAAGGCTCACTGCTTCTTCAATGGATTTGCACACAAAAATGCCCTCTGTACAAAAAGCTTCGTCATGTGTTAAAACAATATTCATTCTGTTTGGAAGAGGCTTTTGGTTTGGAAATGACAAAAAGGTGTTTTTTCCCATTATCACAGCCTTGCCTGATGTTGTTGTTCTGAAGAATTTCATATCCTCGGGGATGTGGTCAAGAAGCTGATTGTCCTTGCCTATTCCCCAGTTTCTATCTGCTGCAGCTATAATGTTCATAATTACTGTTCCTTTTAAATTTTTTTATTAATCTCAACCTAAATCTTTTGAAATTCTCAAGGAGAGGCTCTTAAAACCTCTCCAAAACTAAATTGCAATAGGGATATTCTTTATCTGCTCGTTCTTCTGATAGTTTTCCAAAACAAAATCATCAACCGTAAAATCATAAAAATTCTTGATTTCCTTGTTGAGTATAAGCTTTGGCGCATCAAACTGCGGACGTGAAATCATTTCTTCAATCACAGGGATATGTCTGTCATAGATATGTGCATCCGCAATAACGTGAACAAATTCACCCACCTCAAGACCGCTGACCTGAGCAAATATATGGCAAAGCACCGCGTATTGAACTACATTCCAGTTGTTTGCCGCCAAAACATCCTGAGACCTTTGGTTAAGCACCGCATTGAGCTTGTTGCCTGTGACATTAAAGGTCATACTGTATGCGCAAGGGTAGAGATTCATTTCGGACAAATCACTGTGAACATAGATATTTGTCATTATTCGTCTACTGTACGGATTGTTTTTCAAATCAAACAGAACTCTGTCGACCTGGTCAAATTCGCCCTCGGGGTATTTGTGCTTTACCGACATCTGATAGCCGTAAGCCTTTCCGATTGAGCCGTTCTCATCTGCCCAGCTGTCCCATATATGGCTTTTTAAATCCTTGATATTGTTGGACTTTTTCTGCCATATCCACAATAACTCGTCAATAGCACTTTTAAGATATGTCGGACGAAGTGTCAGAATGGGAAACTCCTCGTCTAAATTATATCTGTTTACCACACCAAATTTTTTTATGGTATGAGCAGGTGTTCCGTCCTCCCACCTTGGCCGAACCTCACAATCCTTGTCAGACCAACCGTTGTCGATTATGTCCCGACACATATCCACAAATATTTTATCTGCTTTACTCATAACATTACCCTTAATCTTTAAAATTTAAATATCCAGATTGATTACCGATTTTGAATGTTCTTCAATAAATTCACGTCTTGGCTCAACCTTGTCACCCATAAGAACTGTAAATATCTCATCGGCGCGGCGCGCGTCTTCAAGCTCTACCTTCAGCATGATTCTTCTTTCGGGATCCATGGTTGTTTCCCACAGCTGTTCAGGATTCATTTCACCAAGACCTTTGTATCTCTGCACAGACGCATCCGGAATTTCTTCCAAAGCTATCTTTAATTCCTCATCGGTATATGCATATTTTATTTTTTTGCCCTTGTAAACCTTGTAAAGCGGCGGCTGAGCAATATACACATGTCCTTCTTTGATAAGAGGCTGCATATATCTGAAGAAGAATGTCAGAAGAAGTGTTCTGATATGAGCACCATCGACATCGGCATCCGCCATAATTACAATTTTGCCGTATCTGATTTTTGAAACATCAAAGTCACTGCCTATACCTGCACCGATTGCAGTGATTACCGGAAGCAGCTTATCGTTGTTGAAAACCTTGTCAATCTGGGATTTTTCAACGTTAAGCATTTTACCCCAAAGCGGAAGTATTGCCTGAAAACGTCTGTCTCTGCCCTGCTTTGCACTGCCACCCGCCGAATCTCCCTCGACGATATATATTTCTGTGAACTCGGTATCCTTTGACGAACAATCGGCAAGCTTACCCGGAAGCGTGCTGCTTTCAAGAGCCGACTTTCTTCGGGTGTTTTCTCTTGCCCTTTTTGCTGCCTCACGTGCTCTTGATGCAGTTAATGCTTTCTCAACTATAATTTTTGCTATTGCCGGATTTTCTTCCATAAATTCGCTTAACTTCTCATTAAGCATTTTTTCAACAATGGTTCGCATCTCGCTGTTTCCAAGCTTTGTTTTGGTCTGACCCTCAAACTGTGCTTCGGTAACCTTTACCGAAATAATACATGCAAGACCCTCACGAACATCCTCGCCTTTGAGATTTTCGTCGTTTTCTTTTATCATTTTGTACTTTCTTGCATAGTCATTTATAACCTTTGTCAGAGCCGCCTTAAAGCCTGTTTCGTGAGTTCCACCTTCGGTTGTATTGATGTTGTTTGCAAAGCTTTGAATATCTTCGGTATAACCGTCGTTATACTGCATTGCAACCTCTGCTTCCGAATTTTCACGAACTGAATTTACATAAATTACCTCTTCGTGAATAGGCGTTTTGTGGCGGTTAAGATACTGAACAAATTCTTTTATACCGCCTTCGTAATGAAGAACATCTTCCCTGAATTTTCCGTTTTCGTCAGGTCTTTCGTCCTTTAAAACTATTTTTACTCCGGCATTTAAAAATGCCTGCTCCTGAAGTCTTTTATAAAGAACCTTATAATCATAAACAAGCTCTTCAAATATCTCGGCATCCGGCTTAAAGTGAACAAATGTTCCTGTTTTGTCGGTTTTTCCTATGATTTTAAGGTTTTCTTCTTTTTGACCGCGACAGTATTTTTGATAATGAACATTTTCGCCGTCACATATTTCAACCTCTAAATATTCAGAAAGCGCATTAACAACAGACGCACCAACACCATGAAGACCACCTGAAACCTTGTATCCGCCGCCGCCAAATTTTCCGCCTGCGTGAAGAACTGTAAATACAACCTCAACCGCCGGAAGTCCCGTCTGTGCCTGAATTCCAACAGGAATACCACGTCCGTCGTCGCGAACTGTTATAGAGTTATCTTCTTTAATAGTTACCTGAATTTCCTTACAGTATCCGGCAAGGGCTTCGTCTATAGAGTTATCCACAATTTCGTATACAAGATGATGAAGACCCCTTGATGTTGTAGAGCCTATATACATACCCGGTCTTTTTCTAACCGCCTCAAGACCCTCCAAAACCTGAATCTGACTCTCGTCATAAGTATTTTCTACAGGTACATTTGTAATATTGTCTGCCATAGCTTTAAACCTTTACCTTTCTGTAATTAAATCTGATTATTATACGTTTTCTCTCTTTTTTATTCGTCCGGCAAGTGCCTTGGTTGAAATATTGGTTATATAAACAACAGATTGACCTTTTTCTTCACATATAACAATTGACTTTGGAATTTCTTCCGAAACATTTCTTACAAAGCCTTCTTCTTCAACAACCTTTAAAAATTCTCTTGAATACTTTGAAACAGATGTACTTTCAAGGTCAAGAACAGAAATTATGTTTTTTGTGTTTACAACGGTATCTTTTCCTAAATGGAGGTACATTCTAAAAGCCTTCCTTTATCTATTTTTAAAAATTTTCCTGACTTTAAATTTTTAAATTTTTCGCTGTCTGTACAGGTAATAAAAATCTGCATATTATCAATTTTGTTAATAACATAATCCTGACGCACGCTGTCAAGCTCGCTCATAATATCGTCAAGAAGCAAAACAGGATATTCGCCGATTTCATTTTTAAAAAGCTCGACTTCTGCAATTTTTTGAACCAAAATCGCAGTTTTTTGCTGACCCTGTGAACCAAAAAGCTTTAAATCGTTGCCGTTTATATAAAATTCTATATCGTCACGATGCGGTCCGAATATACACTCACGGTATTTTAATTCCCTACTTCTTAATTCTATCATTTTTTTTCGGACAATGTGGACAAGATTTTTTATTTCTTCTTCACCAATTCTTATTCCGCATGAAATATAATTCATACTAAGAACTTCTTTGCCGCCGGATATATCAAGCTGAATATTTTTTGCTATTTTTTCAATCTTTTTTATATATTCATAGCGCATTTTTATTATATATTCAGAAAGCTGAAGCATTTTATCGTCTATTACCGAAAGCAAAAGTTCATCAATTTTTTCACATTTTAAAATACTGCTTTTCTGGTCATTCAATTTTTTGTAATCCGAAACCGCCGACAAATAATGCGGCCGCAGCTGACTTATGGTAATATCAATATTCTTTCTTCTTTTTTTAGGCCCTTCTCTTATCAGACTTAAATATTCAGGTCCAAAAAAAACAACATTTAAATTTCCTAACAATTCAGAATTTTTTCGTACAGGAATTTCATTTATAAAAATTCTTTTTCTCTTTTTTAAATCCAACTGAATATTTCCCGAAATTTCACGATTTTTTGATATAAAAGCAATATCAAGCTGCGCCTCATTTTGACCAAACTTAATCACATCGGTATCATGTGCGGCTCTGTTGGACTTTCCAAGCGAAAACAAATACAAAGCTTCAAGAATATTTGTTTTGCCCTGAGCGTTGTTTCCGTAGATTATATTTAATTTTTCGTCAAACTCAAATTTTTGGTCTTCATAATTTCTGAAATTACAAAGCTTTAAATTTTTTACTATCATTATTTAAGTCTTCTCGGCAAAAGAAGGTAAACATACTCGTCACCCTCAATTGGTGTTATAATCATCGGATTTATATTTTTTCTGAATTTTATTTTTACATTTTCATCGTCGCAGGCTCTTAAAACGCCAAGCAGAAATTCATTAAAAAATCCAATTTCAAGCTGTGCGCCACCGGTTGAAACACTAATATTATCGTCAACCTTACCTACGATAGTTTCGCATGAAACATTGATATTGTCTTCTTCAATTAAAAATTTAACAGGCGCATCATTTGCATTTTCTGTTATAATAAGAGATGCACGGTAAACCGAATCAAAAAGCTCGTACAAAGGACATTCTATTTCAAATTCGCCTTCGTCATAAATTGCACTTTTGTAATTTATGTAGTCACCTTCTATAAGACGGGTAACTATCTTATAATTCTCAAATATAAAAACAGCATTTTTAGAGGTACAGTTAACTTCAACTAACTCATCATCATCTTTTAAAATTTTGTTTATCTCGCCAAGAGCCTTTGCAGGAACAACAAACTTTCTCTCGCCGTTATTTTCGTCAAGATGATAGCATCTTACAGCAAGTCTGAAGCCGTCGGTAGAAACCATTCTGACGGTATCTCCTTCAATATCAAAAAGACAACCCTTAAGAATTGGTCTGTTATCACTTACCGATGCACAGAAAATTGTTTTTGAAATCATTTCTTTAAGAGTCTTTTTTCCAATTTTAATTGAATAATCAGGATTTACAATCGGAAGCTCAGGAAAATCAAGAGAACTCATTCCTGAAATTTCAAATTTTGAATTTCCTGACCTGATTGTGCATATATTTTTATCGTTTAATTCTATATGAACTTCTTCAAGAGGAAGATTTTTTACTATACTTCCTAAAATTTTAGCATTTAAAACGGTTGAACCGGCAGCTTCAACCTCTGCACTTATTTTTGCTTCTATTCCCATTTCCATATCATTTGAAACAAGAGTAACACAACCGTCAGAGGATGCGTTTATATAAATACCTTCAAGAATAGGTAAATTTGAATGAGATGAAACAGCTTTTGAAACCGAAATTACAGCTTCGTTAAGAGTTGTTTTGTTACAAATTATTTTCATTCGTAAAATCCCTTTCATTTATAAAGTTTTTAGTATAAAAAAATCGTATTTTTATGATTTAGCTAAAAAATTGTTAATTTTAGACGTTTTAAAAAAGTTTATATATACCCTTACTATTATAACATAAGATAAAATAAACTGCAAGGATTTTTTTCAAATATAATAATTTATTAAATTAAAATATAAAAGTCAAATTTTTTTAGTGATTTATTTTTAAGAATTTTATATATATATATATTATTTTTTTTAGTTGTTGTTGTTGTAGGGGGTGTTGATAATGTTTAAAAGTTATATTTTGACAGCTATAAAAAGGGTTTGAGCTTGTTTATAAAATGTTGAAAATTTAAAAAAGTTATTAACACTATTCAAATTAAAAATTTTTATTAAAATTATCAACAAGGACAAAACGGACTGTTCTATCTTAATTGTGTGAATTGTGTGGATTATTTTGATTTAATTAAATGTTGACAAAATAAAAAAAATAGTCTATTATATATTTAAAATATTTATAATATTTTAAATTATTTTATTCTTTTTAAATAAGAGGTGAAAAAAATGGCTTATAAAATTAATGATGAGTGCATCATGTGCGGTGCTTGCGCAAGTGAATGCCCTGTTTCATGCATTACAGAAGGTGATGCAAAGTACATCATCGATGAGAACGAGTGCATCGATTGCGGTAACTGCGCAAACGTATGTCCTGTAGATGCTCCTCAGGCATAAGTTTAAAAAGTTTTTAAATTTTGCAAAAGAGAGTGCATTTTGTACTCTCTTTTGAATTTATACGGAGTTTTTATGGATAAGGAAATTTTAAAAAACGGATTAATTGAATATGGATATAAGCTGCAGCCTGATGAGGAAGAAAAGCTTAATAAATTCTCTGAGCTTTTGGTTGAGTGGAATGAAAAAATGAATTTAACCGCTGTTACACAGCCGGCGGATATTTCGGTTAAGCATTTTTTAGACAGTATTGTTCCCATATTTGGTATTGATATAAAAGAAAATTCAAAAATAGTAGATGTAGGTACGGGAGCAGGATTTCCGGGAATGCCTATAAAAATAATCAGAGATGATTTGGATTTTACATTTTTGGATTCTCTTAACAAAAGAATTACATTTTTAAAGGAAGTTTCAAATCAGCTTCAGCTTCAAAAAGCAGAGTTTGTTCATATAAGAGCAGAGGATGCCGGAAGAGACAAAAATTTCAGAGCAAAATATGATTATGCGGTGTCGCGTGCTGTTGCGCCTCTTAAAATTTTGAGTGAGTATTGTATACCTCTTTTAAAGATTGGAGGAATTTTTGCATCCTTTAAAGCATTTGAAATTGATGAAGAAATAAACGAAGCAAAAAGTATGATAGGAAGCTTGGGAGCAAAAATTAAAGAAGTTCAGGAAGTAAAAATCCCATATTCTGATATTACAAGAAAGATTGTTATAATAGAAAAAATAAAGGATACTCCAAAGGAATTTCCGCGAAAGGCAAATAAGATAAAAGGGAAGGTTTAACCTTCCCTTTTATTATTTTATAATTTCGTCAATGTCTTTTTTAAAGTCTTTTTCAATATTTTTAGCATCCTCTTGGGTTTTTCCGCAAAGCAGGCAATAGAGCTTGATTTTTGGTTCTGTTCCAGATGGACGTACAACAAAATTGTTGTTGTCTTCAAGCTCAAGATAGATTACATCTGATTTTGGAAGAAGAATTTCTTCTGTTTTATCTGAAATCAAATCTTTTCTTAAAGATGTTTTATAGTCGCGGATTGCAAGAACTTTTTTGCCTCCAAACACCTTAGGAGGATTGTTTCTTATATTTTGCATAATTGATTTGATTTTTTCTGTACCTTGAATACCTTCAAAGGTGGCAGAAACTACAAATTCATTATAAAATCCGTATTTTTTGTATATATTCTGAAGCTGTTCATAAAGACTTAAACCCTTCTCGCGGTAGTAAACAGCCATTTCGGCAATCAGCATACTTGCTACAACTGCGTCCTTGTCACGGGCATAGGTTCCTGCCAGGTATCCGTAGCTTTCTTCAAAGCCAAAAAGATATGTTCCAACGCCTGTTTTTTCAGCTTCTTTTATTTTTTCGCCGATAAATTTAAAGCCTGTCAGAACTTCCTTCATTTCAATATTATAGAATTCTGCAATTTTTTGAATTATATTTGTTGTAACAATTGTTTTTACAACAAAACCGTCAGAGGGAAGGTTATTCATTTCCTTTCTCATGCTAAGTATATATTCGGTGAGAAGAAGACCTGTCTGGTTTCCTGTAAGATTTATATATTCTCCCTCGTTATCACGGATAAGAATACCGCAGCGGTCAGCATCGGGATCTGTTCCTATTATAAGGTCGGCGCCGTTCTCCTTTGCAAGCTTGATTGCAAGGGTAAAGCCTTCTTTATATTCAGGGTTGGGTGCTTCAACTGTGGGGAAGTTGCCGTCGGGCAGCTCCTGTTCCTTTACAACAAGAACATTTTCAAAGCCAAGTCTTTTTAATATTTTGCGTACCGGCTTATTGCCTGAGCCATGGAATGGGGTATAGACAAACTTCATATCCTTTCCCTTTTCACGCACTAAATCGGGATTGATGGATTGCTTCTGAACCTCGTCAAGATAGATTTCTTCAACGTCTTCACCCATGATTTCAATAAGTCCGGATTTTACACCTTCTTCAAAGTCAATCATTTTTGCGCCGCCGAACATATCAGTTTTTTCGATTTCTTCAAAAACAATAGATGCAATCTCGGGACCAAGCTGTGCACCGTCGCTGCCATAAACCTTGTAGCCGTTGTATTTTGCAGGGTTGTGACTTGCGGTTACTGCAATACCGGCATCTGCATTTTTGTATCTTACCGAAAAGGAAAGCTCGGGAACGGGCTTTAATTCTTCAAAGATAAATGCCTTTATTCCGTTTGCCGCCAGAACGCAAGCTGCGGTTTTTGCAAATTCGTCTGACTTGATTCGGCTGTCATAAGCAATTGTAACCTTTAAATCATTTCTATCAGGGTTAGTTTTGATTAACTGATTTGCCAGACCTTGTGTTGCGCGGGCAACCACATAAGTATTCATACGGTTAAGACCAATGCCGATTATTCCGCGAAGACCTGCTGTTCCAAATTCAAGGGATTTATAAAAACGTTCTTTGATTTCATTATCGTCGTTTTTAATTGATTCAAGCTCTGCTTTGTCGGATTCAGAAACGTTTTCAAGCCAGAATTTATATTCTTCCATATATGACATAATTTTCACTGCCTTTCGTTAAAAGTTATTTTTTGTAAATATATTATATAATAAATTTTTTATTATTTCAATATTTTTATTTAAAGTCATTGATATTTTGTTTTGAATTTGATATTATATAAGATAGAAAAAAACTGAAAAAAGGGGTAATTGATATTATGTTGGCAATTGGTTCAGACCACGGCGGTATAAATTTAAAACAATCTATAAAGGCATTGCTTGAAGAAAGAGGAATAAAAGCAAAGGATTTTGGAACCTTTGACAGCACGTCTGTTGATTATCCTGATATTGCAGAAAAGGTTGCAGCAGCAGTTGTGTCGGGCGAATGTGAAACCGGTATTTTGGTGTGCGGAACAGGAATCGGTATGAGCATTGCCGCAAACAAGGTAAAGGGCATCCGCGCAGCACACGTGACCGATACATACAGTGCAAGAATGGCACGCGAACACAACAATGCAAACATAATATGTCTTGGCGAAAGAATTACAGGCTGCGATTTGGCTCTTGAAATTGTAAAGGCATATCTTGATGCAGAGTTCTTAGGCGGAAGACACGAAACAAGAGTAAACAAGATAATGAATCTTGAAAAGATTGATTAATTATTTCAGCAAAAAGGAGAATTATCCGTGAAAAATGTCAGACGTGTTAAAATAGGAAACGTTTATATAGGCGGCGGTGAAAAAATTGCTATTCAGTCAATGACAACTGCACCGACATCAGATGCACAAAAGACAATAAAACAAATCCATGAGCTTGAAGAACACGGATGTGATATTGTGCGTGTTGCGGTTCCTGATATGGCGGCGGCAGAGGCAATTTATGAAATAAAAAACAATATAAACATTCCTCTTGTTGCAGATATACATTTTGATTATCGTCTGGCACTTGCCGCAATGGAGCGCGGCGTTGACAAGATACGTATTAACCCCGGAAACATTGGTGACGAGGACAGAGCACGCATTGTTGCAGAGGAGGCAAAGCGTCGCGGCATTCCTATCAGAATAGGTGTAAACGGCGGCTCACTTGACAAGCGTCTGCTTGAAAAATACGGCTCTGCAACACCCGAGGCAATGGTAGAAAGCGCAAAGGAGCACGTACAGATACTTGAAAAGTTTGGGTTTTATGATACAGTTATTTCAATAAAATCCTCGGATGTAAAAAAGACAATTCAGGCATACCGACTTGCAAGAGAAGCTTTTGCCTACCCTTTGCATCTTGGTGTGACCGAGGCAGGAACCTATAAATCAGGAATTATTAAATCTTCAATAGGGATAGGTTCGCTTCTTGCAGACGGAATAGGCGAAACCATACGCGTGTCGCTTACAGATGACCCTGTCCATGAGGTGGACAGCGCAAAGCTTATTCTTAAATCACTTGGTCTTATGGAGCAGGGTATTGAGGTTGTATCATGTCCCACCTGTGCGCGGTGTCAGATTGACCTTATACCTATCGCAAAAGAGATAAGCGAAAGACTTGAAAACATTGAAGGAAGGCTTAAGGTTGCCGTTATGGGCTGTGCGGTAAACGGCCCCGGTGAGGCAAAGGATGCGGATATAGGAATTGCCGGCGGCAGGGGTGAGGCACTTCTTTTTAAAAAAGGCGAGATAATCGGGAAGATTTCCGAAGACAAAATTATTGAAACACTTCTTGATGAAATAGATAAAATGAAGGGATAGATTTTATTTGGCAGGGATACTTGACGTATTTGACAAGGTGACAGTCCTTGAGCCTTTTGCACAGACACTTGAAGGTGCAGAGGTCTTGGACTTCTTTGTTGATGTTAAAAATAAATACATACGCGTTGATTTAAAATCAAAAACGCTTATTTCGTCTGCCGAGCTTTTTGAATTTTCGGATAATGTTAAAAATATCTATGGGCTTGATGATATTGATATAAGAGTAAAATATGTGTGGGAAGGCAGCGGCAGCTTTGAGTTCAGTGACCAATATTACCGAAACCTTTTATATACTTTGTTTCGCAAAAACGGAATATGCAAAGCATTTCTTATGGCAAGTTATTCACAACTAACCGATAACGTTTTAAAAATTAAAAATGTAAAAAGCGGCAGAGAAATTTTAGAGAAAAACAATTGTGCTGCATCTCTTGAAAAGATAATCAGCTTTGAACTGGACAGACCGATTGAGGTTTGCATTGATATAGAAGAAATTGATATTGAAGCCTATAAAAACGATAAAAAAGAACGAGAAGAAGAAATAAACAAAAAGGCTTCTGCTCCGATTAAGCGCGAGATACCAAAGGAAGAGGTGGCAGGTGAGGTTATAGAAGTGCCGGGCGCAGGAACTGTATACGGAAAGCCTATAACCGAGGATATTGTTTCTATGTCAGAGCTTCGTGCAGGCATGGGAATTTGTGTTGTGCGCGGCGAGGTTTTGGATGCTGATATCCGCGAGATAAAGAAGGACGGCAAGCTTATGTATATTGCCGTTAATTTTGACATGGGTGACGATAACTGGGGAATCAGCTGTGAACTGTTCGGCAAGGCAAATGACATAAAAAAAGTAGTTCCTGTTATAAAGGAAGGAAACATTTTGTCGGTGCGCGGCAATTATGACTATGACGAGCGCGCCCGAGGCGAAAAGATGAAGGTTCTTTCAATAGAGCTTCATGAAAAGCAGTCAATCAGAATGGACAATGCAAAAGAAAAGCGTGTTGAACTGCATCTTCACACAAAGATGAGTGCAAAGGACGCAATTACGTCACCGTCTGACCTTATAAACCGTGCGGCAAAGTGGGGTCACAGTGCGATTGCCATAACCGACCATGGTGTGGCGCAGGCGTTCCCCGAGGCGTTTGGAACATTAAAGAAAATCCGCAAGGGCGGTCAGGATTTTAAAATTATTTACGGAACAGAAGGATACTTTGTAAATGACCTTCCTCTTGGTGTGGACAGTGTTCCCAAAAGCTATAAGGACAGTATTTACATAGTATTCGACATTGAAACAACCGGTCTTAGCCCCGAAACCGAAACAATTACCGAAATCGGCGGCGTAAAGATTATGGACGGTGAAATTGTAAACACCTTCTCCAAGCTGATTAATCCCGGGCGCGAAATATCGCCGCAGATTACCCAGCTGACGGGGATAACCAACGAGATGGTAAAGGATGCACCCACAATTGACGAGGTTTTGCCCGAGTTTATTGATTTTTGCGGAAAGAGGAATCACGTTAAGAATTTTGTGGTTGCACACAATGCAAGATTTGATGTTGGCTTTATAAAGGCAGAAATCGAAAGATACAATCAAAAGCTGGCCGAGGGTGCAGAAAAGCTCAGCTTTGACGAATACCCGATTATTGACACGCTTGAACTGTCGCGTGAGCTGTTTCCAAACGAGAAGTCACACAAGCTTGACCTTGTTTGCGAAAGACTTGGGGTTTCACTTGAAAATCATCACCGTGCGCTTGATGACGCAACTGCGACAGCCGAGGCGTTTATTAAGCTGCACACCATAAAAGAGCAGAGTCAAAGTGCGCTTGATGACAGCTGGACAATTGACAAAAACGAGGAGTTTTTGAAAAATCCGTATCAGCATATTATTTTGCTTGCAAAGAACGAAATTGGTCTTAAAAATATGTACACCCTTATTTCTAAGTCCAACCTTAAATATTTCTACAAAAGGCCCAGAATCCCAAAGAGCGTTCTGTCAAAATACCGCGAGGGCTTGATTATCGGAAGCGCCTGCGAGGCAGGGGAGCTTTATATGGCAATCCGGCAGGGCAGACCGTGGGAGGAGGTTGAAAAGATAGCCGCATTTTATGACTATCTTGAAATTCAGCCGCTTGGCAATAATGAGTTTATGGTAAGAGGCGGTGAGGTAGAAAGCCGCGAGGCATTAAAGGACTTTAACCGCAAAATCTGTGAGCTGGGAGAAAAGCTTGGAAAGCCTGTGGTTGCGACGTGCGATGTTCATTTTATGGACCCCAAGGACGAGCTTTACCGAAGAGTCCTTCAGGGCGCACAAGGCTATGGCGATGCGGATATGCAGGCGCCGCTGTACCTGAGAACTACCGACGAAATGCTTGAGGAATTTTCTTACCTTGGAAAGGAAAAGGCTTACGAGGTAGTTGTGACTAACACAAACTTTATTGCCAATATGATAGAGGACATTGAGCCGCTCAAGGGCGGCACATACAACCCGTCAATCGAGAACTGTGAACAGGATTTGGAGAATATGTGCCACGAAAAGGCACACCGAGAATACGGCGAGGTTTTGCCGCCTATTGTTCAGGAACGGATGGACAGAGAGCTTGGCTGTATTTTGAAGTACGGCTATGCCGTAATGTATATGATTGCGCACAAGCTGGTTAAAAAGTCCAACGAGGCAGGTTATTTGGTAGGCTCGCGTGGCTCGGTTGGCTCGTCGTTTGCGGCATACCTTGCAGGTATTACCGAGGTTAATGCGCTTGCGCCGCATTACATCTGCCCCGACTGCAAGGAGTCAGAATTTTTTACCAAGGGTGAATATAATATTGGCATAGATATGCCCGACAAAAACTGCCCCAAGTGTGGAGCAAAGATGCGCAAGGACGGATTTAACATTCCGTTTGAAACCTTTCTTGGCTTTAAGGGCGACAAGGTGCCGGATATTGACCTTAACTTTTCGGGCGAGTATCAGGCGACGGCACACAAGTATGTAGGCGAGCTGTTTGGAGATGCCTTTGTATTTAAGGCAGGAACAATCGGCACTATTGCCGACAAAACTGCAATAGGCTTTTATGGACGCAAGTATTATGAAAACAAAGGGATTATACCGACTCAGGCAGAGCTGAAAAGAGTTTCAAAGGGCTTGGTTGACATAAAAAATACCACAGGACAGCATCCCGGCGGAATTATAGTTTGCCCTAAGACAATGGATATACATGAGTTCTGTCCGGTGCAGCATCCGGCAGAGAAGAAGGATTCGGGGATAATAACCACGCATTTTGACTTCCATTCAATCCACGATAACCTGCTTAAGCTTGATATACTGGGACATGATGACCCTTCGACTATAAGAATGCTTGAAACACTTACGGGTATTGATGCAACAAAGATACCGCTTGATGACCCTGAAACTATGAGTATATTCTCAAGCACCGACGCGCTTAAGGTTACGCCGGAGCAGATTCATTCCAAGGTGGGAACCTTTGGCGTACCCGAGTTTGGAACGTCGTTTACCAGACAAATGCTGCTTGACACCTTGCCAACCACATTTTATGAGCTTGTGCTTATTGCCGGACTTTCGCACGGCACAGACGTATGGCTGGGCAACGCGCAGGAGCTTATAAGGGCAGGAACGGCAACGCTTTCAGAGGTTATCGGTGTTCGTGACGATATTATGACCTATCTTATGAACAAGGGCGTTGAGCCGGGACTTGCGTTTAAAATAATGGAGTTTGTCAGAAAGGGACGTGCCGCAAAAGAGGGGATGCCCGAGGAATATGAAACTCCTATGCGTGAGAATAATGTTCCCGACTGGTACATTGAATCTTGTAAAAAGATTAAGTATATGTTCCCCAAGGCACACGCGGCGGCGTATGTAATGATGGCGTTTCGTGTTGCGTATTTTAAGGTGCATTATCCCATAGACTTTTATATTGCATACTTTACAGTGCGCGCAGACTTGTTTGATGCGGCAATAATGGCGCAGGGCGATGAGTTTCTTATGAATGAAATGCGCAGACTTGAACAAAAGCAAAACGATTGGTCTGCAACCGAAAAATCGGTGTATACTATATGTGAAATTTGCCACGAGATGTATCAGAGGGGGATTGAATTTCTTCCGGCTGACCTTTACGAGTCCGACGCCTTTAAGTTTCAGAAGGTGGACGGCAAAATCCGCTTGCCCATCAATGCCTTTCAGGGTGTCGGAGATGCGGCGGCGCAAAATATTATGGATGCACGCGCGGACGGCGAGTTTATGTCAGTTGACGACCTGAAGACCCGCGCAAAGCTGACCAAAACGGTAATTGAAACACTTCGTGAAAACGGATGCCTTAAAGGTCTTCCCGAAACAAGCCAGCTATCACTTTTTGACTTTTAGGGTGTATATTAAACTCCACAATAAGAGTTATTACTTAATATAAGGAAAGGAAAATTACAAATGACAATTGCACAGCAGCTTGCACAGGAGCTTAATCTGAAACAATGGCAGGTGGATAACACCATTGCATTAATTGACGAGGGAAACACCATTCCCTTTATTTCGCGTTACCGCAAGGAGGCAACGGGAGAGTTAAACGACGAAATTCTCAGAACCTTTGATGACCGCCTTACGTATCTTCGCAACATGGAGGAGCGAAAGGCAGACATAAAACGAATTATCGAAGAGCAGGGCAAGCTTACCGAGGAGCTTGCGGCAGAGATTGACAACGCTCAAAAGCTTTCAGAGCTTGAAGATATTTACCGTCCGTTCAGACCCAAGCGCAGAACACGCGCAACGGTTGCAAAGGAAAAGGGACTTGAGCCGCTTGCAAACCTGATTTATCTGCAGATGACAAAGGCGGGAACAGCGGAAGACATGGCAGCACCCTTTATAGACCCCGAAAAGGGAGTTGAAACGGCAGAGGATGCGCTTCAGGGAGCAATGGATATTATTGCAGAAACGGTTTCTGACAATGCAGAGCACCGCAAGAAGATAAGAGAGCTGACCGCAAAGGGCGGTATGCTTACTTCAAAGGCGCAGAACCCTGACGAGGACTCGGTTTACAGAAACTACTATGATTTTCAGGAGCCTGTATCAAAGGCTGTTCCGCACAGAATACTTGCAATTGACCGTGGCGAAAACGAGAAGTTTTTGTCGGTTAAGGTTGAGATAGACGAGGAAAAAATTATTAATTACCTTAACAAAGCCGAGCTTTCAAAAGAGGAGGCTGTGGGCAAGGATTTGGTGGAGGCAGCAGTTGCCGATGCATACAGCAGACTTATTCAGCCGGCTATTGAAAGAGAAATCCGAAACGAGCTGACCGATATGGCGCATGAGCAGGCGATGCAGATTTTCAGAGAAAACCTGAAAAACCTTCTTATGCAGGCGCCTATCCGTGGTCAGGTTGTAATCGGCCTTGACCCCGGCTATCGCACAGGCTGCAAGGTGGGTGTTGTTGACGAAACCGGCAGAGTTTTGGACACAGGCGTAATATATATAACACATTCCGACGCGCAAAGAGAGTCTGCAAAAGCCTTCCTGAAGGGACTTATTGAAAAGCATAACGTAACCTTGCTTTCAATAGGCAACGGCACAGCGTCAAAGGAGACCGAGATATTTGCGTCCCAGCTTATAAAGGAAATCCCCGGCTGCAGGGTAAAATATATAATGACCAATGAGGCAGGGGCATCGGTGTACTCTGCGTCAAAGCTTGCAACAGAGGAGTTTCCCGATTTTGACGTGACTCAAAGAAGTGCAATCTCGATTGCAAGACGTGTTCAGGACCCGCTTGCCGAGCTTGTAAAAATAGAACCATCTGCAATCGGCGTGGGACAGTATCAGCATGACATGAACCAAAAACGTCTGGGTGAGGTGCTTGGCGGCGTTGTAGAAGACTGCGTAAACAGCGTTGGTGTTGACCTTAATACGGCGTCTGCGCCGCTGCTTCAGTATGTTTCGGGCATTAACGGAACTATTGCGGCAAACATTGTAAAGTTCCGCGAGGAAGAAGGCCGCTTTACAAGCCGTACACAGCTTAAAAAGGTTGCAAAGCTTGGCCCCAAGGCGTTTGAGCAGTGTGCCGGATTTTTGAGAATTGCAAACGGAAAGAATGTTTTTGACAATACCTCTGTTCATCCTGAATCCTACGATGCGGCAGAAAAGCTTATTGCGGCACTTGGATATACTGTTGCAGACGTGGAGCAGGGCAACCTGAAGGACATTCGCGACAGAATTAAAGAAAAGAAGATAGAAGCTCTTGCAGAGGAGCTTGGTGTTGGTGTTCCTACCTTAAAGGACATTGTTGAAGAAATCATCAAACCCGGACGCGACCCGCGTGACTCTGTTGAACAGCCGCTTCTGCGTGAGGATGTAATGTCCCTTGAAGATTTAAAGCCTGAAATGATACTGACCGGAACAGTGCGCAACGTAATCGACTTTGGTGCATTTGTGGATATTGGTGTGCATCAGGACGGACTTGTTCATATATCTCAGCTCAGTGACAAATTTGTAAAGCATCCTATGGACGTTGTGTCAATCGGAGATATTGTAAAGGTAAAGGTTCTTGAAGTAGACCCGGTGAAAAAACGTATTTCTCTTACTATGAAGGGTCTTTAAAAGAAAAATGGAAAATTATGTAAAATAAGGAGAGCATAAAAGTTGAAACCTATATATAAAAGCTTTTTTCTGCTTATGGTGCCAATGGCGCTGAAGGAGCTGATTGCGGCGTTTATAAACCTTTTGGACAGCGTTATGCTTGGCTCGTTTGGCAAGGACGTAATTGCCGCGGTGGGAATAGCAAATCAGTGGTTTTTTCTGTTTAGTGTGGTGGTATTTGGCGTTTGCGGCGGAGCCGGTGTTTTTGCATCTCAGTACTGGGGTGCGCGAAATATCAGCAAAATGCGAAAGGTGCTGGGGCTTAACATTATTTTGGTAGCGGCAGTTTGCGTAATTTTTTTTACTGCGGCACTTACAGCTCCCGAATTTATAATTGGCTTGTTCCGAAAAGACGCGGCGGTTGTGGAGTATGGTGCAAAATATTTGAGAATTGCCTGCTTTTCGTACCTGTTTGCCGGGCTAACCTCGGCTTATGACATAAGTCTTTGCTGCAGCGAAAGAGCAAGTATTCCGTTTGCTTCAAGAGCGATAGGCTTGCTTGTCAATCTGGTAATGAATCAAATTCTTATTTTTGGTATGTGGAAGATTCCTGCAATGGGAGTTGAAGGTGCGGCGATTGCTACAATAATTGCGCGGGCAACCGAGCTCTTTATAATTCTTGGAGCGGTATACGGCAAAAAGCTGCTTCAGGCTGCACCTATAAAAGAGCTTTTTTCCGTACCGGTTGAAATGCTTGGAGGATATTTTAAAGCCGCTGTTCCGGTGATTGTGAACGAGGGTGCATGGGCGATAGGAACAACCGTATATTCGTGGGTGTTCTCGCAGATAAGCACAGATGCTACGGTTATTATGACTATTGTTCAGAATGTTGAAAGACTGCTGCTTGTCTTTTTTCATGGCGGCGGCAACGCAACAGGCATTCTTGTCGGCAAGATGATAGGCAGCGGAGAATACGACAAGGCGTACAATGTTTCAAAACGCCTTTGCATAATGAACAGTATATTCTCGCTTGCGGTTTCTGCGCTGTTTGTTTTTGTAAGACCGATTGTGCTGATGCCATACAATATAACTCCCGAAGTTTATGCCGAGGCACTTAATGTGCTCTTCCTTATGGCGTGCCTGATGAATATCAAGTCCCTGACGTTTTTGTTTATTGTGGGAATATTCAGAAACGGCGGCGACCCCAAAACTGCGGCACTTATAGACATTGGCTCGGTTTGGCTGGTTGGTGTGCCATCTGTGTGCATTGCAGGGCTTGTCCTCAAATTGCCGATTACACAGATTTACATTGTAATGATGATAGAAGAAGTAGTAAAGGTTATTTTGTCGGCTTGGTGGTTTAAAAGCAAAAAGTGGATGAAGAATCTGGTTGTTTAAGTTTTGTATAAAAGAAGTGTTTCACGTGAAACACTTCTTTTGTTTTGTCAAAAATTATAATGTTTCACGTGAAACAAATTAAAAAATTATTGCAATACATATTGTGTTTTTTTGAAAAAGTGGTATAATGGAAGATAATAAAATAAAAGATATTATTTTTGAGAGGTATATATGGGAAAGGTTATTGCTATTGCAAACCAAAAGGGCGGTGTGGGCAAAACTACAACTGCCGTCAATTTAAGTGCGTGCCTTGGCAAAAGGGGGAAAAAGACACTTCTTATTGATATAGACCCTCAGGGAAATACCACAAGCGGTCTGGGGGTTGACCCAAAGACGGTGGAACAATCCGTTTATGACTGTATTATAAATGATGTTCCCATGAGTGAGGTAATTATAAAAACCGAGTTTGACAATCTTTGGATTTGCCCTTCAAACATTGATTTGGCAGGTGCAGAGCTTGAGCTTGTTATGAAGGAAAACCGCGAATTTGTGTTAAAAAGCTCTATTGCAGAAATAAAGGACGATTTTGATTTTATATTTATTGATTGTCCGCCTTCGCTTGGGCTTATAACACTTAATTCGTTTACCGCAACAGATACGGTGCTTGTGCCTATCCAGTGTGAATATTATGCGCTTGAAGGGCTTAGCCAGCTTACCAATACCATAAAAATGGTTAAGCAAAGGCTTAATCCTGAGCTTAGCCTTGAAGGGGTGTTGCTTACCATGTTTGACGCAAGGACAAACCTTTCGATTCAGGTGGTTGATGAGGTTAAGAAGTTCTTCAGGGACAAGGTTTTTGCGACAATAATTCCGCGAAACGTGCGTCTTTCAGAGGCGCCAAGCTTTGGACAGCCAGTAATTGAATATGACAAAAACTCCAGAGGTGCTGAATGTTATACAGACCTTGCAGAGGAGCTTATAGAAAGAAATTCATAAAATTTGACGAAAGGGGACTAAAAATGGCAGAAACAAATGCAAAGCCAAAGGCAAAAAAGGGTCTTGGCAGAGGCTTGGGCGCATTTTTTGATGATGTTCCGGTTGCCGCTGTGCCGTCTGCGGGTGAGAGTTTATCCCAAAAACAAAGCGCAGGCGAAGGGGTAACAAGGTTAAAGCTTCGCGATATTGAGCCAAATCCCGACCAGCCAAGAAAGACCTTTGATAAGGACGCTCTTGATGCGTTGGCGGCATCAATCAAAGAGCATGGGCTTATTCAACCAATCCTTGTAAAGCCTGAGAAAAACGGTATTTATATTATAATTGCAGGCGAAAGGCGGTGGAGAGCCGCAAAGCTTGCAGGATTAAAGGAAGTTCCGTGCATTATCGGCGAGTATTCCGAAAAACAGGTTATGGAAATTGCGCTTATTGAAAACCTTCAGCGCGAAGACCTTAATCCGATTGAAGAGGCAGAAGGCTACAAAAAACTTATGGATACCTTTGCTCTTACACAGGAGGAGGTTTCGGCAAGAGTGGGCAAAAGCCGCAGTGCGGTGGCGAATGCCTTGCGTCTAAACCACCTTTCGGATACCATAAAAAAGATGTTGACAGCCGGCAAAATAAGCTCGGGTCATGCAAGAGCAATTCTTTCGCTTGAAAAGGAATCTGACAGACTTATCTTAGCAGAAAAAATTGAAAAAGACGGTCTTAGCGTTCGTCAGGCAGAAGCTGCTGCGGCAGTTATGGCAAAGAACGGCGGAGCAAAAAAAGCAAAGAGCGTTGACAAAAATATTGAAGCATATTTCAGAAGTCTTGCGGACACTCTTTCGCACAAGCTGGAAACCAAGGTTTCAATTAAGCATGGAAAAAAACGCGGCAAAATTGAGATTGAATATTACAGCAACGAGGACTTGGAAAATATTCTTCGTAAGATAAAATAATTTACATTATTTTCCAAAAATCGACTTTTAAAATCTGTCCTTAAATGCAAAAAACACAGTGCAGCAATGAAGTTATATTAAAAATGGGCAAGATGCATTTAAGGGGCAAAATTTTAGCAAATACGGCCATGACGGACAAGAGGTGAAAAATTTGAAGAAAAATTACAAAAGAATATTTGGCTACGCATTTATAATGATTATTTGTGTAATCGCAATTGTTTTAATGGCGTGTCTTTCGGAAAATCGGCTTGAAGGGTATCAGACCGAATATGAAACAGCCATTAACGGACATCAGCGGCAGATAGAAGCTCTTGAAAAAGAAATTTTAAATCTTAGCAACGAAAATGCCGAGCTTAAGAAAAAAATTGACATGACTTCCTCATTGCAATCCGAGCTTGAAACCGGAAGTCAGGCGATGAATGATATGAAAGAGCTTTTTGAGCTTTTCAAAAGCGGCAGCCGTGATGAGGCAAGAAAAGAATTTGCAAAAATTGAGCCGATTGGCTTTGATGATGTAAGTCTTGCGTATTATGAGTTATTAAAGGAATATTTAAAGTAGCAGATAAAGGAGATAAAAAAGATGATTGACATTAAGATTTTAAGAAACGAACCCGAAAAGCTTATTGAGGCGCTTAAAAGAAGAAAGGAAGACCGCATTGATATTGACGGACTTTTAGAGCTTGACAAAAAGCGCCGTGAGGCATTGTTCAGCGTTGAGCAGATGAAAAGCCGTCAGAACGAGGTTTCAAAGCAGATTCCTGCAATGAAGAAGGAAGGCAAGGACACAACAGCTATTTTTGCAGAGATGAAGGTCCTTTCAGACGACATCAAAAAGCTTGACGAGGAAGTAAGAGCAATTGACGAGCAGATTGAAAAGATAATGTATACTATTCCAAACATTGCAAACCCCACAGTTCCTGAAGGCGATACAGATGAAGATAATATCGAGGTACGCCGCTTTATGGAGCCGACAAGCTTTGACTTTGAGCCAAAGGCACACTGGGATTTGGGCGAGGATTTGGGTATTTTGGACGCAGCGACAGCGGCAAAGATTACAGGTACTCGTTTCACGGTATATAAGGGCGTTGGCGCTCAGCTTGAAAGAGCGGTTATTAACTTCTACCTTGATACACACACTACACAAAACGGCTACAAAGAAATCTTCCCGCCGTTTATGGTACACAGAAACAGCATGGTAGGTACAGGTCAGTTGCCCAAGTTTGAAGAGGATGCATTTAAGGTTTCAAACACCGACTACTTCCTTGTTCCCACAGCAGAGGTTCCTGTAACAAATATGCACAGAGACGAAATCCTTGACGGAAGCAAGCTGCCCATTAAGTATTGTGCATACACTGCGTGCTTCAGAGCAGAGGCAGGAAGTGCCGGCAGAGATACAAGAGGTCTTATCCGTCAGCATCAGTTCAACAAGGTTGAGCTTGTTAAGTTTGCAAATCCTGAAAATTCTTACGAAGAGCTTGAAAGCCTTGTAAACGATGCAGAATCAGTTCTTAAGCTTCTTAAGCTGCCCTACAGAGTTGTTAAAATCTGTATCGGCGACCTTGGCTTTACTGCGGCAATGAAGTATGATATTGAAGTGTGGATGCCCAGCTATAACCGCTTTGTTGAGATTTCTTCATGCAGTAACTTTGAAGATTTTCAGGCAAGACGTGCAAATATTAAGTTCAAAAATTCTGTTAAGGACAAGGCACAGCTTGTTCACACACTGAACGGCTCGGGCGTTGCAATCGGAAGAACAGTTGCGGCAATCCTTGAAAATTATCAGAACGAAGACGGTTCGGTAACTGTTCCCGAAGTTTTAAGACCATATATGGGTGGCAAGGAAGTTATCTATCCTGAAAAATAAATTATAAAGCATTAAAAAAAGAGCCAAGGAGTGAAAACTCCTTGGCTCTTTTTTTTGTGTGTGGTTTAAGACAAATCAACAACGTTTATTGTTCTAATGCTGTCTTCTGCAGCAGCTGCTGCAACGGGAGCTGCATCGCGGGTTTCAAAGAATTTCTTTGCAACCTGTGGGAACAGTGCATAGCTGAGCACGTCCTCCTCTGATTTTGCAATACCCTTTGTTTCCTCGCGGTACTTTTCAAGCTCCGGCTCAATAAGGTCTGCAGGTCTTACTGTAATAACCTCTGCATCACCGATAGCCATTTTTCTTACTTCCTCGTTAACTGTTCCGGGAAGCTTACCATACTCGCCGCGAAGCAGACCCTTTGATTCCTTTGAAATCATCTTGTATCTGCCCATCAGCACATTAAGAACTGCCTGAGTTCCGACTATCTGGCTGGTGGGTGTTACAAGCGGAGGAAACCCAAAGTCTTCACGAACTCTGGGAACTTCGGCAAGCACTTCGTAGTACTTGTCCTCTGCGTTCTGTTGCTTGAGCTGAGAGATAAGGTTTGAAAGCATTCCGCCCGGAACCTGATAAAGAAGTGCGTTGGGGTCAACGTTTAAAACCTTGGGGTCAAGAGTTCCTTCAGCTTTCATCTTGTCGGCAACCTTGCGGAAGTGCTCAGCTGCCTTTGAAAGTGTAACAAGGTCAAGACCTGTATCGCGGTCTGTGCCTTTGAGTGTTGCAACCATAGCCTCGGTTGAGGGGTTTGCTGTGCCGTTTGCCATAGGTGACAGCGCGCAGTCAACAATATCAACTCCTGCCTGAGCTGCCATAAGGTTTGTCATGTCGCCTGTACCTGCAGTGTTGTGTGTATGCAGGTGAATGGGAACAGAAACATTCTCCTTCAGCTTTTTAACAAGGCTGTATGCATCGTAGGGAAGAAGAAGGTTTGCCATATCTTTGATACAGATAACATCTGCACCCATCTTTTCAAGCTCAAGAGCAAGCTTTACAAAGTAGTCCTCGTTATGAACAGGGCTTGTTGTATAGCTGATTGCGGTTTCGCAAATGCCGCCGTATTCCTTAACAAACTTGATAGCCGCCTCTAAATTGCGGGGGTCATTGAGCGCGTCAAAAACTCTGACAACGTCAATACCGTTTTCAATGGATTTTTTGCAGAAGTTTTCAACAACGTCATCTGCATAGTGCTTATAGCCTAAGATGTTCTGTCCGCGGAAGAGCATCTGAAGCTTTGTGTTGGGAAGGTGCTTCTTAAGTGTGCGAAGTCTTTCCCACGGGTCTTCGTTTAAAAATCTCATACATGAGTCAAAGGTTGCGCCGCCCCAGCATTCCAAGGACCAGTAGCCTACCTTGTCAAGAATTTCAAGGGCAGGAATCATATCCTCAGTCTTCATTCTGGTTGCAGCCTGAGACTGATGAGCGTCACGAAGGATTGTATCTGTAATTTGTAATTTTGCCATAATTACTCATTTCCTTTCTTGTTAGGGCCGATGCCCACATCGACCCGTTTTTATGTTCAAAAATCTTACGCTCTTTTAACCAAATAATGCTATAAGAGTACCTGCGGCAATTGCAGAGCCGATTACACCTGCAACATTGGGACCCATAGCGTGCATAAGCAGGAAGTTCTGGGGGTTTTCCTTCTGACCTACAACCTGAGATACACGAGCCGCCATAGGCACGGCAGAAACGCCTGCTGAACCGATAAGGGGGTTAATCTTGTTCTTGAGGAACAGATTCATAAACTTAGCCAAAAGCACGCCGCCTGCAGTACCAAAACCAAATGCTACAACGCCCATAACAATAATTGCTAAGGTCTTGGGTGCAAGGAAGGTATCGGCTGTTGCAGTAGCACCAACCGAGATGCCAAGGAATATTGTTACAATATTCATCAGCTCGTTCTGCATTGTTTTTGAAATTCTGTCAACAACTCCGCATTCCTTTGCAAGGTTACCAAGCATCAGAGCGCCAACAAGCGGACCTGCTGAGGGAACAAGAAGTGTTACAAAAACAGTAATTGCAATGGGGAATACTATCTTTTCGGTTTTTGAAACCTCACGAAGCGGTTTCATAACAATCTGGCGTTCCTTTTTGGTTGTAAGAAGCTTCATAATGGGCGGCTGAATTACAGGAACCAGAGCCATGTATGAGTATGCCGCAACAGCAATCGGGCCTAAAAGGTGAGGAGCAAGTCTTGTTGTAACAAAGATTGCTGTAGGGCCGTCAGCACCGCCGATAATACCGGTTGAAGCTGCTTCTGCGGGATTAAAGCCAAGATAGCTTACACCAATGTATGTAATAAAAATTCCAAGCTGAGCTGCAGCGCCAAGAAGAAGGCTCTTGGGATTTGCAATCAGCGGACCAAAGTCGGTCATTGCACCAACGCCCATAAAGATAAGGCAGGGATAAATGCCCAGCTTTACGCCAAGATACAGGTAGTCGATAAGACCGGGTGTGATTGAATTTGATGCTGAGAACAAATTCCAGTGAACATGGCCGTCAGCAAAAAGCTCTTCGTGGAACATCTCTGCGCCAGGAAGGTTTGTAAGAAGCATACCAAATGCAATAGGAAGAAGGAGCAGCGGCTCAAACTTCTTAACAATAGCAAGATACATAAGTACAAATGATATAAGAATCATAACAAGAATCTTCCAGTTAGCTGCGATTGCCGAAAAGCCGGTCTGACCGAGGAAGTTCATAATTGCGCCCATGGGTGTTATATCATTTGCAAAGATATTTTCGATTTTGTAGTCGGTAAAGGTCATTTCCTTTGTAAGGTCAACATCTGTACTGTGGATAAGATAGCTGAATGTAAGAGCAAAGGAAGGGGGATTTTGGGCATCAAATCCGGGGATTTCCGCGTTAAGCTTAAACAGTACCTCGCTGCCTGCAGGGATGTCAGAGCCATACTGGATTCCGGGGTATTCAAGCTTTACAGCGTTTGTGTCGGCAGCAAACATAACAGTGTTTATGTAAAGGTTGTCGTTTGTCATATTTGCTACGGTAAATGATAGGGTTTTTGTTTCGGCGTCATAAGCCGGATTTTTTGCGGTAAGAATTTGGTCGCTGCCCTCTGCAAAGCAGGTTGCCATTGAGCAGATAAGAACCAAAGCCGCAAGAAATGCTGCAAAAATTCTTTTTTTCATAGTCGGTCAACTGCCTTTCTTTTTTACTTAATTGTGCAGAGTGCTGTGCCTGCCTCAACTGCCTGTCCTGCTGCTACTGAAACAGCTGTAACTGTGCCGTCTGCGCCTGCCATGATTTCGTTTTCCATCTTCATAGCCTCAAGAATCATAAGCACCTGACCTGCTGAAACTTTGTCGCCTGCCTTAACATTTACTGAAAGAATTGTACCGGGCATGGGGCTTGTTACAGCCTCGCCGTCGCCTGATGCTGAAGGTGCGGGAGCTGCCGCAGGAGCCTCAGCCGGTGCTGCTGCGGGTGCAGGTGTTGCAGCTGCTTCTATTTCGCTCATAAGCTCAATTTCGATTTCATAAGCTGTTCCGTTTACGTTTACTTTATACTTTTTCATTGTATTTCCCTCCAAAATTAAAATTTAGTGTTTTATCTGTGTAAAAAATAGTTAGGCTTTCTTAAACGAAAGGACCTTTATGTTGCTTGCGTCTGTACCAAGCTCTTCTGCGATGCAGGCACAGATTCCGGCAACCACTGCCTGCTTTTCAGCCGGCGCAAGTGTGACAGCCTTATCTGCTGCAGGCTGAGCAGGTGCCAAAGCATTTGCGGGAGCCTTTTTGTTTTTGGTTAAAGCTCTTACAGCAGCACTCATCAGCAAGCAAATAAATACTATACAGATAAGTCCGATAAACACCGTACCCATACCCATGATACAAACAAAGCCGTTTGATAAACTTGTCATAGCGGGGTATCCCTCCTTGTGTTGAATTTTAGTGAACTCTGCCTCGGGCAGAAATAATTTACTTTGATATATATTTAACGAAGATTTGCCGAATACAAACGAAGAATCAAGAGATCCTTCGTTTGTATCATGTAGGTTTTTAGATCAAGAACTTATCGTGGATTGCCTGAACAGCCTTGTCAGCGTTCTTTACATTGATAAGAACAGAAATCTTTGTTTCGGATGTTGAAATCATGTGAATATTGATTCCTGCATCATAAAGTGCCTCAAACATCTTTGCGGCAACGCCGGGGTTGTTTACCATACCTGCGCCGACAATTGAAACCTTGCTGATGTCTTCGCGGTGAGTAATTTCCTCATAGCAAAGAGTTTCTTTTTCAGCTTCGAGCAGGGCAATAGCCTCGTTTGTATGATTTTTTGTAACAGTAAAGGATATATCCTTCTTGTCGTTTCTTCCGATTGACTGAAGAATAACATCAACGTTGATACCCTTCTTTGCAAGAAGTGAGAACACCTTAAACGCAATACCGGGCTTATCCTCAAGACCTATAATTGCAATACGGGCAACGTCATTATCTCTTGCCACACCTCTGATTAACATTTTTTCCACAGAAACCGCCTCCTTAACAATTGTTCCGTCTATTTTTTGAAAACTTGATTTAACTTCCAGCTTAACACCGTATTTTTTAGCCATCTCAACCGAGCGGTTGTGCAGTACGTTTGCACCAAGACTTGCAAGGTCAAGCATTTCGTCATAAGTGATTGCGTCAAGCTTCTTTGCAGTTGGTACAATACGCGGGTCAGCTGTATAAACGCCGTCAACGTCGGTATAAATTTCACACTTGTCGGCGTGGATTGCAGCAGCTATTGCAACTGCGGAAGTATCACTGCCGCCGCGGCCCAGTGTGGTGATGTCGTCGTACTTGTCAAGCCCCTGAAAGCCTGCAACAATAACAATCTTCTTTTTGTCAAGCTCAGACATAATGCGCTCGGTGTCGATTTTCTTTATACGTGCGTTGCCTGAGTTAGAGTCTGTTGCAAACCCTGCCTGCCAGCCTGTAAGTGAAATAACAGGTGCGCCAAGCTTTTCGATTGCCATTGCCAAAAGAGCAATTGAAATCTGCTCGCCTGAGGACAAAAGCATATCCATCTCACGCTTTGAGGGGTTTGAGTTAATCTCGTGTGCCTTTTCAATAAGGTCGTCTGTTGTGTCGCCCTGAGCAGAAACAACCACAACAACCGAGTTGCCGTCGCGGTAAGTTTCAGTAACTCTGTTTGCCACATTGTTTACCTTGGCAGCGTCTGCAACTGAGCTGCCGCCGAATTTTTGAACTATAATTGCCAAAGTCAAAACCTCCGATTTTTAATATATTTGGGCGGTATCACGGGCGGCAAGCCGCCGGTGATACCGGCATTTCTTCAAAATTTAATAAAACTTATTCGCCGATAAGCCGCATACAGCTCATAAGCTCGCAGCCTGCCGCTTTTGTGGACTTGATAACGTCTTCAAGAGCCGATTTTGTAAGGCCCTCGGTAAGAACGGCAAATTCAGCCTTGCGATCATCGTCCGAGAACGCAACAATACGGCTGCCGGGAATGTTTGCAGGAGCCTTGCCGGAAAATCTGATATAGTATGCATAGGCAAGATTCTCACCCTGTGACTGGTGTTTTTCGTCATAAGCATCCCATTTAATGATAACATTAACTCTTTTGTGCTTGATTGCGTCAACAACATCGGCAACAACTGCGTTTGCTGTGGGCAGCTTGCCTGCGCCTCTGCCATAGAACATAACCTCACCCAAATCGTTGCCGCGGACAATAATGCCGTTGAATACGTCATTGATGCCTGCAAGAGGACTGTTCTTGGGAACAAATGCAGGGAAAACTGCGGCATAAACCGCATCGCCGTCCTTGGTGCTGTGTCCGATAAGTTTAATTGCATAGCCAAGCTTTTCGGCAAAGGCAACGTCATCTGCTGTAATTTTTGTAATACCCTCGGTTGATATTTTTGTATAATCAAGTGCCTTGCCAAATGCAAGCGCAGCAAGAATTGCAATTTTGCGGCAGGTGTCATAGCCCTCAACGTCTGCAGTGGGGTCGGCTTCGGCATAGCCTTTCTGCTGAGCCGCTTTAAGCGCGTTTTCAAAGCTTTCACCACACTGGAACATCTGTGTCAGGATATAGTTGGTAGTGCCGTTGAGGATGCCGAATACATCGGTTGCCTCGCCTGCTGTCAGGCATGAGTAAAGAGGACGGATAATAGGAATACCGCCGCCTACGCTTGCCTCAAACAGGTAGTTTATGTTTCGCTCTCTTGCAAGTGCAAGAAGCTCTGTTCCGTGGGTTGCAACAAGCTCTTTGTTTGATGTTACAACATGCTTGCCTGCAAGAAGAAGCTTTTTGGTAAAATCATAAGCCGGATTAACACCGCCCATGGTTTCAACAACAACGCCAACCTCGGGGTCATTTAAAATGTCGTTAAAGTCCTTGGTAAAGCAGTCAAATTCGCTGTCGGGGAAGTCGCGAAGGTCAAGGATATGCGCAATCTCAATTGATTCGCCGCATTTGTTTATAAGGTTCTCCTGATTTTTGGTGACAACCTCGCCAACGCCCGAGCCTACAACTCCAAAGCCCATAATTGCAATTTTCATCTGTTATCAATCCTTTCGGCAAAAGATACGGTTTTTACTCTTAGAATAAAATGCCGGATATTATATATTAATAGGAAACTGCTTTTTTGTTTCATTGTTTGCAACTGAAAATAGTCGCAAATTTACCCATTATGTATATATACTACCATAATACAACAAAATCCCTTACAAGTCAAGGTTTGCAAGGGATTTTTTGTAAATAAATATTTATATTTTAAAAGTTTTGGGGCAAAAAATTTAATATCTGTAATCAAACACTTTTTTAATTACCTCGCGCATTTCCTCTTCTGTTGAGGCGGTGTTGATTATTTCGCGCAGGCGTGCGCCGCCCGGCATTCCTTTTATATACCATGCCATGTGCTTGCGCGCCTCCTGAATGCCCCGATAGGCGCCCTTGAATTTTATCAGAAGGCTAAGATGCTCGTTCATTTTTTCGGCTCTCTCTTCCAACGTGGGCAAAGTCAGCTTTTCGTTTGTTTGAAGGTAGTGTATAACTCTTTCAAATATCCACGGATTACCCTCGGCGGCTCTGCCTATCATAATTCCGTCACAGCCTGTGTAGTCAAGCATGTACTTTGCACTTTCCTCGTCAACAATATCGCCGTTGCCGATTACAGGGATTGAAACTGCGCTCTTTACAGCCTTGATTATATCAAGGTCGGCGTGCCCGCTGTAGAATTGCTCGCGCGTTCTGCCGTGAACGGTAACTGCCGAAGCGCCTGCAGCCTCGGCTATTTTTGCCATTTCAACTGCAGTAATTGAATTTTCGTCCCAGCCCTTGCGGATTTTAACAGTAACAGGAACATTAACTGCCGCGGTAACTGCAGAAACAATCTCGCCGGCAAGCGCCGGCGTTTTAGAGATTGCCGAGCCGTCGCCGTTGTTTACAATTTTTGGTGCAGGGCAGCCCATGTTAATGTCAATAAGTTCTGCGCCAAAGTCAAGCGCTCTTTCGGCAATCTGTGCAAGAACTGATGGCTCATGCCCGAACAGCTGTGCCGCAACCGGTTTTTCGGATGGGTCTGCATCAAGCAAATCCGCCGTCTTTTTGTTCTTGTAGAAAAGCCCCTTACCCGACACCATTTCGGTATACATCAGGGCAGGACCAAACGGCTTTGTGATAAGGCGAAACGCCTTGTCAGTAACCCCTGCCATGGGGGCAAGAAACACGTTGTTTTTAAGTTCAAGGTTTTTTATTTTCATAGGTATATTCCTTAATGCTATTCAACGGTGGTTTTTGCAGAGGGACTTATCAGGTTAATAATTGTCCTTCCGGGATTGAGCAAAAGCTCTGTGCCGTCGGCTGTTTTGTAGGTGGTTTTGCCGTTTCGTGATGGCTTTGACCACACAATTTCAACAGCCTTGCCAGAGGTGATGTAAATACCATTGCCACGGCCTGTAGTGTTGATGTTGCGGCGGGCAGTGCCGTCACCTAAGGCAGTGTCATAAACATAGTGGATTATTATGTTCTTTGCGGTCAGGGTGTTGCCGTTTTGCAGTGTGTGCGGTGCGCCGTTTATAGATTTTTCGTAAAGCTTTGTCCGGGGGTTATATGTATAGCCTGTGCGGTACAGTCCTGAATATTCAAGATTTACCGAGGTCGCCGGCGTGACGTTTTCAGGCTCAAAGTATTCTTTTGCAAATTTAAGTCCGTTTTTGTTGGTGGTTTCTGTTGTATAGCCCTTTTGCTGTGCAAGCTGACGGACTTTTTCAAGGCTTGTATAAGCGCTGTGCCAGTCGCCTTTAAACTTTTGTTCGCGCCAGAAAATACCCTCGTCTGTTCCAAGGATTCCGTTTATTTTGTTAATTCCAAAGGCAGAAATGTCGGTAATTGCTTTTGGACTCCAGCCAAAGTGGGTGTATATTGCATCGTTTTCCATTACATAGTCCAAAAAATAATGTCTGGACGAGCGTACAGGCCCGATTTTTTGCGTGTCTGTGCCAAGGAACACCGGCATAAACCTTGTTGCGCCGCCTTCGACCACCATTTCGTAAATAAGATATGCGTCATCAAGACCTGCGTGGGGGCGAGCGTTTTTGTCGTCGTTGTCCACCATCACCGCAATGGGACGCTGATTAGTATTGACAACCTTTTCAAAAAATTCGTCGATTTCTGCCGAAGTGTTGTCAACGGCTGCAATGTTTTCAACAGGCTCAACTGTTGATGCAGGCACCGACGGCTCTTCCTTGCCGCAGCCTGCAAGAAGTGTTAACGACATAATTATTGCAAGTGCTTTAAATACCGGTTTCATAGTATTTTCCTCTTTTCGGTTAATTGAGTACTTATTATAATATCACGTAACACACAAAAAAACAAGCCGTATTTTCGGCTTGTTTTTCCTTCTCATATTCATCCCCAGATAATAAGTGAAATTTCGGACTTTGTAGGTCGTGCATTTGTCGATGCACAAAGCTTGATTATGTTTTTAAAATCAACATCCTCACCTACAAATATTTTAACCTCTGCAGAAGATTCTTTGTATCTTAGAACTTCGTCAACCATAAGTGATACAGTCTTTCTTTCGGCAGTCCAGCCTTCGGGAAGATCCATTGAAATTTCTATCTGTCTTGCATCATTCATTAAGTTATTAAATGTAAATTTAAGTGTTATTTCATCACCCGGAACAACTCTGTACTTTGAAAACTCCACTCTTCCCTTTGAATAAATAAGTCCGTCAAAATACAAACACAAACCGCTTTCGGGGAGTGAAAGCTGCGGGCTTTTTACTATTGGGAGTCCTTCAAGCTCGTTTTCTCCGTCTGTATATTCCATATACACACCAAATACTGCAAGAGCTGAAGGCACAAGTTTCAATGTTCTCTGTGTAAGCTCTTCACAGGTTTTAGGCCAGAAAACATAAGAGCGGTCTATTGCAACAGTTATAATTCTGTCACCTATATATTCTGTCCAGTCTTTGGGAATACCCTCTGTTCCGTACATAATACCCATAAGTGAACCTATTGTTGCGCCTGTGCAGTCTGTATCGTCACCGCAGTTGATTGCGTGAATCATAGACTTTTTAAAGTCACCTTCGCCATATAAAAGGCCTAAAATTACAAATGCCACATTTCCGGGTGCCTGGAACCATCCAAGCTCTTTATTTGCTTCAACAATTTTGTTTCTCGCTTCTTTAAAATCAGTTTTTTCTTCGTAAAGCTTGCACGCAAGACGTACAGACTGTGCTAATTTACAGTTTTCAGGAATGTAAGAAAGACCTGTTTCGATAAGCTTGTTTACATCCTTTTCGAAAAATGCTGCACTTTCCATTGCTGCAACAAAAATTGCGGCATAAGTTCCTTCACCTGTTCCGTGGTCAACACATGCATCGTAAAATGCATATCTTGTAGCAAATTCAGGATATGCGGGGAACATACAAGCCCAGATTTCTGTTCTTATCCACGCACCATTTGAATCACGCCATTTTTCATTATTATATTCTCCGCTGTAAGGAGGATGAATACCCATCGCCATATTTCTTTTTGCTATTCCGTATTCATTCCACTGTGCGGGAACATAATTCAACCAGTATTCTCCCAATACCTTTTCGTTGATTGCAGCTGCCCCACGTTCTTCCATTGCACAAAGCCATAAAATCTGCAAATCAAGGTCATCATTTGGCAAGGGTTCGCCTTTTGGAGTTACAAAGGTGGTTGCATCCTGCATTTCAGTTCTTCCTTCATAAGGACCGCCCATTGTTCCGCCTATATTTTTACCTATCCAGCATGCACGTACCTTGTCTTCATAAAATTTTCTGTTTAATTTCATAATAAAAGGCCTCCTATAATCTCAAAAAGAAATATATTTTATAACTTTACTTTTAAGGTGTTATCTGAAAGCCAATACGAAACTTGTCCGTCTTCTATAAACACACTAAGCTTTACGTCTGCCGAAAGCTTAATATTTTTAAGAGATAAGCTTGCCCCCTGCAATTCTTTTGCAAGATTCGGCAAAACAACAACCTCTTTTTTTGATGCATTGTAGCTTATGCCGAATATTACTTCCACAATCAATTCAATATACTGAGATGCAGACCAGGCATATTTAATAACACCGTGTCCTCTGCCGTCAAAAGGATTTATAAATTCAGCACAGTTATGATTAAATGCATAAACTGTTTTTAAGGCAAGTTCTGCCGCCATTTCAGTTTCTCCGCAATCAAGCAATCCTCTTATAACCATTTCGTTTATCAATGTCCATACATTTCCGCTCCAGCTTGAATTACCCTGATATTTTCCTTCAGTTACAGTAAATACTTTATCAAGCTTCGATACCGAGGTCAATGGAATTGTATCCCAGTTGAAATGTTTATGATTTTTTAAAAGACCGATTAAACATTTTCTCTGCTCTTTATCTGCTATACAAAGTCTTAGCGGACAAAAAGTTGATGCCATAAGAATATCTACAGATTCTTTATTTTTAATACTATAAGGATAATATGCACCTTTTTCCCTGCTCCACAAGTATTTATTTATGCTGTTTTTAAATTGTCTCTTCTTATTTTCAGTGCATTTGCATCTTCTTTTTTAAGTTCTTTTGCAAGCAGCTGTGCGTAATAACAGCCAACATATACCTCAACATTTGTATCCACAGGTGCATATTCACCTGCAAAGTTCAGATAAGGAATAAATGTTTCCTCAAAAACAGCAGTAATCAAGCCTGTATTTTCGTCAAACCGGTACTTAAACCACCAATCAATGTATTTTTTCATCATATTATATGTTGCTTCTTTCAGCTCGTTATCTTCAGAGCCTTGCAATATATGATAAGCAACATCAAAAATTTTAGGTAATGACGAAACTTCTTCGGTTTGTTTCGGGAAGTTCTCCCCTGCTACCTCACCTGGTAAAATATCTGCTCCCCACAGACAAATTCTTCCGTTTTCTTTCTGTGACTCAATAAAATTCCAAAGCGAGCGTTCTGCAAACGCTCTGTCTTTCCATTTATATCCGCATAATGCTAACGAAGAATCAATCTGCCACCACTGTTGTCCATAATTCCCACCTGGCGTAAAATAGGGATAATTAAATCCGTATTCTTTTGCGCTTTCCTGCTTGCAATCTTCAAGACATTCAAAAGCATAGTCAAAATCCTTCTGTGTTATTCCTTTAAAATTTATATTCATAAATGAGTTCCCCTGCACTTAATGGGATTAAAAACAATCATTGTTATTTTTTATCATATTTTTATTTTAACACGCCTTATTTCTTTTGTAAATGACTTATATTGCGAAATAAATTGACTTATATTAACATATATGTTAAAATGAATTTGGTGATATATTATGTTTGGTGACGAAAAGATTTTAAATCAGCTTTATATGATGAAAGCACAAACAGACCTTGGTGTTATAGATGTTGATACATATAACGATTTCCCGGGTCAGAGAGTTGCACTTTCAATGCATTGTAGCAACAATATAAGTGTATATCATACCCACAATTTTTACGAAATCAATTTTGTAGTACGGGGAGGATGTATAAATCTTGTAGAAGAAACCCCTCTTTTGATGGGAGAGGGTGAATTTGTTTTGCTTCATCCCGGCACATTCCATACACTCTATGCTGCAGGAGAAAGTATAGTAACAAATTTTCTTATAAGAGAAGACTGGTTTGAAGGGCTTTTATGTAACTATAATCTACCATCATCCCCTATGGCTGAATTTATTAAATATACTCAAAGCAAAAAATATTTCAGATATCTTATATGTACAAAAAAGCTTGAAGAAACTTCAGCTCTTGCCCTTAAAATGTTTGAAGCAAACGCCTGTGACAATAAAAAAAAATATCTCACAATAGAGTCTTTAATGATAGAATTTTTAAATTCCCTTCTTTTTGAAAATAAGTATTTAAAGCTTTCAGATTCAATAGGCAAAACAAGTGATATAAGCCGTAAGCTTTTAAACTATATAACAAATAACTACTCAAATCTTACTTTGCAAAGCATTGCCGATTATGCAGGGTATTCAAAGACCCATATATGCAGACTTTTTAAAACTGATACGGGCAAAAGCTTTGGCGAAACGGTAAGCGATATCAGGCTTTCGCACGCACGCTATTCTTTAATTAATACAGACACTCCCATAAAAAGTATTGCTTACAATATAGGTTTTGAAAGTACCGAACATTTTCAGCGTTTATTCAAACGAAAAACAGGCTTTACCCCCGGTGAATACCGTAAAAAATTTGGACATCAATTTATCAGGAGGGATTATAAGGGATATAAGGTTTAGATGCCAAGTATTTTAAATAAAAGTTCGTGTCAAGTCGGGAGAACAGTGAATAATAAGAACCATCACGAAATATAACGAAATCATAGATTTCTATATTTCGGAGAATCTTGTTATGCTAAAGCATAATATGGACCTGCTATTTTTTCACTATGTTTTCCTTTAACCCTTTTCTTTAGAACCCGCGAGAATACTGGATTTTCTCGCATCCGACAGTATATGTAAATATTTAAAATCGGCAAACTATGTTATTAAATTATTCTTCATTTGGATTTTGAACTAACATTTTAACAGCTTTATCAAAATCGCTTTCCAACTGCTTCATTTCTCTTTCTCGATAAATTTTAAATTCTTTTTCTGCTTTTTCTATTGCTTGTCTATGCGATATATTTCCTTTTCCCTCAAGCAAATTTCTTTTATTTGAAATTATCTGATTATCAAGAGCATCAATCCAATCCTGCATAGACATTGGAATTTGTTCCAATGCTTGAAATTCTGCAAAATCAAGGAATTGTGATACAAGTATTCAATCTCTGTAGTTCTATTTCAGAAAGATAATTTTTCGCAATTTTAACATCATCTTTTGTTATATAATTACCTTTAAAATTAGTCATTCCAACAAGCGGTTTTTCATTATCTACTCTTTCATAAATAACCTCTGCTGCTGTATGCTCGTGGACTGCAAAATGCAACTTATTCTGAACAGTAGCAAAAAATGTTTTTGTTAAATCTGAACGAGGATCATAGTCAGTAGCAGTGGCATAAATATCCGTAACCTGCTGATAAAAATTTCTTTCTGATGAACGAATATCTCTTATTCTTTCTAAGAGTTCTTTCCAATATCCACCACCGCCAAGATTTTTAAGTCTTTCATCATCCATGGTGAAACCTTTGCGGATGTATTCATTAAGCCTTTTTGTTGCCCACTGTCTGAACTGCGTACCCCTGAGTGATTTGACGCGATATCCTACGGAAATTATTACATCAAGATTGTAATAATCAAGATTTCTCTCGACTTCCCTGTCACCTTCAATTTGAACTGTTGCAAATTTTGCAACAGTTGCCTCTGGCAACAATTCCTTGTCGGAATATACATTTTTAATATGTCTGGAAATAGTTGACTTATCTCTTTCAAACAAAGCAGCCATTTGGTCTATAGTAAGCCAAACAGATTCATCATAGAACCTAACATCAACTTTTATCTGTTCATCTTCAGTTTTAAAAATTATAATATTGTTATCCATATGTATATCCTCCATCAAATGCTTTGCTTTTCCAGCCACTTTCAATCCATATTAAAAATTATTTTATCCTAGTAATCTCTTTTTGCAGATTTTCCAAAAATTTACCGGCATGAGCACCATCCATTTGTGTGTGGTGAAACTGAAACGAAATAGGAAGATAAAACTTAAATAGCTTCTTGCGATATTTACCCCATATTATAAACGGATTATTAAAGATACCGCTATTCATACCAACTGCACCATCAATTTCTGTATCGACTATGGCTGATGTTCCAATTACCATACTATTGTCTGATAAGTCTCTGTCCTGACATTTTTCGGCTACCCATGTTGTATATTCCACATAATCAGCATTAAATTTTTCTAAGTCATCAGTATAAAGAATATCGCACGAACTTACCTCTCCGGTTTTATTCTTTACAATCGTATTCACTGCAATTGTGTCATACTGAATAAGATTGTCACCAACAGGAAGAATATAAAACTCTTTTACTGTTGATGCAGCCTTACCAACACAAAAATCTATAAGCATATTAAATTTCAGATTTTTCTTCTTTGATAATCTGACAAGGTTTGTAACATCTAATGTTTTGAAAAAAGTAACCATTGGATTTGGTGCTTTCATCCATAAATCATATGCCATTTCCCTTGTCGTATCCTTTGGATTTATTATGGTTGCCATTTCTATTTCCTCCATTAAATATACTTTTTCTGTATTGTTCGACAAAATTTCTACTCATGTCAAGTCGGGGTAAAAACTTATTTATTTTTTTCGTTAAAATAAATAATAAATGCTCCCATTGTGGAAACAGCAACAATGGCTCCTATTTCGGAAAAACCATTCATTGCATCATATCCAAAAGCCGTACCCAATAATCCCAAGATTAATGTTACAATCAACGCCAGTAACGCTTTTTTCATTTTTCTATCTCCTTTTTATTTGAATCCTATTAAGTTCCGGCATCTTTCTTATTAAAAGCACCAACCCATATCGGCAATTTTATTTTCAATAAAACCATTATACAACAAATCAAGTGGTTTTTCAACATTTTGTTAGCAAGGCTTGACATTTTTCGGCGCAAAAGCTATACTTGTCTTAAACTGGGGAGTGTTTGTATTCCCAAATTCAAATAAGGCAGGTATCGGCTTATGGGGTATCCGGATTTCAAAAATTTGAAGAGAGTTGTTATCAAGGTTGGAACATCGTCTTTGACCTATGAAACAGGTAAAATAAATATCAAAAAAATAGAGCATCTTGTGCGGGTAATTTCTGACCTTCGCAACCGCGGTGTTGAAGTGGTGCTTGTTTCAAGCGGTGCTGTGGGCGCAGGTGTAGGCAAGCTGAACCTTGTTGAAAAACCCGCCGACACCAGAAAAAAGCAGGCGCTTGCGGCAATAGGACAGGCGACACTTGTTTCAATTTATGACAAATTCTTTTCTGAATACGGACACAGCACTGCTCAGGTTCTGCTGACCAAGTTCATACTTGATGAGGAGGAACGCTATCAGAACACAAAAAACACCTTTGAAACAATGTTTGAGTACGGTGTTATCCCCATTGTCAACGAGAACGACGTTATATCCACTTATGAGCTTGAGTTTGGCGACAATGACACGCTTTCCGCATATATAGCAGAACTGGTAGAGGCAGAGCTTTTGGTTATTCTGTCTGACATTGACGGACTTTTTGATGCCAACCCTGCCGAAAATCCCGATGCAAAGCTTATTCCGGTGGTTGAAAAAATTGACGAATCCACCCTTGCCCTTGCAGGCGGTGCAGGCAGCCGGCGCGGCACAGGCGGAATGATAACCAAGCTGAAGGCAGCGGAAATCGTCAACCCTAAAGGCATAGACATGATTATCACCAACGGCGCAATGCCCGAGAGAATTTATGACATATTCGAGGGTAAGGCGGTAGGTACGCTGTTTGTCGGGCACAATAAATAAGGCGTTGCTGATAAATTTTCTAAATTAGTTAAAAATTTGTCAAAAACATATTGAAAAGTTGCAAAACTTGTGATAATATGTTATACAAGGGAGAAGTTGAAAATTTATTATTGCTTTTCTCTTTTGGATTAAGTTAAATGTTTTCATAATTAAATAAGGGGGTCAAAATTATGACTAATAACAAAAAGGTTTTAAACTGGCTTGAAGAAATGAAAGCTCTTTGCAAACCTGCTAATGTAGTTTGGATTGACGGCAGCGAAGCTCAGCTTGAACAGCTTCGTGAAGAAGCAGTTCAAAGCGGCGAAATGATTAAACTCAATCAGGAAAAGCTTCCCGGCTGTTACTATCACAGAACAGCTGAGAATGACGTTGCACGTGTTGAGGACAGAACATTTATCTGTACCGAAACCGAGGAAGAGGCAGGCCCTATCAACAATTGGATGGCACCGGCTGAAATGTACGCAAAGCTTAACGCTTTGTATGACGGCTCAATGGAAGGCAGAACAATGTATGTTATTCCTTATTCGATGGGCCCTGTTGGCTCACCCTTCTCAAAGATTGGTATAGAGCTGACAGACAGCATCTATGTTGTTCTTAACATGGATATTATGACAAGAGTTGGCAAGGAAGTAATTGATGCTCTTGGTGAAGATGGCGATTTTGTTAAGTGTCTTCACGCAAAGAGGGATGTAAATCCTGACGAGAGATACATCGTTCACTTCCCGCAGGACAACACAATTATGTCGGTTAACTCAGCTTACGGCGGTAACGTTCTTCTTGGTAAGAAGTGCTTTGCTCTTAGAATAGCTTCATATCAGGGCATGAAAGAAGGCTGGATGGCAGAACACATGCTCATCCTTGGTCTTGAAAACCCCAAGGGCGAAGTTAAGTACATCTGTGCTGCGTTCCCTTCAGCTTGCGGTAAGACCAACCTTGCAATGCTTATTCCTCCGGAATTTCTTAAGGAACAGGGCTATAAGGTTTGGACAGTTGGTGACGATATTGCATGGCTCAGAGTCGGCGAAGACGGCAGACTTTATGCAATCAACCCCGAGGCAGGCTTCTTTGGCGTTGCTCCCGGTACTTCTGTAAAATCAAACTTCAATGCGCTTGAGGCAACAAAGAAGAATACAATCTTTACAAACGTTGCAATCAACGAGGAAGATATGACTGTTTGGTGGGAAGGTCTTGACAAGAATCCTCCTGTAAATGCAATCGAGTGGAAGGGTGCAAAGGTTAACGGCAAGGAATACACAGCCGAAGGCAACAAGCTTGCGCATCCCAACTCAAGATTTACTGCTCCTGCAGTAAACTGCCCCTGCATTTCATCTGAATTTGAAAATCCTCAGGGTGTTCCGATTTCAGCTATCGTATTTGGCGGACGCCGTGCAAAGACAGCTCCGCTGGTATATCAGGCTCGTGATTGGGATCATGGTGTATTTGTTGGTGCAACAATGGCATCCGAGACAACAGCTGCAGCTGCAGGTGCTGTCGGCGTTGTAAGACGTGACCCCATGGCTATGCGTCCGTTTGTTGGCTACAACATGGCTGACTACTTCCAGCATTGGTATGACATGGGCAAAAAGATTGCAAATCCGCCCAAAATCTTCAATGTAAACTGGTTCAGACTTGACGACGAGGGCAACTTTATGTGGCCCGGCTTTGGCGACAACATGAGAGTTCTTAACTGGATTCTTGACCGTTGCGAGGGCAAGGTTGACGCAGTTGAAACCGAAATCGGTTTTGTTCCCAACAAGGAAGACCTCCAGCTTGAAGGACTTGACCTTTCAGACGAGGTTGTTACAGAGCTGCTTTCAATCGACAAGCAGGCTTGGAAGGAAGACCTTGCAAACCAGAGAGAGTTCTTTGCTCAGTTTGGCGACAGACTTCCCAAGGAAATCAAGGACAGCATGGACGAACTCGAAAAGAGACTTGGCTAATTTGTTAATTAAGAAGTCCGACTATCAGGCATAGCCTGATGGCCGGGCTTTTTTGTATAGCCGGAAGGGTTGCAATTTAATGGACGTGCAAAATTTTGCGCTGAAAAACGCATAAGGTCAATCGGTGATTTCTCTATGCCGCTTGTTTGCCACAAGGATTGCTGTGGCTGGTTGATTTCTTGATGAAGCTGTGATATAATGATTTCAAGCAAAGCTTGAAATCGTCGATATAAATCTCGTTCCTCGATTTTCGATATGTCATAAATGACTCGATATGTGTTTACACACTCGATATGTTGCCTTACGGCAACGAGATTTATATCATATCGAGTTTTGAGTGAAACGAAAAACATATCGATTTTGTGATAACAAAAATATCGAGCAAGCGAAGATTGCATATCGACAAAAGCTATGTCATCTAATTTGTACACGTATTCTATAATGATTTCATCGAAGATGAAATCAGCGATATAAATTTCTGACGGATGCGATATGTCCCTTCGGGACGAGAACAAGGAGTTTATATCATATCGCAGCGAAAGCGAGTATATCGCCAAAATTATTGGCATCTAAATTGTACACTGATTTTAATGTTTGATATACAAGGGACAAAAAAAGCCTTCCCCTCAAGGGGAAGCCTTCAAAGGAATGTTTTAATCGTTTGAGTTTATCGGCGCTATTGAAAAAGTGCCGACAAACCATTAATTTTTTGTCCCTGCCTTGACAAAATTATAAGAGGTGATAAAATGTCTGATATTATCAACATAATTTCAATTGTTCTGGTTTTGCTGCTATGGTTTTTTATTATAAAAAGGCTTGTTCAAAATAAATATGCGCCTGTTAAATCGGTTAAGGCGGAGGTGGTTGACAAATACAAGGTGAAGCCGCTTTCCAAACATCCGGCAACCGGTATGCAGGAGGAATTTGTTATTGTTTTTAAAACAAAAGGCAAAAAACTGTCCTTTTGTGTTTCGGAGTTCTCTTACATGAATTATAAAATCAAAGACAAAGGCACCTTGAGCTATAAAGGCGCTCAGATTATAAATTTTAAATAAATTTTTGCTTGCGCTGCGACGCATTTGCAAAACATTATAAACAGAAGGTGATATTTTGAAACAACGGTTCAAAGCATTGGAAAAAGCTGTCAGGGAATATTATTTTATTATTTTTGCGGCGCTTGCGCTTATTCTGCCGGATTTTCAGCTGAGGTATCTTGTGTGGCCCAAAGCCTTTACCGAAGCTTTTGTCCAGCCGATGGCATGGCTGTTTTCGGCAGCGTGGATATTTCTTATTATTTTTGTATGCCTTGTAATTTTGCCCAAAAAGTGGGGCAGACTTGTATATATTATTATAAATGGTCTGTTTTTAGTGCTTTCGCTTTGCCAGTATGTGTATTTTGGAATATTTGAGCAGTTTTTCTGGCTTAAGAGTATTGCCCTTGCCGGAGAAGGTGCAGACTATCTGGACTATGCACTGGACTATATAGACTTAAAGCTGATTATATGCACTGTAATTTCTCTTTGCTCGCTTATTGTTGCGGCTGTAAGATGGAAAAAGCCGCCCGTTACCCATAAGGCGTGGTGGTGCATTGTGTTTTTGCCCATTCTGGCGATTGCTGCGCTTCATATTTGTATGCAGCCTGAAATATTCGGGGACTCGCAGGATGATTGGGATTCATGGCGCAAGCCGCGTGTTGTGTATAAGCAGTTCAGTGACGTAAACAAAAGCTACGACGTGTCGGGGCTTTATCAGTTTACCTTTCGTGATTTGTTCAGAACGGTGTTCCCTGTTAATAAATACTCTGAAAAGGACTTCGCAAAAGTGGACAGCTTTTTTGAGCAAACAGCACAAGTTGCCGAGAATGAGTATACCGGAATATTCAAGGGGAAAAATGTTATTGCGGTAATGCTTGAAGGCATTGACACATGGATGATTGACAAAAAGTACACCCCCACCATCTGCTATATGATGGAAAACGGAATGAATTTTAGCAATTATTATGCACCCACCTTTGGAACAGGTCATACCTTTAATTCGGAATTTGCGTTTAACACAGGGTATTTTAACCCTGTTACCTCGGTTAGTGCCACCAACTTCAGCGCAAACCGCTTTACACAGTCGCTTCCGCAGCTGCTTAAAAATGCAGGATACACGGCAAATTCATTTCATTACAACGACCCTGCGTTTTATAACAGAGGTATTATGCATAACAGCCTTGGTTTTGATAAGTATAATTCCTTCCCTGATTTTGGTATGCCCGAAACGGTATCGCAGGCAGACAGCAACATTTTAAAAAATGATGCAATTTACAAAAAAATGACCGAAAGTCAGCCGTTTTATGACTTTGTTATCACATATTCGGCACACGTGCCGTATACCTTTGACGATGCAAAGCTGAGCCTTGCAAAGCAAAATCACCCTGACCTTATTGACCCCAAAATGAATCCTGAAAAAAATAACTGTCTGATTCTGGCGGCGGACACCGATGACTTTTTCCGCCAGCTTCTTACAAAGCTTAATCAGGACGGTATTCTTGAAAATACTATTATTGTGGCGTTTGCCGACCACTATGCCTATGGCTTTTCAGACCAGACCTTGCTGGAGGAATATAAAAATGGCGAGATAATGTATCGCGTTCCTGCGTTTATTTATTCACCGGGCATGAAGGCGGTGGAGATTTCAAAGCCGATGATGACGGTTGATTTTCTTCCGACGCTTGTCAACCTTATGGGGCTTGACGCGCAGGATGTGTTTATTGGCAACGACATAACAGCGCCCCACAACAACGGCTTTGTGTACTTTGGCAATTCGGCGTGGCTTGACGATAAGATGTACTATGTTCCGTCTGACGAGCAGCCCAAGCCCGAGGATATGGAGCATATCCAGCCCCAAAACAAGCGCGTTGTCCAAAGCTATGAAATAAACGATATTGTCATAACAGGCGACTATTTTGCGCACAGGTAAGTTTTATGTAAAATTTTGTTACAAAAATTTAACTTGTAATGTAAGAATATTTATGCTACAATAACCTTATATTAGAAATCCTGTTTCCGCAAGGGTTGCTTTGTGCGGAAGATTGGAGGCACGCTATGGAAAACACAAATTTTTCAAAAACCGTAAAATTCAGCGTTGAAAAGGAAAAGCCCATGAGCCCCAGAGAGCTGATTCTCTCTGTTCACAGGGCACTAAAAGAAAAGGGATACAACCCCATCAGTCAGATTGTTGGCTATATTATGTCGGGTGACCCTTCTTATATCACGGCGCACAACGGCGCAAGAACGCTTATTCAAAAACTTGAAACCGACGAAATTCTTGAAGAATTGGTTAAGTTTTATGTAGCAGAATAACTGCGTCCCGGTACAAGTTTAATCAGGCAGAGATTTGCAGCGGCAGATTTCTGCCTTTTTTTCTGTAATTCTTTAAAGCCGGAAAGTAATTTGCTTGTTGTGACATGCCGCACCCATAAAAACCCCTATTTGACAAATTATGTAAATTTTTTCAATTTAGATATTGACAAATTTTTACAACTATGGTAATATTATTACATAATTTGGAAAAAACGACAAAATACATTTGCTTAAAATGTAAAAATAGGAGGAATTTTATGAAATCAACCGGTATAGTAAGACATGTTGATAATCTTGACAGAATTGTTATTCCCAAGGAGCTTTGCAGAACGCTTGATATTTTGCCTAAGTCGCCCCTTGAAATTTTTGTTGAAGATTCAAAAATTGTACTTAAAAAGCACGAGCTTGGCGAAGGCGGAAGAAGCAAAGGCAGCACAGGCGTGGTAAGGCACGTTGACGGACTTGACAGAATTGTCATTCCAAAGGAAATCTGCAAGGTACTTGGGATTGCGCCCAAGGATGCTATGGAAATATTTGTGGATGACACAAGACTTGTTTTTGGAAAATACGAGCCTTCGTGTATTTTTTGCAGAGAAGCGAAAAATGTTACTTTGTTTAAAAAGAAGCTTATCTGCGAAAAATGCATAAAAGAGATTGCAAATATAATATAAAGCTAATTAATCAAACTCCTTTTCGGAAAAAGCGTACCGAAATTTTCGGTACGCTTTTTATATGGCAAAGGAAAACAATTTTTTTGCATTGGTGCAAAAATCGGTGACATTTTTTCATAGTGAAATAGCTCACTTCGGTCGATGTAAAATAATTTACTCCGTAAATTGTGAAATAGAAAGCTACCGCTTCTGTGAAATAAAATAAATCCTTTATCAGATGCCGCAGGCGTATTTCACATTGCGTAGCAATATTTCACGCCATCAGGCATTTCACAAATCCTGAAAGGATTTATTTCACTGAAAAAACGACTTGTTTCGACAAGTCGTTTTTTCTGGCGTCCCAGATAGGAATCGAACCTACGGCGTTTCGCTTAGGAGGCGAACCCTCTATCCTACTGAGGTACTGGGACATGTATAAATATTTATTTTCCAAATAAGTATACCACACAAGGGCGGTTAATGCAAGGCATTTTTACACAAAATCTGCTAAGATAGTGTTGCTGACAAAAAAGCCTTTATCAGAAAATTTGAGGCAATCGCCTTCCAAAATCAAAAATCCCCAATCGGTGTACTTTTTTATCGGTGTGGCAAAAACCTCTGTAAACGAACAGCCAAAGCGCGACTTAAACTCGCGGTATGACACACCTTGGGAGCATCTTAGACCCAAAAACATAAACTCGCTCATTTTGTCAGAAGCAGATTCTTCGCTGTTCCAATCAATTGCTGTGCCGCAGCAGTTGACTGCGTCAATATATTCGCATAAGCCTGAGACATTTGAAAATCTGTGATTGCCTATGCAGGAATATGCACCTGCGCCCAGGCCTAAAAAATCGTCGCAGTGCCAGTATTTAAGATTGTGTCGGGACTCCCTTCCCGGCTTTGCAAAGTTTGAGATTTCGTATCTTTCATATCCAAAGCGGTTGAGCTTTTCAACTGCAAGCTGATACATATCCGCCGAAAGGTCATCGTCAGGAAGGTTAAGCTGCATTTTTGCAAAGGGTGTTCCGTCCTCAATTTTAAGCGAGTAGCACGAGATATGCTCTGCGCCAAAGCTGCACACCTTATCAAGGGTGTCTGACCAATCTTCAATCGTCATGTCAGGAAGTCCGTACATAAGGTCAATTGAAATATTGTCAAAGCCTGCCCTTCGTGCGTTTTCAAAGCAAGTATTAAAATCGTTAAGGGTATGGATTCTTCCCAAAACCTTCAGCTTTTCGTCATCGGTGGTCTGAAGTCCGATGCTCAAGCGGTTTATGCCGCTTAACCGAAGCTTTTTGAGCCCTTCATAGTCAATTGTGCCGGGGTTACATTCTGCGCATATCTCGGCATCCGGATGAATTTTCATTACAGAGCGGAGAGTGTTTATGCTATCGCACAACAAATCAATGTCCACGCTTGTAGGTGTTCCGCCGCCAAAATAAACAGTATCAAATACTGTGGGGTTAATTTTTGCATAATGCTCTGCTTCTTCGAGAAGGGCAGAAAAATACAGGGCGGTATATTTTTCCATGTTTGCATAAGAGTTAAAGTCACAGTATTTGCACTTTGACTTGCAAAACGGAATGTGAATATAAAGCCCTGTGTTCATTTATAATCTCCTTTAAAAAAATATTCTTCACATATCATTCGTCCACAATACCTTATGTACACATAGTACACTGTGGCGCTTCGGACAAACAATCTGCTTTGAATATTTTTTATTCTTTGATTATCAAAAATTTCCGGTAAAATTAATCCAGCTTTAAAACCGACATAAATGCTTCCTGCGGAACTTCAACCGAGCCAACCTGACGCATACGTTTTTTACCTTCTTTTTGCTTTTCAAGCAGCTTTTTCTTTCGGGTTATGTCACCGCCGTAGCACTTGGCAAGTACGTCCTTGCGCATCGCGCGAACTGTTTCTCTTGCAATGATTTTGCTGCCCACAGCCGCCTGAATAGGCACTTCAAACAGCTGCCGCGGAATGGATTCCTTAAGCTTTTCGGCAATTCGTCTGCCGCGTGCGTATGCCTTCTCTTTGTGTACGATAAATGAAAGCGCATCCACCATATCTCCGTTAAGAAGAATATCAAGCTTAACCAAGTCAGAGCGCTGATAGTCCTTCAGCTCATAGTCAAACGACGCATAACCGCGAGTTCTTGATTTGAGCGCATCAAAGAAGTCATAGATAATTTCGTTAAGCGGCAGCTCGTATTTAAGGGTTACCCGGTTCTCGTCAAGATACGTCATGTCAATGTAGTTGCCGCGGCGCTCCTGACAAAGCTCCATTATACTGCCGACAAATTCCTTTGGAGTCATAATTGATGCCGAAACAATCGGCTCCAGCATCTGGTCGGTTTCCTGCGGCTCAGGAAGGTTTGCCGGGTTTGAAATGGTCAGCTGTGTTCCGTCGGTCTTGACAACAATGTACTCAACGGACGGCGCAGTGGTAACCAAATCAAGGTTATATTCACGCTCTAAGCGTTCCTGTATAATTTCCATGTGCAAAAGCCCCAAAAATCCGCATCGGAATCCAAAGCCAAGAGCAACCGAGTTCTCTGCCTCAAACTGAAGTGCCGCATCATTGAGCTGCAGCTTTTCAAGGGCATCTCTTAAATCGTTGTAGCGTGCGCCGTCTGCAGGATAAACACCCGAATACACCATAGGCTTAACCTCTTTGTAGCCGGGAAGCGGCTCTGCCGCACCACCATGAAGTGTGGTAACGGTATCGCCCACGCGTACATCGCGGACGTTTTTGATGCTGGCGGCAATAAATCCAACTTCGCCTGCGCGGATTTCCTTTGCAGGAAGCATACCAAGCGGATTCAGATAGCCAACCTCCACCACGTCAAAGGTGCTGCCGGTTGCCATCATCTTTATCATATCGCCGCTCTTTACCTTGCCGTCAATTACGCGGACATACGCAATAACGCCTTTATAGCTGTCATAATACGAGTCAAATATCAAAGCTTTAAGCGGTGCGTTCTCGTCGCCGTGAGGAGAAGGAACAGTTTCAACTATTTTTTCAAGCACCGATTCAATGTTTATGCCGTTTTTTGCGGAAATGCAAGGGGCAGAATCGGCTTCGATGCCGATTACGTCCTCGATTTCCTGCTTCACAACCTCGGGCTGTGCACTGGGAAGGTCAATTTTGTTTACAACCGGAACAAGCTCCAAATCATGTTCAAGCGCAAGATAAGTGTTTGCAAGCGTCTGTGCTTCAATTCCCTGAGCCGCATCCACAATCAGGATTGCGCCCTCGCAGGCAGCAAGGCTTCGCGAAACCTCATAGTTAAAGTCCACGTGCCCGGGAGTGTCGATAAGGTTAAGAACATACTGCCCGCCATCTTTGGCATTGTAAAGAAGTCTTACCGCACGCGCCTTAATGGTGATGCCGCGCTCGCGTTCAAGCTCCATATTGTCTAATATCTGAGCCTGCATTTCGCGGTTTGTTAAAGACCCGGTAAGCTCAAGAAGTCTGTCGGCAAGGGTTGACTTGCCGTGGTCAATATGCGCAATAATTGAAAAGTTGCGTATGTTCTTTTGGTATTCGTTCATTAAAATTTTCCTTCCGATGTTTAATTAATCCTTGTATCCGTTGGGATTCTGCTGCTGCCATCTCCAGCCGTCAGCACACATATCTTCAAGTGTCTTTTTAGCAACAAAGCCTATTTCCTCTTTTGCCTTTTTGGGGTCTGCATAGCATGCATCAATATCTCCGGGTCTGCGTGCTTCAATCTTGTAGGGAAGCTCTCTGCCGCAAGCCTTGCCGAATGCCTTTATCATGTCAAGAACGCTGTAGCCCTGACCTGTACCAAGGTTGTAGGTAACAACGCCTGATTTTTTTGAAATCTTTTCAAGCGCTCTGAGGTGACCGTCAGCAAGGTCAATAACGTGAATGTAGTCACGCACACCTGTGCCGTCGGGGGTGTCATAGTCGTTGCCGAAAACGTGAACATATTCACGCTTGCCAACCGCAACCTGTGCAATATAGGGCATAAGGTTGTTCGGGATACCCTGTGGGTCTTCGCCTATCAAACCGCTCTCGTGAGCGCCAACGGGGTTAAAGTATCTGAGCAGTGCAATATCCCAGTCGGGGTCAGCAACTGCCAAATCTCTTAAAATTTCCTCAATCATCAGCTTTGTTCTGCCGTAAGGATTTGTGCATGAAAGAGGAAAGTCCTCGCGAATGGGAACAGTGTGAGGTTTGCCGTAAACGGTTGCAGATGAGCTGAATACCAGTTTTTTAAGGTTGTTTTCTGCCATAATCTCACAAAGATTTATTGTGCTGTAGAGGTTATTGTGGTAATAATGAAGCGGCATACTTACCGACTCGCCAACGGCTTTAAGACCTGCAAAGTGAATAACCGCGTCAAACTTGTTCTCTGCAAAGACTGCTGAAAGCGCGCCCTTGTCAACCATGTCAACCTTATAGAATTTAATGGTTTTGCCTGTAATTTTTTCTACTCTTTTAAGTGACTCCTCGCTGCTGTTTGAAAGGTTGTCAACAACCGTAACGTCATAGCCCTCATTGAGGAGCTGAACACATGTGTGACTGCCTATGTAGCCTGCGCCGCCTGTAACTAAAATATGCATAAAATTACCTCCTGACCGTTACCTTTGTAACGTGTTAATTTTGAGATTATATTCTACCATATTTTTATAAAAATTTCAAGTCCTTTAATAAAGCTGTTCTTTAAAACAGAAAAAAGCTGAGTTAGCAATTGCTAACTCAGCTAAAAGCCTAATATGTTTTTTGTGCAAGTCATAAGGTTAGCGAGAACTAACCATATAATTCTACTGTAACATATATTAAAGAGGTTGTCAAGAGAAAGAATCAAACAAGATTAAATTATGTCAATAATGCCAAATCGGGATGATATAAGCACCTTATTTTTGACAAAGAGTATGCTTTCGGGCGGTTGACAAATTAAGGATTTTAATATACAATATAGTCAAAGCTTTTACATGACTGACGGAGTTTGCGGATAACCGCAAGGGAATGTAACAGTTAAATATGCCGACCGTCTGGGCAATTCAGTTTTGATAAAAGCTGATTTGTCCTTTTTTTATTTCGGACAGCTTCAGCGAAGGAGGAAATGGCAATGGAACACAAAAATTGGAATGGATTTAAACAAGGAAAATGGCAGGACGAAATCAATGTTCGCGATTTTATTCAAGCCAACTACAAAGAATACTGCGGAGATGACGCCTTTCTTGCAGGTCCCACTGAGCGCACCAATGAGCTTATGAAAAAGATACAGAATCTTTTTGCATTGGAACGTCAGTTTGGCGGAGTGCTTGACATTGACACTGCAACGGTGTCTTCGCTTACAAGCTACTCCCCCGGTTATATAGACAAAGACAACGAGCTTATTGTGGGAATGCAGACAAACCGACCCTTAAAGAGAGGTGTAAACCCGTTTGGCGGTATGAGAATGGTGCGTCAGGCGTGTGATGCTTACGGATATAAGCTCAGCACAAAGGTTGAGGAGGAATTTCGTTTCCGTACAACACACAATGACGGTGTTTTCCGCGCATATACCGACGAAATGCGTCAGGCGCGCAAGTGTCATGTTATTACAGGCTTGCCCGATGCCTATGGCAGAGGCAGAATTATAGGCGATTACCGCCGCGTGGCGCTTTACGGCATTGACAGGCTTATTGAAGAGAAGAAAAAGGACAAAAAGGCTCTTACCGGCGGCTGTTTTGACACCGACCACATTCGTCTTGACGAAGAGCTTTATCAGCAGATTACATTTCTTGGATATATGAAGGAAATGGCGGCTATGTACGGCTTTGACATCAGTCAGCCTGCGGCAAATACCCGCGAGGCAATCCAGTGGACGTACTTTGCTTATCTTGCTGCAATAAAAGAACAAAACGGTGCGGCAATGTCGCTTGGCAGAGTAAGCACATTCTTTGATATTTATATTGAACGCGACCTTGCAAACGGCACTTTGACCGAAGAGGGTGCGCAGGAGCTTATTGATGACTTTGTTATGAAGCTTCGTATAGCGCGACACCTCAGAACGCCCGAATATAACGAGCTGTTTGGCGGTGACCCGATGTGGATTACCGAGGCTGTCGGAGGTATGGGAGAGGACGGCAGAACTCTTGTTACAAAGAGCAGCTTCCGTATACTTAACACACTTTACACACTTGGCTCATCACCCGAGCCAAACCTTACCGTCCTGTGGTCAGAAGCTTTACCTGAAGGCTTTAAAAAGTTCTGTGCCAAGGTTTCGGTGGATACCGATTCAATCCAGTATGAGAATGATGACGTTATGCGGCCGGTTTACGGCGATGACTATGCTATTGCCTGCTGCGTTTCAGCAATGAAGGTTGGCAAGCAGATGCAGTTCTTTGGGGCGCGCTGCAACCTTGCAAAGCTTTTGCTTATTGCAATCAACGGCGGCTATGATACCACAAGCGGTATGCACATAGGCCCTCAGATGCCTGTTCTGGACGGAGACAAGCTGGACTTTGATGCGGTTATGGAGAGGTTTGACATCTATCTCAAGTGGCTGGCGGCGCTCTATGTAAACACAATGAACATAATTCACTATATGCATGATAAATACGCGTACGAAAAATCGCAGATGGCACTTCACGATACAAGTGTTGAGCGTTTTATGGCTTTTGGTATTGCCGGTCTTTCGGTTGTTGCGGATTCGTTCAGTGCAATAAAGTTTGCAGATGTTAAACCTGTAAAGGATGACAACGGCTTTATCTGCGAGTTTGACACCACGGGCGACTTCCCCAAATTCGGAAATGACGATGACCGAGTTGACCTTATTGCAAAAGAGCTTGCACACAAGATGATTTGCGAGCTTCGCAAGACACCCACCTACCGCAATGCAATTCACACACTTTCGGTACTGACCATTACGTCAAATGTTATGTACGGAAAGAACACAGGCGCAACGCCTGACGGAAGAAAGGCATCAGCGGCATTTGCACCGGGTGCCAACCCAATGCATAACCGCGAAGAAAACGGTGCACTTGCATCGCTTAACTCGGTGGCAAAAATCAGCTATGACGATTGCCGTGACGGCATTTCAAATACATTCAGCATTACTCCTGCCGCACTTGGCAGAACCGATGCCGAGCGTGCTGATAATCTGGTTGCCATCCTTGACGGATACTTTAAAAAGAAGGCACACCATATCAACGTAAATGTACTCAACCGCGAAACGCTTATGGAAGCGTACGAAAACCCCGAAGCTTACCCCAACCTGACCATTCGTGTTTCAGGCTATGCGGTTAACTTCCACAAGCTGTCGCGTGAACAGCAGCGCGAGGTTATCAGCCGTACCTTCCACGAGGCAGTGTAAATTAGTTATGACTAACTGCGGAATAAAAGGACTGGTAAACTCAATACAGTCCATGGGGACTCTTGACGGGCCGGGGGTACGGTTTGTGGTGTTTATGCAGGGCTGTAACCTTCGTTGCGGCTGCTGTCATAATCCCGAAACATGGGAGCTGTCCGGCAAAGCAGAGTATACGGCAAAGGAGCTTGCCGAAAAGGCAGAAAAGTTTCGGACTTATTTTGGCAAAGACGGCGGAGTGACGCTTTCGGGCGGTGAGCCGCTTTTGCAGGCAGAGTTTGCTGCGGAGTTCTTTTGTGAGTGCAAAAGACGCGGCATAAACACCTGTCTTGATACGTCGGGGAGCATCCTTAATGAAACGGTGCTGAGCCTTTTGGAGTATACCGACAGAGTGTTACTGGATATAAAATACACAAATGATGAACAGTACCGGAAATTTGTTGGCTGCGAAATGGCAAAGCCGCTTGAGTTTTTAAAAGCTCTTGACGAGCAAAGTATACCGGTGACGCTGCGTCAGGTAATTATTCCGACGCTTAACGATAATCCCCAAAATATTGCTTTGCTGAAAGAAATTATAAATAACCACAGATGCATTGACAAAACCGAGCTGTTGCCTTTTAAAAAGCTTTGCACAGTGAAGTATGAAAAGCTGGGCATTGATTTTGGGTTTAAGGATATTCCCGAACCTACGCCACAAAAAATGGCAGAGCTTGAGCGGATGCTCAGCAAAGATATGTAAAACCAATAAAATTAAGCCTGTTGATACCTTGGTATCAGCAGGCTTTTTTGTATAACAGGAAATTGTGTAATTTCTTATTATATAAGAAACAAATGCAACACCTGAAAAGCAGCAATATATGGTTTTTACTATGCTTATCAGGCTTAAATTCGTTAAAAAGTGTTGAAATTCTGCTTTTTTTTCAAAATTGTTAATTTGATTTTCTTAAAACTTAAATTCAAAACAATGACTTGAATTTTGGATTGAAGACAGTGTTTTTCCGGTGCTAAAATAAGATGACACAATAGTGGGAACGAAAGGAGATACCCCAAATGTTTACATCAAAAAAAAGGTCGGAAAAGACAATGGCAAATCGCAGGCTTGGAACGGATTCGCTGGCATGGCGAAACACAAGACAGTTGCTGGTGCTTGCCATTCCGGGAATACTTTGGTTTGTTATTTTTGCGTACATTCCGATGTTTGGGTCAATAATAGCATTTAAGGATTTTGATTACGCCAAGGGAATTTGGTTTAGTGACTGGAACGGGCTGGACAATTTTAAATATCTGTTCAGCACCGACGATGCGATGCGGATATTCAGAAATACAATTTTATACAACGCTGTGTTTATTATCTTTGGCACGGCAATTTCGGTAATGACAGCCGTGTTTCTTGATTTTACAAAACGAAGGGTTTTTATCAAGATTTATCAGACGGCGCTGTTTCTTCCCCATCTTATTTCATGGGTGGTTGTTGCGTACATAGCCCTTGCAATGTTTTCGTTTACTAACGGATTTTTCAATCACCTGCTTAACTCAATCGGCAAAGAGCCGGTATCGTGGTACATGGAGCCTAAATACTGGCCGGTTATACTGATTGCGTTTAACGTGTGGAAGACAATCGGGTTTAATGTTCTGGTTTATTACGGCTCAATTATGGGAATTGATTCGTCCTTGTACGAAGCAGCAGCCATAGACGGCGCAAGCAAAACACAGATGATATTTAAAATAACCATGCCGCTTCTAAAGCCCACAATAATCCTTATGTTTATTATGTCAATAGGCAGCATGATGCGTGCAGACTTCGGTTTGTTCTATTATGTTCCCAATGACCAGGGTGCGCTTTATGCAGTGACGGATGTTATTGACACATGGACTAAGCACGGAAGCAAAAACAACACCATTGCTTATAACCATATCAAAAACACAAACCAGTATCTGCACGACGGTGCACCAATCTATACATTGGGCTAGCAGCCCGGCTCGTATGTTACACGCAACTATATTGAAGGCTCGGGAAGCTCGCAGTTTGGACTTTATCCCGACGAAGGCTCGTCATATATGGAGTGGAGCAACAACGTAATCGCCGATACCGCAAACTCATTTAACCTTTGGATGAGCGGTATTCGTGAAAACGAAATTGTTGACAACTACGCACAGACCAAATTCTATGTAAATGACTCTGATATAAGCGTAAACTTTGAACTGCCCACTGTTTATCTTGCAGGCGATTACAATTCGCAGATGACAGAGATAATGGAAAATGCAGGGCTTGAGCCACAATACAAAGGCATTAAGGACTTGGCGTATGATGCGGATATGCATCTTTATGACGAGGTAAAAAGATACCGCAATTCACGCGACCATGGTATTATATCACAGATTTCCTCAAAGTTTATGGACGTTGTGAAGAACCATGTTGAAAACGGCTCCTTCGGAGTTCTTCCGAGTCAGTATTCACCCGAAACCTACTTTGAGCTGAAAGACCTCTTGACCAGTGCTATGCACAGCTTGTTGCGGCAAAATCTGTTGGCAGGCAGGCAATAGTGCGTGTACCTCAAAACGACCTTACATATACCAAAAAGGTTCTTGAAATGGGGCCTGACGGCATCATCTTCCCTATGGTACACAGTGCAAAGGAAGCGGAGGAGCTGCTTTCATACACACTCTATCCGCCTTACGGAAGTCGCGGCTGCGGTCCGCAAAGGGCGGTAAGGTACGGTATTGATGATGAGCTTGAGTATTTTAAGTCAGGACCGTTTGACCTGTGCAGATTTTTGCAGATTGAATGCAAAACCTTTGTTGACGAGCTTGAGCAGATTGCGGACAATCCTTATATTGACGGATTTATTTTGGGGCTTGCTGATTTGTCGGGGTCAATAAATCAAATAGGTGATTTCTTTGGCGAAGATAACCTTGCACTGGCAAAAAAGGCAATTGATATTGCAACAAAGCATGGCAAGATAGTTGGCTCGGCAACGCTTGCGTCTGACGAAAAGACAATAGGTAAGCTTTGCGATATGGGTATCAAAATGATTACCTGCGGTGCGGACTTTGGTTATATTGTAAATGGTGCAAGGCAAACCTACGAGAACTTAAAAAAGGTATTGGGATAAAATTTTGGGCGGAGGGTACTTGTACTTTCCGCCTGATTGATGTATTATATATAATTGAGGCATAAATGGAGGAAAAGTAATGAAAGCATTGGTTTTTGGCGAAGTATTGTGGGACGTGTTTCCAAACGGAAAAAAGCTTGGCGGTGCGCCTATGAACTTCTGCGCTCATTTTACAAAGCTTGGGGCAGAAGGCTGTTTGTATAGTGCTGTCGGAAAGGATGAGCTGGGCGATGCGGTTTTTGAAAGCATGGATAAGCTTGGGCTGAAAAAAGACTTTGTTGCTGTTAATCCGCAAAAGAGAACAGGGGTATGCAATGTAACTCTTGACGAGCATGGTCAGCCGGAGTATGATTTGGTTTTTGATGTGGCTTATGATAACATAAGTGCTTCAAATACAGAGATTGAATGCATTAACAGCCATAAGTTTGATGTACTTTATTTTGGCTCATTGGCACAGCGAAACAGCGTATCTGCAAATACCGTTAAAGAAATTACCGAAAGCTGCAGCTTTAAAGAGGTTTTCTGTGATATAAATATAAGACAGAATTATTACAGCAAAGAGTTGATTGAAGAATGCTTCGCAAGAAGCACAATTATCAAAATAAACCGTGATGAGCTTGAATTGGCAAAGGCGCTGGAAGTTATTTCTGCACAGTGCAGAACGATAAAAGATGCCTGCGACGAACTTTGCAGCAAATTTGATTTAAAGGTTGTAATCGTAACCTTAGACAGTGACGGAGCGGCGGCGTACAGCTATAATGATAAAACGCTGTGTATGTCAGGGCGTCAGCCTGCAACTCTTGTTTCTGCTGTAGGTGCAGGCGACAGCTTTTCGGCGTGCTTTTTGTATAATTTTCTTAACGGAAATGACATAAAAACCTGTGTTGAACGTGCTAATATTCTGGGAGCCTATGTTGTCGGCTTTGAAGAGGCAATCCCTGAATACACAGAAGATTTACTCAGGAAGATAAAATAGCAGTACAAGGAGGAATCATGTTGTATAACGGAAAAAACAAGGCTATTACTTTTAGCTATGACGATGGAGTAACTCAGGATAAGCGGTTAATTGAGATTTTCAACAAGTATAATTTAAAGGCGACATTTAATATAAACTCAGAGCTTTTAGGGTTGCCGGGAACACTGATAAGAAACGGAGTTGAAATCAATCACATCAAGAATAACCGTGAAGATTTGAGATATATATATGAAGGGCATGAGATTGCAGTACATACGCTGACACACCCGAATCTTGTGCAGACAGAAGATGATGCAGAGGTTTTGCGTCAGGTAGAGCAGGACAGGTTAAACCTGTCTGAGCTTGCAGGCTACGAGGTAGAGGGGATGGCTTATCCGTGCGGCCCTGTAAACTGTGATAGCCGCGTGGCGGATATTATAAAAAATAATACATGTATCAAGTATGCACGCACCGTTGGCGTGACAAAATCATTTGAGCCTTTCACGGATTTGTATCAGTATCAGGGAACTTTGTATCATCATGAAGATTGGGATATTCTGTTTGATATGGGTAAAAAGTTTTTAGAGCTTAAAACGGATACGCCTAAGGTGTTTTACATCTGGGGACATTCGTACGAGTTTGATATTTATCCTGAGCGTTGGCAGCAGTTTGAAGAGTTTTGTAAGATGATTAGCAATCAACCGGATATTTTTTATGGCACCAACAAAGAGGTATTAGTGTAGATTTTAATTACAAGGGGCTGTTTAAAAACATAGTTTTTAAACAGCCCCTTGTTTTTTATATTGGCTCGCAGGTGAATACATCCTGCGCTGCGCTTATATACTGATTTTCATTAATATCACAGACAAGCTTGTCAATTTCAATCTGACCGTCTGACCATGTTTTTATTAAGGTGTCGCCTTTGTAATTGTGTATTTTAACATTTTGCAATTTTATGCTGGCATAGTTTGCTGCGTGCATAAACTCAATATTTTCCGCACCTTCTCTGATGGAGATATTTGCGTTTTTCAGTTCAAAGGTAACAGGGGTGTCCTTGTCGCCGTAAAGAGTAAGCGGCATACTTATTCCCGTTGCATTTATGTTTTCAAAACGGATAGATTCCAAAGGCCTGTTTGCCTGCCACATTTCGTTTCCTGAAAAGTTAAAGTGCAAAAACCTATCGGCATAGTCTATGTCGCAGTTTCTTATAATTATATTTCCGGGCTGATATTCAACAGGAACAGAAAAATCTGAGTAATATGTAAACACACTAAGCATGTTGTTTCGGTGCCCTTCTAAGGTTGGTGCTGCTCCGCTTCTCTTTTCTTCGTCGGTCAGGCTGCCGCGGAAAAGGTATTTGCATGGTCCGTAGATATGGCAATTTTCAACAACAACATTGGTGCCGCCAAGACGCATAGCGCTGCAGGCAGAATTAAGCTCACAGTTTTTGACCAAAAGATTTATGTTTGAAAAGCCTGCAACACAATCATCGCCGGTATAAAAATGACAATCGCTTATGGTTATATTCCTGCAAACCATCGTATGTATTCCGTCGTGCCCTGCCAAAACGGTGACATTGTGTACGGACAGATTTTCGCTGTAGAATATTGAATGTGCCCAGTTTGCACTGTCTTTTATTGTATAACCGTCAAGCCTTATATTCTTGCAGCAGAACATTCCTATACAGTGCGGGCCGCGGTAGTTTTCCTCACCCAATTCGTCAAAGCAATCGCTTCCGTCAAGCACAGAGCCTTCTTCGCCAATAACAGATATGTTTTCGGCGTTTACAGCCCTGATTAGTGCGTTGTTCCAACGGCTGCCGGCAGTTCTGAAAAACTCATAGGCACTGTCCTTGTTTTCAAGAATTTCGGCTCTGTTCCATTTGGCGTTTGTAATAAGGTCGCCAAGAGGCTCAACCGTATCGGTTACATAGCTGAAATAATCTTCGGGGTTTCGGCTGCCTTTAAGTATTGCATTTTTCTGAAGGTGAAGTGTTATCCCGGAACGAAGCCGTATTCCGCCTGCCATAAAAGTCCCTTCGGGAACAACAACCGTGCCGCCGCCCATTTCAAAGCAGCTGTCTATTGCTGCCTGAATTTTTTCTGTCTGAAGCTGTGAGGTGTTTGGAGCAGCCCCGAAATCAAGAATATTGACTGTGTTGTTTTTCATAAGTTACCCTCCTGTAATTGTACTAAAAATATTATATGGGTTTTGAAAATGACAGTCAATAGATACAGGGTTTGCAATTTGTGGAATAGTATTGAAAAGCTGTTATTCAGGCAAAAGCACCTGATTTAAGCCTTCATTTTCTTTAAATTCGGTGGGGGTTTTGTTAAAAAACTTCCTGAACGCACGGTTGAAAGAGCGCGTGTTGGAAAAGCCGCATTCCAAACAAATCTCAATCATTTTTTTATCGGAATACAAAAGAAACGGCAGTGCTTTGTCAAGCCTGTATGCGGTAAGATAGTTATAAAAGGTTGTGTTTGCAGCCTCTTTAAAAATATGGGAAAAATAGTATGGGGACAGATTGCAATATGCCGCAATTTCTTTAACAGAAATATATTCGCCGTAGTGCTTAGAAAGATATTTGTTTGTTTTTTCCAAAAGCGTCATGTATGTGTGATGCTTCTTTTTTTGTGTTTTTTCAACAGGGATAAGCTGTTTTGACCGGATAAGATGACACAGAATTTGCTGCGACATACTGTTAACGGCGTATCCGTAACCCGGGGTTGCTGATTGCGCTTCTTGTGTAAGCAAAAGCACAAGGCTTTTAACCTTTTTGTATGTGTCCGAGCTTTTGTCTATAGGATTTTTTATGCGCAAGGCAGAAAAATCGATAATTTCTTCAGAATTTTTGCATTGCAATTTGATTATATGTATAGAGCTTTCAGCTTTTGAAGAAAAGCTGTGGATTTCTCCCGGCATAAATATACACATATCGTTTTCTGATATAATAAAGCAGGAATTGTCGCATGTAATTTCAATTGTTCCCGATACCGCAAGAATAATTTCTATCTCCTTGTGGATATGAGATAAATAGTTAATATTCTCAGCGCAACACGAAATATACGGGAAATCTGCCGAAGCTGAATGAAAGTTTTCAAAAAATACAGAGTTCATATTTTTCACCTCTGTGATTATTATATCAATTTTTATAAAAAAAGCAATATATGTCTTAATTAAAGCATGATTTGAATTGAAAAACAATGCTTAAAATGATACGCTTGATAAAAAGGGGGATGAGCAAATATGAATTTTCAGGAAAGAGCAAAAGAGCTTGTATCTAAAATGACACTGGCAGAAAAAATGTCGCAGCTTCAGTATGATTCGCCGGCAATAACGCGATTAAACGTTCCGGCATATAATTGGTGGAATGAGTGCCTTCATGGCGTTGCAAGGTCGGGTATGGCAACGGTTTTTCCACAGGCAATAGCCATGGCGGCAAGCTTTGATGAGGATCTTATGCTGGATGTAGCCACCGCAATTTCCGACGAGGTAAGAGCAAAGTACAATGAGTATAAAAAGTTCGGTTATACAGGGATATATCAGGGTTTGACCTGCTGGTCGCCAAATATTAATATATTTCGCGATCCGCGCTGGGGCAGAGGCCACGAAACCTATGGTGAAGACCCATATCTTACAGCAAGAATGGGAACCGCCTTTATAAAAGGTCTTCAGGGGGACGGAAGGTACAGAAAAACAGATGCTACAATAAAGCATTATGCAGTGCACAGCGGACCGGAGGCGCTAAGACACGAATTTGATGCACGGGTAACAGACAAGGATTTATATGAAACATATCTTTGGGCGTTTAAATATTGTATAGATAATGCCGACCCGTCCGCGGTTATGGGCGCGTATAACAGAACAAACGGCGAGGCGTGCTGTGCAAGTAAAACCTTATTGGGGGATATTCTTTTTGGTGAATTTGGATTTGACGGATATGTTGTTTCTGACTGCGGAGCAATATGTGATATAAACAATCATCATAAGATAACCAAAAACGAGGCAGAAAGTGCTGCACTGGCTGTAAATAACGGCTGTCACCTTAATTGCGGTGATGCGTACAAGTGGCTTAAAACCGCAGTGGCTTTAGGGCTGATTAATGAGGAAACAATTACAAAGGCGGCAGAAAAGCTCTTTACGGCACGGTTCAGACTGGGAATGTTTGATGATGATTGTGAATACGACAAAATTCCTTATGATGTTGTTGAATGTGATAAACACACAGAGCTTAGCAGAAAAATGGCACAGGAGAGTATGGTGCTTTTAAAAAACAATGGGATACTCCCCTTAAAAGACCCCAAAACAATTGCGGTTATAGGTCCTAACGCAGATGACAAGTCGGTGCTTTTGGCAAATTACAATGGTACTCCGTCAAAATACGCAACATTTCTCAGAGGTATTCAGTCTGCAAGTGATGCAAGGGTAATTTATGCGGTTGGTTGTGATGCTGTCAGGGAGGAAGTTGACAGATGGGAAGAGCATCCTCTTAACGAGGCAATCATAGCTGCTGAAAAGGCAGATGTAGTTATATTGTGCATGGGACTTAATCCACGTCTGGAAGGGGAAGAATCGGACGACTATAACGGCGGCATAAGCAGTGACAAAAAAGATATTGAATTGCCTGCCTCGCAGAGAATGCTTACAGAGCGTATTGTCAGGACGGGTAAGCCGATTGTCTTTGTAAATATCAGCGGCAGTTGCACAAATCTGTCTTATGAAAAAGAACATTGTGATGCTGTTTTGCAGTGCTTCTATCCCGGAGCGGAGGGCGGCAATGCTTTGGCGGACATACTTTTTGGAAAGGTTTCCCCGTCGGGCAGACTTCCGGTGACTTTTTACAAAAGCATCGACGATATACCGCCGTTTGATGATTACTCAATGGAGAACAGAACATATAAGTTCTACAAAGGCGAGCCTGTATTTGAATTTGGCTATGGTCTGACATATTCGGATATTGAGGAGGAATGGACGGATGAAAATACTGTCCAAATCAAAAATAACGGAGAGTATGATGTCAATTATTCGGTTTTAAAATTTGAGTATATACCGCATAAAAATCTTTGCGGATTTAAAAAGGTACTTCTTAAATCAGGAGAAACAGCAAAGGTGATTTTTGAGTAGATACGGCACGTGTAGTTTGGCTGTAATACTTGGTGCAAAAAAGATACAAGGGTTTTGGGAAAAGTGTTGACTTTGTGATGCGGAAAGTGTATACTTAATATAAACGATTTATTATACAACGTGTGAACGGAGTGACTTTCCATGGATAAGGTGAATTTAACAGAAGCTCAAAAATGGATTAATTCAGAGCTTGAAAAAAGCATCAATTTTTGGTTACAAAACGGAATTGACAAAAAGCACGGCGGTATTTACACTTGTCTTGACCGCAAGGGTGAAATCTTTTCAACAGATAAAAGCGTATGGATGCAAGGAAGGTGTGCATGGATTTTTGCCTGGATGTGCAGCCTTTACGGCAAGAGGGATGAGTGGCTGAATGCAAGTAAAAGCTGTCTGGACTTTATGGAAAAGTATTGTATTAATACCGAGGCAGGCGGACGGATGTATTTTACCGTTACTGAAGACGGAAAGCCGCTCAGACAAAGACGTTACTATTATTCAGAAAGCTTTTATTCCATGGCAAATGCAGAATACTATGGAGTAACAGGGGAAGAGCAGCATTTAAAGCGGGCATTAAAGGCATATAATACATACTGGGATTTGTGGCATGGAGAAGCCGACCCGGTCGGACTTCCCGCAAAAACAATTGCCGAGACACGCACAGGCAGAAGCTTTGGGTTGCCGATGATATATTTAAATATGACAAATATTCTGATGCGTGTGGATAAAGAAAACAAAGCTTTGTATCAAAAGCGTGCAGAAGAATGCATAAATGATATATTTAAGAACCATTTTCATCCCGAGCTTGAATGCGTGCTGGAAAATGTGGGACCAAACGGCGAAGCGTGTCTGGACTATACAGAAGGCCGTATAGTAAACCCCGGTCACGATATTGAAGGGGTATGGTTTATTCTTGAATATGCAAAGCAAACCAATGATGCCGAGCTTGTGAAAAAAGCGGAACAGATTTTTAACTGGGCAGTAAAAGCGGGCTGGGACAAGGAATATGGCGGACTATTGTACTTTGTTGATGCACTTGGAAAGCCGCCGGAAGCGTACGAGCATGATATGAAGCTGTGGTGGCCGCATAACGAATTGATTATTTCTTCGTTAATGCTTTACAGAGATACGCAAAAGGAAGAATACCTTGATTGGTTTTTCAGGACGCTTGAATATTGCAGGAATAATTTTGCAGATTCTGAATATGGTGAATGGTATGGTTATCTGCGGCGTGATGGCAAACCGACAATGCCGCCGTGCAAGGGCTCAACCTTTAAGGGCCCGTTCCATTTGCCCCGTATGCTTGGCATGGCAGATATGCTGATAAACCAAATATTGGCTGAATAAAAAGGAGCAAGCATCAGTGATATGCACCCCAAAAGTTAGACACTTTTGGAGGTGCATATTTTTATGGGGAAAAAGGACAAATGCAAAGAAAATACTCGCCAGAATTCAAGTTATCTGTTATAATGGATTTGCGAGAACATCATTTGAGTTTTAGAGAAACAGCAAGGAAATACAACCTTGTATTTCAATCTGAGGATTATGCAGAAAAATCTTTTACGGAAGAACCGTCAGAAGGAAAACCTTCGACGGATAAACCTTCGACGGAAAACCCATCAATGGTTTTACCAGTAAAGGAAAAGCCTTTGGAGGAAAACCCTTGGCTAAATAATACTAAAATAAATAAAAAAGAAAATAATAA
>JAFYXN010000026.1 GCA_017546145.1 Clostridia bacterium
GATGTAACAGAACTGTATACTTCAAACAATGTTACAAAAACACAGAATAGCGGAGTAATTACTGTTGACATTGACACAAAAGACCTTAAAAAGCATACAAACGGTGCTGATGCCGAGGGTTACTGGACAGGCTTTGCAGTAGCGGCGCCGGAGGGCGCAATAAAGGCAGATGTTATTTTTGGTGAAGATACATATACCGATGTTGCAAAAACCATTATAGACGAAGAGGGAACAGAGGGAATCGCACTCTATATAAATGCAGGTTCAGCTGCACCCAAAACAACTGCTGTAATCAGATGGTTTAATGAGGAAGGTGAGGCAGTTACAGCGGCTACAGATTTTGTGATTGATATAAGCGATGTAACACTTGCGGGGCTTCCTTATATTGCAGCTGATGCTGTAAAGCCTGCAAAGGTTGTAAATCAGGCAAATTCATCATCAGCTCCGTATTCAGCATACACTGTTTCAGCATCTGCTGCAGATGGTGTGATTACAGTTGATATTGATATGTCAGATTTAAAATCACATCAGAATGCAAATGGTGTTCAGGGTTACTGGACAGGCTTTGCTGTTGTTGCACCTGATACAGCGGCAACCATGAGATATGCGTTTGCAGAAAGTGCTGCTGAGCTTGAATTAGGTAGTGCTGTGGGCACTGAAGCAGGTGTTACAACGGTTGAAGAAGCTGAGAAAAGCGGAATTGCATTTTACTTAAATGTGAACAGCTCACCTAAAAAGTATGCAAGACTTCAATGGTTTGATGTAAACGGTGAGGCGATTACAAATGCTACAGATTTTGTAGTTGATATCAGCGGCGTAGCTCTTTATTCTGCACCCGGCAGTTATTCCGGAGGTACAACATCAAAGCCGAAGGAGGATAAAACCAAAGAAAACAAAGATGATGCTGAAAAAGCTGAGGATAACAAGACAGAATCATCTGTAACGCCTTTTGGGGATGTTAAAGCAACCGACTGGTATTACAAGGCTGTAAAGTTTGTTTATGAAAAAGGAATAACAAACGGCATTTCAAAAAATGAATTTGCACCAAACAGCAAGGTTACAAGAGGTCAGTTTATAACAATGCTTTGCCGTGCTTACGGTATCAGTGAAATGAGCGGAGAAAATTTTGCAGATTGCGGAAGCACATGGTATACAGGTTATCTTGCTGCAGCAAAACAGCTTGGTATTTCAAATGGTGTGGGAGATAATATGTTTGCTCCTGAAAGAGAAATAACCAGAGAAGAAATGGTGACATTAATTTATAACTATCTGAAATATACAGGAAAGATAACAGACGAGGCGACAGAAACAGAATTTGCAGATAATGATAAAATTTCATTATGGGCAAAAGGTGCAGTAGCTTTTGCAAACGGTATGGGATATGTAAAGGGCAAAGGCAACAATGTATTTGACCCGGCAGGGGATGCTACAAGAGCTGAGCTTGCTCAGATATTCTATAATATTTTTGCAGAGTAGGCAATAAACACAAAGGACACGGCCAAGCCGTGTCCTTTGTGTTGTGGTTAAATTAAACTTCGTAATCCAGCTTAAACTGCTCGCCGCAGCCGTAGTTCTCATATACATAGTCAATATCCTTGTCGCCTCTTCCTGAAAGACAGGTAAGAATAGAGCCGGATTTATGTTCCTTTGCATAACGGATTGCATAAGCTACAGCATGAGCGCTTTCAATAGCAGGGATAATACCCTCATATCTTGAAAGCAGGAAGAATGCCTCCATTGCATCGTCGTCGGAAACCGCTTCATAGTGGACTCTGCCGGCATCTCTGAGATATGCGTGTTCAGGCCCTACGCCGGGATAGTCAAGTCCGCTTGCGATTGAATAAACAGGCAATGGTTCTCCGGCTTCATCCTGAAGCACGTATGTATCAAAACCGTGAATTCTTCCCTTGGTGCCAAACATCATTGTTGCTGCGTGGTCACCAACCTTTTCGCCCCTGCCCAAAGGCTCAATGCCGTAGATTTCAACAGGGTCGGCAAGGAAGGGGGTAAACATACCAAGTGAGTTTGAACCGCCGCCAACGCACGCGCAAACCGCGTCAGGCATAATGCCGGTCATGTCAAGGAACTGCTCTCTTGCTTCAATGCCTATAACTGACTGGAAGTCCCTTACCATTTTGGGGAAGGGGTGCGGACCAAGTGCCGAGCCGATACAATAAATTGCGTTGTCATATTCCTTAAGGTATGCATCAAATGCTGCATCAACGGCTTCTTTTAAGGTTTTCAGACCATGGGTTACAGGTATAACATTTGCGCCAAGCATCTTCATTCTGATTACGTTGGGGTGTTGTTTTTCAATATCAACCTCGCCCATATAAATATCACATTCCATGCCAAAGTATGCTGCAGCTGTTGCCAGAGCAACACCATGCTGACCTGCACCGGTTTCGGCAATGAGCTTCTTTTTGCCCATATATTTTGCCAAAAGCCCCTCGCCCATACAGTGGTTAAGCTTGTGTGCGCCTGTGTGGTTTAAATCCTCTCTTTTGAGGTATATCTGGCAGTTGCCAAATATCTTTGAAAGTCTTTCACAGTGATATACTGGCGTGGGTCTGCCCTGAAATTCCTTTCTTATTCTGCGCAGCTCGTTTATAAACTGTGCCGAGTGGCAGATTGCTTCATAAGCATCATCGGCTTCTTTGAATGCGGGAACAAGCTCATTGGGCAAGAATGCGCCGCCGTAGCTGCCGAAGTATCCGTCTTTTGTAGGGAACTCCTTTAAGTAGTTATCAAAGTCTCTGTAGTTTTTCATTTCAATTCCTCTTTCTATACAATAATATAAAATTTGGGATATAAAAAATCCCCCGAACAATATCAGAGGACAAAATACCAAAACAAGTTAACGTTTAACTTATCTAATCTCTGCTCATCTAATCTCAGTATATTCAATCTCATCTAATCTGTTCTGGTTATAATATATCATAAACATCTGATGTTGTCAACAAAAAAGAGAGGAAAAAAGTCCAATATCATTAAGTTAAGAGGAGCAAGTTAAATTAATGAACTTGCCCTCCTTTTTTTTATGTGAAAATTTAAAAATATTTCAAAAAAAAGACTTGACAAATGTTGAATTTTGTGCGGCTGATTTTAATAACTGTTGTTATTAAAATCAGCCCTTGTTAATAGAAGTACATTTTCTATTGACAAGGAGAAAAAATATGAACTACACATCAAAAACAATTAAGAA
>JAFYXN010000005.1 GCA_017546145.1 Clostridia bacterium
CCCATCAATGGTTTTACCAGTAAAGGAAAAGCCTTTGGAGGAAAACCCTTGGCTAAATAATACTAAAATAAATAAAAAAGAAAATAATAATATTTTATATAATAATACTAAATCTAATCCTATCCCATCTAAGAATAAAATAAGTTTTAATATGTCTGAGATTGATAGATGCCGATGGGAGATAAAAGATAATATCGAATATGATATTCTGGTTGAGAGGGAGCATATACATAGGGATATGCTTGATGAAATTGTGGAGCTTATGGTTGAAACCATTTGCTCAAAAAATGAAACCTTAACTATTGCAAGTAATACATATCCTCACGAGCTTGTAAAAAAGAAGTTCCTGAAAATTAACAGCGAGCATATTGAGTACGTCATTGAATGTGTGAGCAGCAATACAACAAAAATCGGCAATATCAAGCAATATATGCTTGCGGCAGTTTTCAATGCACCTAACACTATCAGTAGTTATTATACAACCAGAGTGAATAGAGATATATATGGATAAAAATGTGAATTAATCTTGACATTTGTTTAATTTTGGTTTACAATGACCATAGTAAAGTGTAACTTTGGATTAGCCATAAACGAGGGGGCTTTAATATGTATTCTATAAAAAGAAATATCGAAGAAATCGTAGAAAAACGAGCAAAAAATAATAAAGCAATTTTGCTTACAGGACCTCGACAAGTAGGAAAATCCACGCTATTTAAGCATTTATTCAAGAATGTTAATCAGGTAACATTTGATGATGACTTGCTGTTAGCACAAGCTGAAGAGGATGTGGGCCTTTTTCTTTTGAATAATCCTACACCGCTTGTAATTGATGAGGTTCAGAAATGCCCTTCAATATTTAATCGCTTGAAAATTGTGTTGGATAATACTGAAGATTATGGTAATTTCTTTTTGACAGGTTTGCAAAAACTGCAGCTTATGGAAAATGTAAGTGAGTCTTTAGCAGGCAGAATATCTGTCGTTGAGCTTGAAGGATTATCTCTTCGTGAAATTAACAATGTTGATTTTAATAAGCATTTTGTTCCTACGGAGGATTATTTATTCGAAAGAGAAAAATGCATTAAACCATACCGCAGTGATATATGGGCAATTATTCATAGAGGTAGTTATCCGGAGCTTTATGCAAATCAAGATAAAGAGTGGACAGATTTTTATCAATCCTATGTGAAAACATATATAGAGCGTGATGTAAACAAGCTTATTAAAGCTAAAAATCATATGACCTTTGTAAAGTTCATGACAAGTGTCGCAGCACGAACAGGCCAGGTGGTTAATTATGCGAATATAGCATCTGAGATTGGTGTATCTGAAGTTACAGTAAAGGAATGGGTATCAATATTAGAAAAGAGTGGAATCATCTATATTTTAAAACCATATACATCAAGTGTTTTAAATCGTGCTATAAAGACACCTAAACTTTATTTTCGTGATACAGGACTATGTTGCTATCTTACACGATGGTTGACCGTTGACACATTAAAAAATGGTGCTATGGCAGGTGCTATGTTTGAAACCTTTGTAATTAACGAAATTCTAAAATCTTATTCAAATGAAGGTATAGACTATGATTTTAATGTGTTTTACTACAAGGGTAAGGATAAGAAAAAAATGAAGGAAGATGGCGAAGAAATAGAACTTGATGGTGAAATTGATTTCATTATTCAAGAAGATGGTATCCTTTATCCTGTTGAAATTAAAATGACAGCTTCGCCAAAAGCTAATATGGCATCAGTTTTTGATGTTTTGGATGGTGTGCCGGATAAAAAACGTGGTATGGGAGCAATTATTTGCTTATATGATAAAAAGATGTATTTGAGAGATAATCTTGTGGCATTACCAATAGAATATATTTAATAAAAAAGGATGCATATATTCATTTCTACAACAACGAAAGAATACAACTAAAAACAAAACTGACACCACATGAAATGCGATGTCAGTATGTTGTTTGAATTTAATATTTAAACTGCCATAGTTCCTTTTTTGTACTGTCTGCACAAACTGGTGCAGTTCACAGCTTGCTCCTTTTTTGGAGGAGAGGATGGGATTCGAACCCACGGTACGCTATAAACGTACACAGCATTTCCAATTTTGTTGGATAATGTAACGATAACGAAAATAAATGAAAAATGTTTGAAAATAAATATAGATAAAAACGGTTTAAACCTGCATAAAATACGGGTTTGAGCCGTTTTTTTGTGTGCAAATATGCTTTGGGACAATATTTTATGAAAAATTTATAAAAGATCAAATTTCAGAAAGTTTTTGGGAACTTTTTGGGAATAGATTGCCATCTACCATTGGAAAAGTATAAAAGGGGTGTAAAATTATGTGTTTAGCACGAGCTTCGAATGAAAATTTTCTTACAAAAGCGGAATTTTGTGATTTTTGCGGAATTTCTAAGTCAACAGGATACCAATTGATGAAAAAACGAAAAGTTGAATTTATAAAATGCTGCGATGGTTTATTACATTATTACAAGATTCCGATTGTAGAAGCATATCGCTATCTTCGGGAAAAAGAACTAAAAAACAAATTACCCGGTGAGTGCCAAAAGAGGATTAAGAAATATTATGAGGACAAGCTTGAACCATATGAAGATCTTGTTACCTCAAATGATATTATGGAGATTACAGGATATAGAAGGGAGCCGATAAGGAACTGGATTAACAGTGGAAAAATACTTGGCATTATTGTCAGAGGAAGGTTTTGCGTAGCTAAAGAAGATTTGCTGGATTTTTTGATAAGCCCGTACTACTTTAGCATTATTCGTAAATCAAAAACACACATTGAAGATTTTGAGAGAATTGGAGGATTTAAAAATGGTTGAATATTTTGTAACTAAAGGAAAATTGGCAGTAAGAAATAGTGAGCCACTTGTTGTGGCAGACGGAGAAACGAAGGCACTTTCAAAGGACGAATTTATATTGTGGACAAGTCTGCACTGGAATGTGATGAATAAGGAATCACTCAAAGCAGAATTTGACAGGAGGTTGAAAAAGTATCACTTGCATGGGGATGTGTCCTTTGAACAGACGCTCGCCAGATTAAAAAACAGAGGGCTTATCGTAAGCCAATCAGACTATCTGGCAGTAGATGCTTTATACAATCTTATTAAGGATTTGTATGTAGTTCCCCTTGGAACAGTGAATGTATTTAAAAAAGCAATGATGTTTGGAGTTATGCTTATCAATGGCGTTCCCTTTGATAAATGCAGAGAGGCAATGGATGGTTTCAATCTGAACTGTCTTGAAAAACAAATTGTCGGTTTTTCAAAACGTCTCAAGGTTTCAGGAGCAGAGCTTATCCGCATCAGCGATAAAGAATTATGGGCAATAAAGTTTGAAGAAGACATTGTTCCTCTTGCTTATGAGGAGCACGAGGATATGGACTCTATTGGAAACTTCACAAGGTTTTCAAAGGATAAAAACAAAGTCCTTGAGGCGATTGTAAATCTGTATTTAAAGAAACAAATTGTATTTGAATAATAGAAAGGTTTGGTGACTTATGAAAAGGGTAGTAAGTATTTTATTAATGGTTGTAATAATGGCGATGTGCGTGAGCGTATCCGCTCAAAGTGATGTAAAAGTAACGTTGGATGGGAATGAAATAAATTTCCCTGATGTAAAACCGTTTATTGACCAGCTGGATAGAGTTTTAGTACCAATCAGATTTGTATCAGAGGCACTTGGCGCTTTTGTTGATTGGGAAAACGAAACAAGAACCGCACTTATTAAACAAGACAACGATGAAATCCGTTATACAGTTTATCAGCCGATGGCATACTTAAACGGCGAAATGATGGTTATGGATACATACGGAATTTTAAAGGACTGCAGAACGATGGTTCCTATAAGATTTATTTCTGAACTTTTAGGTTGTACGGTTGTCTGGGATGAGAAAACTTCAACAGTTGTTATCACATCACCAAAGGATGCAGTTGCTTTTCCAAAGCCTGAGATTTCTGTAAATTACCCCGAGAGTGTTTCAGACAAAAGACTTCTCTGGATTGATATAGACAATTACAGAGACTTTCAGCGTAGCGGTGATTATGAATTCAAAGTTGAGTTTATAAATCCCGTACAGTTTAACACATATGAGCAGGACGAAGGTGCAATCAATGGATGGCAGAAATATTCAAGATGCAATTTTGTTTCGGCATCTAACAGTTATAAAACCATCTACTCAATCACAAGAGCATTTTACACAAGCAGAGATGATATGAAAACTTATAAGCCAAAAGATGGTGACGAAATCACCTTCAGACTGACAGTCAGAAACAAAGTGACAAAAGAAACAAAAGAGTATATTTTTACGGAAGCCCTAAAGCTTCCGTATGAAGTATAAAAAAATTATTTTAAGGAGGTAGACTATATGATCTACAAAAAAATTGACACAAGCAAAGTAAAACAAGAATTGGATTTTGACCAGATACAAAGTGATTTGGCAAAGTTCAAAAGCCACACACCAATGCCGCAGGATGATGTAATAACACTTATGAATTATATCGACAAGTTTGAGCGATTGATAGCCGATGAAGATTATAATGAGCTTGAATACAGTGCAGAGTGTTTTATGTGTAATCTTCGTGACATCCTGGCAAATGTAAAACAAGAGCCAAGAAAAAGAGCACTTACTAGATGTGCAGAGCGAATGGGCATAACAGTACAGAAAACGAATGGCGTTCTGGAAGTAACCTTGCCTATGATTTTGCCGAGCAAATCAAAAACGAAATCGGAATATTTATTCGATCCGATATTTTATGCAATGGAAGAATTTTCGAAAACCGAACCTCTTTTTATAAAAGAAAAGGCAATGATGTGCATCGAATTTATCTACGATAAAAATAACAAAAATATTCCGCGTGGCGACCATGACAATAAGGAAGTTAAGCAGGTAATTGATGCAATTGCCTCCTTTGTTGTCCGGGATGACAGTGATGATTATTTAAGTCTTTGCCAGATTTCGTCTGAAGGTGATTACAATCACACAAAGGTTTATGTTATGCCCGAAAAAAGCTTTGCAGAATTCTTTTTAAACCATTAAAATAGCCCGAAAATGTCGCAAAAACCGTATCACAAAACGGCAATTTTAAGCGAAAATTTTGTGACATGGCGAAAAGCCCGTAAAATCGGGCTTTTCGAGGCTTTTTCTCTGGCAAAAAAAGACCATAAATAAGAAGATTGGATAAAAATAAAGCAAAGGAGTAAAAACAAATATGATTAAAAAGCAGACAATAGAATATAAACTGGTAAGCATAATAGGATTAGCAGGAGAGATACAGACAGAAGAAATATATAAATTAAATTATGGAAAAGAGTATATAAGAAAAACAATAAGTAAGTTAATAACAAAGAAATGTATTAAAGTATATAAGTTTGATAATAAGAAATATTTAAGATTAACAGTAGCTTGTAAAAAGTACTTGTTGGAAAATTATCCTGAAAGATTTGAGTCTATATTTGTAGGTGCAGCCAGAGCTAATAAAATACGAAACGAGGAACACAGACGAACAAGGTATCACAGACTTGGAGAACTTTTAATTCTTTTAGACCTTGCAGACATAAAAATATTCGCTGATGAAAAAACTCTTTGGAAAAAGACTCATGGATTTCAGGAAGCAGACGGAACAGACTTCACAGACTATTCGTCGGATAAAAAGACTGCAGAGTTCTATACAGCAACGGAATTAAAAAGCTTTGACTTTTTTGGAAATGCAAGAACATCAAGAGCAATGGGAATTATATACTCTCATCCGGATGTTTTTGTAATCTACTACTTTGTCAATGAATTTCCAAAACTGGAATACAAAACTGAAAGTAGTTTTTTCTACAGAGCAGGTTCCGGCATTCATTCTAATTTGAGGCAGGATTATCATGCTCAAGCAAAAATAATTTTTATTGGAGACAGTATGAAAATATTCAACGGTATTTTACGTGATAAAAGAAAGTCCACGGAGAAAATTCTTAAAATGAGCTATTATGATGACCCTGTTATGTTCCTTGATAAATCTCATCTTGGTTCAAGGCAGCTTATGTATTTTATCAGCGAAAGAGCCAGGAATGAAATGAAAAAGTTTTCTTTTGATTATTTTGGTGCTAACACTTCAGGATGGCATATAGGGCTCATTCCAAACACGGATACCGTGGTCTATGATTGCACCATATGCAATCCAATAGATGTTTATTATGTTAAATATACCGGCATGGGAAAATCTGACACAGCAAAATCAGTAAATGTAATGTGCTTTGATTTTCAATATGAGTGCATAAGAAAATATGTTGGCGATTCTGATAATGTTAGATATTACACATACGATTCAGAAAAGGTGCTGGAAACGGAGGACACCCGATGACAAAATATACAATAAAAAAAGAGAAGGATTTTGTACAGATACCCAATAGTATTCTGACAAGTCCTGATATAAGCCTTAAAGCAAAAGGCATACTTGCTTTGATGCTTTCCCTTCCTGATAACTGGAAATTCAGTATAGAAGGAATTGCAAGTAAATGCAAAGAGAGCAGAGAATGTATTTCAAACGCAATAAAAGAGCTTGAATCAGCAGGTTATGTAAAAAGAAGTATGAAGCACGGAGATGACGGCAAGATTACCGGGATGGAATATGAAATCTTTGAAGAACCATATACTGTAACCGAAGCTGAAGAACATAATGAAGAAAAGCCTTGCGAGGACAAGCCTTGCACGGCTAATCCTTCTGCGGAAAAACCTTGTACGGAAGAACCGTCAGAAGAAAAACCTTTGACGGATAAACCTTCGGAGGAAAACCCTTGGGTAAATAATACTAAAACCAATAAAAAAGAAAATAATAATATTTTATATAATAATACTCAATCTAATCCTATCCCATCTAAGAATAAAATGTCTGAACTGGATATATACAGAAAAGCTGTAAAGCAAAATATTGAATACGACATATTGGTGGAAAAAGAACCGCTACATAAGGACATGATTGATGAGATAGTGGAGCTGATGGCGGAAACACTAAACTCCAAAAGAGAAGAAATAACCATTGCAAGTGATACGCATAGTATGGATGATGTCAGAGAAAGATTTACGGATATTACTAGCGAACACATTGAGTACATCATAGAGTGTGTAAGCAAGAACACAACCAAAGTCAGCAACATTAAGCAATATATGCTTGCTGCTATCTTTAATGCGCCAAACACCATGGGCAGCTACTATACCACCAGGGTGAATTATGATTGGCACAGATAGCGTCAAAATATTTAACTTAAAAATTGACATTTAACTTTAATTGTGTTATAATCAAATCGCAGAGTTAAAAGGTTGGTGATTTTATGGAATACATTACAGAGATTTTAGGCGTAAAAATTAGTCGAAAAAACTGGGAAGACAGTAATAAACTTCCATATTTTTTAATAGATGAGTATAGCTTTGAGTTGGTTCGGCTTGATAATTATAATTGTGTTTTTATTAAACCGAAAAAAGATGTAGCAGTTATAAATACAGTAAAAAAACACTTAATAGCAATACAAAAAACTTGTAAGTATCCAGTTGTTTTTGAGCTTGATAAAATAACTAGGCAGAAAAGAAAATCTTTTATTGAAAATAAAATACCTTTTGTAGTGACAGATAAACAACTCTATCTTCCGTTTATGGGAGTATCATTACAGGAGAGTTTTGATAGCGAACCATCGACAATGTTAAGTTTAAAAAAAGTGCTTCCGTCTGCGCAGATGATTTTGTTTGCATTTATATATAAAAAGTGTAAGCCTATGTATCTGAGTGAAACCGCAAAGAAATTTAACCTGACATCTATGTCTGTGTTAAGAGCAGCAAGACAACTTGCAGAATTTGGACTTGTCAACATTGAGACCGAAGGACGAATGAAATTGATATGCAGTAATTCAGCTCCGATGGAATTATTTGAAAAAGCAAAACCTTATTTTATTAATCCTATACGAAAAACAGTGTATGTTGACAAGGACCAAATTGATAGTTCAATGTTTAGGTCCGGATTATCAGCACTTTCTGTGTATGGAATGTTGAATCCGCCACAACCGGAAGTGTACGGCAGTATAGGACAAATAAAGAACGCGAGCTATTCCGAAACGCTGATAGATATAGAAACGCAATGTATTCTTGAGTTTTGGAAATATGACACCACCAAGTTATGTGACAGTAATATTGCTGATGTTTTATCTCTTGCGCTTTGTTTTGTCGATAACGCAGATGACCGTGTGCAAATAGAAATCGAAAAATTATTAAATAGCAAAGAGTGGGATTGATATATGGTTACAGGAATTAATAGTTTCAGAGAACGATTTAAGGATATGGAAGATCAATATACAATAATAGGAGGAACAGCTTGTGATTTGCTGATGAGTGAAATCGGAGAAAATTTTAGGGCAACAAAAGACCTGGATATTGTTCTTATAATAGAAAGCATTACTGCTGAGTTTGGAAGAATATTTTGGGAATATATAGTTGATGCAGGATATGAACATAAAAACAAAAGTACAGGCGAACCGCAATTTTATAGATTTTCTCATCCGGTATCATCTGAATATCCGTTTATGATTGAAATTTTTTCAAGAAAACCGGATAATTTGATTTTGCCGGAGGATGCAGTACTTACGCCACTACCGCTTGATGAAGAGTTGTCAAGCTTATCGGCTATTTTGCTCGATGATAATTATTATGATTTCATCAAAAGTGGTATTATACAGCTTGATGGAATTGCTATTCTGGATGCTCTCCACCTTATTCCTCTAAAAGCAAAAGCGTGGGCAGATCTTTCAGAGAAAAAGGTATCTGATTCAAATTCAGTTGACAGTAAAGATATAAAAAAGCATAAAAACGATATTTACAGACTTACATCACTTTTGACACCTGAAATGCAAATTACAGTTTCACCGGAAATATATGATGATATACAGGTGTTTATAAATGCAGTCGGTGATGATAATGTGAACTTTAAGCAGCTTGGAATAAGAGGTATTACACAATCATCAAGTGTAGTTGACAGGTTGCGTGCAGCATACATAAAATAAAACATGAATAAGAGATGAAATAAATACGGCGAAAGAAATGTGAATAAATATTTAAAATTTATTCCGGTGGAGAACCTGAGTTTATTGAAAAAGATATTTTTAAGCAGATATTACCTATAGCAGAACAATTAATTGAACAAAGCTCCCCTGTAGAAACACCGCAGAAAACACGAAAGATATATTTACAACTATTCTTGATTTTTGCAGAGAACCGAGAATGCGGGTAGAGATACAAGAGTATATAGGGTTAAAGGATAAAAATAATTTTATAAAATTTACTTAAAACCTTTGATGGCTGATGGACGGTTAGCTATGACTATTCCTGAAAACCCGAATAATAGAAATCAAAAGTACATTGCAAAGTAATTTGATTTATATGTAATTTAATATGTATGAATGCCCCTTGGGCAGTTCTTGAAAGTCCAAGGGCGTTTTTATTGAAACCTTGAATAGCTATATTTTATATGGAACAAGGGCATAATTCTCGAAAAAGTTCGTTTGTTTTGCTTGATATTTACATACAAGCAACATTAAGTCTTTTTTTGTGAGGTGTTTGGGAAGGGTCTTGGGATTTGCAATAATGCTTTAGGTCTGTTTTGCGCTCAAATGGAGGATTTCTGTTTCTGTTTTGAATTCTATGTCATTTTGAAATAAATTTATGATGTTGTCAATTTTTAAGATGTAACTTTTGTGTGTTGAAGGAAGGAGATGCACAACATTAACATAGAAGCAATCATACGAGCATCTAGCGGAAGACGGGAACGGGGATAAGCATTATTAATTTCGAGAGACGTTAAAAATGTGTGCAATTGTAACCAGAAATAACAATTTACATATATTAGTACTAATAAAAATAGTCCGTTTTGTCCGGAAGAAAATGATATAATATTATTAAAACAATAAATTTGTAATTGAAAAATACTCCTCAATATGTTATTATAATTGAGGGGGGAGATTTAGTTGCAAATAAAATTATCGCTATTAAAAAATGTTTTTGATGCGGTTAAAGCTGTGTCGGGTCTGTTTGCGCTTACATCTGGCGACAGGATTGATATTGAATTAGATTATGCGTCGGATGATTTAAAACCAGAATGCTTAGCTATTGTGGCTGCGGCAATATCGTATGCAAGAAGTAGTGGAGTGGATGTTACAATTAAAAAGTCAAATGTTTCTAAAGATCCTAAAAAGAAAAGCTCGAAAACTAAAAGTAAAGCTGGTTTATTATTTGCAGAAAAACTGGGATTTACAGGATTACTTGATTATAAAGCAACGAAGAGAGATATAGGAATTATCGAATTAAAATCCAATAAAGAGAATAGTGATATTATAAACAAGACTATGCAAGAAATGTGGAAGAATTTTTCTATAAAGGAATCAGTATATAAATGCATAAATTATTGTTTATGGGAACAAATTGATAATATAGAAAACCATGCAAATTGTGAAGGCCCCAAATATCTAATGGTGTGGGAAAATAGAGAGCAAAAAACATTATCCGTCTGTGTTATAGATACTGGGATAGGCATACATAAGGCTTTAACAACAGATAGTGAGAGTACATATAAATATTTTACTCCCAAAGAGGCGGTTGAAAAATGCATTAATGAAAAAGTTACAAATGGTAAAGGAAAAGGAAATGGATTATATCATAATGGCAGGTTTATTAATGCCAATGATGGAACGATGATTATATACTCTGGAAGTTATTATACAGAAAAAGACAAGAACGGGATTACTACTGGTAGAGTACCATATTGGCAAGGCACAATTGTCTATCAAAAAATAAACACACAGGTGACTGTGGATTTCGATGAGATTTTTACAAATACAGAAGTTCCTACATCGGTATTAGAATGCCATGAAATGGTTAATAATTTGTGGTAAAGGAGTGACTAAAATGAAAGTTGAATTTAAAAAATATGGAACTAGTTTAGGAACAAGAGAAACTGGTAAAGAAATACGAAAGACTATACTTGAAAACTTAAAAAACGAAGAGGATATTATTTTTGACTTTGATGGTGTTTCTATCTTATCAAATTCGTTTGCAGATGAAGTGTTTGGAAAATTGATCGGATGTATTAGTTTTGAAAAATTTAAAGAAAAAACAAAATTTCAAAATATAAATGGTGCAGTAAAAACGGTTATATTAAAAGCTATAAACGATTCGATATAAATATAAAGGCTTAAACTTTTAAAAGGTGCATCATTTGCATAATACAGTTAATAGTTAGTGGACATTTCGCATAAATTTTAATTTTGAAGCAAGCAGCTACATTTGAGTGTGGTTGTTTGCTTTTTAACCAAAAACTAAAAAGGTATAAAGATACCTATTGACAAAATGCATTTGTTGTTGTATAATTGCAATCAGAGGTGGTAGTATGTTTGTTAAATTGCAGAGATTTTTAGAAATCAGCAATAGAAGTTTGACGAGGAATCAAGCTCAGCAGTTGTTTTTATATATGGCATTCGTGTTAAGATTTTGCCGTAAATTTAGTATTAATTTAAAAGAAGAGGATACCTTACCCGGATTGTTGTCGAGATTGTTTCAAAAAATATCAAGGTATGAAATCAAGGAATCGGCTTTTGCTTTCGATTCATATATGCCGTGGAATATTTTGCAGCAGGACTGGAATTTGCATGACAGTATAAATGAATTGTTTTATGAATTATATAAAACAGAATTCGCCTCAGCAGAATGGCTGATTAATGCTGTGGATGAAATACTGGGCAATGAGGTTTTAACACCAAAACTTGTACGCACATTGATAGCAAAGTTAGCAGCACAAAAACGGGTCAGTCAAATTACAGATTTATGTAGCGGCACTTTTTTATTAGGCCTCGAAGTTTGGAATGAAATGGGTAAAAATGATGATGTTAATTGTTATGGAGAAGAAATAAATCCATATTTTTGCGCAATATCAAGGCTTTTACTTTTTTTGTGTGATGTAGGAAACTTTGCTGTTAAAGAACAAGATGTGATTAAGGACAATCCGGATAAAATAGTTTCCCAAGCATCCAAGGTTATCGTAGCGGATCTCCCTCTTGTCGGAAACAGAACTATTCCTGTGCCGGATAAGGATAGCTTTTTATCTGAAAAAAAGCGTACATTGTATGCAGATTGGATGATAATATATAAAATTTTACAACAGTTAACTTCGGGAGATCGTGCATTTTTGCTGGTGACAAAAGGTGCTCTTGTTAGGGAAAATGAATATTTTTTACGAAAGCATTTTATTGATGCTGATTGTGTTGATGCTGTTATGACGCTTCCAAACAGTATTTACCCGAATTATAATTTGCCAATGAATTTGCTAATTTTTGAAAAAGGGCGTTCAGAAGAAAGAAAAGGGACAGTACTTTTTATAGATTTGAATCAGGAGTCAACGCCTACATTGCATGATAATACAATTGAACAAATTTTCCGGATGTTTTACGAATATAAAGCAGAAGAACCATTTGCGAGAATTGTTGATTATGATGAAATAGTGAGCAAGGACTATATATTAAATCCTCAAATATATCTGGCTGGCGAGGGCGTTCTGGATGGGCAATTAGCCATAAGGGATATAGCCTGTGTGACACGAGGAATACAGGATCTGTCGGGCAACAGAGCGGTTAATTCAAAAGAAAGATATTTACTTAATGTTCGTGATATTCAAGAGGGCGAGATAATATATGAAACGGCTGAAGTTATCGAAGGCGGTAATCCATTATGGGAAGAAAAATTCCTTATAAAGGAAGACGATATTATTATTACTGCAAAAGGTGCAACGATAAAATTAGCTATTGTCCCGCCAAATCCCAGTTCGGCTTATATAAGTGGAAACCTAATGATTCTTAGAGTGAACACAGACAGGTACTCGCCTTATGTTTTATATGAGTATCTGTTGTCCGAAAAAGGTCAACGGGCACTTAACTTAATACAAACCGGAACGACAATTCGTGTTCTGGGAACAAAAAAAATGGAACAGCTTAAGATACCTGAATATGAATGTGAAACTGTAAGGATGATAGGTGATGGTTTAAAGCTTGCAACTCTTCAATATAGACAAGCTTTAGAAGATGCAAATTTGAAATTCAAATTAAAGAAGGAAGCGTTGTTATCTTGTTTTAACAAAAGAAAGGGGAATGAAAATGTATAAAGTTTTTATAAGTCATAGTGCTAAAGATAATAGTGAGGTGAGGGATTTTATTAATCTCCTTGTTCTGGGAATGAACATACAAAAAGAAGATATATTCTCCATATCATTGCATGAAAATTTACCTACAGGAAGAATGTTTTCTGAAAAGATTAAAGATGCAATGATTTCTTCTGAAAAAATCATTTGCTTCATTACACAAAACTACCTGCAAAGCAGGTTTTGTATGGCTGAACTTGGTGCAGCGTGGATTCAGGACCAAAAAATTATACCGGTATTATTTTCTCCGATTACTTATGATGATTTAAACAATACCCCCATAATTGGAACCCAAATGTGTTATGGTGATAAAAAAGAAGGGCTAATGGCTATCCACGATGAGTTTTTTAATAACGGCATTACAAAAACAATTAACTCGAATGAGTTTAGTCGTTATTTGGATTTATATATTGATTCATTAAAAAAAACAACATTGATTGAAAAGGACGATGATGGTTTCTATACAGTTAAAATTGCAGATGTACGAAATGTTCCGCATGACTTTAAATGTTATAAAATTCAGGGGTTATTAAATTTGGATGAAAAACTTTTAAGCGGGGAAACCCATTGGATTTTTTATAGAACAGGAATGTATGAAGAATTAAAAATTGGTGATATAATTCGATTTAAAGTCAGCCAAACGGAGATAAGGCAGTTCAGAGATTTAACAAATGCAAGGAATATATATCCGGATACACTGGAAGTGTTGTGAACAATAAATAATTATAATGATATATGAAATTCTTGTGAATGAAAATTGAACTATGAAATAAAGGTTTATGCAATGGGGATAAATAGATTTTAGAAGAAATGAATTATGTATTCTTGATGAAAAGGAGGAGTTGCAAATGGAAATAAAAAACAGGCTAAGAAATGATTTGTGGAAAGCCGTATATGCACATTACGAAGGAAAAGATTATACAGAATCTGTAAGAGATGCAATGTTATATGTATGTGAATTTCTAAGAGAAAAAAGCGGTATTATTGACAAAGATGGAACAAAATTGGTGGAGAATACTCTTTTTGGAAATTCTCCTGTAATTTTAGTCAATAAAAATGAAACCACAACAGAAAAAGATGTTCAGCAAGGGATAGGCTTTTTGTTAAAAGGCTTAATGCAATCAATAAGAAACCCTTTAAGTCACGAAAAAACAACATATACACAAAACGATTCGGAGGCTATTATATTATTTGTTAATTATGTTTTAAATCAAATGGACAGTTCTGGCGGGAAGTCAAAGATTGATAGCTTAAAGGACTTAATTTATGATGCAAATTTTACTTCATCAAAAGAATATGCTGAATTGCTAATAAAATAAATTCCAGTAAAGAAAAGATATGATCTTTTATTGGAATTGTACAAAGATAGGGAAGCACTAACTCAAAATAAATTAAAAAATTTCTTAAATGAATTAATGAATTCATTATCAAGTGCAGAGTTTTCTGATTTTATTCAGGTAGTAACTTCAAGTTTGATGATTTGTCAAAACAATAGGGACTTGCGTATGTACTTTCATTATTTTATGGAGAGTACATATAGTCACATAGATAGACTTGCACAATTACGAATTGAAAATTTCATATACGAATCTATAAAAAATGGCGAAATTGAGTATGTAGATAATCCTTTTGCACTAGAAGAAGAGGAAGAATGTAATTCTCAAGGTTCTTTAGGAACATGGATAAATGATAAATTATATCTGTTGTCAAACAGAGAACAAATATTAGATAAGTTATTTATGAAGTTAGGTGGTGGCAATAGTTCGGAGCAGAAGTATGTATTAACATTTTTTTGTGATTGTGTGTTTAATTCTTCTGTTAAATTGACTGATTACAGAAAAAACATAGTTAAAGATGGTTTAAAAAATGGGGATAAGCAAATTTCAGATAATCTATTTTGTATTATGAATTTTGAATGTGAAAGCATATGGTATGCGACTTTTAAAGAGGAATATGAGTTGTGCTGTGAAAAAAACAAAAAAGAAGTTGATGAAGAATTTCCATTTTGAAAGAGGTTATAATCGTAAGTATAATTTGTTTACAGAACTTAAAGTTTTTCCTTATGCAACAATTGAGGATTTAGATAAAGAAGCATTTTCAAAAGTTCGCATTATGGAACATAATCGTGTCGGTGGATTACATTTGTGGGAAAGAATGACCAATATGTAACTTTTGAAAAGTACAAATTTGTACTGCAAAGATCCGATGACAGGCGATGAAGGATTAACACTTGTCAGAATTTTGCTTTTAGGTAAGCCCAACTTGATTTTTTCTGCTTTGCGGAGAAAGACGATAAACCCATACAAAAAGCGGGTTTTGCAATTGAAGAAGATATGGGCTATGTGCGGCTTCGGGTGATTGGCAGCAACTGCAGAAAGGCATATACCAAGGCTTATTATTTGACAAACTTTAATGAGTGTGCTAAAATCAGGAAAAATGTTTGGCTTCTTGCCGGGGAGGTACTGTTATATGAGAAAATACGAAAATCTAAAGTGCATACAGGAAAACCGTATTGCTCAGCGAGCGTATTATATTCCTGAGGACAAGGGGACATATATCTCTCTTAACGGAGTATGGGATTTTGAATTTTATAAACGAGATTATGACGAAAAGCCTTCAAAAAAAGATAAGATTGATGTGCCGTCATGCTGGCAGTGTCGTGGATATGAAAAACCGTATTACACAAATGTGGTATACCCGTATCCTGTTGACCCTCCTTATGTACCGCAAGATAATCCAATGGGTGTTTATACGAGAAGCTTTGAAATAAAAGACAAGCACAGGAAACACTACATTGTTTTTGAGGGGGTTTCGTCGTGTGTTGAGCTTTATATAAATGATAAATATGTAGGATATTCGCAAGGGAGCAGACTCCAGGCGGAGTTTGATATTTCAGCATATGTTAAGAACGGAAAAAATAAAATTTGTGCAAAGGTGCATAAATGGTGTTCGGGGAGCTATCTTGAAGATCAGGATTGTTTCAGGTATAATGGAATCTTTCGTGATGTGTATATCCTTTCAAGACCGGAGGGGCATATCGGAGATATTGATATTAAGACAAATAACAATACGATAGATGTTGTATTTGAAGGCAGCGGTAAAGTAAGTCTTTATGATGGTGGGGGAAACTTCATTGCAAGCAAAATGTCTGAAAATTCTGCAGAATTTATCGTTGAAAATCCAATAAAATGGAATGCGGAAAAACCATATTTATATGAGTTGGTTTTTGAAAGCTGTGGCGAGGTTATTCGTCAAAGTGTTGGTTTTGTTGAGTATGGAGTAAATGAACAAGGTGCGTTTACAGTAAACGGAGCTGCGGTAAAGCTTAAGGGTGTAAACCATCACGATACCCATCCGATAAACGGCTATACAATGACAGAGGATGAATTGATTAATGATTTAAAACTGATGAAGTCATTTAATATTAACTGTATAAGAACCTCACATTATCCGCCTCATCCTAAGTTTTTAGAGCTCTGCAACAGAATGGGCTTTTATGTAATGGTTGAAGCGGATATAGAGACACATGGTTTTGTGAACCGCGTGGCAGGCGGGGCCGGATACGATTGCCCTGGTGGAAATCACGAATGGATAGGAAATCTTCCTGAGTGGAGAGAATCGTACGTTGAACGGATGCAAAGAACCTACCACAGGGACAAAAACCATCCGTGTGTATTCTCGTGGTCCACGGGCAATGAAAGCGGTTTTTGTACCAACAATGATGAAATGATAAAATGGCTGAGACTTACTGATAAAAAGCGGCTGATTCATTGTGAAGATGCATCCAGAACGGCGTATGGTTGGTTTGCAGGCGGGCCGCAGGACCCGTCGCTGTATACAAGGCCTGATATGCATTCAATTATGTATCCGTCGGTTGCTCAGATAGAGGAATATGCTTTAAATAAGGATTGGCACTTGCCTTTCTTTCTATGCGAATATTGCCATTCAATGGGCAATGGTCCTGGTGATACGAAGGATTACTGGGATGTTATTTATAAATATCCTAAGCTGATAGGCGGTTGCATATGGGAATGGGCAGACCATACATATATTGAAAACGGTGTGCCCCAATACGGTGGTGACTTTGGTGAGCTTACCAGTGATGGGAATTTCTGTGCGGACGGCTTGGTAACACACGACCGTAAGGTTAAAGCGGGCTCGCTTAATGCAAAATATACATACCAGTACGTGGCGTTTGAGTTGTGTGGTGACGCAGTCAGGGTAACAAATCTTTATGATTTTACAAATCTTAACGAGTACGTTGTCAGACTGGATGTCAATGTTGATGGCGAAACTGTTGAGACAAAAGAAATCAGGCTTGATTTGGAACCGAAAGAAAGTGGAGTAATACACTTTTCTGTCCTTGAAAAATGTAGGCTTGGTGCATATGTTGTATGCAGAGTTTTTGATTCAAAAAGCGAAGAGGTGGCTCTTTGGGAAAGTGAAAATTTGACCTCTTTGATAAAGGAGGAAAAGAAATATATTCATTTACAGGTAAAAGAAAAAACCAATAGCTTTGTCGTGAGAGCCAAAGGCAGGGTTTATGAAATTTCAAAGCACACAGGGATGCCTGTAAGTATTATTAAAAACCGAAAAGAACAGCTTGTAGAGCCTGTTCGACTTAGTGTATGGCGTGCCCCGATTGACAACGAGAGAAACATTAAGGCGAAATGGGGACATTTGAATATCTGGGAGGGTGAAAACTTTGACAGAATTTTTAACAGGGTATACTCTTTTGAAAGTTCGGAAGATAGCCTTATTTTTGAGGGAAGCCTTGCAGGTGTTGGAAGAATGCCCTTTTTGAGGTATACAATATGTTATGAATTTTGTAAAAGCGGCGAAATGCGTGTAAAACTTGACGCTAAGATAAAAGAAAACTGTATTTGGCTGCCTAGACTTGGTTTTGAATTTAAGACTGTTCGTAAAAGCGGAGGATTCAGCTATTTCGGCAAAGGTCCGTATGAAAATTATTGCGATATGAAATATCACACCACAACGGGATTTTTTGAGAGCAGTATTGATGCAGAATACATACCGTATATAATGCCGCAGGAACATGGAAATCATATAAACTGTAAGGAACTTCATATCAATGACGGATTGGACTTTTATGCAGAAGAAGTGTTTGAAATAAATGTTTCGAAATACAGTTCCGAGATGTTGACAACGGCTACGCATATAGACGAGTTGAAAGAAAATGGTGCTATGAATATCCGGATTGATTATAAGAATTCAGGTGTAGGCTCTGCATCATGCGGACCTGAGCTTTTAGAGAAATACAGACTAACAGAAAAAGAGGTAAGTTTTGCATTTACGCTTTGCTGATTTAAAGGTGAAGATACGAACAAAGATTGAGAGAAAAACTATGATAAAGCGTTAATACCCAAATATATAAAGCCGCAAGAATGACTGAAAAAACAACTTAAAATTCAAGTGGAGGCACTTTGCAGTATGATCGGATCTGTGTGATAGTGCATAGATTGAGGATAAATGAGAAGTGTACTGACTCCCAAAAGTTAGAGAAAAATTACGGCTATGCGACTAATGAGGATTGAATCTTGTATTGAACAGGATTCAATCCTTTTAGTTTGCGTTTAATCTACCTATGCTTACTGCTCACGATATCGGCATTGAGTTTGTATAATTGATTAAAAAGGATGATATAACCGAGTCTTTATCAGTGCGTGGGATAAAATTCATAAAATTATTTGCAATAATCATAACATACTTGTTGAAAAACATAGTTGCTGTGTGTTACCATAACGATATATAACCATAAATTTAGATGTAGAAGGTGGGAAAATGTATATTACTTGGTTAGGACAAAGCGGATATATATTAAATGACGGAAAGACAGAAATATGTATTGACCCGTATTTATCGGATGCGGTAAACAGACTGGCGGGCAGACCGAGAACAAAGCCGGTTCCGATTGAACCTGAAGATGTAAAATCGGATGTAATAATATGTACCCACAATCATCTTGACCATATTGATATTGATGCTATCCCCAAAATGAATAAAGAAAACATACTGTTTTTGGCTCCCTCCTGTTGTGAGGAAGTACTGAGGGAGTTAGGAGTTAAAAATTATAAACCTTTTGACAATGGGACTGTCATAGAGGTTAGTGATTTTAAAATTAATGCTGTTTTTGCCGACCATACTGTCCCTGCAATTGGAGTTCTTGTTGAACATAAAGGTAAAAGACTATATTTTTCAGGGGATACCTTCTATAACGAAAGGTTAGAGAGTATCATATGTGATTATGTGTTCATTTGCATCAATGGAAAACTTGGCAACATGACTGTTGAAGAGGCTATTAGATTGACGGAAAAAATTCAGCCGACGGTAGCTGTTCCCAATCACTATGATATGTTTGAAAGCAACAGCGAAAATCCTGAAAGGTTTGATGTTCCTAACAGATTTATTATGGAATTTAATATGACCTATAAATTAGAAGAATTGAGGGGATAGTAATGGATGACTATAATATATTGGAATTTAATGGGATGCAGTATGCTGTTAAATTCCCTAAGGACTATGAGATTGAAAATAAGTATCCTGTATTGATGTTTTTACATGGTGCAGGTACGAGGGGAAATGATATAAACAAGGTTTTTACAAACCCATTTTTTGAGGAAATACAAAAACATTCGGAATTTCCTTTCATTGTTGTGGCGCCTTTGTGTAATGCTGATACGTGGTTTGATATTTTCAGTAATGTCATTGAATTTACAAAGTATATTTCTACCATTTCTTTTACTGATGAAAGAAAAATTTATGGTATTGGTGCAAGTATGGGCGGATATGCACTGTGGCAGCTTGCAATGAGTTGTCCTGAGGTGTTTGCTGCGATTGTCCCAATCTGTGGAGGCGGAATGTACTGGAATGCAGCAAGGATTAAAGACATACCGGTATGGGCGTTTCATGGAGCCAAGGATGACGTTGTGTCGATGGATGAAAGTGAAAGAATGGTTGATGCAGTAAATCGTGCCGGAGGAAATGCAAGGTTGACTGTTTATCCTGAAAGTGCACACGATGCGTGGACGGATACATACGGAAATTATGGAGTATTTGAGTGGCTTCTTGAAAATGAAAAGCAAGGCTGCAAAGTGAATACTACAGAAATGAATAGCAGCAAAATATATGGATAAAAGGGGTGAAAACATGTTCGATTTAAAAGGTAAAACCGCGCTTGTTACCGGGTCGTCACAAGGTATTGGTAAAGAAATTGCCAAAACACTGCGGGATGCCGGAGCAAAGGTTTTTGTTCACGGACAGAATTTTTCGGAAAAGTTGGATTTAGCGGCAAAGTATGTAGGAACAGACAGTATTGTTGAGGCAGATTTATTTGAATCCGGAGTCGCAGACAAGCTTTTTGCTCAGACCGGAGGAGTAGATATTCTTGTACTTAATGCTTCAATCCAAATTAAAAAGCCTTGGGGTGAATTTTCAGAAGAAGAGTTTGATAGGCATATAAACTGCAACCTGAAAAGCAGTTATTTTATAATTAAAAAGTATATAAACTATATGAAGCAAAAGGGATGGGGAAGAATTGTTACAATTGGAAGTACCAATCAGTATAACAATCACCCTGAATTAGCAATTTATGGAGTCACAAAGGCTGCACAGATGAAACTGGTACAGAATATTGCTCCATATATTGCTCCCTATGGGATTACTATAAATAATATTGCACCGGGGGCAATAGAAACACCGAGAAATGATAAGGCATTAGCCGATAAGGAGTTTCGTGATAAGGTTGTTGCGTCTATCCCTGCAGGATATATAGGAAATGCAGGTGATATGAACGGAGCTGTATTGCTACTGTGCAGCAATGAAGGGCGTTACATAACAGGCAGCGAGATTATTGCAGACGGTGGTATGCATTTGTAAAGGAGGACAAAGATGAAAAAAATAATTGGAGAATATGGAGTAGTGCCCGTAGTGGTGCTTAAAAAGACAGAGGACGCAGTCCCCCTTGCAGATGCTCTTGTAAGGGGCGGGCTTCCTTGTGCAGAGGTAACATTCAGAACAGATGCTGCGGAGGAGTCAATCCGTCTTATGAGTGAAAAATATCCCGAAATGTTAGTCGGTGCAGGTACAGTCCTCACCACCGAGCAGGTTGACAGAGCGGTTGGTGCAGGTGCAAAGTTCATTGTCAGCCCCGGTTTTGACCCTGAGATTGTGGACTATTGTATTGAAAAGAATATACCCGTTTTCCCCGGTTGCATCACTCCCTCAGAGGTTGCGCAGGCTGTGAAGAGAGGACTTGAAGTTGTTAAGTTTTTCCCTGCAGAGCAGTCAGGCGGAGTTGCGATGATCAGGGCAATGGGTGCTCCTTACGGAATGGTTAAGTTTATGCCGACCGGAGGAATAAATGCAAAGAATCTTTCTGAATATCTCTCATGCAGTAACATAGTTTGCTGTGGCGGAAGCTGGATGGTTAAGGGTGACCTTATAGCAGAAGGCAAATTCGACGAGATAACAGAACTTACAAGAGAAGCAGTGGAGCTTGTAAAAAATATCAGAGCGTAGGGGGAGACAAATGAAATTAAACTTAAAAGAAAAAGAAAATTGCAAATATGATGCGGTATCACTTGGCGAGGTTATGCTCAGACTCGACCCGGGTGAGGGCAGAATAAGAACGGCAAGGCAGTTTCGTGCTTGGGAGGGTGGTGGAGAGTATAACGTTATCCGCGGACTTCACAAGTGCTTTAAGATGGATACAGCTGTAATTACTGCATTTGCAGAAAATGAGGTTGGCTATCTTATGGAGGACTTCATAGAGCAGGGCGGTGTTGATACATCACTTATTCATTGGATGAAAACTGACGGAATAGGCAGAATTTGCAGAAATGGTCTCAACTTTACAGAAAGAGGCTATGGAATAAGAGGAGCTGTTGGATGCTCAGACAGAGCAAATACTGCAATATCAAAAGCAACCCCAAAAGACTTTGACTTTGAATATATCTTCGGTACACTTGGTGTACGGTGGTTACATACGGGCGGTATCTATGCCGCACTTTCAGAGCAGTCCTGTGAAACAGTTTTAGATGCTGTAAAGATTGCTAAAAAGCACGGAACGATTATTTCTTATGACTTAAATTATCGCCCGTCAATGTGGAGTGCAATCGGTGGATTGGAGAAAGCACAAGAGGTAAACAAAGAGATTGCAAAATATGTTGATGTAATGATTGGCAACGAGGAAGATTTTACAGCATGTCTTGGTTTAAAGGTTGAGGGGAATGACGAGAACTTAAAAGAGCTTAATCTTGAGGGTTACAAGAAAATGATAGCAGAGGCAGCAAAGGACTATCCAAACTTCAAGGTGATTGCAACAACATTAAGAGAGGTAAAAACTGCGACGGTTAATGATTGGAGTGCAATTTGTTGGTCAGATGGCAAGGTATATAAGGCAAAGGACTATAAGGGCTTAGAGATAATGGACAGAGTTGGCGGAGGCGATTCCTTTGCATCAGGTCTTATCTATGGACTTATGACAACGGAAAACCCAGAACTTGCTGTTAATTACGGAGCAGCACATGGAGCACTTGCTATGACAACGCCCGGTGATACCACAATGGCAAACAAAAAAGAGGTTGAAGCCATTATGGGCGGTGCAGGTGCAAGAGTGCAGAGATAAAAAGGAGAGATTTTAAATGAATTTTAATGTAAGAGAAGAAATAATAAAGTTGACACCGCAGTGGAAAGGCGAAAGACTTCCCGACGGCAGACCAAAGGTTGATGAAAAATATTTAAAGGCACTGAAAACACTTACACTTGAAGAGGTGTGGAAACCGATTTTTGTAAAGGGCTATGAAAGTCAGTTTGAGGGTAGACTGCATACTTTGCATGATGATGGAAGAAAGCTGATAGGACGAGCTGTAACTGCTACATATTGTCCATATCGTCCCGACCTTGATGAAGTGGTAAAGGATATAGGACGTTCAGAAAACAGAACAGGTACATATAATCAGTGGGTTATAGATAACCTTATGGAGTATGATGTTCCGGTAATTGATATGTACGATAAAATATATAAGGGAACTTTCCTTGGCGGAAACCTAACAACAGGACTTAAAAACAAAACAAAGAACGAAAACGGTGGTGCTGTAATCTGGGGAGGGGTGCGTGACACCGAACAGATGAAAAAGGTTGAAGATACTCAGGTGTATTATCGTGGGATTGACCCTACTCCTATCCGTGATTTTATTATGACGGGTTATAATACTGCAACTCGTATAGGCAATGCGATTTGTCTGCCCGGCGATGTAGTTTTTGGTGCAGGTGGCGGTGTGTTATTTATCCCCAGTCATCTTGTTGAAGAAGTTGTTGGCGGGGCTGCAAAGACACAGGTGAAGGATTTGTTTGGCTTTGAAATGATTACTTTAAATAAATTTACAACTTCGCAGATTGATAAAAATACATGGTCTAAGGAAATGCTTGACTTGCTTATGGACTTTATTGAAAAGGATGATAGAGCCGCCGAATATAGAGGACTGGATTGGTCATTAGAATATGATTTAGCGATAAATGGCGACCCCAACGATACGCAATCGGCTTTGTAAAAGATGTTTGGGAGAAATAAGAATAAGGGAAGTCTAGTATAAAGAGAATAACCGAAAGTGGTGAGAGTGATGAATTCGAGAAAAGATGTATTGAAGCTGTTTTATGAGCAGGAAGAATTTATGCAAGAGAGAATTAAAACGGGAATAGAGCAGTTCAGAAAAGGAAACTGTACTATAAAAGTGACTGATACACAAGGCAGACCTATAAAAGGAGCATGCATTTCTGTTTCACATAAGAAACATGAATTCAAATTTGGTGCAAATTTGTTTGCTCTTGACCAGTTTGAAACCGAAGAAAAGAACAAAAAATACAGGAAAATGTTTAAAGATATATTTAACATTGCCACTTTGCCTTTTTACTGGTCAACAATAGAGCCCGAAAAGGGCTTGCTGCGTTATGAAAAAGGATGCCCTGAGATGTACAGACGGCCTCCCATTGATACCTGCATTGAATATTGCGAAGAAAACGGCATAGAACCCCGTGAACACGCCCTTGCGTATCAGACGGGTTTTCCGCGGTGGTTATACGGAAAAAGCACGTTTGAAGTGAAAAAGGAATTAAGCAGGAGAATAGCGGAAGTGGCAGAAAGATATGCCGACAAAATCCCGTCAATGGAAGTTACAAATGAACTGAACTGGGACATGAATAATATAGATTTTTACAAGCAGGATGACTTTGTTTACTGGTGTTTCAAAGAAGCGGAAAAGTTTATGCCAAATAATCAGATTGCCATAAATGAGCATGGCCATGCCTGGTACGCCGGTAACGGTACCAACAGAGACCGCTGTTATATGCAAATTGAAAATCTCTTGAGAAAGGGCGCAAGAGTTGACGCTATCGGGCTGCAGTTTCATATGTATACCAAGCCGGAGGATGAATACGACTGGACCAGAAAAACTTATAATCCTGAGTTTTTATATAGAATTATGGATAAATATGCAGAGTTTGGGCTTCCGCTTCAGATGACGGAAATTAGCATTCCTGCATATTCCGATGATGCGGTTGATGAGGAGATTCAGGCGGAAATACTTAAAAATCTGTATTCAATATGGTTTAGTCATAAAAATATGGAGCAGATAGTTTACTGGAACTTTATAGACGGATATGCCGCAGCAGAGCGCGGAAACATGACGGACGGAGAAAATCAGTTTCACAGTGGATTTTTAAGGTTTGATTTTAGTGAAAAACCTGCATTTACCGTACTTAACAACCTCATAAACAAAGAATGGCGGACAAATGAAAGGTTTGTTACCGACAATAACGGAAAAGGCAGCTTCAGAGGCTTTTACGGTGATTATGACGTTGACGTTGAGTTTGACGGAAAAGTATCATCACATAAAATAAGTTTTTCAAAAAAAGAGACCGGCTGCATAAAAATCAGTATATAGGAGTATGGTGAAAATGGAAAACAGGAAAAATTCTCTTAAGTTGTTTCGCGAGCATAGTGCTTATGTGACGGATAATGTAAATAACGGTATTGAACAGAACCGAAAAGGATATTTAAGCATAAAAGTGCTTGATGAAAATAAAAATCCCATTAAGGGTGCAAGGGTTACTGCTGTTTTGAAAAATCATGAATTCAAGTTTGGTGCCGACCTGAAAAATCCTGATAAAAACGGTGATTACGGTGATAGCTTTAAAAAGCTGTTCAATCTGGCAAATATTCAGCCTGACTGGGTTGGTGACTCCCAAAATTGCAGTTCGGTAACGGATTTATGCATGGATTATTGCACGGAAAATGATATTGAGCCTCGCTTTCAGCCCCTTGCTTCAGAAGGTATGTTTCCAAAATGGTTATATGGTAAAAGCAGTGATGAGGTTAAATCGGAATTAAGCAGAAGCATAAAGGAAATATCTGAGAAATACTCATCAAAAGTACGGACTGTTGAGGCAATACGGGGAATGTTCGGTTATGATGAAAATGTAAGCTTTTATAATGATAATGATTATGTTGCATGGTGCCTTAAACAAGCAGAAAAGTATATGTCCTGCAATCAGATTGTCATAAATGAGCTTTCTCATGTGTGGTATGACGGACTTGGTGTTAACAGAGACCGTTATTATATGGCGATTGAACGGCTTTTGTCTGAAAACGTAAAAATAGATGCAATCGGCATGGAATTCGGAATGTCAATGAGTGCAAGGGAACAGTTTCTTGACTCGATGCGTGTTCATATGTATGTGGGATGGTGGCCGAAGGAGCTGGAGGAGTACAGAAAGGCATATGATCCCGTTCATCTTTATAAAACACTCGATAAATATTCTGATTTTAACCGTCCTATTCATATAACGGGAGTTATGATACCTGCGTATACGAATATGGTGGAAGATGAGGAAATACAGGCAGAGTTACTTAAATACCTTTATTCCATTTGGTTTAGCCATAAGAATGTTGAACAAATTATTTATTGGAGTTTCGTTGACGGAAATGAAGACAACGGCTTGCTTGGAGGACTCCTGAGAAGTGATTTGAGCAAAAAGCCTACGTTTGATGTGCTTGATTCTTTGATTAATAAGGAGTGGCATACGGAAGAAACTTTTGTGACGGATGACAAGGGTGTTGGCACATTTAAGGGCTTTTATGGTGATTATGAACTAAAGATTGAGACGGCAGAAAGGGTAATCACGAAAAACGTTGAACACAGCAAAAAGCGTGAAATAAGCTTATGCCCTGTCTGGGGAAAGAAATATATAGAAATTGTAATATAAAAATTATAAGGAGCTGTGGCAATATGCCGCGGCTCCTTGTAATTTTTAATCAATAACTGGTTGTTTTTTAGATTTGTATTCTGTAGGGGTTCTACCAGTAATTTTTTTAAATGTTTTGTTAAAATTTGCTGTGTTTTTAAAACCGCATTTTAATGCTATGTCAATCATCGTGAGACTGCTGTTACAAAGATATGATATAGCAAGTTCAATTCGTTTGGAAATAATATATTCCCAAGGAGAGACTCCGTTCAGTTTTTTAAAAACGGTAGAATAGTAGGTTTCGCTTAAATTAGCGACTCTGGCAATTTCAGATAGTTTCAAATCATCACTTAAATGGGCTTGTATATGGTCCATAGAAGCTTCTATGGATTCCTTTGAGTTTTTACATATCAGGAAATCTGATTTATCTTTATTTTTATAATCAAAATGGCGAATTAAAAGAACAAAAAAGGAAAGAAGATTATTTTTGACCATAAGACTGTATTCCTGATATTTGTTCTGCATCTCTGTTTCAATATTAAGCAGAATAGATTCAACCTCTTTGTGATATGGATTTTTCCTGTCTAAGCGGTTGCAAAAACTGCTGATGCTTTTATCCGTAAACAATTTGAGAGATTCGGGAAGATAGAACATATCATAAGAAGACCAGATTAACCTGGTCTCAAAATGAATGTTCATAATTTCCATTGGCTCGTCAGGATTAATTTTTGAAATCCAATGAAACTCGTTACTTCTGAAAATAAAAACATCTCCGGCTCTTATTGAATAATCAGTAGTTGAAGTTTTGTAAGTACCACTGCCTGATTTGAAATACCCTATTTCAAATTCAAGGTGCCTGTGCTCACGAAATGAACGGGGTTGAGGACTCGGGTGGCTGTGAAAAAGCTTCAGCGGAAAATCGTGTTGAGAGTCGGGAGGAGAAAGAGAGATTACCCTAATATCCATAGTTGTTCTCCTTTCTACAGAATATGAAGTGTAGTATAATATAATTGTTAACTACTCACGATTTATTATACTTGATAAAAAATTCTTTGTCAAGAATATACGAAAATACATAACATTCTTTGCGAATTTCATAAGATAGTTGAAGATTTAAATATCGGAATATGCTATCATTATTATTGGACTTATGTATATTAAAATTATTTTATTGAGGAGATGAATGGATTTATGAACATCAATACATATTCAAAGCCATCAGATTTAAAAATTACAGATTTGTTAGTTGCTGAAATTGATGGTGCACCTAAACATTGCATTCTGATAAAAATTTTAACAAATCAGGGCTTGGTTGGTTACGGAGAAGTGCGCGATGCGTCAAGTGCTACATATGCATTAATGCTTAAAAGCAGACTTATAGGAGAAAATCCGTGTAATGTTGATAAGCTTTTCAGAAGAATTAAGCAATTCGGCGGACATTCAAGACAGGGCGGCGGCGTTTCGGGTGTTGAAATTGCTTTATGGGATTTAGCCGGCAAGGCATATGGAGTTCCGCTTTACCAGCTGTTAGGCGGAAAATTCAGGGATAAGGTTCGTATGTACTGCGATACTGACGTTGACGGAAAGCATACGGGGACAGATATGGGTAAGGCACTGCAGAAGAGATTGGATGCAGGGTTTACTTTCTTGAAAATGGATTTGGGCATTGAGCTGATGCTTGACGAACCCGGTTGCTTAAATGCACCGGTTGGTTTTTTGGAGGATATAAAAAAATATTCTATGAAAGCTATCAACCATCAAAAGGGCTCAATAGACAGGGATATGATGCTTGGAAAAAACTATGAAACATTTACAATTCCTCATCATGCAACCGGTATACATTTAACTCAAAAGGGTATGGATTACCTTGAAAACTATGTCAGAGAGGTTAGAGAAGTAATCGGATATGAAGTGCCTCTGGCGATTGATCACTTCGGTCATATCTGTATTGAAGATTGTATTATGTTTGCAAAGCGTTTGGAGAAATATAACATTGCATGGATAGAGGATATTGCTCCATGGCACTATACAAACCATTATGTAAAGATTGCACAAGGTTGTAATGTTCCGATTTGCACTGGTGAAGATATTTATCTTGCCGAAAACTTTGAGCCGTTAATGGCGCAGGGAGGCGTTTCTGTAGTACACCCAGATATACTTACTGTAGGTGGTGCTCTGGAAATGAAAAAGCTTGGAAACATGTGTGATAAATACGGTGTTGCTATGGCAATTCATATGGCAGAAAGCCCCATTGCCTGCATGGCAGCAATTCATACAGCAGCTGCAGTTCAAAATGTTTTAGCTGTTGAATATCATTCCAGTGAAATCGAATGGTGGAATGACATTGCGATAGGAATTGACAAGCCTTTGATAAAGGATGGATTTGCAACTGTTCCGGATAAGCCGGGTCTTGGTATTGACGAGCTTAACGAAGAATTGATTGCACAGCATCTTCATGAAAAGTGTCAAAAAGCGTGGGCGCCTACTTCTAATTGGGATTCAGAGTGGGCAAATGACAGAATTTGGAGTTAGAAAAAAAGAACTAGGCCATAAAAAATATTTAATAAAGGAAGATTTGTGTGAAAATAAAACAAAAAAAGGATAATGCTCTACAGACAAAAACCACTAAAACTTCTTGGCGACAAAGTGAAGCAGTTAAATGCCTGAAAAAGAATAAAATGACATATATGTTTTTGCTTCCTGGAATAATATTGACTTTAGTTTTTTGCTATATTCCAATGGCAGGACTTTACATAGCATTTGTTGATTACAATCCGTTTGAGGGTATTATGGGAAGTCCCTTTGTCGGCTTAACAAATATTAAGGAAATTTTCCAGATACCGGCAATGTATAAGGCGATATTCAATACCCTGAAGCTAAGTCTATTGAATTTGGCATTGGTGTTTCCGTTACCTTTGATTTTTGCATTGCTGCTGAACGAGATAAGGAATATAAGATTTAAGCGTTTTGTGCAGACAGTCAGCTATTTGCCGCACTTTATCTCCACCATTGCAGTTGTGGGTATCGCTACTACACTTTACAGCAGCTCAGGTATAATCAATGATATTCGTGTTGCGATGTTTGGGGCTGAAACAGAACGAATTTTGTTTTTAAGCTTGCAGGATTTTTTTGTACCGAATATTTTGATACTGACATTATGGCAAAGCTTAGGCTGGAGCTCAATCCTTTATCTTTCAGCTCTTTCAGGCATAGATCCTGAACTTTACGAAGCAGCTATCATTGATGGTGCGGGGAAGTTTAAACAATGTTGGCACATAACCCTGCCATGCCTGAGTACTACAATAATTATGTTGCTTGTGCTGCAGATTGGCGGCTTGTTTACATCAAACTTTGACTTGGTTTACGGTTTGCAGAATACTTTTATAGATTTTGAAGTAATTTCAACTGTTGTGTACAAAGAAGGTATTGAAAACGGTAACTATCCTGTTTCTACAGCTTTTAGCTTTATAAGCGGACTTATGAGCCTTGTGCTTATATTGGGCAGCAATTACATCTCAAAGAAAATCAACGATGTGTCGCTTATATAGGGGGGATAAGGTATGTTTGTTAATAAGATGAAAAATGAAGGTAAGAGCTATGCTGTTTTTAAAGTATTCAATGGACTTGTTATGCTGTTTATAATCCTTATTACGTTGGTTCCGTATTTGAACATTCTTGCAAAGTCATTAAACGAGGGAACAGACACAATGCGTGGCGGGGTTGGTTTATGGCCCAGAGCGTTTACTTTTGAGAATTTCAGGGTTTTGCTTGCCGATGTTTCGATGTATAAGGCATTCTTTGTTACTGTCTGCAAGGTTCTGTGTCAGGTAGTAGGCGGCGTACTGGTTCAGTTTATGGCAGGATACGCGTTATCGCGAAGAAACCTTTGGGGAATGAAAATTGCGAATTTATATTTTCTGATACCAATGTATGTTACGGGCGGCACCATTGCTAACTATATCTTGTTTTCCAGAATCGGATTGCTGGATAATTTCTGGGTATATATACTGCCGACGATGTGGAATTTTTATAATGTAATCATTATTCGTTCTTATATGCAGTCAAGCATTCCGGATGCAATAATAGAGGCGGCCCGCATAGACGGAGCGCAGGAGTGGACATTGTTTAGCCGGATAGTTTTGCCGTTGTGTAAGCCTATTTTAGCAACAATAGTGCTATGGATAGCAGTTAATTCGTGGAATGAATGGACATCTACGCTTTACTACATACAAGATCCGGATTTACACACACTGCAGTATAAGCTGATGCAGACATTGAAACAGACCGAACGCATGAAGGCCCTGCTGATGGAGGCAATTAAGTCGGGAAAGAACGCAGAGGATATTGCAAGAAGTATGAAGGTAACGGGCGAAGCAGTACAGTCTGCTCAGGTTATTATAGTAACTATACCAATTATTATAGTTTATCCTTTTATACAAAAGTATTTTGTAACAGGTGTTACACTGGGTGGCGTTAAGGGTTAAACAGTAATATTAATATGTACAAATATTTATATTAAGATAAATATGAGGGGGAATAGTAATGAAGGAACAAAGTAAAAAATTAAAGGTAGTTTCAGGATTATTATGTATGACACTGATGATTGGTGGACTTGCAGGTTGTAAAGACAATAAAAAAGCGGAGGCGGTTCTTCCCTGGGCAATTAATGAGATGGAGGTTGACACAATTGATGAATTGCCGGATTGGACGGGAACAGAACTTGACCTGTCAGTATGGTATTGCTATGGTGACCATAATGAAGCAATAGGAAAGCTGAAAAAGGACGATAAGTTTCAGGCAGAACTTAAAAGAGTATCAGGAATTAGTTTTAGCGAGAAAACCTCATATGATAATGGAGGCGGAAGCGCAGATTCAAAGATTGCAAAGATGGTATCCAGTAAAACATGGCCACATGTAGCAGTCGGACTTGACCAGAGCATAATAAAGACTATGATTGAGAGCGATAAGATATATGCTTTGGATGAGTATATCGAAAAGTACATGCCAAACTATATGAAGTATATTAACTCAACTGAGCACACACGTGCTGCATATGATAAAAAAGGATATGATGGAAAGATATATACTTTGTGGAGATTGGGTAATGAAATGCATAGATACACCGACCCTGAGTATAGCGATGAGAAGTACGCTGACATTATATACATTAATCCAAGCAGAGATAGCATTTGGATTAGAGATGATATTTTGAAAAAAATCCATCCCGAAGCAAGAACTGTGGCAGAACTGCAGGATATATATATGAATAATGGTGAATTTAGTGATGCGGAGATTACAGATTTCACTATTAAAAGCCGTGATGAGTTCCGCAAGCTTCTGGAGGATATATCTGCGCTTAACATAACCGAAAATGGACGCAAGGTATGGCCCACATATTCATATGATGGTATGGATAACTGGAGTGTATTTGGACAAATGAAAGGACTTGCGGGTGATGCAGCATATACAGGAAACGATTATTTTGTATATTTTGATGCACAAGAAAAAAAGCTTATGAATCCGCTTAAACAGGATTGGTTTAAGGAACATGTAAAATTCTGGGCAGACCTTTACCGTGACGGACTTGTGCCTCAGGAAGCGTTTATTGATACAAGAGCAGCATTTGAAGAGAAAATGAATAATGGCGAATATGCAATTATATATGGAGTAAATCTACCTCCTACAGATGAAACTCTTAAGGCAGCAGGCAAAAACTATTCTTACAGAAAGGTGTTTATCGATATACCGCTTGATACTACCCGTTTTCTCAGTGCAAGATCCGAGAATATTTTCGGAAGCCATTGTCTGACATTCTTTAAGGATGCATTGTCAGAATCACAGCTTGAACAAATTTTACGGACTATGGATTTCTTCTATACAGATGCAGGCATGAAATATTCTGCCTGGGGACCTGAAAAGAGTGGTCTTTATGAAACCGATGAAAATGGGAATATGAGATATACAGATAAAGAATTTGAAGCGGCTATGTTATTTAATGGCGACAAGGAAGTATTGGTAGATTATGGTTATGAGTCCTTCCCGCTTATTGAGAAATTTATTAATAGGGACTTTAACAAGTATGCACCGGAGCTTATGTATGCTGATTATGATGTGAAACGAGTTGCAAATGACTATATAGACGAATTTTTGTTTAATTTTGTAGAGCCGGTACCGGATATGCCTATTGTAGACCTTAACTGGAACATTTGGAATTTCACGGGCAATGTGGAAGGCGTAAAGAGTATGTGGAATGCACGCACTTCGGTGGAGGAAGCAATTACCAAGATATTGACAGCAAAGACCGATGCCGAATTTGAACAATATTATCAGGACGCCATTGCTGTAGAGGAACGCTTGGGCTATGATGATGAGTGCTTTGAGGAAATGAATAAGTTCTATATTGAAAGAAACGGTAAGGAAGCAGTAGATGCAGTGAAGAATTGGACAGGCAAATAGGAGTTATTATTCGATATAAGACCTACAGGGAAAATACAAAGCCTATCCCTTAAAGATTACGGCAAGGTGTAGGCTTTGTAAAAACAGGTCCTGTCATGAGGAAAGGGAAATCTAATGAAGAAAAAGTTTGTTTCCATATTAATCGTGCTTACTATGCTACTTAGTATGCAAAATACATTTGCCTATCTTGCGTATAATGTGGGTCCCATTACATATGAACTGGAGAATGAAAATATAGTAGATGTAGAAAAAGCCTCTGTAGAACAAGAAGGTATTAATGTTAATGCTGACGGAGCCGTTACATACGATTTTTATCTTCCTTTTAATGCGGTGTCGTTTGATGTAACGTATACTTCGGCACAAGATTTTTCTCTCTCTTTTGTAACAGAAGAGAGGACTGTTACAGCTTCTCTCGTTGCCGGTGAAAACATAACTGAAAATGTTTCTTTGGCAATTACAGAAAGAAAGGGCGAGAGAATTGTTAGTTTTTCTGTGACGGGTGCATGTTCCATCAAAAAGATAATATTCAATAAGGAAAAGGTTGAGACTGCTAATGTTGAGCTATTTCTTTGTGACCTTACTGAAAAGGAAACGGCAATTCAAAGTGCAGTTCTTTTGGATACCAAAGCAAGTATGCTTATGGTAAACGGAGGCAGACGATATATAGACAACAATGACCCTCGGGAAATACCATATACTTTTGAGGGAAGGGTATATCTTCCTGCGCATACTTTAGCAAGAGCTTTTGGTATGTATATAGAGGATATGCCACATAGGGATTATTTACTGATACGCAATGATAAAACTGAGTTTGTATTTTATAAGCAAATCGCATACAAGGAAATTTTTGGAAGTAGCAAGGCAGAGATAAATAATGTTGTTATATACAAAGATGGAGAAGCATATTTACCGCTTAGGTATTTTGCAGAGAGTATTGGTAAGACAGTTGGCTACAAAGATGGCATAATAGCAATAGATGATAAGTTTTCCGTCGCTGATATATTAAATAATGAAGATGTTTTTGAATATGTCAGAGGAGAGTTTGAAGCTTTTTACCCGGATAATAGTATGGGAAGAACCTATTATGTTTCACAAACAAGCGAAACGAAGGATACACCTGACGGAAGTGCAGAAAGACCGTTTAAAACCTTGGAAGAGGCAGCACAGGTTGCTGTGGCAGGGGATACTGTTATTGTTCATGAGGGTGTATACAGGGAAACCCTAATTCCTAAAAATAGCGGAACACCGACCGCACCAATAGTATTCAAGGCGGCTGACGGAGAGGATGTAGTAATTTCTGCAGCTGATACAGTCAGCGGTTTTAAATTAGATTCAAAGGGTTATTACAAAGCACCCATATCCTGGAATTTGGGAGATGGAAGAAATCAGGTTTTTTATAATGGTAAGTCAATGGTAGAGGCACGGTATCCAAACGGTCCTGCGATTGAAATGGGTGAAAATAATGAGCCGTTAAGCTCCCTTTGGCCTGTTCTTGGTGATATCGTTTCAAGCGATGAAGATAAATACTTATTGACAAGTGATACATTACTTTCACAGGAAGAGAATTATTGGAAAGGTGCAACTCTCGTGGCAATGCGGGGACAAGGCTGGTGCCTGTCAACAGCAAAGGTTCAGGAGTCAGGTAATGGATACTTAAAGGTTGAAGATACTTCAAATTACTATTGGTATGACCAGCAGGTACGTCATTGGAAGTATGCATATCTGAGCGGACATATAAATGCCCTTGACACATATGAGGAATGGATTATTGATGGCGGATACCTTTATTTCATTCCTCCGAAAAATGCAAATACTTCCGGTTTAGAGGTAGAAGTTAAGAGACGACAGCTTGTGGCAGACTTATCTCAGAATTCTTTTGTGAAGCTTGATGGCTTTAAAACAATCGGCGGAAGTATAAAAATGAATGACAGTGAAATGTGTACTCTCAGCAATATGGAAATGAAGTACCTTAATCACTTTGTAAAGAGTAAAGACCAACATTCAGGCTTCATTGACGATGCAAATGTTAGTGACCCCAAAGGTGCACCGTCGCGGGGTGAGGTAGGAATTTATATTGGTGGCAGAGATAATATCGTTATTAACAATACGATGGACAGTGCCGCAGGCGCAGCAATATATGGCGTTGGATGCTATACATACATTGAAAACAATCTGATCAAGGATTGCGGATATGCCGGAAGCTATGTTGCAGGATTGTATTTCAGCGGCGAGGCTTGGAAGCCGGCTACATCCAAGAGAGGTGGACACTTCATTTATCATAATACTGTATACAATGCAGGACGCTCGGTTTTACAGCATACACGACCTGCAGGACAGGGATTGTGGCCTTATCTTCCGGAGGAAATTGCCTATAATGATTTTCACGATGGTATGCTTGCGTCATTGGATACAGGTGTTACATATGAATATTATGTTTTGATGGGACACGAGAAGCTATTTACAAAAATGCATCATAATTTAGTATATGTTACTTCAGAACAATGGAATCCATACAGTATGGGAATTTATCATGACGGTGGGTCAGAAAATATTGATACATACTGCAATGTTGTGTTTAGCGAAAAACCAAACATTGGTTTTTCTGACGCATATATACACACAAGTAAAGCTGATGAAAGTGAGTCCTATTGTCCATGTTGGAATAATATTCAAATTATGGGCGGTGTTGAGGGCGGCAAAGACGGTCTTGTTGCTACAGATTTCCCCAATCAGAAACCATTTTATGCTGGCGCATTTGGTGATGAAGAATATTTGGTAAACTTTAATGCGATTTCAAAAGCTGAGGTTAATACAGATATTTATTATGCAAAAGATGCTGTGCTTTCAAGTGGAACTGCATTAAACGGATATGCGGCAGTGTTAGATGAGGTCGGTGAATACGTTAAGTTTGAGGATGTTAATTTCCATGATGGAAAGAATGAAATTTCTATTGAATTCTATGGAGATAAGTATAACACAGGTGACAAAATAGAAATAATCATTGGTAATGACACCGCTACCCAAAAGGTGTATAGCGGGACGCTCATAGCGACTTCGCCTATGAAAGACGATGTGAATATATTCAGAATACAAATTGGAGTTATATCAGGTGAAAAGGATGTGCTTATAAAAACAACATCGCCAAAATCTGCACAAATCCTCAGTATGAAACCCGGAAGAAGCTATTTTGACTATGTTGATTTAGATTCTCAAAAGCTGTATGGCGGTTGGTATACATACTATGTTGGTGAAAACTTAGCCTCGCCGCCGGAAAGACGATATTTGGTTCCGGATGATGCGGCTAATCCTACTGTATTCAATACATACAATGGAACAACAATAGTTTACGAAGATGTTTTATTTGCAGTAAGTCCGACTACATTCGAAGCAAGTGTTTCAGCAGCGTCCGGTTATCATGGACAGACGATCGAGATAAGAATAGACGATTTGCAAAGCGAACCTGTGGTTGAGTTAACAACCGTCAATACCGGCAACTGGTATAATTTCGGTATACTAAATGCTGAAGTTCAAAAACAGATTTCTACCGGTAAGCACACGGTATATCTAAGCTTTAAGGGAAGCGGCTTGACAAGTGTTTATTGGTTTAAGTTCGGCAATTAAAGCTGAAAGATACAGCCCGATATTAAATTCAACATAAGGAGGAAATAAATGAAAAGACGAATTCTATGTTTAATGCTGGCCACAGCACTTCTTATTCCTGCATTATCTTCCGTGAATGCAGGAGCGGTGAAAGGAAATGTTTATTTCGTAGGCCCGAGAGAGTATACTCTAACCGAGAAATATCTTGATGATGTAAAGAATGCGAAGATGTCCGGCGAAAAAATTGAACTTGAAGCAGGCGGTTCAGTGACATTTGGCTTTTATCTGCCATTCAATGCCGAAAGCTTGACACTTGAATTTTCGGGAACACCCGCACCTGTGTCTGTTTCGACTGGAACGGAAAAGTATGTTATTGACCCGGGCGAAAGCAAAGAGTACACATACTTGCTTGACACATATGAAAGAATTGGAGAGAAGATATATACGGTTTCATCAAATTTGCCGGTTAAATTGTCCAGACTGACATTTGATGTTGCGGCAGAACGAAGCACATATGCCAGTGCCGAAAAGGCACCTGCCATATCTGACGAAGAGTTTATGCTTCAGAATTCTTTCATAATTAAAACAGATTGCCCGATGATAATTGTAAACGGTGGAAGAAGATACATAAATCTTGATGATTATTCCGAGTTGCCCATATATGTAAATGGAAGTGTTTATATCCCTATACACACTTTAGCAAGAGCACTTGGTATTTATTATGAGGATCTGCCGGATAAAAAATATGTTCTTTTGAGAAACGATACAGATGAACTTGTATTTACAGAAAAGTTCTCATACAGCAATAACAATCTGAAACAAAAAACACCAATAAACAATGTTGTTCATTATAGAAATGGCAGGACATATCTTCCGGTTCGGTATGTTTCGGAATTTTATGGTCGCAAAGTGGGATATAAGGATGGTATGATAGCCATTGATGATAACAAATATTATGTTGCGGATATCCTGAACAGCAGCACCTCAGTACACAAACATGTTGAAAGTCTGTTTGCGGAGCTGATGCCAGATGCTGAAAGCGGTAAAACCTACTATGTTGCAAAAACAGCAAACGCAAGCGATGCCAATTCTGGAACATATGATGCACCTTTTAAGACCATTACAAAGGCAGGACAGGTTGCAAAGGCGGGCGATACAGTTATTGTCCGTGAAGGAGTGTATCGTGAAACTGTTACGGTAAAAAATAATGGCACGCCTACCTCTCCGATCACATTCAAAGCGGCAGAGGGTGAAAAAGTTGTTATTTCAGCAACTGAAGAAATAAAAGATTTTATGCCATATGGCGAGAATATGGCTGTTGCGGCAATTCCGTATGATATGGGCTTTGGAAAGAACCAGATATTTTTTGGTGAAAAAACAATTCCTGAAGCAAGATATCCCAATGGCCCCGGTATAGATATGGGCAAAAAAAATGAACCCTTATCTTCCAACTGGCCGGTAACTGCACCTTTGATTACGGATAAGCAAAAAAATCTTACAGTTTATAATGAAGAATTGCTGAATCAACCTGAGGGAACATGGGATGGTGCGCGTTATATCACCGTCCGCGGCCTGGCATATGCAACAAGCTATGCGATTGTTGAACATTCAAAACCGGGTGAGCTTACTCTGACAGAACCAAGTGTTTATTGGTGGGATACAGGAACCTCCAATGATGGAATACAGTGGGGTTATCTGTGCGGCAGCCGTGCGGCGTTGGATGAGCCGGGAGAATGGGTTATTGAAAATAAAACCTTATTTATAATGCCTCCGGAAGGTACAGCAATTGATGAACTGGTAGTTGAAGCGAAGGCTCGTCAGCTGGTGGTTGATATACCGGATAATAAGTGCGTAAGATTTGAAGGCTTTACCACAATTGGCGGAAGTATGCGGCTGAATAACAGTGAGCTTTGCGTGATTAAAGATTGCACTATCAAGTATAACAATCACTATACCTACAGCAAGGACCAGCATTCAGGCTTTATTGATGATGCTAATGTTATGGACTCCAATGGTGCTCCCGCAAGAGGTGAGGTAGGACTGTATGTTGGAGGCAAAGATAACATTTTTGTTGGCAATACCTTTGATGAGGCAGCAGCTGCTGCGATTTACGGCGTGGGTCTTTATATTTATATAGAAAATAACCTTATAAAAAACTGTGGTTATGCAGGAAGCTATGTTGCCGGTCTGAATTTTAACGGTGAAGCGTGGAAAGGCTCTGACTCTCCAAGAGGCGGAATGGTTATTGTTGGCAATACAGCGTACAATGCAGGCCGTTCACCACTCCAGACTACCCGCCCTGCGGCAAAAGGTGAATGGGCTATTATACCCTATGAGGTAGCATTTAATGACTTCCACAACGGTATGCTGACCTCTCTTGACACCGGCGTTGTATATACATATTTTTCGGATCATGGTAACAACCGTAAGAAAACACAGATGCATCACAATTTTGTTTACTATGACTTGGATGAGGGAAATCCTTTCTCATTTGGTATATACCACGACGGCGGAACACTTAATATTGATACCTATAACAATCTCGTATTTTGTACGGAACGCGGCGTAAGATTTACACACGAACCATATGTTTTCAATTATCCCGGAGCCGACAAAACAAATGCCAATAATGTTTGGAACAATTCTGCAATAAAAAGAGCTGTTACGGGCGGCAGGGACGGTCTTGTGCCAAGTGACTATCCGGATGGAATGATGTTTGACGCAGGCTGCGTTATGGGCAGAGAACCATATACCAAGAACTATGAAATGATTATCAACAACGACCCGAAACTGAATGTTGTAGACGGATATATAAGTGCCGAAAACGCCGAACCGGGTGCAGGAGCCGAGTACATCGGCAATGATGTCAGACTTGAAAAAGCAGGTGAATGGGTAAAATTCCCGGCTGTAGATTTTGGTGAGGGTAAAAACAGTATTACGCTTTACTATAAAGGAGACAGATACCTCGAAACTCCGGCATTGGAGATAGTTATAGACGATATAGACGGAGGCACGCCGCAAAAAAGTGGAGATGTGTACTTCTGGGGAGCTACGGTTGATGATGTATGCACACTGAATACTAAGTTGCCGTTATATAGCGGTAAGCACGATGTGTATGTGCGAGTAAGCAAAGAAGCAGGTGCCATTGACATAAGCGGCATTAAAACAGATTCGGTTACGGCAAATGACGATGCAACGCTCGGCAGCAATATACTTTATGGTGGCGATTTCGTTGATTGCAGTGTATCGGTCAAAGGCGGCAATGCACCGGAAATAAAGTTTGGTGCTATGGAGGACTTTAGCAATCCGTATGCTGTAGCTATATTACCGGGCAGTAACCTCGTTTATGAACAGGTGCTTGTTGAAAAGTCCTCTGATGTCGCAATAATAAAGTACCGCAATGATAGCGGCGACGGAGGACAGAAAATACAGATTCGCCTTAATTCACTTGAATCAGAACCTCTTGCAGAGTTTGAGACAGAAGCCGTTCAAAGCGGTGTATGGACAGAAGAAAGAGTGGCACTTAGCAGCGAACTTGAACCCGGAACCTATAGCTTCTATGTGACATTTAAGGAGAATACAAACACCACGCCGATAAGTACGAGCCTTTATGCTGTTAAATTTGGTAGAGAGGCAGAGGAACGCATCAAAGAAAATACTCTGTATGGCGGCGATTTTGACAGCTTTATTGCGGCACCCGACGGAGAACTTGCCCCGATGCGCAAGTTTGCCGGAGCAGGAGAAACTCTGCCGTATGTAAATAACACATGGCCGGGTACAGTTCTTGTATACAAGGATGTTGAACTTAAACATGACTCTGCAAAAATCATTGTAAACCAAAGTACTGACGGGGATTATTCGGGTCAGCATGTGCAGGTGCGTATAGGCTCGGCAACAGCGAAACCGATTGCTGAGTTTATGTCTGACGGCGATGGCTGGACAAATCGCAAAGACATAGAGGTTCCCATAAAGGACGGACTTGCCGCAGGTAAATATGATATTTATTTAACCTTTGAAGAACCCGGCGGAATATATGTCAACAAAACCTGCAATCTATACACATTTATTTTTACAGAATAATTGGTAAATCTATTTACCGGTATAAAAAACAGAGGAGGTATGACATGAAAAGATTTATTAGTGCGGTGCTGACTGCGATGCTCATAATTCTGAGTATTGGCACTGTGCCGGTTCTGGCGTCATCATCGTTGATTGTTGATCTGGATGTTTCAGGCTACAATCAAACCGATAAAACAGGTATTTTGAATGCTGTTACGGAAAAAGCGGACTATATAACGATACCGACAGGCAATGCACCTACATTAAAGTCAATGAGTGCTATTTCCGGAACGACCTACTACCTGGATTTCCCATGGGGAAAGTACATTGAACTTAACGACCCCCAATTGTTTGGTAAAAATGAGCTTACCATTGAACTGTGGGCTAAACCAAACGCTGCAAAGGTGTACAGACTTCCGTTTGTTATGACAAACGGAACCCTTCATTCTATGCAGTTTCTGACCAATGAATCAGGTGCGGGGCTTTATGTAAAGCCTAACGGCGACCAGAACGGAAAACCCACTTATACCATAACCGGTTCAATGGGCACAGAGTGGCGGCACTATATTGTTACCAGACGATATGTCGCAGGCGAGGGGAAATGGTATACAGCCGGATACTGCGATGGCGTCAGGACTTTTGAAAACAGCTTTGACGGAGCTGCAATCAGCGAGAGCGGCGGATACTATCTGTCGCTCGGCGGAAACCGTGCCAACTCAACTTTTGAGGGATGTATAGGTGGTATGCGAGTTTACAGCAAAGCACTTTCTGCATCAGAAGCAAAGGCGGCTTTTGACGAAACCAAGTATGATTTTATGGAGGCTTCGCAGACTATGGGGCTGCAGTCAATAACGCCGGCAGAGGGTGACTTGCTGTGTACAACCGGAAACATAGAGATTAATTTTGATAACTATATCGATCAATCAACGCTTGAACATATAACCTTTACAAAAGAAAATGGCGACGCTGTGCCCGGAAAGATTATAATTAAGGCAAGCGACGGCTATACAAAAAAGGTTACAATCCGTCACGGATTGCTGGAGGTTGGAGCGAGATATAAGGTTACGATAGGCAGCGATGTCAAATCAACAAATGATATTGCATATACGGGTAACCGGGAGATTGTATATACTGCGGTGCCGGCTATTATTTACGAAAACGACTTTTCGGGAAGCGAATATGTGGTAAATAATCCGCCGCCTTTGAATGACGGAATTACATATTACAGTTCAGGTACGGCTGACAGCGCAGAGGATTTCTTGGTTTTGGAAACCGAGGACGGCGATAAATATGTTGCGGGTGTTTCAAATGCCGTTTCAAAGTCCAGCCAAATGATTTACAATTTTGAGCCAAGCCTTTCCTCAGGTTATGTTGCTATTGAGCTTGGAGTGAAGGGATATGTGCCTGATTCCACCGCGACCGGCACAGCAGCCCGCGAAGTGCTCAGGTTTTATGACGGAGATGATACAACCTATAAGCAGTTTGGTGTTTTGTCCGATGTGGTGACTGTGGACAGCGTAAAGTCCTCCCCAAAAGCAGACGGCTTCAACTATATCAAGGTTGTTCTTTCAAAGGGAAGCGACGGAAATTATAATTTTGATTTCTATAGCGACCAAAGCTCCGACCAATATACTCGCTTCAGTCCAAGCACATCTGCAAGTGTGCTGACTGCTGATGATATAGGCAAAGTGCTTTTGGCACATGTATATCCTACAGATGAAAGTCAGACAGGAACTGTGGGGTTTGCCATTACATCACTTAAAATTTACTATACTGACGGCCCGGGAGTGATAGGCGGTACTGAAGGTGAAATTGCAAAAACAACAGATACTGTTGAAGTTTATTTTGACAGTGAAATGGACGAATCAAGTCTGGAAAATGCAGTGTACGAGCTAAAATCCTCATCGGGTGAGGAAACGGTCAGAGCTGTTTACTCAGACTATAATGCTGACACCTTTACCTTGACGCTATCCTTGGAGGATTACCTCTTGCCGAACACAGCCTATAATCTTTCAATAAAAAATGTATTATCGGCTTCAGGCAAGGACTTTGTAGGCGAAAATATACTGTCGGTTTATCTTGAAGATAGTGCCAACAAGCCTGAAAGTGCGGCGATAAGTCCGCTTGTTGTTGGCGGAGATGTTACAGCGACCGTGAATTTACCGGCAGGAGCAGAAACCGTATGCATTTTGACTGTATATGACAGTGTGGGCAGAATAAAAAATGCAAAAATGGAGACTGTTTCTTCGGCAGCAAATACAATAAGCTTGTCGGTGGACGGAGGCGTAAAGAATGGAGATATTGCAAAGCTTCTTATGTGGGAGCAGACCTCCGGCGGATATAACCCTGTTACGGTCGATGCGGTAACGCTTGAATGTAATTAAAATATTAGGCTTTGTCTCAAAAAACAGTTGATGTATTAACATCCTCATTGCAGAACCTAACGACTATTCTTTGCCTAAGGAACGGTTTACGGGCAGTTCCCTGCAATAATATAATCAGCTGTTTCGTGCGACATAGTCAGATATATAAAATATTAGGCTTTGTCTCAAAAAAATAATTGATATATTAACATCCCCATTGCAGAATCTAACGATTATTCTTTGCCTAAGGAACGGTTTGCGGACAGTTCCCTGCGATAATATAATCAGCTGTTTTGTGTGACATAGTCAGATATAATAAATTAAAGGAGAGAAAAAAATGAAAAAATTTCTATCTATAATACTTGCGACAGCAATGATTATGGGTGTGTTCTCAATGACTGCAGTTTATGCAGAAAACGAGCCTGCACCTGTATTTACACTTGATTTTTCGGGATATGACGGAACAAATGTGTCAGGTCTGAAGAATAGTGTTTCGGGCTCGGCTTCGACATTTGCCGTGGGCACATCCGGGAATGCATTTCCTGCTGTGAGAACTGACTGTACCCCAAACGGTATCAATAAATACATCCAGTTCAGTGAGGATGATACCGGTAGTTCTCTTGGCGGAATAGCAATTACAGATGCGACTCTTACCGCCCTGGACACTATGACATTTGAAACATGGGTTAGATTTACTTCACTTGATACGGGCAGCCAGCATTTGGTATCTTTCAACTCTAATAGAGATAAGCACACCTTCCAGATTCAGCAGAGTGTACAAGTGAAGGTTGATGGAGTTGTGGACCCAACGCAATTCAAAATATATGTAAAACCTTGGGGAGACAACTACACGGTTTGGACTACTTCATTGGAGAAGACGATAACCAACAACGAATGGCATCATCTGGTTGTTACCCGCACCGATACTGAAGCGGTATTTTATATTGATGGAACTGAGGCAGGAAGAAAAACGCATACAACAGCTGTTACAAAAACATATACGCCATCGCTGATTCAGCTTGGCTGTGCAAAATGGGGCAACTATATGAAAGGCGGCATGGGCGCTCTGAATATATATAACAGCGTTTTGACAGGTGAGCAGGTTGCGAAGCTTTATGCCGATTCTGCAGCAAAATACACCTGTCAGGCTGTGACCTACAAGGACGCTGACGGGAATGCTATCTCAGAAGAGATGCCTGACGGCGATACAGAGGTAAGTGCTCGTTTTGCATATAAGAATACAACCTCCAGTGCTGTTGCTCCTTTGGTAATACTTGGCTATTTTGAAGACGGAAAACTTATTAATGCTAAGGTTGCTGATGAGGTAAGTGTTGCGGCAGGAAAAATAGGTGTTATAAACGCAGATGTTGACGAAATTACTACTAAACCAACCGGACAGGTTAAACTTTTTGTGTGGGATAGTTTTGATAGCATGAAACCGATTCTAGACGGTGATTATCTGACTGTGCCATACCAGCAGAGTCTTTGACCCGGCTGAAGCTGAAAATAATCGGGTGTATGCTTTAAAGCATACACCCGATGAAGGGCTTTTGCCCTCTACGGTTATTGCTGATAATTTTACTCTGCTTGATGATGAGGGTGAAAACATAAATATTTCATCCGTCGTTTACAGCAAGGGGGAAAACCTGCTTTTGATTTATCCCGAAAAAGGAAGCCTGAAGTCACAACACTATACACTTTCAGCGGACTCAGAATTGAAAAATTCGGAGGGGCTTTCATCGGATTTGTCGGTGACGGGTTTAGTCCCTGATATGGAATGGGAAGCTGCACCTTATGGAGTTTCAGCAGCCTATTCCGTTTACAGAAAGGACGGAAAAATTCTGTATAGCCTGAAGGGAATTGATGATTACAGTGCCTCGTTTGAGATAATAAATACTTCAGGGACAGACTACGCTAATTTTGCGTACACAGTACATCCCAAGAATGAACCGCAGGTGGTTCTGGCTTCGGGAAGTATAACGATTGCATGTGATGAAACTGTGAAGATAGATATAAATGTCAGTGACTATATTATGGAAGCTGATGATGATTTGATTGTTGATTTTGATTTTTCTTAACTTTATTGAGGAAAGGTGATGTTGAGTGATGAAACAGATGTCTTTGATTTTGGTGCTTGCCATTATTCTTACCACCTTGAGTATGCCGTTTGTGGAGGCAGCCGGTACACATGACCCGTACTTGGCACTTGAAATGGTCAAATTTGATGAAATTGTGAATAAAGCTGCAAACACCACAGCAGATGACCGTGGATTTGTCAGAAATATTACTGCCGGAAAGCATATACTTTTTAGAGCTGTTGATTTTGGCGAATTTGGACCTGTTGGTGTGGATATTTACGCAGCTTCGGAAGGCACCTCTGCCGGCGGCGAGGTTGTAATACGGATAGATGACCCCAAAAGTGAGCCTATTGCACGGGTTACGACTGAAGGTGCCGGTTGGGCGAATGCGGTCAGATTGTATACTGATATTACGAAGAGGTTTACCGGCGTTCATGATGTATATGTTTCTAATGAGGGCGGGGTATCAAACCTTTTTAGAGCTGTGTTTGTTGAAGGCGAAGAGGTTTCCTCCGGTGCGGTGGCATATGTAGGTGATGTGGAATTTGATGACATTAAGGGCAATCCTTATGAGTATTCAATTTATACACTTTGGAATTTAGGAATTTTGGAGGGCTTTGCCGAGGGTGTGTATGAGCCGGAGATAGGTGTTTCAAGAGCTGACTTTTCCAAAATTTTATTTAAAGTTTTAAATGACGGGGAATATAAGAGTACAGAGCAAATTTATTCAGATGTTCCCAAAGATGATGAAGCTTTTGACGCTGTTGGATTTCTTAACAGTCGTGGTGTGATTTCTATGCCCGAGGATAAGAAGTTTAATCCATACAGTTTTATTAAAACAGTGGACGCTGTTGTTATGACTGTTCGTGCACTTGGATACGAACCTCTTGCAAAGCTGAGAGGCGGGTATCCCACAGGCTATATGACCATTGCGGTCGAGGAGGGCCTTTTGAGAGGTCTTAAGATAGACGAGCATCTTCGCCGTGATACAATGGCGGTGCTTGTTGAAAATATGCTTGATGCAGATTATTTAGATATAAAGAGCATAAGCAGTGACGGTAATGTGGATTACGAAAAAACAGCGGGTATACTTGAACTGACCCGTGGTATATACAGGGGTAAAGGGATTATTTCGGCAAATTCCTGTACCCAATTAAACATTCCGGACAGCTCGGTTGAAAGCGGGGAAGTGGTTATTAACGGAAAAACCTACCTCGTAGGTGATACTGCGGCAGAGCTGTTGCTTGGATATGATGTAAATTATTTTTACACAGTGGACAAGGAAGCTGATAAGAGGACGATTATCTGCGTTCGCCCTCAAAACGGTCTTGACATTGATGTATATGATACAGCAGAAAATGCTGAAGGTGTTGATATCGATGAAAAAGGTATCAGCTGTGGTATTGTTGGCGGTAGGGATAAGGCTGTAAGTTTTTCTGATGCTACACGGTTTATATATAACGGTGTTGCGATTGATGGCTTGCTTTCAGATGCTATGGGCGGAAATGAATTCCGCGGCAGAATTACACATATTAAGCACTCAAATGCCGACGATGTAGTTTTAATTGAACATTATACAAACATAGTGGTCGAGAGTGTGGACACATTGAAGAATGTCGTAAAAGACAAGCTTTCGGGTAAAGTGTTTAATCTTGCCACTAAGGACAATAATGTTTTAATTCTGAAAGATGGGGAACGGTCGTCGTTCAGATCTATTGTTACAGGCTCGGTGCTTACAGTATATGCTTCAAACAGCAGTTCGAAGCGAGGCTTTATAAAGGCAATAATAGAGTCTGGGGTTGTTTCCGGAACGGTAACTATGGTTAAGGCGGAAACGGTTATTATTGATAATCAGGAATATAAGATTTCTCCTGATTGCAGGGACACCATTTTTGTCGGTATGACAGGGAATTTTGTAATTAATTCATTTGGGGAGATTGTGACCATTGATTATACAGCCAAAGAAGGGGCGCAGGTTGGAATAATTCTTGATTACGCACAAGAGTCAGAGCCGTTTGAAGACTACCTGCGAATCAAGGTATTCAACAAGGATGAGCAAACTGTAATTTTGCCGTTAAAACAGACGGTTACCATGGATGGTGTAGTTTGCAAGACCGTAAATGAGGTGGTTAATGGAAAAGGCTCGTATCGTGGTCTGAAGAATGTGAATATGCAGACGCTGATTCACTATAATGTGAATAGCAGCGGTGAAATAAATATGATTGATACATACCTGATGGGTGCAGAAAATAGCAATGATGTACTCAAACGATTGACAACTGGCGTGGAAAGCATGAATTTTGTAAGGGATAACTCTATGATTGTCCGCAGCACCGGTGCGGGTGCATTCCCGTATGATACCGACCCCGAATTCTTTATCTTTTGGGAGGCTAACGATCCGGATACGCTGATTTACAATAGCAAGTTTGAGATAGGCGGCGATATTGGAAGCGAGACCATATTCAATGGGGATATTTATTCACTTGATTCTAAAAATCCTTATGCAGAATATGTTATTTGGCAGGGACGTGGCGATGTAAGCAAATGGAAGCCGGTTAAGATTTTTAATGAGATAAGTTACAGCATAGACGAAAACGGCGATTATGGATATACGGTCAATCTGAAAAGCTCGACCGGTGAAGAAGATTATTTTATCTCGGAGGAGAATCTTGGCCAAAATGCCGCGCTTAAAGCTATTTTAGATACGATTGTTAAGGGCGATGCAGTCAGGTTTAAGCTGAATCAAAAGGGTCATATTGTAAACGGACAGGTGATGTTCTTCCATGATGGCAGTGAAACGCGCAACGGCGTTTCGGCTGCGGTGTCTAAAAGCTTAGGCATTGGAAGCGGTGCTGATCGTTATCAGTATCTAAGAACTCTGTATGGTAAGGTTGTAGCCAAGTTTGGAAAGTTTATTGAGCTTGAATACCTTGATGCAAAGGGAAATGCTGTAAGAGAATACTGCTATGTTGACGGCAATGTTGCAAAGTGTGACTACACCGATACGACCAGACCGGCATTGGAGGTATCAATCCCCGGTGATAACATTGAAGTAGGCAGCAAGGTTGCGGTGTTTACTGCAAACGCTGTTACTCAGCAAGTGGTTATATATGTTCATCAAAATCTTTAAAGCAGATTACAGAATGAATTACAACGACAAGCCGCTGGCAAACAAATTCCAGCAGTGGCAGAAATGATGAGGTTCTATATGAAAAAAATTTTGATTTCCATTACTCTTATTATTGTGGCGATGGTTGCAAACATACAGCTTGTTTTTGGTGAAGGAACCACCGTTTATACGGTCACTCCCGATGTGAACGGGGACAGTTTTACTGTTGCGGGAACTGTTTCAGGGAACAAAGGCAATGTGATGCTGACGCTTGTGGTAAAGAAGCCTGACGGCAGTTTTTTTGCAGGAGCACAGACGGTGGCAATGCGAAATTCGCAAGGAAAGATTGCGTTTGCTTTTGATGAGATAAAATTCCCGTACGCAGCGGATACAGGAATGTATTCATTCACCGTGACCGGCGATGGATTTACTGCTCCGACATCGGTTCCGACTTATAATTATGTGTCACTTGAAGACAAAAGACAGCTTTTGATTGATATAAATGCTCTTGCTGCGGCAGGCGGCAGCGGTATATATGAAAAGGTCAGCCCGTATGCCGAACTTCTGGGCGTTTCTGCATCAGAGCTTTCGAGTTTTGACACCGACGCAATAGATATTTTTAATACCTGTATGAAGACAAAGACATACACGGTTCCTGACGCACTGGATACCGAAGCTAAGGTTTTGCAGGTGAGGAACAGCTGCGGAGAGCTTGTGTTGCAAACCCAAGATGCTTTTGTGGTTGCTTCATTTGCTAATATTAAAGATGCTGATATGACGGCTGATTGGATGACCCGAAATTATACTGCTCTGGATTTTGACAAAAATGACGCAGGAACACCGGAAGACGAGGCGGTGATTACGACATATTTCAATAATGTGAAAGGAACCGCCACCTTTGCGACGAGAATTGCTGCGTGTAATAATGTTGCTTCGCTGTCGGATGTGAGGGAAGATATAAACGAAAGTGCACTTCTTTCAGCAATTGAAACGATGCATTTTAGTAATACATATAGTATTATCACCGGATTTCCCAGCTTATTTACGATAAACACAACGAATCTTGCGACACTTGGCGGTCTGTCCAGTGAAGCGCCGGGTGAAATATATACTCAGATTGCAAAAAACTATTATGCGAACTATGCAGATGTTATTACAGCTTTTGATACAGCCGTAACAAACGCTATATCGTTACTTGGAGGCGGCGGAACCGACGAAGGAACTGACGGCGGAGGCTGGACCGGAGGCGGAGGCGGCGGTGTGTCGATTACAGATAAAAAAGATAACACTACCGATAAGCCTTCAGCATCGACCGAACAGCTGGGCGAAGCTCAAAACAATGGCTTCAGGGATTTAGCTGATGTTGAGTGGGCAAAGGATGCCATTATTTATCTTTCTGAGAGAGGAATTATAAATGGCAAGGCACAGGGCGTTTTTGCTCCAAATGATTTTATTACGAGAGCAGAATTTATAAAGATTCTGGTAGGTGCAACCAACGCAGAGATTAAGTCGGATGCAAAGTCTTCTTTTGCCGATGTATCTGCAAATAAGTGGTATGTCCCATATCTTGCAGCAGCTGAAAAGAATAAGCTGGTTCTGGGCAGTGATGATAATTTGTTTATGCCTGAAAGTAATATTACCAGACAGGATGTTGCGGTTATTTTGTACCGTGCGTTCAAGCCCTTGGCAAAAACCGAACCGCTTAAATTCAAGGATACCGCAAGTATAAGCGATTATGCGGCAGAGGCTGTTGAGTCCTTGACAGCGGCAAAGATTATCAACGGAATGGGTGATGGAATGTTTTCACCTTTGGAGGGTGCAACCAGAGCTCAAGCGGCGGTTATGATTTATAAGCTTATTAAATAGCCATATTACGCAGTATAATATCAATTTTTTCAGGAGGATTTTAGAAATGAGTAGAATATGTATACCGGATTACGAATATAAGGAAAGAATACAGAAAGCGGCACGTCTCGTTCGCGAAAAAGGTCTTGATGTTATGGTGGTTTCATCAACAGAATCGGACTATGCAAACGCAAGATATTTCAGCGGTTTTTGGCCACTTTTTGAGCGTGCGGGTGTAGCAATCTCCGCAAACGGCGATGCGGCTTTGATGGTTGGCCCTGAATCTGCTGTATTTGCCGCTGACAGAAGCCACATCGATAAAATTTTTGTGCTTAAAGAATTCAGAGAATCAGCAGATCCTGCATATCCTGAACTTTCTGCATCTACATTTAAAGATGTTTTTAAAGCTATAGGCGTAACGAACGAAAATATCAAAATCGGTCTGGGTAGCTATGTTGAATGTACTCTTCCTATCTTTGAGGGACTTAAGGAAAGCTATCCAAACGCAGAAATCGTTAAATGCAACGATATTATGGTTGAGTTAAGAAAAATCAAGAGCAAAAACGAACTTGCTTGTATTCAGGAAGGCTTCAGAATTGTTGATATTGCAACCGATGAAGTTATCCGCAATCTTAAACCCGGTGTAACAGAACTCCAGATGGTAGGTATCGCACAGAAGGTTATTTATGAAGAAGGTGCAGAATACGAAGGTCTTCCTATGTATGTATTCAGCGAGAAATCCACAAGCCACGCTATCAGCCGAAGCGGTTACAGAACTATTAACAAAGGTGACATTGTTCAGCTTAATCTTTCGGCAAAAATTGACGGATATTCACCCGCAATAGGTCTTCCCGTTGTAATGGGCAAACTTGAGGGCGAAAGAAGACGTGTTGTTGAATTTTGTAAAGAAGCACACGATTGGACCGTTAACCGAATTAAAGCAGGTGTTATTGCAAGTGACATCGCAAAGGACTTCTACAAGATGTATGTTGATAATGGCTTTAAGGATAATTTTGTATATGGTCCTTGTCACGGAACAGGTATGATTGAAGTTGAAGCTCCTTGGATGGAAACAATAAGCGACTATAAACTTGAAGAAAACATGACTTTCCAGGTTGATACCTTTATCTCCGGTGACGGTTTTGGTGTCCGTTGGGAAAAGGGTATTGCCGTTACAAAAGATGGTTGTCATTCAATGACAGATTACCTCAAGAAAGGAATTATAGAAATCGATGGCTAACATAGGTAAAAAAGTCTGGATTCTCCCCGATTGTGAACTCCCTCCCGTTGGCGAGGGGGTCGCAAAGGGTCACGAATCGGTAATAATAGTAAACGACACGGACAAAGATGCCGTTATTGATGTGAAGCTGTTCTTTACGGACAAGGATGCCTACGAAGATATCCAGTGGACAGTTAAAGCAGGCAGGGTTCGGTGTTTTCGCACAAACAACATTGAGGATATGTGTGGCTTTAAAGTTCCTCTTGAAACTCAATATGCTATGAAGCTTACTTCAAACTGTGAGATAGTTGTTCAGTACGGAAGACTTGACAACACACAGCCAAACCTTGCATTTTACACAACACTTGGCTTTGCCCAATAAGGAGAAAAATACTATGGAATATAATATGAGTTTCCCACGAGAACTTAATCGGGTAAAGGAAAACAGAATACCTACAGTTATCTGCGGCGGAACAGTTGAATATCACGGACCGCATTGTTCATATGGCTGTGATACCTTGGTTGCAGAAGGTCTTATAAAAAAGCTTTCTGAAACAAAGGAAATTATGATTGCCCCTACCATTTATTACAGCCCTTCCAGTTATGCTGTTGCTGACGAAACAAGTGGAACAGTACATATTGAAGAGGATGTTTTTGAGGCATACCTTTTCCAGATTTTTATGAATATGCTTGATGCAGGACTTCGGAACATCTATGTTGTTATTCACCATCAATTTGAACAGGAAAACTGTATGCCTATGACACTTTCGTATATGAAAGCCGCGAAACGTGCAACTATGCGTTATCTTGAAAAAACTCAAGGCAGAGGCTGGTGGGGCAGTGAAAACTACGCAAGCTACTATGAAAACCTTGGCGGCGGCGATGACCCATTCAGTTGGATTAAGGTAATTCCTACCATGAGCACTGAGGTTCAGAATGCAACAGGCTATGACCATGCAGGCAAATACGAATGTTCCATTCTTATGTCACTTTATCCCGATGCGGTTAAGCTTGACCGTTTGGGCGATATAAAGCATTGGTTTACCGAAAGTGCTGCAGAGGCGTCAACTGAAATTGGTGACGAGATGGTTAGACTTTCTTTAGAGTATTTGGAGAAAACAATAAAGTGAGGTTGATTGTCCTTGAAAATTAATTTAAAAAGAGGGTTCTTTGACAGAGAACCCTCTGAGTTTATCACTTATGGAGAAATAAAGGTGACAGCCTTTAAATACTCGTCAGGAATTGAAGCTTTGAGGGTGGAAAACTCCAAAGGACATTTTATTATGTTGCCATTTCATGGTCAGCAGATTTGGAAATTCACCTTTGGAGGTCGTGATTTGTCGATGCAGACCACTATAAAAGAGCCTGTGTACTCAGATAAATACTTAGGTAATTATGGCGGATTTTTGTATCACTGCGGAGTTTCGGCGTTTGGTGCGCCGCAGGCTGAGGACACCCACCCTCAGCATGGTGAAATACCAAACATTGAATATAACGAAGCGTATATTATATGCGGCGAGGATGAAAAGGGTAAGTATGTTTCAATAGGTGGCGTATTGGATTATGATATTGCCTTTGTTAGAAAATATAGATTCAACCCCGAATGCAGAATTTACGAAGCCGCAAGCACTATAAGAGTAGATGTCTCCATTGAGAATATGAAGAATACACCTATGGAGTATATGTATCTGTGTCACATAAATTTTGCACCAATTGACGGAGCAAAGCTGATATATAGTGCAAAACGAGATGCGGAGCATATCAAGGTTCACAAAATAATCGGTCCTGATTTGCCAAAGACGAAGGCTGAAAAGCTAAAGAACTTTATGGATAAGGTTCAGGAAAATCCGGCACTTCATGATATGATAGGTATTGAAGGTGAGTGCTATGATCCGGAAATCTGCTTTGCAATTGAGTATACGGGTGACGAGAGCAAGCGTGCATATACTATGCAATATAAAGAGGGTGAGGGTGCATGCTATGTAAGTCATCCGGTTGATGCACTTCCTGTAGGGGTAAGGTGGATTTCAAGGACTTCTGATGAGCAGGCAATGGGGATGGTTCTCCCCGCCACATCTGAGCATTTAGGGTATCTTGACTCTAAACGAAAGGGCTATGTAAAGGAATTGGGTCCAAAAGAAAAAATTAGCTTTTATATTGAAACGGGGTATTTGGACAACTCTGATTCAAAAGTAATAATTGAAAGAATTAATGGAATATTGTCAGAAATATTTTAACGAAAAACATTATGGTTAAGACATATAGGTAACAGTTGTGATAAGCTTTTTGCTTTTTACAATATATTTTTGCTAAGAAATTGTCACAAGGAGAATGTATATGTTGTTTAAAGAGGATTTTGCATGGGGTGTTGCTACGGCATCATATCAGATAGAAGGTGCGTATACTGAAGACGGAAGAGGCTTGAGTGTATGGGATGTATTTTCTCATGAAAAAGGAAAAACATACAGCGGACACACAGGAGATATAGCATGCGACCATTATCACAGATTTAAAGAAGATATAAAAATTATGAGTGAGCTTGGCATTAAAGCGTATCGTTTTTCGCTAAGCTGGTCGCGCATTTTTCCTGAAGGAACAGGCAAGGTTAATGAAAAAGGGGTTAAATTTTATTCAGATCTTATAGATGAGCTTTTAAAATATGGCATAGAGCCTTACATAACACTTTTTCACTGGGATTATCCGTATGAGCTTTACAAAAAAGGCGGTTGGCTTAACAACGACAGTGTAGGGTGGTTTGCAGATTATGCTCAAAAAGTGGTTGAGCTGTTCTCGGACAGGGTGAAAAATTTTATAACCTTCAACGAACCACAGTGCTTTATCGGGCATGGTTTTGAACAGGGAGTTCATGCTCCGGGACTAAAGCTTCCATATAAGGATATATTCCAGATGTGCCATAATGTTTTAAAGGCGCATGGCGCTGCTGTAGTTGCTATGCGTCAAAATGCAAAACAGAAAATCAAGATAGGCTATGCTCCTACAGGCGCAGCAAACTATCCTGCGTCAGATGATGCAGCAGATATAGAAGCTGCACGAAAAAGTTTTTTTGAATGTCCGCCTATCGTAAATGATAATATGATTATGGGGAGTGTAAGCTGGTGGAGTGACCCTGTAGTTCTTGGATGTTATCCGGAAGAAGGATTAAAGATGTATAAGGAATATCTACCAGATATAACCGATGCTGACATGAAGCTGATTTCTCAGCCTATTGATTTTTACTGCCAGAATATCTATAACGGAAAAGAAGTAAAAGCAGATGAATTTGGCTCCCCGATTATAGTTGACCGCTGCCTCGGACACGGAAAAACAGCTGCCCAATGGCCTGTTACACCAAAGTGTATGCATTGGGCACCTAAATTCTTGTACGAAAGATATAATCTTCCGATTTTTATTTCCGAAAACGGAATGTCAGCGCATGATGTGGTGTCATTGGATGGCAAGGTTCATGACCCTAATCGCATCGACTTTGTAAACCGCTATCTTTTGGAGCTTGAAAAAGCAATTGCTGACGGGGTTGATGTTCAGGGCTATTTCCTGTGGTCATTTATGGATAATTTTGAATGGGCGCTTGGATATTCTGAACGCTTTGGGATTGTATATGTTGACTATAACACTCAGGAAAGAATTGTTAAGGATTCGGGGTATTGGTATAAGAATTGGATTGAGTCAAATACCAATGGCAAAAATTAAAGCTTACATAAAAACTGTTTTTAATTTTATAGGCAATATTTTGTTTCCGTAACGATGTGTTTTTGTATGATGGAGTGGTAAAAGAAGTGGTATAGCACTTTAAAGCAAGTGGATATGACTGTTGAAACTGCATAAAACCCCAAATAATAACAAAAGATCTACAGGAAAACACAAAAACGGTATAATTAATATATTAGTATTAAAAAAACAATATAGGTGAGACATATGAGGGGGAGAGTATAATGAAACAGTTATCATTAATATTGATTGGAGGAGGAGACAGAGGGAGCAGTTATTTAAAATACTTGGACAAGAATCCTGAAAAATACAAACTTGTTGCACTTGCCGAGCCGGTTAAAGAAAAGCGAGAATATTTAAAAAACCGCTATAATGTGCCTGCTGATATGTGTTTTGAAAGCTTTGAAAAGATATTTTCAATACCTAAATTTGCGGATATAGCTATAATTGCTACTCAGGATAAAATGCACTATATTCCTGCGATGCAAGCAATTGAAAAAAAATATGATTTGCTTTTGGAAAAACCTATTGCACCGACTCCTGAAGAGTGTTATAGAATTGCTCAAAGTGCGAAAGAAAACGGTGTAAAGGTTTTAGTTTGTCACGTGCTTAGATACACACCTTTTTATAAGGCTGTAAAGAAGTTTATTGCTGATGGGCGGCTTGGAGAGGTGATGAACGTAATTCACACTGAAGGCGTTGGAAACGTACATATGAGCCACAGCTATGTAAGGGGAAACTGGAGTAAACTTGAGGAGTCTGCTCCGATGCTTTTAGCTAAATCTTGTCATGACACTGATTTGATGCAATGGCTGATAAATGAACCATGCAAAAAGGTACAGTCTATAGGGACACTGTCATATTTTTGTAAAAAAAATAAACCCGAGGGAGCTCCTAAATATTGCACAGATGGATGTCCTCATAGCAATACATGCTTTTATTATGCACCTGACCTATATAAAATTGATACTGCAGAGGTTGCTCATTTCCAAGCAATTGTTGCAAAGAAATTTAATCCTACGGAACAGGAAGTTGAGGAAGCTTTAAAAACTTCACCTTATGGTAGGTGTGTATTCCAATGTGATAATAATGTTGTTGATCATCAGGTTGTCAATATGCAGTTTGGACACGATAAATATGTGAGTTTTACTATGTCGGGTTTTAATAAAGGTGGAAGAACATCGGTATTCATGGGGACAAAAGGCGAACTTCGTGCTAATATGGAAAATCAAACCATGGATTTTTATGATTATGCAACCCGTACAACAAAAAGTGTTTATACGCCTGATGTTGTGCTGGACCAGACAATAGCAGGTGGACACGGTGGAGGAGATTTTGGAATCATGGAGGATTTGTATGAGTATATAGCAAATAATAATCCATCAGATTCTATTTCGGATGTATCGGTATCTTGCCTAAGTCATCTTATTTGTTTCGCAGCCGAAAAGTCGAGAGAACAAGAGACTACGATTGATATGGACAAATATGTGGCAATGCTAAGTTAATTATATTAGTAATATTATTTCGTTGCCTTGCGGATAAGAGAGTTTTTATTACTATTTATCCGACGCAGGCTGGTGAAAGGGAGAACTTTATGAAAAATTGGTTAAATCTTCTTCACAGCCACAATTCTGCATATACATCATTGTTCAGACATGAAAAGGGAAGAAATACTACAAGATTATTTATAGGCGATAGTTATTTTAACAAGACCGGAAAAGGTGATATTAATACATATTTGAACCCCCCTTTGTATGATCTGGAAAATGTTCGCGGAAAAGGCTATATTGGAATGATTACGGGAAATCACGACATGCAAAGACTTGCATATAAGCGTGACACAGAGGAAATTAAAGCGGCAATGGTTTTTTATTTACCATGTCCGGAGTTCCTTTTGTTTATTATGGTGATGAAATTGGAATGGATTATATTGAGGGGCTTCCGTCCAAAGAAGGTGGATATAATCGTACAGGCTCAAGGACTCCTATGCAGTGGGGAGAGGGAAAAAATTATCAATTTTCATCAAGTGATACACCGTATCTTCCAGCTGATTCATGTCCGAATGCACCAACAGTTGAAAGACAGTTACATGAGAAAAACTCTCTGTTACATTTTGTAAAAAAGTTAATAGAATTACATAAAAATATACCAGCACTTCATACAGAAAGTGATTTCAATATTCTTTTACGCGAGTATCCATTTGTCTATGAACGCACAGATGGGGAAATGTTTACTATTTAGAAAAAAGCTTAAAACCTTAAACTTAAAAATTGGGCTGTCGCACTTTTTTAGTGAGACAGCCCAATTTTTATTTTCGTAATCAAAAAATTCATTATTTTATAGTTCTCTTAATATTAGTTTTAAAGAGGCGTATAGTTAAGAATATGGAGCGTTTTAAATCTTACTCCACTCATCATCCATAAACCACTTTTTAAACTCATCGGCAGAAATCTCACCATTTCTGTATGCGGTGAGTTTTTCTTTTGCATTGATTTTCCAGACTTCAAATTCTGTTTTAAGAAGCGGATTACGGCTAACTCTTGTAGCGTATCGTTTGCGAGCAGCATAAAAATCCGCTTCAATACCCGGTTGTTTATTTTTATAAGTATTAAGAGCGCCGATGACAGAACACTTATCTTTAAATCCGGGCATTGTTCTGTCACAGTAAAGAGAATCAACTCTGCCTTTAGGGATGAAAGGCGTATTGCAATTCTTACACATTTTAAATGGTAGATTGTTTTCCAGACTGGAACTAAAATCGTAATACATCATCTGTTCGGTTGTGCAGAGAGATATAGAATATGCGATGCTCTCTTCATCTGTTTTTTGAGAAACAAAAAACTTGGAGTCAACGGCCTCGCCTAAGTCGACGCTAAGACGAACCGGAAAATCCATATCAAAGAAATGAATTCTTCTGTTTACATCAAGCCATGCTAAGCGGTCAAGTCCTGTTGCGGTTGCAGGAGAATTACATATATCAGAAATATCACTTTTTATCATATTTATGGATAAATCAAATTCATCCAATAAAAGTTCAACTGCAGTGTTCCATAAAAGAATACATTCTTTAAATTGTACAGAAACTTCTTTTTTAATTCTTGTAAATTGATTTGTAAAGTTTGTTATTGTGTTTTTATCAAAGCTATTTATGAAGTCCATGCAATCGCTTAAAGAGTAACGAGGATGTGTCGCTTTAATAGTAGTTATAAGTTTATAGGAAATTTCGTGAAGGTAAATACAATAATCATCTATCTTAAATAATGCTTGTTCATATGCTTTAAAATTATTCTCGGTTTCATTATCAAGATAGGAGATATAAGATTTAATCAAATCACTATAAAGCTCCTTAACATATTCTTTGCTATAACTGATAGCAGTAATAAGATGTTGGCCAAGAGGAAATTCAGCGCCAAGATAGTTTGGATGAATAAAGTTGTCGCTGAATTTACATTGCAACATATTACCTTTTTTATATATAGCATCAAAAATATGCATTTTGATAGCCCCCTCGCGTGAAAAAGAAATATTTTCAAAAATATTATACACAAACTATTGACAAAAGTCAAGACCTATGCTATTATGTGTGCATAAGAGGTAATAAAATACGCATTATACACTTAAATTCAAGGAGGCGAAAGATATGTTAAATCAAACAAACAGACCAAAAAGCTACAACAAATTATTAAGCACATATCCAGAAGTTATGAATATAGAACAATTATGCGAAGCACTTGGCGGCATCAGCACAAGAACCGGATATAAGCTTTTGAAGGAAGGAACAATTAAAAGCATTAAAGTAGGGAGAGAATACAGGATTGTAAAATCATATGTAACCGATTTTCTACTTGGCAAGGCACAATAGAGGAACACATTTTATTGACGGAAAACACCTGAACATGATATAACTAAAACAATGGTAGGTGTTTAATCTGTTCCGGGATAGGAGGTATGAAAAGTCAATGATAAAAAACGGAATAGAAGTTAAACCATATGTTCGTGAAAAGAAAGGACTTTATTATGTAGTGTTAGTATACAAAAACGCTGCAGGAAAAAGACGCGATAAAAGTTTTCCAACTAAATTATCGGTTAAGGGCAACAAGAAAAAGGCAGAGGCGATGGCAAAGGAGATTCTTGAAAATTTCGAGATTCCATTAGAGGATTTGTATCTTCAGGATTTGACCGAGCGGAAAACTGGCAATAAATCACTGAAGACCTGTTCTGTTATACCGCCGGAGCTACTTGAAAAAGTGTCATTATCAGACTTGACCAAAGAACAAGTATCTAATATGCTGTTTGCCGATTATATGGTAAAATATTTACCTATAGTAAGGATGCGACAAATTGAGGAAAGTACATACTCGGGATATGCCGGGAATGTAAGGAATCCGATAGGGCCGTATTTTCGTGAAAAAAAGATAACTCTCGGCAACCTTACAGCGGATGATATTCAGGATTTCTATGATGTTCAGCTTCAAAGAGTAAAAGGCAGTACGGTGAATCATTATCACGCAATTATACGACTTGCTTTATGCTATGCAAGAAAAAAGGGATACATTAAAGAAAATCCCATTGAAGAAGTAGAAAAACCGGAAATAGAGCACTATGTTGCAAAGGTTTTAAACGCATCCGAACTTAATAAGGCTATTGAAATAACAAAAGGTACAAAGTTAGAGTTTCCGGTTATTTTTGCCGGTGTGTATGGATTGCGTAGAAGTGAAATTGTGGGACTTCGGTGGTCATCAATTGATTTTGATAATGATATTGTTTTCATTAATCATAAAGTTGTAACACCGGAAGTTGACGGAGTGGTAAAAATTATCGCTAAAGACAAAGGTAAATCAGATGCAAGTAATCGAGCATTGCCTTTGGATAAAGACACAAAGGCACGATTGTTAGCTCATAAAGAAAAGCAGGAAATGTATCTAAAGAAATTTAAGAGTTCGTATTCGAAAAAATGGCTTGACTATGTGATGGTAGATGAATTAGGAGATTTAATTTTGCCTAATTACATAACAGCGACTTTCAATCGTATGGTTGACAAAAAAGGATTGAAGGATGTACGATTTCACGATTTAAGACATACCTGTGCGTCGCTTTTGTTAAACCACGGAAAACTTAACGGAGTTGGCATGAAGGATATTCAGGTATGGCTCGGTCATAGTGACTTTGCAACTACTGCTAACATTTATTCACATGTTGACGCAAGCTCTAAACAAGCATCAATGGAAACAATTTCGGGATTAGTTAATATATAAAAAACCGATGCAAAGTTTATACTTTACACCGGCGTGGCGGAGAGAGAGGGATTCGAACCCTCGAACGGGTATTAGCCGTTACACGATTTCCAATCGTGCGCCTTAGGCCAGCTCAGCCATCTCTCCCAATATATTAACAGTTCGGAAAAATTGAGAAAGTTTTTGGGAACTTTCTTTGGGAACTGCTAAAATTTGCAATATTAAATTTTAATAAAAACCAGTAATGTCAAGGGTTTAAGCTATATATCTATATATTAAATCAAACGCATTTCCAATGCTGCGCCTTAAACCATCTCGACCACCTCTCCAAGACCAAATAATTATACTATAAAAGATTTAAAAAATCAAGTAGTTATTTAAAAATTTATATAAATTTAATTTATACGGAAACCCTGGACAATCTTGACAAAAGCTGCCTTGTGTGTGATAATATAAGCAATACAGAGTGCGTGCAAAAGAAGGTGGCAGGGATGAGCGAAAGAGTTGAAAAACGAAGGGAATTTATTATAAACACTGTGTACATTGCAATTGTAGCAGCGCTTGTTTTTGTGTGCTTTAAATATGTTGCAAAGTGGATTATGCCGTTTATAATAGGCTTTGCGATTGCTTTTGCAGCAAGACCTGCGGTTTCTGCTGTGCATAAGGTGACAAGGCTTAACCGCAAAATAAGCGCGTTTTTGGTGATTATTTTTGAATACGTTTTGATGATTTTTCTTATATGGGTGCTTGGCTCTAAAATCTTCGGGTCGCTTAAAGACCTTTTTACCAAGCTTCCGGGGTACTATGACAAAAGTATTTTGCCGTTTATAAGCTCTATTGCGGCTTATATTGAAGGCGTTGCGGCAAGGATTTCACCTGAAACACTTGAACAGATTTATTCCATGCTTGAAAGCGCAGCTGACAGCTTGCGCAAGTTTGTGCTTGAATTTTCGTCAGGTATGCTTTCGGGACTTGGAAATATGACAAAATCAATACCGTTTTTCCTTATTTCACTTGTATTTACAATTCTGGCCTCAATCTTTATTGCGATGGACTACCACAGAATAATAGATTTTATAAAAAAACAGCTGCCGCCAAAGGTGTCGGTATTTTTGAGCGACGCAAAGCAACAGATTGGCAAAACGGTGGTTCGGTATCTGCGTGCTTATCTGATAATATTTCTGCTTACCTTTGCTGAGCTTTCAATCGGATTTTCTGTTCTTGGTATTGAAAATGCTGTCGGACTTGCAGCAATAATTGCTGTGGCGGACGTTCTTCCTGTTATAGGCACAGGCGGAGTACTTATCCCGTGGGCAATCTGGGCGCTTGTTACGCAGAATTACTTCCTTGCAGCAGGACTTGTAGTCCTTTATGCGGTGGTTTTGGTTGTAAGAAACTTTGCCGAACCAAAGATTGTAGGCGACCAGCTTGGTTTAAATCCGGTTGTTACGTTGATTGTAATTTATGTGGGTTATAGGATTATGGGCGTTGCCGGAATGATTTTACTTCCTATTATAACAACTATATTGGTGGGACTTCACAAGGCGGGGAAGTTGAAACTTTGGAAGGATTAAATTTAATATAAAAGAAATAGAGCTGATGCAAATCAGCTCTATTTCTTATGTTAAGGGGACTGGTGCGGTGATTGCTATCAGAATATTACTTAAGGGTTTTTAAAGACCTTCAAAGTTGGGCTTAATAAAATCGCCTTATGCATGGCGATTGGTGGGTGTTTCGAAAATTGTTGAGGACATCGAAAATCGGTGGTGCAATCAGTTTCCGCTGCAGGCACCACCGATTTAATGAGGCACTTAATAAGTTTAAGTATCCGAATGTTCGATACCGCAGACAATTCGAGTATTACAGCCACCTGAGCCGCGAATCGGCGCGGCAGGGGGCACTGGGGGTCTTGCTGCAGAGACCCCCGGTAAATAAAAATATGTTTTGAAAAGTGTTTAATTGATAAAGTAATTTTTTATAGGCGGGCTCCGCCCCCTATGACCCCCATATCCGCCGCTCAAAGGCTTGACAGATGTAACTGCTCTGATTTTTTCATTACGCCAACGCTCGGATACTCAATATATATTGAGTGCCTCGCTAAAAACAACGGACTGCAAGGGAACTGATGTCCGTTGTTTTTTGACTAATTCAAAAATCATTGCAAACATCTGTATCGCACCTTTTCGATGGCGGTTTTTGTCAGGGTATTCCTTAGGGGTCTTAATTATTTTAGTTTTTACTTATTTTTAATAGTCATTTCCTGTCTTTTGAAAAAATCTTCAATTATGTTCACAATAATACTGTTAAAGCTTGTATCGTATTTTTTTGATAAAAGAATCACTTTGTTTGCTAATTCGTCGGAGATATATAGTGACTTATATCCTGATTTTGTTTTTTTGGTGGGTTTAAAATTTAATGGCATAATTAGTCCCCCTTTTTTAGTTTATTTGTAGATTATACAGCATTTTCTTATTTAATCGGTTGTAAAAGTGAGACAAATTAAATTTTGTTACACTTTATGTTGCTAAACGAGCACAAAAGGGGCAGAAATTTTTTGCTCTTTTTGTGTTTTTAAAGCACTTTGCTCTTTAAACATAATTTTTTTGCCAAAAAGAAGGGAAATTCAAATTTTTGTCGAATATAAAAAGGAGACTCCTTTTTTAGGAAAACGTCTTAAAACATAAAAAAAGAGGTAAATAGCTATGGCTAATGAAAAACGCGAGGAATTTTTTGACGCGTCAAAGCTGAATATAATTCCCGTTGAGATTGAAAAGGAAATGCGTAAGTCATATCTTGACTATGCAATGTCCGTTATTGTGGGTCGTGCTCTGCCTGATGTCCGCGATGGTCTTAAGCCTGTTCACCGCCGTATTCTTTATGCGATGTACGAGGACAACCTGACTCCGGACAGAGAATACCGCAAGAGTGCGACAACCGTAGGTAATGTGCTTGGCAGATACCATCCGCACGGTGACGCAGCCGTATATGATGCAATGGTTCGTATGGCGCAGGACTTCTCTATGAGATACCCAACCGTTGACGGTCACGGTAACTTTGGTTCTGTGGACGGTGACCCGCCTGCAGCTTACCGTTATACCGAGGCAAGAATGTCAAAGATGGCAATGCGTATGCTGACCGACATCGAAAAAGAGACGGTTGACTTTATGCCAAACTTCGACGAAAGCCGAAAAGAGCCTGCGGTTCTTCCTTCGCGTTTTCCGCATCTTTTGGTAAACGGCTCAAACGGTATTGCGGTTGGTATGGCGACAAACATTCCGCCACACAACCTGACCGAGGTTATTGATGGTATTATTGCCGTTATCGACAATCCTGAAATCACCATTGACGAGCTGATGGAATATATCAAAGGCCCCGACTTCCCGACGGGTGCGCAGATTATGGGTACAGCAGGTATCCGTGCGGCATATCACACAGGACGCGGCAAGCTGCGCATTCGCTCCAAGGCAGAAATTGAGGAAACCAAGGAGGGCCGCCAGCGGATTATTGTTACCGAAATTCCGTATATGGTAAACAAGGCAAGACTTATCGAAAAGATTGCCGAGCTTGTCCACGACAAACGAATTGAAGGCATATCCGACCTGCGCGACGAGTCAGACCGTGACGGTATGCGCATAGTAATCGAGGTTAAGCGTGATGCAAATGCCACAATTGTTCTTAACCAGCTTTACAAATACACACAGCTTGAGGATACCTTCAGTGTAATCACTCTTGCTCTTGTAAATCAGGTAGAGCCAAAGGTTCTTAACCTCCGCGAGGTGCTTGACCACTACATTGACTTCCAGAAGGATGTTATTGTAAGACGTTCACGCTTTGACAAAAAGAAGGCAGAGGCAAGAGCTCATATTCTTGAGGGTCTTAGAATTGCTCTTGATAATATAGACGAGATAATAAGCATCATCCGTTCAAGCTACAACGATGCAAAGCCAAAACTGATGGAACGCTTTGGATTCTCTGATGTTCAGGCGCAGGCAATTCTTGATATGCGTCTTGCAAGACTTCAGGGCCTGGAACGCGAAAAGATTGACAACGAGTATGACGAGATTATGGCGTTTATTGCCGAGATGGAAGCAATCCTTTCAAGCGAGCAGAAAGTTCTTGAGGTGCTGAAAACCGAAATTTCCGAAATCCGTGACAAGTTTGGCGACAAGCGCCGCACATCAATCGAGCCTGTCATGGATGACATTGACATTGAAGACCTCATTGAAGAGGAGGACAATGTTATTACCATGACCTGTCAGGGCTACATCAAGCGTCTGGCTGCCGACACCTACAGAAGCCAAAAGCGTGGCGGCAAGGGCATTATTGGTATGCAGACCAAGGAGGAGGACTTTGTAAATACCATGTTCGTTTCCTCCACACATGCATATATTTTATTCTTCACCAATGCGGGAAGAATGTACCGTATAAAAGCGTATGAAATCCCCGAAGCCGGCAGACAGGCAAAGGGTACGGCTATTGTAAATCTTATCCCGCTTCAGCCGGGTGAAAAGGTTTCGGCAATGCTGCCAATCCGTGAATACAAGGATGACGAGTACCTTATCATGGCAACACGTGGCGGCGTTATCAAAAAGACCTCGCTTTCAGAATACGAGAACGCTCCAAAAGCCGGCAAGATTGCTATCAATCTTGATGAGGGCGACGAGCTTATCAATGTTGAAAGAACGGACGGAACCTCCGACATATTTATGGGAACACATCAGGGCAAGATGATAAGATTCTCAGAGGACGACGTAAGAACACTGGGCAGAGTTTCAAGAGGTGTTCGCGGAATTATGCTGAGAGAGGGTGACTACGTTGTTGGTATGAGTGTAATGCGTGAAGGCTCTAAGCTGCTTGTAATCAGTGAAAAGGGCTACGGCAAAAAGACCGAGCTTTCTGAATACAAGGTTCAGGCAAGAGGCGGTCAAGGTACTACTTCATACAAAATCAGCGAGGACACAGGTGCGGTGTCAGGCTTTGGTCTTGTTACCGATGATGACGATATTATCATCATGACCTCTGAGGGAATTATTATCCGTTTGAATACGGTTGAAATCAATACCCTTAAGAGAGTTACCAAGGGTGTTCGCCTGATGCGGCTTGCCGACGGTGTAACAATTGTTTCGGCGGCAGGGGTTGCTCATGAAGACGAGGAAACCGAAGAAATCACCGAAACTGCTTCAGAAGCTTCGGCAGAAACAGCCGGCGCTGCAGGCGAGCAGCAAGCTGATACACAGGAGTAGGAAATCTCAATAAATTTTTTGAGATTTATACAAACTGTGCAGTTTAGCGAGTTTTAATAAAAAGATTTGTCGATTTTTTGTTAAATCGGCACAAAGGCTTGAAAAGTTTTTTCAAAAACCCCGAAACCCTTGAGCGGCAAGGCTTTCGGGGTTTTGTTTGTGTAAGTTTATACAATGTAACCAAATTAAACTTTTAAACTTTAGGTAATTTGGCTCTAACATTTTAAACGATAATGTGCTAAAATTATAAATGCTTATGAAAGGTGAAAATACTTTTAGGAGGTTATATAAATATGGCTGGATTAAGTTTGAAAGGTATAGGAAAAATTTATTCGGGTGGCGTTATCGGTGCAAAGGACATCAATCTCGAAATCGAAGATAAGGAATTTATAATTCTCGTTGGTCCCTCAGGTTGCGGTAAGTCCACAACACTCAGAATGATTGCAGGTCTTGAAGAAATCTCTGAAGGTGAGCTTTACATCGGCGACAAGCTTGTTAATGACGTTGCTCCCAAGGACAGAGATATTGCGATGGTTTTCCAGAACTACGCTCTTTATCCGCACATGACCGTTTTTGAGAACATGGCATTTGGTCTTAAGCTCAGAAAGGTTCCGAAGGATGTTATTAAGCAGAAGGTACATGAAGCTGCAAAGATTCTTGACATCGAGCATCTTCTTGACCGTAAGCCAAAGGCTCTTTCCGGTGGTCAGAGACAGCGTGTTGCTCTTGGTCGTGCTATCGTGCGTGAACCCAAGGTATTCCTTATGGACGAACCGCTCTCTAACCTTGATGCAAAGCTCAGAGTTCAGATGAGAGCTGAAATCGGTAAGCTTCACAAGAGACTTGGTACTACTGTAATTTACGTTACACATGACCAGACAGAGGCTATGACAATGGGTACAAGAATTGCTGTTATGAAGGATGGTTACCTCCAGCAGTGTGCTACACCCACAGAGCTTTATGATGAACCTGTTAACGTATTCGTTGCAGGCTTTATCGGAAGCCCCCAGATGAACTTCATCAATGTTACTCTTGAAAACAAAGAGGACGGTGTTCACCTCAAGGGCGAATCATTTGACGTTCTTCTTCCTGAAGGCAAGGCTTCAAAGGCTGACCTTTCTGCATACTATGGCAAGGAAGTTATCATGGGTATCAGACCCGAAAACATCTACGAGGACGAGGCTCACATTTCTTCAATGCCCAACTCACTTGCTCAGGTTGACGTTGACCTGACAGAAATGATGGGTGCAGAAACATACCTCTACCTCAAGCTGGATGGCAATGCTGTTATCGCAAGAGTTAACCGTCGTACAACAGCTCAGGCTGACGACAAGATTACTGTTGCTCTTGATGCAAACAAGGTTCACCTGTTTGACAAAGAAACAGAGCTTGCAATTCTTCACTAAGATTAATTTACTTAAAAAGGAGACGCGGATAGGCGTCTCCTTTTTGTTTTAAAGCTTAAAGGATAGACAAAACCTGAATAATGTGATAAACTAAAAACATGAGTTTCCAAGAAAGGAACGGAAAAAATGAAACGGATTGCGGCGGGAATATTGGCACACGTAGACGCAGGAAAGACCACTCTTTCAGAGGGGCTTCTTTATTGTGCCGGCGAAATCCGCAGCCTTGGCAGAGTTGACAATCAAAACACCTTTCTTGATACCGACGAGATTGAGCGCAGCCGTGGCATAACAGTGTTTTCAAAGCAGGCGGTCTTGACGGTAGACGATACACAAATAACCCTGCTTGATACCCCGGGGCATATAGACTTTGCGGCAGAGGCAGAGCGTACCCTTGCGGTTTTGGATTATGCAACCCTTGTAATTAGTGCAACAGACGGCATTCAAGGGCATACAAAAACCTTGTGGGATTTGCTTAAAAAACACAATATTCCTGTGTTTATATTTATAAACAAGCTTGACCTTGACGGTGCAGAAACGGCAAGAGTTATGGACGAGCTTTCAGGGGATTTTGGTGGAAACTTTATTGACTTTTGCAATCAGGACAAGAATGCACTTTGCGAAAACCTTGCAATGTGTAATGAAACTCTGATGCAGATGTATCTTGAGAGCGGAAAGCTTGACGAAGAGCTTGTTAAAAAGGCGATAAAGTGCCGAGAGGTATTTCCTGTATTTTCGGGTACGGCACTCAAAATGCAAGGGGTTGAGGAGTTTTTAAAGGCATTTGCCCGGCTTACGGTTCAAAGCCCTGCTTCGTCAGAGTTTGGGGCAAAAGTTTTCAAAATTGGTCAGGACGATAAGGGGCAAAGGCTGACCTATATGAAGATTACAGGCGGCACTCTTCGGGTAAAGGATGTTTTAAGGGATGAGGCAGGCGGCGAAAAGGTCAACGAAATCCGTATATATTCAGGAGATAAATACCAGAGCACGGATGCAGCAAGGGCTGGTTGCGTGTGTGCCGTGACAGGCCCGGCCAAGACTTATGCAGGTCAGGGGCTTGGCTTTGAGAGGGATTCAGAAAAGCTGACAGCAGAGCCTATTTTCAGCTACAGATTAATTCTTCCTGAAGGGGTTGATGCGGCAACGGCAATGTCAAAGCTGCGCCAGCTTGAACAGGAGGAAACTCAGCTTTATCTTGAGTGGAACGAACAGCTTAAAGAAATCCAGCTCAGACTTATGGGCGAAATACAGCTTGAAGTCCTTAAACAAATAATTTCAAAACGGTTTGACATGGACGTAGAATTTGAAGAAGGGCATATTGTATATAAAGAAACCATTGAAACAAGAACAGAGGGCGTGGGGCATTACGAACCACTTCGCCATTATGCAGAGGTGCATCTTGTTCTTGAACCACTCCCCCGAGGCTCCGGTATGCAGTTTGTGGCAGATTGCGCCGAAGATGTTCTGGATAAAAACTGGCAGCGACTTATTATGACCCATCTTATGGAGAAACCCCATCTGGGCGTGCTTACAGGCTCGCCCGTTACAGATATAAAAATCACGTTAAAGACAGGACGTGCGCACCTCAAACACACCGAGGGCGGGGACTTCCGTCAGGCAACCTACAGAGCCGTGCGGCACGGATTGAGATGCGCAAAAAGTGTGCTTTTGGAGCCGTATTATGACTTTGTTCTTGAAATTCCTGACGAGAATGTGGGCAGAGCCATGACCGACCTCAATTTTATGGGTGCAGAGTTCACGCTCCCTCATTCATGGGGCGGCAGAACCAGAATTTCGGGAAGTGTTGCAGCGGAGCAAATAAGAAACTACCACAAGGAGCTTGTGGGGTATACCCACGGCAAGGGAAAGCTAAACTGCAAGTTCCGTGATTACGGCCCGTGCAAGGACGCGGATGCTGTGATAGAAAAAATCGGCTATAATGCAGATGCGGATGTTGAGAACACAGCCGACTCGGTTTTCTGCGCACATGGCGCAGGATTTACCGTCAAGTGGAACGAGGTCACAGAATATATGCACCTTGAAAGCGTTCTAAAACCAAAAAGGACGGCAGAGGAATCAACTCCGGTTTTAAGGTCGGGGAATATTTATGCATCCGACGAGGAGCTTTTAAAGATTTTTGAACGTACCTATGGCAAGGTGGAACGCAAAAACCCTAACCACACAATGCGAACACCAAAGGCGCAAAATACGGCAAGTGAATACACGCCTAAAAAGAAAAAGGAGTTTGACAAGGAATATCTGCTTATTGACGGCTACAATATAATTTTTGCGTGGGACTACCTTAAAAAACTGGCGGGCGACAGCTTGGAGGCGGCGCGCAGCGCGCTGACCGACAGAATTTCGGCATATAAAATCTTTCGGGACTGCGAGATTATTCTTGTCTTTGATGCATACAAGGTCAAGGGTAATCCCGGCGAGGCAGAGCGTGTCAACGGTATAACGGTTGTCTACACCAAGGAGGCACAAACCGCCGATTCGTATATCGAAAAGGCAGCAAAGGAGCTAAGCCGCAACTATAAGGTTACGGTTGCCACTTCTGACGGGCTTGAACAAATGATAATCTTTGGCAGCGGTGCGTACAGACTTCCTGCGCGCGCACTTTTGGAGGATGTTCTGCGTGTGGAGGCGCGAGTTCGTGAAATTGTGGAGCAGTACAATATTGAGTCAGAAAATACAAAGTTCCTTAAGACCATCCGTGACAAGATGGAGGAACTGGAAATGGGAATTGAAGAATAAATGAACCTTTATTTTGCGCCCCTTGAGGGCATAACAACATATACCTTTCGCAACACCCATGCCGAATTTTTTGGCGGCTGTGACGGATACTTTGCGCCGTTTATTACCCCAAGCGATAACGAGAAAATCGGGATGAAGTGCCTCAGGGACATTAATCCCGATGTGAATAAAACCAATGTTACTGTACAGGTTTTGACCAATCGTGCAGATTCGTTTCTGAAGTTCGAGGACAAAATCCAGGGCCTTGGCTATGACAGCGTAAATATCAATCTTGGATGTCCGTCGGGAACGGTAGTAAAAAAGAACCGGGGCTCGGGATTTCTTCGTGATGTGGAGGGGCTTGACCAATTTCTGGAGGACGTGTTTTCCAAAAGCCGGCTTAAAATTTCGGTCAAAACAAGGACGGGCTTTTCCTCGGGCGAGGAAATGAGCCGACTTATTGAAATTTATAACAAATATCAAATGACAAGCCTGATTATCCACCCAAGGGCAAGAGCGGATTTCTATAATGGTGAGCCTGATATGAAGGTTTTTGAAAAAGCTTATGGTGAATCCAAAAACAAGGTGTGTTATAACGGCAATGTTTTTTCAGCAAAGCACTGCAAAGAGCTTTCAGAAAGCTTCCCTGTGCTGGAGGGCGTTATGTTTGGAAGAGGCGCGGTGATGAATCCGGCAATATTTCGTGAGGTAAAGGGCGGCAGAACCTTAGAAACTCGTGAGTTGGTTGAGTTTACCGACATTCTTGCCGAGCGGTATCTTAAGGTGCTTGGCTCAGAGGTCTATACCATTCACAAGCTGAAGGAAGTCTGGATGTATATGATGTGGAATTATCCCGAAGAAAAGAAAATCCTGAAGGCGGTTAAGAAGTCAAACAGGCTGCCCGATTTACTTGCGGCAATAAAGAGATTACCCATAATTGAACGATAAAAGAAAAAGGGGCTGTTTAAAAACTATGTTTTTAAACACCCTTCCATTAGGGGATAGGTAAAATTGATTCAGAACACACAAACCGAGCCAAAGTCAAGACTTTGGGTTACCCGAAGGTGTACTTGGGTACACTGAGAGGCGAGGTTTGTGCGTAGCAGAAAGCCTATAAAAACAGAAAAATCGCATTGCTATGCGATTTTTCTACATTTATAATAGCTTTTTGCTAATTCACAAGGAATATTCTTTGATTTTCACGTCTTTTTGCGGTCTGGACTATTTTAGCATCCCCTTCTGTGTGAAAATGGACTATCTTAATTCAGTGTAGTCTTTATCGGGGAAAGCCGGCATTGATGCTGCAGGCTTGTCCTGATACCAGAACGCAACCGAGGACAAATCTTCCTGAAGAGGAAGGTATCTGCCGCCGCTTCTCCAGCCAAGTGCCTGAATGGTAACCTTTAAATCGTTCTCAAATCTGATTGGGTCGGTAAGATGCCAACGGTAAAGGTTGTAGCGGCTTTGGGTGTCCCAAGGTCCTCTTTTTTCCAGCCAGTCAAAGCCGGCATACGCAGTTGAGTACGCTGTGGGAACAGCTTTTACTTCAAAGCCGTATGCTCCGCAGAAGTAGTCCTCTGTACCTGTTCCGCAGATTGTGGGGAACTCGGTATCGCCGTCCATAAAGAACTTGATTTCACCTTCGCCCCACCAGCCGTTGTTGTTTGCGCCCCAAAGCATATATGTTCCGATATATTGACCCTTGCCCTGTACACCGTCAAGGATTGTGAAATCCTCCATGTAGGGTACGGGGTTCTGGCGTCTGAACTGGGCGTGGAAGTAGCCGTATTCGTCAGAAAGCTCTGTGAGTGTGTAATCTATCTGATAGTAAAGAATTGAATCCTCATGGGTTCTGTTTTCAACAGTAATGCGTGCATTCTTTCTGAAGGGCATTTGCCAGTAGCAGTTAAAACCATTTGCAGGGTTGACACATACAGCCAAAGAGTTAATCCTAAGATTAACATCACCCGAAGGATTTGCAAAGAAATCGCCGATGGGGCATTCAACCGACGGAACGTCGCTGCCGTCCCAGTACATACGAATAATGTGGTTGCGAAGCTCGCCTGTCTGAGTCAGCCAAATGTGAGTGATTGCACCGCAGCCGTCAATGTTTGCAAGAGTAACTGTATCTCCGGCTTTAATTTGGATTGAAGGCGAAACCTTCCATTTTTGACCAAGGTCACGTGCACAGTTTTTGCCTGTGCCTTCGGTAGCCATACCGCCCTTGCCCTTTTCGCCGGTAAAGTTTTCGGGCGAAATTGAGCGTGACTGAGCGTTTGAAAGTCTTGATAAATCTGATAAATTGCTTACAAGTCCGTTAAACATAATATTAACCTCCTAAAAGATTGTTTAAATAAATTATATAAAAACCTCTTTACAAAAGGAATAGCATTTATTATAATAAATTTATCAATTATTGAGAGGTGACAGAGCGTGGACTATAGCATTATCTCGCCGTATATACGCAGGGCAATGTACTCAAGGATTCCGGCAGCGGTAAAAATAGATACCAGAATTATTCTTGACTATGAGCTGATTTATGTCAGGGACGGGCAGTGCCGACTTGAGTGCAGAGGAAAGACTTATGAGTGCGGCAGAGGCGATATTATCTTCCTCAGACCGGGTGTGCCACACTCGATTGAAAGCATTGGAACAACCGCATTTGACCAGCCACACATACATTTTGATATGTGCAGCGACCCCAGAAGCCCTGAGGTTTATGTATGCTTTTCGGACTATGACGGGCTTTCACAAAAAGACCGAAGTTTAATTCGCAGGGACATAGTGGATATTGACATTCCTGCAGTTTTTCATCCTGAAAAAAGTGCATATTTCGGCGCTCAGTTTACAGAGATAATAGAGTTGTTTTCACAAGAGGGAAGATTTTATCAATTATTGTGCAAAGAAAAGCTTCTGCATCTTTTGTATATGATATTTTCCCTGTTTGACAAAGCCGCCGAAGGGGACACCGAGGGGACGGACAGCAAGATGATAAGCATAAAAAACTATATTGACAACAATTATACTCAAAAGCTGAGTCTTGACGTGCTGGAACAGTATTTTTGCCTGAATAAATTTTATATTGAGGTTTGCTTTAAAAAAACCTTTGGGGTAACAGTTATAAAATATTATAATAATGTGCGGTTTGAAAATGCCTGCAAGCTTCTCAAGTCAGGAAGCCGCGTGGGAGAGGCGGCAGATGCTTTGGGCTTTGACAATATCTACTCATTCAGCCGGTTTTTTAAAAATTTCAGCGGTATATCGCCAAGATTATATACCGAAAGATTGAAAAAGGAGGAAAATGTTTGAAAAATGATTACAACCATGCCATAATCGGTAAAATATTAGAAAACAGAGAATAATAAACATTGAAATTGTAATATATATGTGATACAATCTAAGCATAAGACTTTACGGAGGAACTCTTTGATGAACATAACAGAAAGCATTAAATATATAGGTGTTAACGATGTTGACATAGACTTGTTTGAGGGTCAATATGCTGTTCCAAACGGTATGTCATACAACTCGTATGCAATTATTGATGAAAAGATTGCAATTATGGACACAGTTGACGTGCGCTTTACAGATGAATGGCTCAGAAATATAAAAGATGCCCTTGAGGGAAGAATACCCGACTTTCTTGTTGTGCAGCACATGGAGCCTGACCACTCGGCAAATATTATGAGCTTTGTAAATGAATATCCCGAGGCTAAAATCGTTGCATCGGCAAAAGCGTTTGCGATGATGAAAAATTTCTTTGGTACGGATTTTTCAGACAAAGCTATAGTGGTTGGGGAAGGCGACAGCCTTTCGCTTGGCAGGCGCGAGCTGACCTTTATTACTGCGCCAATGGTGCACTGGCCCGAGGTTATAGTGACATACGACAGCTATGACAAGGCTTTATTTTCAGCTGACGGATTTGGCAAGTTTGGCACATACAACGCACAGGAAGACTGGGCAGATGAGGCAAGACGATATTACATCGGCATTGTGGGTAAATACGGAGCACAGGTTCAGGCGCTTCTGAAAAAAGCTGCGGCACTTGATATAAATATGATTTGTCCGTTGCACGGACCGGTGCTCAATAAAAATCTTGGATATTACATTAATCTTTATGATATATGGTCAAGTTACCAAGCTGAGGAAGATGGCGTGGTTATTGCATATACTTCGGTTTATGGGAATACTAAGAAGGCGGTTATGCAGCTTGAAGAAATGTTAAAAGCAAACGCAGCGGCCAAGGTTTTGGTATTTGACCTTGCAAGATGTGACATGGCACAGGCGGTAAGCGAGGCGTTTCGCTTCAGCAAGCTTGTTCTTGCCACAACCACCTATAATGCGGATATTTTTCCGTTTATGCGTGAGTTTATCGACCATCTGACCGAGCGGAATTTCCAAAACAGAACGGTTGCCTTTGTGGAAAACGGAAGCTGGGCGCCCATGGCTGTAAAGACCATGAAGGGAATGCTTGAAAACAGTAAAAACCTTAAGCATGCTCAAACAGAGGTTAAAATACTTTCTGCTTTGGATGAGGCAAGCTCGGCGCAGCTCAGAGAACTTGCAAAAGAGCTTTGTGATTAAATTAAAATTTAAAATAAAATGGAGGTATGTTTTATGAAAAAATATGTATGTGACGTATGCGGTTGGGTTTATGACGAGGAGCTTGGTGCACCCGATATGGGGATTGCTCCCGGAACCAAGTTTGAGGATTTGCCCGAGGATTTCCAGTGCCCGCTTTGCGGAGTAGGAAAGGACACATTCTCTGAAGAATAATTTACGGAGGTACTTGTAATGTTGAACGAAAGAGTAAAAGAGCTGCTTAACCAACAGATAAACAAAGAACTTTATTCTGCATATCTGTATCTTGATTTTTCAAACTACTTTGAAAGCAGAGGCCTTGACGGGTTTGCAAACTGGTACTATATACAGGCGCAGGAGGAAAGAGACCATGCAATGCTGTTCTACCGTTACTTGCAGAACAACAACGAAAAGGTGGCGCTTGAGGCTATTGCAAAGCCTGACAAGGAACTAAACAGTGACATGGGCGTTTTGGAAGCAGGGCTTGAGCATGAGATTTATGTGACATCGCTTATCAACGATATATACGCAGCGGCTTATGAGGTTAAAGATTTTCGCACCATGCAGTTTCTTGACTGGTTTGTAAAAGAACAGGGCGAGGAAGAAACAAATGCAAACGATTTGATTTCAAAGATGGAGCTTTTCGGCTCTGATCCCAAAAGCCTTTATATGCTCAACAGCGAGCTTGCTGCACGTGTATATACGGCACCATCACTTGTTTTATAAAGAACAGTTCTCAGATTCCCACATTAGTCTTTTTGGATTGATGTGGGGATTTTGCCGATTTGAAATTGAAAGGAAGTAAAAACGCATGGATGCAGTATTACTTACCGCTCTTGGCGTGGGCGGTGCAACCGTAATCGGTGCTTTGGCGGGATTTATATTTAAAGAAATGTCGCACAGGTTCTCAGACATTGTCCTGTCCTTTGCTGCAGGGGTTATGCTTGCCGCTGCGGTTTTGGGACTTGTAATTCCGTCGCTTGAGTACGGCGGAAGCTTTGGGATTATAACAACGGTAGCGGGCATTTTTGCAGGGGCGATTTGCCTTAATCTTATTGATAAATTGGTCCCGCACCTTCACAAGCTTGTAGGCGTTGATGATGAAAAACACAGCAATGCAAACCTTAGTAAGGTGCTGTTGTTTGTTGCTGCAATTGCAATACACAACCTCCCCGAGGGTATAGCTGCAGGCGTGGGCTTTGGCTCGGGCGATACAGCACAGGCGCTTATGATTGCCGGAGGCATTGCTCTTCAGAATATCCCCGAGGGCATGGTTATAATTGCCCCGATGCTTGCCGCAGGCGTTTCCCCCAAAAAGACATTTGTCTGCGCTTTGATTACAGGACTGGTTGAGGTGGCAGGCACGCTGATTGGGTACTTTGCTGTAAGTGTAGCATCGTTTATACTCCCCTTTGCGCTGAGCTTTGCAGGGGGTACTATGCTTTACGTGATAAGCGACGAAATGATTCCCGAAACACACGCGCACGGCAGTCAGCGTGGCGCAACCTATGCACTTTTGGTTGGCTTTTGCATTATGCTGATTTCGGACGTGTTGTTAGGCTGATTTTAAAATAAATTAATAAAGGTGATGGATTAAATGGACTTTAAAAAATACAAATACCGCACTGAGCTTCATGCGCATACAAATCCGGCAAGCCCGTGCAGTGACTTTGAGGCAAAGGATGTTGTCATGAAATATGCAGAGCTTGGCTATGACAGCCTGGTTGTTTCCAATCACTTCTTTCCGGATATGCAGTTTGTTGAGGATAAAGACCGTTGCATTCGCGAATATCTTAAGGATTATGACGAGGCGCAAAAGGTCGGCGAAAAGCTTGGTATAAATGTTATTCTTGGTTGCGAAATGCGATTTACCGAAAATCACAATGACTATCTGGTTTACGGTATTGACAGGGACTTTTTCGAGCTTGCCTATGACAGTATGAATAAGGGTCTTCAAAGCTTTTCAAAGCAGGTCAGAGGCGGCAATGCAGTGCTTATTCAGGCTCATCCGTTTCGTGATTGGTGTGTTGTTGCACCGGCAGAGCTGTTGGACGGCGTTGAGGTATATAACCTGCATCCGGGGCATAACAGCAAGGTGGGGCTTGCGGCAAAGTACGCGCAAAGCAATGACCTTCTTGTGACTTCGGGTACGGATTTTCACCACGAAGGGCATCAGGGAATGACTGCACTTCTTACAAAAGAGGAATTAAAGACCTCCTTTGATGTTGCAAGAGTTCTTAAATCCAGAGATTATCTGATTGAGGTTTCAGGCTCTGTGATAGTCCCTTTTGTAAATCTGAAATAATTATTTTTAATAGCTTGCGAGGATAAAGCAAAGGCGCAGTGCTTTGATGGCACTGCGCCTTTTAAATAGCTTCCTTATTTATACATTTGCTTTTGCGTTGGCAGCGGCTTGCTTTTCTGCCGCCTGCAACTGCTTTGCAAATGTTTCGTCTTTGCTGTCACAGCCGTTTTTGCCTGCCGGACGGAAAGTCGTTACAACGTTTGAAACCAATTCGTATATTTCATCATCCTGTCCGTTGTATGCGGCGTTCATCAGCGTATTAAGCTGGTTAAGGAAGGTGTCGGCATCAAACGGAATAGGCTTGCCGATATGAATAAGATTATTCGGCGTGGTTGTCAGACCTTCTTCTGACATAAGCTTTTCTTCGTAAAGCTTTTCGCCCGGACGCAGACCTGTATACGAAATCTTGATGTCCACGTCGGGTTTAAGTCCCGAAAGGCGGATAAGGTTTCTGGCAAGGGTGTCGATTTTAACAGGTGAGCCCATGTCAAGAACAAAAATCTCGCCGCCCTTGGCATACGTTCCTGCCTGCAAAACCAAAGAAACTGCTTCGGGGATTGTCATGAAATAACGGATAATGTCGGGGTGTGTGACCGTAACCGGTCCGCCCTTGGCAATTTGCTCTTTAAATCTTGGGATAACCGAGCCGTTGCTGCCCAGTACATTGCCGAATCTGACCGCAACAAAATCGGTTTGCGGGGTAAACGGTGCGTTGGCGGTTTCCTGTGTATTGAAGTCATCCTCGGAATGAATATACAGGGGCGAAAGCTCATGAGCGTTATTGTCCCTGATTTTGCGGTCAAACGATTGAATAATCATCTCGCATATACGCTTGGATGCGCCCATGATATTGGTGGGGTTAACAGCCTTGTCGGTGGAGATAAGAACAAAGCGTTTGCAGCCGTTCATCATTGCAGCATAGGCGGTTTTGTATGTGCCGATTGCGTTGTTCTTGATTGATTCACAAGGACTGCCCTCCATAAGCGGTACGTGCTTGTGCGCGGCTGCGTGATAAACAACATCCGGCTTGTACTTTGCAAACACCTGATTGATTCGTCTGCTGTCGCGGACAGAGCCGATTAAAACCTCAAGATTAAGCTGCGGATAGCTGTCTTTCAGCTCAAGACATATCGCGTGTGCATTGTTTTCGTAAATATCAAATATAATCAATTGCTTCGGGCTGTATTTTGCAATCTGACGGCACAGCTCACTGCCGATAGAGCCGCCGCCACCGGTGACAAGAACCACCTTGTCGGTGATAAAACGGTGTATTTCGTCGGTGTTTACCTTAACAGGCTCGCGACCAAGGAGGTCTTCTACGTTTACCTCTTTCATTGCGCTGGCGGTAATTTTGCCTGTTACAAACTGATACATTCCCGGAAGGCTCTTCAGCTCACAGGTGGTTTCCTTGCATATATCCAAAATATCACGCTTTTGTGAAGCAGATGCGCTTGGAAGGGCAAGGAAGATTTTTTTAATATCGTATTTTTCTACATTAAGAAGAATATCATCTCTGCCGCCCACAATCGGAATGCCGTCTATGTATCTTCCCCATTTGTTGCTGTCGTCGTCAATTATACAGCACACAAGGTCGTTGACTTCCCTTGCTTCGTGCAGGTCGCGCAAAATCATCTGTCCGGCAGAGCCTGCGCCGATGAGCATAACATGATTTGCGTTGGTTTTTTGCAAGGCTCTGATTCGTTTGCTTTGTTCAAGAAGAATAAATCTGTATGCAAAGCGGACTATCAGAATCAGCATAAACTGAATTACCGCGCCCAATATGTAATATGAAATCGGCATACGCTCGACCATTGCAGTAATAAATACGGTGTGAAAAACCGAGGTAATTACTGTGCCGATAAAAATTCTTTTAAGCTCGCTGAAGCTTGCAAACCGCCATAGGCTTTGATATAAATGCAAAAGCCAGAAAACAACAAAACAAACTGCAATATAAACCGGTGAGAACTTTGCCCACGTAATTAAATATATTGACGGAACGGCTTCATACTGTAGGTCAAAACGCAGCAGCAGTGCCAAAAGGTATGCAAGACTTACGGCAAAAAAGTCATAAATCAGCAAGCATACGGCGGATATATGCCAATGCTCAAAAGAAAAAAGCTTTGAATTTTGTTTGGAAAACCGCTTTTTGCGGACTGTGTTTCCTTGCGTTGCAGAAGGGTTGGTTCTGTTGCTTTTCATTCTTAAAAGTAACCTCCATACGACAGTGAGCACGCTAAGTAAATATGCCGGAAGTTTAGAATTTGAATGTATATGTATTACAAATGCGTTGCGCCTGTACGAATTTTAATTTTATAATAGTTTTGTCGGGCAAAAGCACGCTTTGCCCATTCTCAATTGCACAGTACATTTCATTATACATTAAATATAACCATATTTCAATGATATTTTTGTCTAATAATACTATAAAATTTTTAGTTAATTGTACAAAATTTTAAAAAGAAACAACAAGCTAATATGCAATATTTGCGCAAAAATACCGGCTTTCAAAAAACAACATATTATGCAAGCTGCAAGAAAAAGAAAGGCACTTCAGAGCCCGACAAAAAAATATTTGAATTTATTTTAAAGTCTTGAATAGTTGACAAATGTGTGGTATACTCTTTAATAAGTAAATCTGTGACTTAAATTAGCACTTGAAAGGCTTGATTTAAAATGAAAGAAAAATCAAATATATCACCAAAAACAAAAAAAATTCTGGTTGGTGTAGGGGTTGTTTTCGGAACAGTTATGGCGTTTCTGATTTCGTTTATCCTTGCATTCACCCTCATAGTTAATCCCATAAACTTTATGACAGTAAGCGATGCGGATACAGTTGAGGAAAACGAAAAGCTCAAGGAGCAGGTTCAGACCCTTGAGGATGAGGTGGAATTGCTCAACACAACCGTTGACAAATACAAAAACTCGGCAGCAAGCCAATCTGTGGTGACAACACCTGCCGTTACAACACCGCCTGCACCTTCGCAAAGTGCAGAAACCCAAAGCGGCAATACACAGACACCTGAACCCGAGGATACGCAAAACGGAGAAGCAACTGTGCCTGAAAATCAGGAAACAGAAGATACAAGCGGTTTTGCCCCCGAAACCCAAACAAGTACGGGTGAGGAAACTCCCGAGGATATTGATGAGCCTGTTACAGTGATTGATATTTCGGAACATTAAAGTTGTAAATTATGCTAAATAATATATTTGCCGGCAGACGGTCCGGCGGAATGGAGAAAAATTATGGCGTTAAAGTACAAAAGAGTTATGCTGAAAATCAGCGGCGAGGCGCTGGCAGGTGAAAAGGGCTTTGGTCTTGACAATAAGACGGTCACCACCATTGCCGAAAAAATTAAAGAATGCTCTGAAATGGGCTGTGAAATCGCAATTGTTGTGGGCGGCGGAAACTTCTGGCGCGGCAGAACAGGCGAAGGAATGGACAGAACCCGTGCAGATCACATGGGTATGCTTGCAACGGTTATCAATTCACTGGCACTGCTTGATGCTCTTGAACAGCAGGGCGTTCCTGCACGTGTTCAGACGGCAATTGAGATGCGTCAGATTGCAGAGCCGTACATAAGACTCAAGGCTATGCGTCATCTGGAAAAGGGCAGGGTTGTTATTTTTGCCTGCGGAACAGGCAATCCGTTCTTCTCAACCGACACAACCGCGGCACTTCGTGCAGCCGAGATTGATGCAGAAATCATTCTGCTTGCAAAAAAGGTTGACGCAGTTTATGACAGCGACCCGCACATTAATCCCAACGCAGTCAAGTTTGATTCGCTCAGCTATATTGACGTGCTTAACCGCGGACTTGGCGTTATGGATTCTACAGCTACATCTCTTTGTATGGACAACAATATTCCGATTCTGGTATTCGGTCTTAACGACCCCGACAACATCAAGCGTGCTGTTGAGGGCGAGGAAATAGGAACAATCGTAAAATAATTTGAAAGGTGGAACAATTTATGCAAAATGCAGAAGCAAGAATGGACAAAGCAATAGCTGCTCTTCAGAACGATTTGGCAGCAATCAGAGCAGGCAGAGCAAACCCTGCAATACTTGACAAGGTAACGGTTGAATACTATGGCGTTCCCACACCTGTTCAGCAGGTTGGAACAGTTGCAGTTCCAGAGCCAAGAACAATTACAATCCAGCCATGGGATGCATCAATCTTAGGCGAGATTGAAAAGGCGATTTTGAAGTCGGATATAGGTCTTACCCCCAACAACGACGGCAAGACAATCCGCCTCAACTTCCCTCCCCTTACTGAGGAAAGAAGAAAAGAGCTTGTTAAGGGCATCTCAAAGCGCGGCGAGGAATGCAAGGTGGCAGTCCGCAATGTCCGCAGAGATTCGCTTGAAGCCTTCAAAAAGCAGAAAAAAGACGGCGAGATAACCGAGGATGACCTCAAAAATCTTGAAACCAAAATCCAGAAGCTGACCGACAAGTTTGTTGCAAAGATTGACGAAATTATTGCCGCTAAAGAAAAGGAAATTTTAGAGGTATAATGCCCATGCTGTTTAAAAAACGAAAAATTGCGGAAGAAATGGATATGTCAAACATTCCGCAGCACATAGGGATAATTATGGACGGCAACGGACGCTGGGCAAAAAAGCGTGGACTTCCAAGAAGTGCAGGACATCGCGCGGGCGCCGAAACCCTGAAAAAGATAGTTGTATACTGTAACAAAATCGGAGTTAAAAGTGTTACGGCTTATGCCTTTTCTACCGAAAACTGGAACAGACCCAAGGCTGAGGTGGATGCTCTTATGGAGCTTCTTTATATGTATCTCGGCCAGGTGGAGGAGCAGTTTGCAGGCACAAACGTTATACTTCGTGTAATCGGTGACCGCAGTGCGCTTTCCGACAAAATCAACAAGGCGATTGACTATGCCGAAAGCTATACCTCGACCAATACCGGACTTGTGCTGAATGTTGCACTCAACTACGGCGGCAGGGACGAAATCTGCCGTGCAGCGCAGCTTGCGGCAAAGGCTGTGGAGACTGGTGAGATAAAGGCGGAGGACATTGACGAGGAGTATATGTCAAAGCTGATGTATACCAAGGATGTTCCCGAGCTTGATTTGATTATCCGTCCCAGCGGTGAAGTGCGGCTCTCAAACTTCCTTTTATGGCAGGCGGCTTATGCGGAGTTTTGGTTTGACAGTATCAATTGGCCGGACTTTTCCGAAAAGGATATGCAGCGTGCGGTGCTTGACTATCAGAAACGAAACCGCAGATTTGGCAAGGTGTAGGGGCCGATGCCCACATCGACCCGTTTTCATTGCACCGTGTAGAAAAAAGACAAGTTGTTTTATGATAACATAGGGCGGATTTTTTAATCCGCCTATTTTGCAAATTGGAGGAATACAAATGAAAACAAGGATTATAACTGCTTTGGTGCTTATACCGCTTTTGGTTGCAGTTTTGCTGTCAAATATCTATATTATTTCAGCGGCGGTAACCATTATCTCGGTTATGGGACTTTATGAATTTTTTAAGGCAACCGGTCTTAAAGTGCATAACGGTCTTTGCACTGTGGGATATATTGCGGCAGTTTTGATATGTTCAAGAACATATATTCCGGTATCCTTTTATATGCCGCTTTTCTATATTGGTCTGATTGCGGTTTTTTTCATTATGCTCAAATGCCACAAGTCGGTTAGTGTCAGCGAGGCAGGACTTTTGATTTTCAGCCTTGTGTATATCCCATTTTTGCTTTCGACATTGATTGATATAAAGGGCTTGCAGTACGGCACACTTCTTTTGTGGACTGTGTTTATCGGTGCTTTTGCAACCGATACCTTTGCCTATTTCACCGGTGTTTTCCTCGGCAAGCACAAGCTTTGCCCTGAAATCAGTCCCAAAAAGACAATTGAGGGTTCAATCGGCGGAACACTTGGTTGCATTGTATTTATGCTCCTTTACGGACTTTTGCTCAATAAGGCGTTTGATATGGATATAAGCTTTGTAAAGCTTGCGGTTTTGGGCGTGATTGTGTCACCTGTTTCGCAGATTGGCGACCTTACCGCGTCAATTATTAAGCGCAAGTTCGGGGTTAAGGACTACGGAAGCCTGTTCCCCGGTCACGGCGGAATTTTAGACAGACTCGACAGTGTAATTGCGGTTGCTCCGCTGGTTTATATTTATCTTAATACGGTGGGTATATAAGAGGAACTACTTATGAACATTTCAATACTTGGCTCAACAGGCTCTATCGGCACACAGGCTTTGGAGGTTGTTGACGATTTAAAGGGAATAAAGGATATAACGATTCTTGCAATTACGGGCAACTCCAATGCGGAGCTTTTAGAGGCTCAGGCACGGCGGTATAAGCCACAGCTTGCGGTAGTTGCAGACGAGACAAAATATAATGATTTAAAGTGCCGGCTTGCCGACACAGATATTACCGTCAGCACAGGCGAGGAGGGTCTTTGCGAGGCAGCAACTCTTGACAAATGCGACATGGTGCTTTCGTCAATAGTTGGATTTGCAGGGCTTGTTCCTACAATGAAGGCAATTGAGGCAGGCAAGGACATAGCTCTTGCCAATAAAGAAACCCTTGTTACCGCAGGCGGTCTGTTTTGTGATGCGGTAAAGCGGCATAAAGTCAGACTTCTGCCGGTTGACAGCGAGCATTCGGCGATATTTCAGTCGCTTCACAGCGGAAACCGCGGCGAGCTTAAAAAAATTCTGCTTACAGCATCGGGCGGGCCTTTTTACGGAAAAACCCAAGATGAGCTGAAGAATATAAAAAAAGAACAGGCGCTCAAGCACCCAAACTGGTCAATGGGCGCAAAAATTACAATTGACAGCGCAACCCTTATGAACAAGGGTCTTGAAATAATTGAGGCCAAGTGGCTTTTTGATGTTGATTTTGATGATATAGAGGTTTTGGTTCATCGTGAAAGCATTATCCATTCAATGGTGGAATTTTGCGATAAAAGTGTAATTGCACAGCTTAGCCTGCCGTCAATGAAGCATCCTATCCAGTATGCCTTTACCTATCCCCAAAGACTTCCGTCCTCTGACAGTTCGGTAAGCTTTGCGGATATTGCGTCGCTGACCTTTGGCAAGCCTGATGAAGAAACCTTCCGTTGCCTTGCCCTTGCAAAGCAGGCGGGCAGAATGGGCGGGGTTATGCCTACGGTTCTGAATGCCGCAAACGAGGTGGCGGTTGCGGCGTTTCTAAGCGGCAAAATCGGTTTTTTGCAAATAGCGGAATATGTTGAAAACATTTTGAGTAAATATGAAAACAGGTTAAATTTCTCGCTTGAGGACATAATAGAAGTTGACAGGTCGGTAAGATTGGAGCATAAACTATGATTTGGACGATTGTATTTGCGCTTATTTTATTTTCGCTTATAATATTTGTGCATGAGCTTGGCCATTTTGTGACGGCACGGCTGTTCAGGGTAAAGGTGCACGAATTTGCGCTTGGCATGGGCCCCAAAATCTTCTCGCGCGTTAAAGGTGATACCACATACTCGCTCAGAGCAATCCCGATTGGCGGCTTTTGCAGTATGGAGGGCGAGGACGAAAGGTCACAGGACGAAGGCTCGTTTTCTGCCAAGCCGTGGTATCAAAAGCTTATAATACTTGCCGCAGGCGCAGCAATGAACGTAATTTTGGGATTTTTAATTTTTGTTGTATTTGTTTCGCTGTTTTATTCAGGAAGCGGAATCCCGACCGTTACGGTTGATACTGTGCTGGAGCAATCGTCGCTTTACGGAATTTTACAGCAGGGCGACGAGATTGTTTCAATCAACGGCAAAACCGTAAATATTAAAAAAGATATTGATTTTATTATGCAGCAGTGCGAGGGCAAGGAATGCGAAATTGAAATAAGCCGCGACGGAAAGCACATTACACAGCTGTTCAAGCCGGTTGCGGCACAGTATTCGGACGGAAGTCCTGCGTATCTTGTGGGCTTTACGCCGGTAGCTGCAAAGGTCAATCCCTTCACCGTAATCAGAGAAGCGTTTTATCAGACAATATGGATGGGCAAGATTGTATTTGTGTCGCTGGGAATGCTAATCGGCGGCAGTGCAAGCGTAACCGAAATGTCGGGACCGGTCGGCGTGGTTGACGCAATGAACACCACAGCACAAACCGGCGGCTTTGTGGGGCTTTTGTCGCTTGCGGCATTTATCTCGGTGAATATCGGAATAATGAATCTTTTGCCGATACCTGCGCTGGACGGGGGCAGAATATTCTTTGTGATTATTGAGGCAATCCGCAAAAAACCTATCCCGCCCGAAAAAGAGGGCATAGTCCACTTCATAGGACTTGTTCTGCTTATGGGTGTAATGGTTTTTGCTACGTGGAATGATATTCTAAGATTAGTTTCCAGATTAAAAATGTAAATATAGGAAAAGAAGTCTGACAAAGCTTTCGCCGTCAGACTTCTTTTTGGTAGGGTTTGGTTAAAATCTAAACTTATTTCTTTTCGTAGCTCTTGCAGAAGTGGGGTATTGCGATTGAATCAGCACTTGTCTTGTCGTGGCTTACTTCAATCTTGTCAAGAGAACATTTATTGCCCTCTGCATGATACATACATTCGTTTACGTTGCATTTTACTCCGCTGTTTTCCATAAAAAGCTCACCTCCTGAATAAGTTTGCAAATTTAGTATTGCCCGAAATAAAATTTTTATAAGTTTTTTGGCGCATAACAAAATAGAAAATTATACTTGTTTTTTATCTTAAATAGTGGTATAATCTCTTTCATAATGGAAAATTTAAAATTAATGTTTATAAGAAAGGCAATGATTTTTAATTATGTCAGACATAATCAAGCCTGATGGCTATCATTCGTTACTTAATCTCAGAGATACACAGGTTGCAATCAAGGCAACAAAGGATTATTTTGAAACCAACCTTGCGCGCGAGCTGCGTCTTACCCGTGTTTCCGCACCGCTTTTTGTGGATGCCGAATCGGGGCTTAATGATGACCTTAACGGAACAGAAAGAGCAGTTTCGTTTGACGTTTTAGAAACAGGAAGAAATTTGCAGATTGTCCATTCTCTTGCAAAATGGAAGAGATACGCACTCAAAGAGTACGGCTTTGGCATTGACGAGGGTCTTTATACCGACATGAACGCCATTCGCCGCGACGAGGAAACCGACAACATACATTCGATTTATGTTGACCAGTGGGACTGGGAAAAGGTTATCAGCAAGGAAGAAAGATGCACCTCAACCCTGAAACAGATTGTTAAAAAAATTTATTCGGTATTTAAAATGACCGAAAAATACGTAAACTCTCTGTTCCCTCAGATTGAGCCAAGACTCCCCGAGGAAATTACCTTCATTACGACACAAAAGTTAGAGGATATGTACCCCGGTCTTACTTCCAAGGAAAGAGAGCACGCAATCGCAAAAGAAAAGGGCGCCGTATTCCTTATGCAGATAGGCGACGTGCTTGCGTCAGGCAACAAGCACGACGGCAGAGCTCCGGACTACGACGATTGGGAGCTTAACGGCGATATTATATTCTATGATGATTTGCTTGATATACCGCTTGAGGTTTCAAGCATGGGTATCAGGGTTTCGGAGGAATCCATGAAACGCCAGCTCAAAGCGGCAAACTGTGAGGAAAGAGCGTCAATGCCATTCCACAGAGATTTGCTGGCAGGCAGACTTCCCTACACAATCGGGGGCGGAATAGGCCAGTCAAGAATTTGTATGTTCCTGCTCCGCAAGGCGCACATCGGCGAGGTTCAGGCATCTGCGTGGCCGGAGGAAATGGTTGAAGAATGCAAAGAAAACGGCATTACACTGCTTTAAAATATTCGGGTTTAGTGGTCAATCTGACCGCTAAACCCATGTTTTTTTGTGTAAACTCACGAATTTATCAAACAACTGATAAATTTCTAAAAGAGGATTGAAAAATTTATTAAAATAAAGTATACTTATATTTATACTGGAGCTATATATGAGTTCACATACGAAAGGAAGTTTATAGTTATGAAAAAGTTTTTAGCATTGGTTTTGGTATTTGTGTTAAGCCTTGGAACGGTTGCGTTTGCGGCTGACTTTAAGGATATGCCCGATGACTGGTCAACCTCCGCGCTTGAAGCGGCAGTTGCAAACGGTCTTTTGGGCGGTAATGGCGGATATATCTATCCTTCAGACAATATGACACGTGCAGAAATGGCAACAATTATGGTTCGTGCCTGCGGGGCAATTGACGAAGCAAATATCTCAGGCTATACAGATGTTAAGCCCGAGGATTGGTTCTATGCATCAATGGCAAAGGCTGTTGCAATGGGCGCATTCACAGGCTCAGACAACAAGCTCAACCCCGAAAGCCCCATTACCAGACAGGAAGCGTTTCTTGTTCTTTCAAGAGTTTTCGGCCTTTATGCTGACAAAGACGATTTAAAGGCAATAGATGCATTCAAGGACGGCGAAAAGGTTGCCGAATGGGCAAAGGAAGGCGTTGCAGCTATAATCTCAAGCGGATACGTAGCAGGTGCAGACGGCTACCTCAATCCCCTTAACAATATTTCACGTGCAGAGTTTGCGGTTGTTATGGACAGATTGGTTAAGTATTATATTGACGATGCAGCAGCAGAAATCCCCACAGACGGAAACGTTATGATAAGAGTCCCCGGTGTTGCGCTTGACAAGCTTGAAACATCAAACGTGGTTATTCTGGGTGACGGTATGGGCAAAGAAGACATCACAATTGCTGATGCCAACATGACCGGCAAGCTGGTTGTAAGAGCCGGCAAAAAGGTGTCTGTATCAGGTAATCTGGGCGGTGTAAGCATTGCGGCATCGGGTATCACTCTTGAAGGCGACCCCCACAAGATTAAGCATATTCATGTATGCAAGGGCAGCACCTTCTCAGCACCGCTGATTATGCTTACAGAGCCTTCTGAAAAATAATGCAAAAGGCGGAAAGCGTTTTGGGTATAAGCAAAGGAAAGTATTCAATAGCCGGTCTTAACGTAGGCATGATTCTTCGTGAGGGCGGAATAATTGAAAAACAGGCAAAAGAATATTTGTGTGAATTTGAAGGAGACCCACAACTTGTTGTGGGTCTTGATGACGAATATCTGACAGCAAAAAACAAGATTGCGCCCAACCTGTCGCGTCTTGAGTGTGAATATATGTGGACGGGTGAGCAGTTCTGTACCAAGCTCTTGGCGTTTGACGGATTTATGCTCCATGCGTCTGCTGTGGTTTATGAAAATAAGGCGTATTTGTTTTCTGCTCCAAGTGGAACGGGCAAGTCCACTCACACAACGCTGTGGCGAAAGGTTTTTGGCGAGGATAAGACCTTTATTTTAAACGACGACAAGCCGGTAATCAGGCTTGAAGGCGAACAGATTATTGTATATGGAACGCCGTGGAGCGGTAAAACCGATTGGAACAAAAACGTAGGTGTTCCGCTTCAGGGTATATGCTTTCTGCAGCGCTCCAAAGACAATTGGATTGAACCGATTTCGGCAAAGGACGCCGCGTTTGGGATTCTCAATCAGACCATACGTCCGCAGGACAGCGGAAGTATGTCAAAGCTGCTTGAGCTTTTGGACAGACTTCTTCAAAAGGCAACGGCATATAAGATGGGTTGCAATATGGAGGACGAAGCGGCGATTACAGCATACAGGGGTATGAACCCTTAAAAGCTATTTTGGAAGAAAGGTATGTATGGCTTATGAAAATCAAAGCGGACTATATGCTTCGCAGTGTGGCAGGTCAGAACGTGGTTGTTCCCATAGGCAGTGCCGCACTGGATTTCAACGGAATGATAAACCTCAACGAAAGCGGAGCGTTTTTGTGGAGGGCAATGGCAGAAGATGTCACCGAGCAGGCTCTTGTTGATGCTCTGCTTGCAGAGTATGACGTTAACCCTGAAGTTGCAAAGGCGGATGTTGGCGCATTTATCAAAAAAATGCGTGAGGCAAACCTGATACAAGAATAGCCAACAACCACTTAAAGGGGGAACACCTTTTGGATTACAGAATTGAAAAAGCTCTTGAAGAAAAGGGCGTCTATGCCGGCAAGACAACGGGTGACAGCATGTATCCCATGCTGATGCAGGGCAGAGATACGGTTATAATAAAAAAGCCCGAATTTCCGCTAAAAAAGTTTGATGTGCCGGTTTATCACAATGACGGTCACTATACCATGCACAGAATTATAAAGGTCAGGAAAAACGGATATGTTATCCGCGGCGACAACAGAATCCACCGTGAGTTTAAAACCGAAGATGAAATTGTAGGTGTGCTTGCGGCGTTTTACCATAACGGTAAGTACGTTGAGTGTGACGATGAAGAATTTTTGCGTTATGCAAAGCAGGCGCAGCGGACATTTTTGGTGCGTGTTGCAAGGCGTGCGGCACAAAAGGTTAAGGCAAAGATAAAAAAATAAAATTAAATTTATGGCTCTCAATCGGGTTTGCGCCCGATTGAGAGCTTTTTGAATTGTAGGCGATGATAGCATCGCCCAACAATAGCCTGCGAAGGCAGACTGAAAAACGCCTTATGCGTGGCAGGGGGCACCGGGGGTCTTGCTGCAGAGACCCCCGGTAAATAAAAATATGTTTTGAAAAGTTTTTATTTTATAAAATTTATAGGCGGGCTTCGCCCCCTATGACCCCCATATCCGCCGCTCAAAGGTTTGACAGATGTAACTGCTCTGATTTTTTCATTACGCCAACGCTCGGATACTCAATATATATTGAGTGCCTCGCTTCGTCACAACCACCCTTTTGTGCGCCTTTAGTAAAAGGCTTGTTATTAGGGTGGTTGCTCCTCTTCCCACAAAAGAGAACTTTTGTGGGAACCCTTTTCTCTACAAGGGAACTGATGTCCGTTGTTTTTTGACTAATTCAAAAATCATCGCAAACATCTGTATCGCACCTTTTCGATGGCGGTTTTTGTCAGGGTATTCCTTAGGGGTCTTTAAAAGACCCACGAAGCAAGGCTTTTATAAACACACCTTATTTATTGCGATTGGAGATTGTTTATGAAGATTTTATGAAATAGCGAAAAATGCCTTGCAATCATCTTCATTTGCAGGCAAGGCATTTTAGCGACAGCACACGCTGAGTGCGTGTATCTTAGCGTTCACTATTTCATAAAAGCTGAATATCTACAAACTCCTGAGCAATAAATCGGTGTATAAGGGGTCATAGGGGGCGGAGCCCGCCTATAAAAGTTATACAGATAAAAAACATACATATTGTTTTTGTTGACAATATATTACAAAACATTACAAAAAAAGCTCTTGTGTTTTGCTGAAATAGATGCTATAATAAAATCACCACACAAAACTAAACATTTTGCTATACAACTGGAACTGCGTTTTTATCTATTGGTAAAAACGCAGGCTCTGTTCGCGTTTCGGTTGAATAGCGAAAAGTTTTGTGTGGTGCAAACCAGAGCTATGTGTTTTTCATGCGTCAGCTCCGGTTGGCGCATTTTTTAATATTCAAAAAAATTTTGTAAATATGATTCATGAAATAAAAAATGCGCTTGTTTACAATTTTTCCAAGTTGAAAGCTCCGCCACACGCGGAGCTTTCTGCATAGAAAAAAGCGTTTCATGAAGAAACGCTTTTTTGGAGCTTGTGATCCGGCTCGAACGGACGACCTGCGCATTACGAATGCGCTGCACTACCGACTGTGCTACACAAGCAATTATTAACATCAAAAATTATACTATATTAAAAATCTTTTGTCAAGGAAAATCAGGCACATCTATAACTCTATTATGGTTAAACTTTTTCAAAAGTAGTTGACAAAACATATTTTATTATATATAATAATTATAGAAAAAGGCAAGACCTCAAACGGTTATGCCAAAACAATGAATTATTTAAAAAATAACGTCATAGCTTTGGAAGGGCTGGCGTTATTTTTTTATGGTAATTACTAAAAGTAAAAGAACAATCATAAAGTAAATTATGTAATTCTCATCCATAAGCTATCACCTCCTTATCAAAGAGATGATGGCATAACCGCCCGGCTTTTACGCTTGTTTAGACCTTGCCTTAATATCATTATACAAGATGTTTTATATTATTTCAACATCTTTCTATAAAAAATATTGCCTTAAATACAAAAAGCTTGAAATGCATCACCTTGTGTGTTAAGATGTTTTTATCAGGACGAAAAGAGGGATTCTTGGTGAAGAAAATTGCTGTAATAGATTTAGGCTCAAACTCGGTGAGAATGAGTATTTTTGGATATAGTGAAAATGCTGCACCCAAAACGCTTGCGGCATACCGAAGCACAATAAGGCTCAGCGAGGGCATGTCGCAGGATATGTGTTTAAGACGTGATGCTCAGATGCGTGCGGTCGCTGCACTTGGTCAGTATAAAAAAATAATTGACGCAGAAGGCGTGACAAAGGTCTGCACTGTTGCAACGGCAGCGGTAAGAAAGGCAAAAAACAAACTGGAGTTCCTTGAACTGGTTCGTGAACTGACAGGTATAGAAATACAGGTGATTGACGGTGCGCAGGAGGCGGCGCTGGACGCGTTGGCAATAAAACGAAGCCTTGGCTGCGAAAAAGGCGTAATTTGTGACATAGGCGGCGGAAGCACCGAACTTATAGGCATAGGCGAAGTGGAAACTCCACCTTCGGTCAGCATCCCGTTTGGGTCTCGGGGCATTTCAGAAATGTTTTTTGCAAACGGAGAAACTGCCGAGGCTATAGCCGCGGCAGAGCAGTTTGTGCAAGATAAGTTTGACGCTGAAAAGTGGCTGGATGAGTACTGCGCAGAAACAGTTATAGGCATTGGCGGAACGCTTCGCGCGACAGCCAAGTATGACCTTGGTGACTGCGGCAAGGGCGCTGTTGAAAGCTATCGGATAACTCCCCGGCGCATGAGCGGGATATTTGGCGAAATTCTTAGTGCTTCAACAGAAGACCGCAAAAAAATGGCAGGCATAGGCGAAGAAAGAGCGGATATAATTCTGGGAGGTCTTATTTTTATTAAGTGCCTTGCGGACAGACTCTCGCCCAAAAGCTTTGTTATAGCCGATGTGGGCGTGCGTGAAGGCGTGCTGTTTGATTATATTGAAAATCATAAAATACTGTGAATAAAATTAAAAAACCTTCAAAGACTAACAAAAAACAGTCTTTGGAGGTTTTTGTGTTAAAGAGGTACTGGAAGGAAATAATTATTGGCTTTGCAACCGGAATTTTAAACGGTTTATTCGGCGCAGGCGGCGGGTCTGTGGTTGTTCCGGCAATGGAGAAGTTTTTAGAAATTGACGAAAAGCAGTCACATGCCACTGCAATACTTGTGATACTTATGATGTCTGTCGTAAGTGCGTTTATTTATGTAAGGCAGGGCTTTTTTGACTTGCGGCTTTGGATGTGGGTTTCAATTGGCGGAGTGATTGGCGGATTTGTCGGCGCAAAGCTCCTTAAAAGAATCCCCAAACGATGGCTTAAAATAGGATTCGGAGCAGTGATAGTTGTAACGGCGGTAAAGATGATTTTTTAGAAGGGCGGAGAATTTATGATTAATATACTTACCGGTTTTTTCAGCGGCATTATCAGCGGAATGGGGATTGGCGGCGGTGCGATTTTAATTCCCGCTCTTATATTTATTGAAAAAATCGGTCAGCAAACGGCACAGGGCATAAACCTGACCTACTTCATACCGACAGCAGTGTTTGCGCTTTTTGTGCATATCAAAAACAAAAGCGTCAGGGTAAAGACTGCACTTATCTTAGGCGGATGCGGAGTTTTGGGCGCGCTTTTGGGCGCATGGATTGCAACGGCAATAGACGGCGGTCTGCTGAGGCGGATGTTTGGCGGATTTTTGCTGTTTGTAGGAGTGTATGAAATTCTGAAGGGAATACGTATAAAATCTTGTTAAATAATTTGTTAAAAAATAATCATTTTTCTGTTGACGGAAAGAAAAAAAAGTTATATACTATATTGTAATCGTAAAATTATTTATAATGATAGGAGTGTTTTTCGTGAGCAGAATTTATAACTTTTCCGCAGGCCCCTCAATGCTTCCCATGGAGGTTTTAGAGCAGGCTGCAGCTGAAATGACAGATTACAACGGTTCAGGAATGTCCGTTATGGAGATGAGCCATCGCTCCCCTGTTTATGATGCAATAATCAAGCAGACGGAGGCAGATTTCAGAGAGCTTATGAACATCCCTGACAACTACAAGGTGCTCTTCCTTCAGGGCGGTGCATCAACACAGTTTGCTGCAGTTCCGCTTAACCTGATGAAGAACGGCAAGGCTGACTATGTTGTGTCAGGTCAGTTCTCAGGCAAGGCTTTCAAGGAAGCAAAGAAGTACGGTGATGCAAAGTGTATCGCTACATCTGAGGATAAGACCTTCAGCTACATACCCGAGATTACACCCGATATGGTACGTGAGGATGCAGACTATGTTCATGTTTGCTACAACAATACCATTTTCGGCACTAAGTTCCCCGAAGTTCCCAATGTTGGTGACAAGGTTTTAGTTGCTGATATGTCATCATGCATTACAAGCGAGCCGGTGGACGTTACCAAGTTTGGCGTTATCTATGCAGGTGCACAGAAGAATATGGCGCCGGCTGGTCTTACTGTTGTTATTATCCGTGAAGACCTTATGGGAAATGCCCGTGAAGACATTCCCACAATGCTTGACTACAAAACAATGGCAGACAACGATTCAATGTACAATACTCCCCCCTGCTATGCAATTTATGTTGCAGGTCTTGTATACAAGTGGGCGCTTAAAAACGGCGGTCTTACTGCAATGAAGGAAAGAAACGAAAAGAAGGCAGCTCTTCTTTATGATTTCCTTGACAGCTCAAAGCTTTTCAAGCCTACCGCTGAAAAGAAGTACCGTTCAATGATGAACGTTTGCTTTGTAACAGGCGATGCTGACCTTGACAAAAAGTTCTGCAAAGAAGCAGCTGCTGCAGGCTTTGAAAACCTCAAGGGTCACAGATCGGTTGGCGGTATGCGTGCAAGCATATACAATGCTATGCCCACAGAGGGTGTTGAAGCACTGGTTGAATTTATGAAGAAGTTTGAAGCAGAGAATGCTTAAAATTTATTAAGGAGTTTGATGTAAAATGTATAAGGTAAAAACCTTAAACAAGATTGCTAAAATCGGTCTTGATATTTTTGATGAAAAATATACTTATGGTGACGAGGTTGAAAATCCCGACGGCATAATTCTCAGAAGCTTTAATATGCATGAGATGGAACTGCCCGAGAGCCTTGCTGCCGTTGCACGTGCCGGCGCAGGTGTAAATAACATTCCTATTGACAAGTGCAGCGAAAAGGGAATTGTTGTTTTCAACACACCCGGTGCAAACGCAAATGCTGTTAAAGAGCTTGTTATTGCAGGACTTCTTCTTGCGTCAAGAAAGGTTGTTCAGGGCATTGAATGGGCAAAAACCCTTATCGGCGAGGGCGATCAGGTTTCAAAGCTGGTTGAAAAGGGCAAGTCTTCATTTGCAGGCCCCGAAATTCAGGGCAAAACACTTGGTATTATCGGACTTGGTGCAATCGGTATCCGCGTTGCAAATGCGGCTCATGCACTTGGTATGAACGTTATTGGTTATGACCCGTATCTTTCGGTTGATGCTGCGTGGAAGATGACACGTGCTGCAGAACACGCAAAAACAGTTGATGATGTACTTGCAAAGAGCGACTATATCTCAATCCATGTTCCTGCAACAAAGGATACAAAGGGTATGTTCAATGCAGACCTTTTCAGAAAGGTTAAGCCCGGCGTAAGACTTCTCAACTTCTCAAGAGCAGAGCTGGTTGATACAGAGGCTGTTCTTAAGGCTCTTGAAGACGGAACAGTTGCAGAGTATGTAACAGACTTTGCAACAGAAGAGCTTCTTAAGTCAGACAGAGTAATTGTTATGCCCCACCTCGGTGCATCAACTCCCGAAAGTGAAGACAACTGTGCTGTTATGGCGGCTCAGGAGCTCAAGGACTTTTTGGAGAACGGAAACATTACAAACTCTGTTAACTTCCCCAACTGCGATATGGGCAAGGTCTCAGGCTCACGTGTTACAATTGCTCATAAGAATATCCCCTCAATGCTTAACCAGATTACAGATGTATTCACCAAGGACAGCATCAACATTGAAAACATGGTTAACAAAAGCAAGGGCGACTATGCTTATACAATGATTGACACACATACCGACATCACAGATGCAATGCTTGCAGACATCAAGACAATTGACGGTGTGATTAAGGTAAGCCTTTACAAAGAAGACTAATTATTTTGGTAATAAAGCGGTAGATTGGACGGTCGCGGGTACAAGGAGCAATCCTGTGCGTGAGGAAAGTCCGAGCTCCATAGGGCAGGGTGCAAGGTAACCCCTTGTGGAGGCAACTCTAAGGAAAGTGCAACAGAAATATACCGCCGGCGGATTTCTGCCGGTAAGGGTGGAAAGGCGAGGTAAGAGCTCACCCATGCTCTGGCGACAGAAGCGTGCTGTAAACCCCACTCGGAGCAACACCTGAATGGAAGGCTAAGCTTGCCCGGCATCTTCCGAGAAGGTGGCTTGAGCCATGTAGTGATATATGGCTTAGATAGATGATCGTCTTAAAAGACAGAACTCGGCTTACAGGTCTGCCGTATAACTTAACCTTCAGCAACTCTCCGATATATTCGGGGGGTTGTTTTTTTGTATAACAGGAAATTATGTAATTTTCAGTTATGCAGAAAAGTTTTCAAAAATATGTTGTAAATTTCTTGCTGTTGTGGTATTATAATTTTGCGAAACAAATTGAATAAAAGAATGAGATATTTTTTTGCAGGGATAGTGTACCCTTTTTTGGGCATACTTTACACCAAAGAGTTTGGTAAAAATGCAGACTCCTCAGGTGTAGAGTATGGATATACAATATCTCATATCTATTTCAATTTGTTTCGCGACAAATCGGAGTTTGCGTTTTTTGTGCGGCAGCTTCGGTTGCCGCACTTTTTTTGTAGAGGAGAATTACTATGTTCAATAGAAGAAGACACAACAGAAGTAGATTTTGGGGCCGTTCTGATGAAGAACCAAAAAAGCTTGGGGCAGAACCCAATAAGGAGTTTTTTGACAGTATTTTAAAAAAGGTATTGGAAAAGGCAGAAAAAACCAAAGAACTTAAACAAAATGGTACTGATACTGTATATATTCCATGGATTTATGACAAGTATTTTTGTTCGTATGAGCCGTTTGTTGAAGGAAGGCATGAAGCTTTGAGCGATATTGACAAAGAAAAGCTGCATAAGTACTTATCTGATGACGAAACGATTGTATATCATTTTATAAGTATACGAGAAGAACCTGAAATGAATTTTGAACATATATTCTTTACAAACAAGCAGATGATTTTTTCTGCGCCCACAAATGGGGATGAAGGGTGCGAGCTTATACGGCATCTGGAATTTATGCCATACGCTGCAATCTCGTTTCGCGGAATAGTGGCAATGGTGGAGGCAAGACCTGAAAAGACATACGCAATGGAAATCATGACAAGTGACCAAATTAATCGGTTTATTGATTATATGACCGAAGAACAGGCAGCTGAGGTCAGCAGATTTATTGAGGATCACCGTTACGGTTGGAATAATTAAAAGGGCATGTTAAAATAGGGCCAGACCGCAAAAAGGCAGAAAACCCAAAGTCTTGACTTTGGCTCGGTTTGTGTGTTCTGAATCAATTTTACCTATCCCCTAAAGATGAGATAAAATTTATTATTGATTATTGATTTTTCTATTGACACACCTCTGATTTTACTATATAATGTTTATTGCACCGCTTTGATAACACAATATATTGTGTTTAAATTGAGCGGCAAAGAGAGGTATACATAATGAAAATCATAAAGAGAAACGGCGCTGAAGAAAACTTCAACGAAGAAAAAATATTGATTGCGATAACCAAAGCAAACGAGTCGGTCAGTGAGGATGTCCGCATGACAGACCTGCAGATTAAGCGTATTACCGAGTCTGTAGTGATTTCCTGCGAGGCTCTTGGACGTGCGCCTTCTGTCGAGGAAATACAGGATCTTGTGGAAAAGAAGATTATGGCACACGGCGCGTTTGAGGTTGCCAAAAACTACATAACATACCGTTATACCAGGTCGCTTGTCCGCAAAAGCAATACAACAGACAACAAAATTCTCTCGCTGATTGAGTGCAATAACGAGGAAGCAAAGCAGGAAAACTCCAACAAAAACCCTGTTGTAAATTCTACACAGCGCGATTACATGGCAGGCGAGGTTTCAAAGGACATTACAAACCGTATTTTGCTGCCCAAAGACATTGTTGACGCTCACAACGAGGGGCTTATTCACTTCCACGACTCTGATTACTTTGCACAGCACATGCACAACTGTGATTTGGTAAACCTTGAGGATATGCTGCAAAACGGCACGGTTATCACCGGTACGCTTATTGAGCGTCCGCACAGCTTTTCAACCGCGTGCAACATTGCAACCCAGATTATAGCTCAGGTTGCATCAAACCAGTACGGCGGTCAGTCGATTTCGCTTACACATCTTGCGCCGTTTGTTCAGGTTTCGCGTGAGAAGCTGCGCAAGCAGGTTAAGGCAGAGATGGAGGCGCTGGGCGTTGAAATTACCGAGCAGCAGCTTGTTGATATGACCGAAAAAAGAGTTCGTGAGGAAATTCGCCGCGGCGTTCAGACCATTCAGTATCAGGTGGTTACATTGCTCACGACAAACGGTCAGGCTCCGTTTGTAACGGTGTTTATGTATCTTGGCGAGGCTGAGGACGAGCAGACAAAACGTGACCTAGCTTTAATTATTGAGGAGGTTCTTCTTCAAAGATATGAAGGGGTAAAGAACGAGAAGGGTATATGGGTAACTCCGGCGTTCCCCAAGCTTATCTATGTGCTTGAAGAAGATAATATCCATGAGGATTCAAAGTATTGGTACCTGACCGAGCTTGCGGCAAAGTGTACCGCAAAAAGAATGGTTCCGGACTATATTTCTGAAAAGAAGATGCTTGAACTGAAGGTCGACAAAAACGGCGAGGGGCATTGCTACACCTGCATGGGCTGTCGCAGCTTCCTTACACCTTATGTTGACGAAAACGGCAAGCCGAAGTATTACGGACGCTTTAATCAGGGCGTTGTTACCATAAACTTAGTTGATATTGCGCTGTCTTCGGGCGGTGACAAGGAAAAATTCTGGAAGATTTTTGACGAAAGACTGGAGCTTTGTCACAGAGCGCTTATGTGCCGACACGAAAGACTTAAAGGTACACTTTCGGACGCAGCTCCCATACTTTGGCAGTACGGTGCGCTTGCGCGTCTTAAAAAGGGCGAGGCAATCGACAAGCTGTTGTTTGGCGGATATTCGACAATCTCTTTGGGGTATGCAGGACTTTACGAATGTGTTAAGTACATGACAGGCAAAAGCCATACCGACCCCGACGCAACACCGTTTGCGCTTGATGTTATGGAGAAGATGAATGCGGCATGCCGCGGCTGGAAGGCAGAACACAACATTGACTTCAGCCTTTACGGAACACCGCTTGAGTCCACAACCTACAAGTTTGCAAAGTGTCTGCAGAAGAGATTTGGCATAATCCCCGGTGTTACAGACAAGGGCTACATCACAAACAGCTATCATGTTCATGTAAGTGAAGAGATTGATGCATTCGAGAAGCTTCGTTTTGAAGCTCAGTTCCAGCATTTGTCACCCGGCGGTGCGATAAGCTATGTTGAGGTTCCAAATATGCAGCACAATCTTGAGGCTGTTTTGCAGCTGATGAAGTTTATTTATGACAATATTATCTATGCCGAGCTTAACACCAAGTCGGATTATTGTCAGGAATGCGGCTTTGACGGCGAGATTGAGATTGTTGAGGAGGACGGCAAGCTGGTTTGGGAGTGCCCTAACTGCGGAAACCGCGATCAGGATAGAATGAATGTGGCTCGCCGTACCTGCGGCTACATCGGAACCCAGTATTGGAATCAGGGCCGTACTCAGGAGATAAAGGAAAGGGTGCTTCACCTGTAATGAATTACGGACAAATAAAAAATTGCGATATAGCCAATGGCGAAGGGGTGCGTGTCACCCTTTTCGTTTCGGGCTGTACAAATCGCTGCAAGGGGTGTTTTCAGCCCCAAACATGGGACTTTTGCTACGGACAGCCGTTTACCGGCGAAACCGAGGATATGATAATAGATATGCTTGCTCCGGACTATATAAACGGTCTTACCTTGCTTGGCGGCGAGCCGTTTGAGCCGCAAAACCAACGCGCGCTTTTGCCGTTTGTTAAAAGAGTTAAAAAAGCATATCCCAACAAAAATATCTGGGCGTTTTCGGGGTTTACTTTGGAGCAGCTTTTAGAAAATCAGCCGCATCCCAGATGCGAGGTAACAGATGAGCTGCTCAGCCTTATTGATGTTTTGGTTGACGGCAGGTTTCAGCTTGACAAAAAGAATATCCGCCTGAAGTTTCGAGGCTCCGAAAACCAAAGAATAATTGCTCTGCCCGATACTCTGAAAACAGGGGAAATCGTGCTTTGGGAAAAGTAAATTTCTTAATTGGGGAATAGATTTTATGAAAACAGAAAAAAATATTTTGATTGCATTTATCCTGAATCTGGGATTTTCAATCTTTGAATTCATAGGCGGAATTTTTACCGGCAGCATTGCTATTATGTCTGATGCGGTGCACGATATAGGCGATGCGGCAAGCATAGGCGTGTCCTACTTCCTTGAAAAAAGAAGCCGCAGACAGCCTGACGAAAAATATACCTATGGGTATTTAAGATACTCGGTTGCGGGCAGTGTTATCACAACCTTGATTTTGCTTACAGGCTCGGTAATGGTTATAATTAATGCGGTGGGCAGAATAATAAATCCGGTGGCAATCAACTATAGCGGAATGATAATCTTTGCCGTAATTGGAGTAATTGTAAACTTTGGCGCGGCGTATGTCACCAGAGAGGGCGATTCGCTGAATCAAAAGGCGGTTAATCTTCACATGCTTGAAGACGTGCTGGGCTGGGTTGTTGTTCTGATTGGCGCAATCGTGATGAGGTTTACCGACTTTAAAGTGATTGACCCGATTTTGTCGATGGGTGTTGCCGTGTTTATTCTTATAAATGCTTTGAAAAATCTTAAAGAAGTACTTGATTTGTTTTTGGAAAAGACACCTGCGGGTGTTAGCGTCGAGGAAATCAGAAGTCACCTTTTAAAGGTTGACGGAGTGCTTGATGTTCACCACGTTCACCTTTGGAGTATGGACGGGCAAAGCAACTATGCCACGATGCATATTGTGACCAATAAAGATGCTCATGAAATAAAGCATTTGGTGCGTGAAGAGCTTTCGGAGCATGGTGTTTGTCATGCAACACTGGAACTTGAAGCAGAAGGCGAGCATTGTCATGAGGAGTGCTGTCATACAGAAGTCAAAGAGGCTTCGGGGCACCATCACCATTAATTAAAAATGGCTGCGATATTATATCGCAGCCATTTTGACTATATAAAATATAAATTTTGGCACATACTATGTATCACAAAGGATGTGATTATATGGATTTTGTCAAAGTTATAATGAGTTCGCTTTTGTCGGTGGCCGCGCTTTTTGCAATCGCCAAAGTGATGGGACATAAGCAGATGGCACAGCTTGATTTTTTTGATTATATTACAGGTATCACCATAGGCTCTGTTGCGGCGGAGCTTGCCACAGAGCTTGAAGAGCCGTGGAAACCCCTTGTTGCTATGGTGATTTACGGCGGAGCATCTCTTGGACTTACGTTTCTTGCTCACAGGTTTCCAAAAACCCGAAAGTTTGTCAACGGAACACCCACGATTGTTATGGATAACGGAAAGCTTTTTCGCAAGAATATGAAAAAAGCCAAGCTTGAGCTTTCGGAATTTATGGTAATGTGCCGCCAGGAGGGGTATTTTAACATAAATGATATTCAGACCGCAATTTTTGAATATAACGGAAGGCTGACGGTTTTGCCCAAAAGCGCAAAAAGACCGATACAGCCTGAGGATATGAATATAACTCCCCAAAAAGAAAAAATCAATACCGAAGTGATTATGGATGGACGGATATTGCACGATAATTTAAAGCGGCTTGGACTGGATTTGACATGGCTTGAAAAGCAGTTAAAACAGCAGAAATACAGCAGCGCAAAGGAAGTATACCTTGGAATTTGCGACTCCGATAATGTTCTTTATTTATTTCCGATGGGAGATTAGTTTTTGTTTGACAGCGATTCGCAAAACTCTCTTTGTACTGCAATGGTGGCTAAGGTGTCACCAAGCTGAACAAGGATTGCGGCAAGCAAGGTGATTTCAGCATTGCTTAAATCACAGGCTACGGCGTTTGCTATTGCTGTTACTGATGCAGTAAGTTCGCATGAGTTCATAAATTTCACCCCTCTTTTATTCTATGAAGGGTAAAAGAAGATGTTACACAAAAGCCGAGGCTGTTGCCCCGGCTTTTTAAGTGCGTCAGAACTTATCATAAAAAACCACTTCGTCAATGCTTCGCACCTTAGAGTGCATATCAAGAGGTGCGGCGGTTTGATGCGGATAGCCCATTACAAGAAGTGCATGTGGGATAATATTGTCCGGGATATTAAATTCCTGCCGCATAGCTGTCGGGTCAAAGTGCATCACCCAGCACAAGCCTATGCCAAGGTTTTTTGCTTCAAGCATTATATGGGTTGCAACAATGCTTGCGTCAATGGGGGCGGACTTTGCTCCGTCATAGGGACGTGTCCAGCTTTCGTCTTGGTTGTAGCAAACAAGCATAGCGCATGGTGCATCAAAATGGCATTTAGTGCATTTTTTTAGTTTGGTAAGTGATTCGTCATTGTTTAAAACAAGTATTCTTTGGGGCTGAAAGTTGCAGCCGGTGGGGGCAATATGCCCTGCATTAAGTATTTTATCAATTATTTCCTGCTCTAAATGTTTGTTTTCAAACTTTCGCACAGAATATCTCTCGCTGATTACCTTTTCAAAGTCCATAATTTCATCTCCTTATTTTGTAACTATTTTTTTAAACCAGCTATAAACAATTGCGTTAAAGGACTTTTTCTTCATAATTACAGGATAATTCCCAATAAGATTTTTTGAGGAATTAAATTTTCTTTCGATTTTTCCCATATTTTCAAGCGTGTGACATTCGTTATTTATGTGCTGGTGTCTTTTGTTTAGTTTTATTTCCAATTCACTGTCGGTTATTCCTGGGTTATTTTTTATGAGTTCAAAAATTTGTTCTTTTATGGACATACAAAACACCTCCGTGTTTTTTATTATAGCATTGAAACAAATGTAAAGTCAATCCGTAAGAAGTATTGTTTTTTGAGGACTGTGATAAATGGTGTGAAGATGATGGCATATATCCCACTTCCCTGAATAAACTTTGTAAAAAAGCTATTCGGGAGGATATATATGAAAAATTCAATATCTGTTTGGCAGCTTGCAGGGTTTATATTCACAAGCGTTTTTGGAGTATTGCTGCACTTCCTTTTTGACTGGAGCGGCGGAAGTGTTAGTGTAGCTCCATTTTCTGCTGTCAACGAATCAATTTGGGAGCATCTTAAGCTTTTGTTTTTTCCAATGCTTATCTTTGCATTTATTGAAAATCGGTATATAGGCAAGGATTATAAAAATTTCTGGTGTGTAAAGCTTATTGGAATACTTTTTGGTGTGGTACTTATCCCTGTTTTTTATTATCTGATAAATGGCGCGTTTGGCAGGACGCCTGATTGGGTAAATATTGTAATATTTTTTGTGGCAGTTGGACTAAGCTATTTGATTGAAAGCTGGCTTTTTAAGAACAATGCAGTAATTTGCAAATCACCCAAAACTGCACTTTTAACCTTGTGGATAGTTGGTGTGCTGTTTATTGTGTTTACATTTGTTCCCCCGCACATTCCGCTGTTTCAAGACCCGATGACAGGGGACTATGGGATTTAAAAGGTCTGTCGTTGGATATATTATAAAATGACGGTTTTTAGAGAAAAGGGAATAGAAAAGAGTGAAAAGGTAAAAAAGAAACGATAATCTTCTGAGGAAGATTATCGTTTCTTTTTGGCTTTCGTGTAAGATGTATTTTAGTGAAATATCTCACTTCGTTTAATGTGAAATAAAATACGCCTTTTCATATTGCGAAGCAATATTTCATACACGAAGTGTATTTCATAGCGGAGCTATTTCACACACCGCATCGGCGTATTTCATTGAAAAAAGCACCGACAAAGTCGATGCTTTTTTCTGGTGACTCCTAGGGGATTCGAACCCCTGTAGCCGCCGTGAGAGGGCGGAGTCTTAACCACTTGACCAAGGAGCCATATAAACCCGCGAAAAAATTTCGCGGGTTCTTTGTGGTAGCGGTAACTAGATTCGAACTAGTGACACTACGGGTATGAACCGTATGCTCTAGCCAACTGAGCTATACCGCCATAGCTTGTCTATAATACCACAAAAAGTGGTATTTGTCAATACTAAAATAAAAATTTTTTACAAAACAGCACTTTTTAGAGGTATAGTGAATAAATCTCAACGAAGGTGCAAAAACTCAAGACAATACAGAAGGTTTTTGTTGACAGAATCTGCCGCAAGTGGTATTATTATATTGTTAAGTTAAAAGAATAACAAACCAAGGAGGAAATACAAAATGTTAGTTTCAGTTACTGAAATGTTGCAGAAGGCAAGAAAGGAAAAATACGCCGTAGGTCAGTTTAATATCAACAATCTTGAATGGACAAAGGCAATCCTTCTTACTGCAGAAGAATGCAAATCCCCTGTTATCCTCGGCGTATCAGAGGGCGCAGGAAAATATATGACAGGCTACAAAACAATTGTAGGTATGGTTAACGGTATGCTGGAGAGTCTTAATATTACAGTTCCCGTGGCACTTCACCTTGACCACGGCAGCTATGACGGAGCTCTTGCGGCAATGGAAGCAGGTTTTTCGTCAATTATGTTTGACGGCTCACACTATGCAATTGAAGAAAACGTTGCAAAAACTACCGAGCTTGTAAACTTAGCTCACTCAAAGGGAGTATCTTTAGAGGCAGAGGTTGGCTCAATCGGCGGTGAGGAAGACGGCGTTGTTGGTGCAGGCGAAGTTGCAGACCCGGCTGAATGTAAGATGATTGCAGACCTCGGCATTGATATTCTTGCTGCAGGTATTGGTAATATCCACGGCAAATACCCCGAAAACTGGCAGGGACTCAATTTTGATGTTTTGGCTGAAATCAGTGAAAAAACAAGTCCGATGCCTCTTGTTCTTCACGGCGGAACAGGTATCCCTGAGGAAATGATTAAAAAGGCAATTTCTTTGGGCGTTAGCAAAATCAATGTAAACACTGAATGTCAGCTCTCATTTGCAGAGGCTACCAGAAAGTACATCGAAGCAGGCAAAGACCTCGAAGGCAAGGGCTTTGACCCAAGAAAGCTTCTTGCTCCCGGTTTTGAGGCAATCAAGGCAACTGTTAAAGAAAAAATGGAGCTTTTCGGCTCAATCGGCAAGGCGTAAATTGTTGAGTTTTAAGAGGTTGTTTAAAAGGCGTAGCTTTTTAAACAGCCTCTTTTTTCATAAGTTTACAAAAAATTCAGGACATTTTAGAAGGAATATGTTATAATAAAAAAGTATCAGGGAGGTGATACTTTTTGAAACATCAAAAAGTAAGTATAATAAATCTTATCATGCTGACGGTTGCCGGCATTGTCAATGCAATTGGTATAACCATTTTTCTTGCTCCGGTAAAGCTGTACGACAGCGGTATTTCAGGCACGTCAATGCTCCTTTCACAAATTACACCGCAATATCTTACACTTTCGGTATTTCTGGTTTTGCTGAACATTCCGTTGTTTTTGTATGGACTTAAAAAGCAAGGCAGACTGTTCACCTTTTACGCAATTTACACGGTTTGTGTGTATTCAATTTCTGCATGGCTGATTACCGACGTTTTGCCGGTTGATGTAAGATTTGCGTCACCGCTTGCAGGGACAGACTTATTCCTTTGCGCGTTGTTTGGCGGAGTAATTTCAGGTATAGGCAGTGGTCTTGCGATACGCTATGGCGGTGCGATGGACGGAATTGAGGTTATGGCGGTTATTTTCGCCAAGCGGCTGGGCGTTACTGTGGGTACATTTGTTATGGTATACAATGTTGCACTTTACATAATCAGCGGAATTATTATAAACAGCTGGATTTTACCGCTTTACTCAATTGTGACGTACGCAGCGGCACTTAAAACCATTGACTTCCTTGTTGAAGGCTTTGACCGCGCCAAGTGCGCAGTGATTATAACCGAGCATCCCGATGAAATCTGCAAGGAGCTTTCATCAGAGTTTGAAAGCGGAATGACACGTCTTAATGCACGTGGCGGATATTCAAATGCCGATAAGACCATGATATATTTTGTTGTGAACCGCTTCCAGATTGTAAAGATGAAAAACATTGTTCACGACATAGACCCTTCGGCGTATATTATAATTTCTGAAGTGGCAGACCTTTTTTCAAGCAATCAGGATAAGGCATAAAATAAAGGGGTGGATTTTGATGTGACCCCAAAAAGTTAGACCAAAAATCTAACTATTGGGAGGTCGGTTCATTTATATCCATCCCTTTAATAATCTATAAATTTTTTGAAATCCCTGCGCGGTTAAGATGCTCTTCAAAGGTGTTAACCTTATCCTTGCTGACCTCTGCGGTTGAAGAAAGCATTTTTAGCTCGCTTGTGCGGAAGAAGAGTATTTTAAACCACCTGACAAGCATAAACACCGGATACAATGCCGGGTATTTTTTTGTTATAGGAAATAGCAGCTTTATTGTTCTTGGCGAAGGGAAGATTTTTTGCAGAATAATTTTTCGTTTTGCTGTAGCTATGTTGTTGGTCGAACCTCGGCTTACACCTGCTGTAGCTCGGTTTTCTGCAGTGCCGAATGAACCGCTTTTTAAGATATACTCAGCCATTTCTTTAACCGTATCGTCAAATTCTGATGAGGGTGAATCCGAAAACCACATTTCGGCAAGCTTTCTTATGTTGTCCTCAAATTTTTCAAGGTTTAGTTTTGCAAGCTCGCGGCTTATGTAGCTTCGGTCAAGTGCTGTGCGGTTTAAAACAAATATGTCCATTACGTGCATAATACCTATTCCGCCTTGCGAATAGTGCTTTGCAAGGTGGCTTACGGTGTAGATGTACAGGTCATCAAGCGGCATTTCGTGGATAAATTCCTTGCCGTCTTTTTTTTGACCAAATTTCCAACCATCGCCATAATAGGCATACAGCGTTTTTGTAACGTCTTGCACAAGTGTTTTATGAAGCTCTGTTACTAATTGCGGACTTTTATAAATAATTTCGTAAGTTGTTTCATGGTCAAAGGTAAATCCCAAGCTGTTTAATATGGGGTTTATTTTTTCGACATCACTTTCATCAACAAGAATGTCGGTATCGGTCATGTATCTAAGCGCAGGATGTGGATAAAAATGCTTTATGCAGAAACCTTTAAGAGGCATTGCACGAAGTCCTGCTTGCTCCATTTTGTCAAGAAAAGCAGAAATTACAACCTCTTGTGTTGCCTCGCGCGCTGTGGCGCGGTTGTTTTCATATATGAACTTTTTTGCAAGCTCGGGCGGCATCTGTTTGAGAATGTTTGGGCATAATGCAACAAACCCCGCCAGATGATGCGCCTTTGAAAAGGCATAAAGTGCTTCAAAGTCAATCTGTGCATCCTGCGGAGGGGTAAAGTTACTTTTACTTAATAAAGATTTTAATATTGAAATAAGATAAAGCGGTAAAGATATTCTCATTTTATCACCTTTAAAAGAAACCTTTTTATGAGATTAGTACATCTTTTAATAAAATTATTGTTTACATTTTGCTTTATAGCTTTTTTAAACGAGACTGCACAAAGAAGTTTCATAAATCTCTTTCGATTTTTAGGGATGCAAGCAGACCGATAAGCGGATGGGTTAAATTTAAGGGCACTATCTATGTCAACTTTTTTATGGTGCATTTTAGATGATATTGCATTAATAAGTTGTCTGCCTTTTTCTGAATTTTCCAATACTAAAGAAGTTCCTTTATTGTCAAAAAATTCAGGATGTATTTTTTCTATCCCCCAAAAGTCTGCAAGCGTTATATCACTTTGTCTTTCAAGAGATTTCGAATGACAATCATAGCAAGATGGTCTAAGATATAAATTTTCTAAAAAACCTTTCATAAATAAATTTCTATTAAATGGTTGTGTATATTTTTTTTCTTTATCAAAATCCAGCCTTACAAAATATCTTTTCCAGCCATAGCTTTTGTCACGAAAAGTTACTTTTTTTGCTTTTGCTCCAATTTGATTTTCTATAAACTTTAAATATTCTTTCCACACAAGCGGAGAAGGGACACCATGACATACTATATCCTGACAAACGAGATTTTCATAATCTTTCCCCAAAAATGTTAATAGTCCACTTATTTGGCAGGGGGTGCCTGAAAACAACACTTTCATGCCTGCTTCAAGATACTCCCTTGCCTGTTTATATGTGTCACCTATTTTGCTTTGGACATATTTTGAACCCTGGAGTTTTTTCAATTCATCAATGTCACGGATTCCCATGTGACAGACATTCAGGTCATTATCAAAAGCTGCACCAAAAACAACCCCGTCTTGGCTTATTATATGCTCTGCCAATAACGCAAAAATTCCCCCTGATGAACTAAGTTTTCTCGTTTCATCGCTTTTATTTATGCAAGCATAAGCATTGCCTTTAGGGTATCCTTTATATTTTGTCAGTACGGGACAAACTCTTTGACAGATGCCACAATCTATACATTTTTCATTATCGATTTCGGGGTATAAAAAGCCCTCTTCATCCGGTTTCATAGATATGCAGTTTTTAGGGCAGGCATTAAAACAGGCGTAACAGCCTGAGCATTTTTCAAAATCAACTATTTTTTGCATAATTTATTCCTCAACTTTTCAAGGGGCTTGAGTACAAGATTTTTCTCGCTAATATTCATTCCAAACAACCATATTAGCACTGCATATATTACGCAATAAAGCAGAATAACAGCTATTAAGCTACCCAAGCTTTCGGGTATAAGTAAGAATGTTTTTGTAATTTCACCCAGACCCACACAAATGGCACTAAGACTCAAAAGCCTCATAAGTTTTTTCCAAAACAAAAACATATCAAGATTCATTCTTTTATAATAATACCAGTTCATAAATAGAATATTTCCTACTGTTAGGGAAATTGCCGTACCAATAGCAGCACCACTTGTTCCCCATTTCTTTATGCAGGGAATGCTTACAAAAATATTTCCTATTGCGACAAGTAAATAAACTAACGCTCTTGCTTTGTGCATATTTTTTGCCCTTTGTATTTCAATGCCAAGGTTTTGAACAAGAGGAACCGTGGCAGGAATCATAAGAAACAAACCTATCAAATAAGCTTCACCATACCCTTTTCCCGCCCACAAAGCAATAAATTCTCTGCCAAAAATTATAAACCCAGTAACAACAAGGCCAAGAACCAAAAATTGTATTCTACCCACCTTTATAAAAAGGTCGGTCAAAAGATTGTTGTCATCATTTTTTGCTACAATAAAATTCACACGGGGAATAAACACTGCGGAAACTGCTGCCGAAAGCGTAATGTACAGAGTATTAAGCTGGGCTGCAACACCATATACAGCAACAGCGGAGGTTCCGATCATCCTTCCAAGCAAAAATTTGTCCACACTCCAGTTGAGTTGGTCAACTATCATTCCCAAAAAAATAAAGAAAGTAAATCCCCACATCTCTTTAAATACAGAAAGCTCAAATGATGAAAACCGAAAACGTACTTTTAGTTTTTTTATGCAGAAGAATCCGTCTGCAACAAGACCTGCAACCGTAAGAATTGTTGTTATGGCAACCATAGCGATGGACCCATATCCCATAAAAAGAAGTGGCAATGTTAAAAAGGGGTTAAAAATTTCCCTGAGAAGCTTGACCAGCCTTTGAAAAAAGAACTTTTCATGGGCTGTCATAATGCTTGAAAATACACTGTTTATGAAAGTTACTGCCATATTAAAAATCATTATGGCCAGCAGAATCCGCGCTTTGTAAAGCTCTGTCTCAGTTAAGCCGCTGCCAAAAATGCTGGTCGCATTTTTAATCATAATACCGCCACACAAGATGCATATAACGGCTATAACCGAAAAAATGGTCATAAACATTCCGTTTAGTTTTTCAATTTCCTCATTTTCATCTTTAACCTTGTACCTTGAAAAAAACCGGACATAGCTTGCCCCAAACCCAAGGCTCAAAAGACTCAAGTACGATACAACAGAATAAACCAGTTGGTAAAGCCCATATTCACTTTGTCCAAGCAGTCTGAGCATAACAGGAGTATACAAAAGTCCTGTAAGAATATGCACCCCTTGCGTTGCGTAAGAGAGAATTGCGCCTGCTTTCAACTGGTTAAATTTCATTTTATTAGTCTCCTATTAGATTCTTCAAGAATTTAGCAGAATTTTTTGCTTTTTTAATGTATTCAGGCAATTTTTCCGTATAAAGCTTCTTTATGCTTTCTTCATTGTCTAAGACGTACATAAAAGAATCAATCACCCTTTGGGGATTGTCAATGGTTTGAACCGGAACAACAAAATTTTCTTCTGTTCCGAACAAATCTTTTGCAATTCCTCTTGCTTTCACAGAATATCCAAGCACCACTGTAGGAACACCGCTTGAATATGCCGCTATTGTGGAATGTGTTCTTGCTCCCACAAAAAACCGACAGCGAGCAATATAACCTTTAAGCTGTTTGCAATTTAGCGAAATATCATCCATCAATACCACTCTGTTTGTGCTTTTGTATCTCTCAAAAATAGGCAAAAGCGCAGCAATATCATCATTGCCTTTTTTTCGTACGTGAGGGATAAGTGCAATATTCATTTCGGTATTATCCAGGATATAGTCTACAAGTTTATATGCGGCCGCAGAAACTGCATCGCTATCCTGAGAATACCTGAAAGCCAGGGGACTAAGATTTATTCCTACCATGTTTCCCTCTTTCCAATTCATGGGCAAATCAAGAAATTCAGTTTCAAGCAAAAATGCAGGGTCAGAAACAAGATGCACTTTGTCACTCAATCCATTTTCTACAAGGGCATTATAGGTGATACTTTCTCTTGCCGTTATAATGTCAAAGGTTTTTAAATGTTTGGAAAGCTCGCCAGGGAGTTCCTTTGGCTCAATGGAAGCACCCCAAAGCATGGTTTTACACCCCTTTTTTTTCAGAATTCTGTCTGTTGGCCAAAGCATTTTTCCTTTGCTATAGCAGTAATTATCTCCGCCAATAGCAATGCAACAATCTTGACTTTTGCCTAGCTTAACAGAAACCTTGTCAGAGAGGATCATATTTTCAAGCCACTTTATATTGAAAAGTCTTTTGTCTATGTGATAAAAAACGTATTTCGCACTTTTTCTTTTTAGTCCATTTGCTTTAATTATTTTGACATTTTCAATTTCTATATCTTCTTGAGGGGAATTTGATGAAATTACTATATCTGCTTCTGCAAAGATTTTATGTATTTCCTTAGATACAGTTCTGGCCAATGCTTCGCAGCCGCGGTTTAAACTTCCTCCATGCTGATATATTAAAAATTTCTTCATATTTTCCTCCTTTATGTTCTTGCCCAGTATGGCAATATCCAAATATATGGGATAATATCAGATTGACCAAGTATGTATGATGTAATTGTAAATCGTAAAATTACATACAAAAGGACCAAAAGCCTTGCTGTCCATTTTGAATGATGATCATTATAACAATTTGGTAAATCTGCAAGAAGCCAGACGCTTGGTATTCTGAAATACCAGCCTATACGCTTCGCGTATGGGTTTATAAAGCCGCTAAATCCAATAGCTACACTTATATAGTAAAGGAATGCAAATAGTGAGTTTTTTTTGTTAACCTTAACAAGTCGCGTATGATGTATTGCAAAAATAACACCGACAAGCAGATTAAGATAAAAACTGTAGTTATTAAATTCTTCTTTTCCTGAGTATTTGCCAAAACCAACATAGCTTTGAAGTTTTTCTGTTTCAAACTCCATTTCTGAAAACAGGCCTAAAAAGTCTGTTAGTCCAATAGACATGGATGCAATGACAACTAAAATTATCATTAAAATGGGCCAATGCAGCAGTTTCTCATTCTTTGTCCAAATAAAGTAGGTAAAAATCATAATAAATGCTGACAAGTGAAAACTGCTTGCAAGTAAAACAAAAAACAAAAATTTTGGGAAATCTTTCTTAAAAACATATACAAAGCTGTATGCGATAATAACAGTAGCAAGCGTTTGCCTCATTCCATTAAACGAACTCAAAAAAGACTGTATAAAAAAAATATAGCTTACCATCGCAATAGCTTCTGGATTAAATTTTTGATTGGCTTTATGCATGAAAATAATTGTCAGGGCGGAATACACTCCCAAATAAACTCTAACGTTATTAAAATAGCCCAAAAATTTTGTTAATACTCGGTGTCCTAACTCCGAAAAAAGAGTAAGCCCAGTAAAAAGTTCTTCTTTTGGTATGCGTCTTATTAAGAAATAGTTTTGCATATATCTTAGTGTATCTGTTCCGCATACATGATATGCTCCTATTATGATAGGAATGGCGTATGCGCTTAACACCAGTAGGGTTGACAAGAAGGTTTTTCGTTTTTGTACTTCCGGGGTTACACCCAACAAGTATGAAGATAACCCTAATGAAAGCAAATAAAAAAGCCAGCTATTAAATTCACTAAACATACTGTTCGTTCCTTTTATACTTATCTGAATTTATGGTAGAAAAACATTACAAAATTTGGCATAATAGCAGAAATAACAGGTTTATATATTTTATACCATTTTCTGCGTGGAACATTTAATATTTTATAATATTTTCTTATTGTTTTGACAAAACACAATGCATCCTTGACCGTTCTGCGTTTAAAATCTTGTTTCCTTTCTCTGATACAATAGAGAACCTCGTGCAGAGTATATCCGTTGAAATTTGCCACGCGCATCTTGAAGCACAAATCCAAATCCTCTCCTCGTAAGGTTTCGGGACTTACGGTGTACCCACCAATGGCATTAAAGGACGATTTTCTCATCATCATTGTTGCATGAACTAAGGGTAATCCGGGTGAGACAGGCTTTTGGAAGGGATATTCTGTCCCTTTCATTCCTCTTATGGCTCTGTTGCCAGTTTCATCAAATGTTACAGCTGCAGTACTTACAATATCAAATTCAGGGTGGTTATTAAGAACCTCTGCCTGCTTTTCAAGTCTTTGCGGCATAGAAATATCATCCGAATCCATTATTGCAAGATATTCGCCTTTTGCCTCTTTGGCACAACGGTTTCGGGTATATGCCGCGTGGTGATTTTCCTCGTTTTTGAGAACTCTTATGTTTTCATGTTTTTCAGCATACTCTGAAATAACCTGATATGTATTATCGGTTGATGCATCATCACAGATAACAAGCTCCCAATCTTTATATGTTTGATTTATAATGGAGTCTATTGCTTCTGACACAAGTTCTTCCTGGTTATGTACAGCCATTATTACACTAACTTTTGGCATAATTATCGTACCTCTGAATAAATTTTTTTCATTTCCTCAATAACATTATCAAGTTCAAAGTTTTTAATGACCTCTGCATTGCGATTTTTGAAATTTTCATGCAACTCGGGTTTTTTCAAAAATTCTTGTATCTTTTCTGCAAAGCCATTAGCGTCGGTTGGGTTGCAAAGAAATCCATTTTCTGCGTCGGTTATTAAATCGGTATTGCCTCGTATTTTTGATGCAATGCAAGAAAGTCCTGCAGCCATTGATTCCATCAGGGCAACTGGCAAACCTTCTTGGAAAGATGGGAAGCAAAATATGTCTGCAGTTTTGCATAGCTCCGCAATATCTGACCGAAAGCCTAAAAGAATAACATTGTCTTTTACCTGCAATTTTGTTGCCAATTGCTCAAGCTCTTCTTTTTTACCACCCCTACCTGCTATGAGGTAATAAATTCTATCATTTTTTACTTTAGATAATGCCTCAATAATTACTCGTTGATTTTTCCTTACACTAAGTTCACCAACTGATAACAAAACGATACTGTCTTTTGGTATTCCAAGCTCTTCACGTTTTTTGTCGCGGTCAACCACAGCGTTTTTAAATTTATCAACATTGACCCCAACACCCGGGACGTAATGTGTGTGTTTTGCGTGCAGATATTTTTTTGCAAAGGCAAAGTCCTCGCGGTTTATGGTAATAAGGTCATCGGTTAAAAAGGAGCAAAACCACTCAACAGGAAAGTACATAAGCCAGTTTTTAAGAGGTGCACCTTTGAAAAAGTGAAAGCCGTGGGCGGTATAAATTACTCTTGTGCCCTTTTTTCGTACCTTGCGTGCAGCAAGTCTTGTCATCATAGCTGCAACTGGGGTATGACAATGTATTATCTCATAGTTGCCGTTTTGGATAAGCTTTTTAAGCTTTTTATATGCATCAATATTTTTTACTTTAAACGGCTGTCTTTCAAAGTCAATGTTGTGTTCGATTTCGCAGATGGTTAAACCCTCTCTTGGCTTACCGGCAGCTTCAACCTGGTAGCCTTTTTCTTTGAAATATTCAATATACGGAATGTGAAATGCCTTAAAATGTCCCATTATTGATGCCACAAATAATACTTTTTTCATTTTTTTCACGCACCTTTAAATGTTTTAAAACAGATTTTTGATAATGTTAATAACTTTCATCTGTTGTTCTTCGGTCATTTTTATATCTGACGGCAGACATAAACCACGTCTGAACAAGTCCTCGCCAACCAAATCACCGCAGCTGATAAAATCACGGTCTGCATATACCGGTTGCAGATGCATAGGCTTCCAAATCGGACGAGATTCTATGTTTTCTTCTTCAAGTTTAAGACGTATTTTTTCAGGAGTAGCGATCTTCATTGCATCTTCATCAATAGTAAAACAACTAAGCCAGAAGTTTGGCTCGGTATAGTCAAGACAGGGATTCATTTTTACAGGAAGTTCCGCAAATTCACGCTTATATGTATTATAAATTTTCTTCTTCAATGCAATATGCTCGTCCAAATGAATAAGCTGACCTCTGCCAATGCCTGCAACAATGTTGCTCATGCGATAGTTGTAGCCAATTTCGCTGTGCTGATAGTGAGGTGCCGCGTCGCGTGCCTGAGTTGAGAAAAACCGTACTTTTTTCACCGCGTCTTCGTCTGCAGACAAAAACATTCCGCCCCCTGATGATGTAATGATTTTGTTGCCGTTAAAGCTTATGGCACTGTATTTTCCAAAAGAGCCGGTTTGTCTGCCCTTGTATGTAGCTCCCAAGGATTCGGCAGCGTCTTCAATCAGCGGCACATTATACTTTTCGCAAAGGGCAATAATTTCATCAAGCTTTGACGGAGTGCCGTAGAGGTGAACAAGCATAACTGCTTTAACTCTGCCCTTATATTTTTCAAGAGCAATTTCAAGGGCTTTGGGGTCCATATTCCATGTGTCACGCTCTGATTCAACAAAAACCTGAGTTCCGTTTTCATAAGTAACAGGATTTACAGTTGCGGCAAAGGTCAGGTCTGAACAAAGAACAATATCTCCTTGACCTACACCTGCCATCTTTACCGCCATGTGAAGGGCGTGAGTTCCTGCGGTCATTGCTGCAGCATAACCGCAACCTGTGTATTCGGCAATCTCGTTTTCAAATTCGTTAACGTTTTTGCCAAGCGGTGCAACCCAGTTTGTATCAAAGGCTTCCTTTATAAATTCCTGCTCCTCGGTGTGAGTTGTGGGCGTTGAAAGCCATATTTTTTCTGACATAAGTATCTCCATAGCCTTTCAGCCCACAAAATACCGTTTTCTTGCCGGTGGGCGCAACAAGATATTAGCGTTTTATCTTAAATTTAAGCATAAATATCCAAGCTAATATATTATATAACAAAATTAATACCTCGTCAAGTTTTAAGGAAGAAAAATAAGTTGAAGAGTTTTACATATTAATAAAACATAAACATATTGTCCTAAAAATCCCACAAAAAGAAATTACTGTTTTTAGCCCTTGCAAATTTATATTTATTATGCTAAAATTAATTTCATATAAAAATATTTTTTGCAAGGAGCGGGAAATGAGAAACTTTCAGTTGTTTATAAAACGTGCATTTGATTTGTTTTGCGGTATAATTCTTTTGATACTTATGATAATTGTTCCGTTGCTTATAGTTATACCCATAACAATAAGGCTGACGTCAAAAGGCCCGGCTATATTCACTCAGGAGCGTATCGGCAGGGATGGGAAGGTCTTTAAAATCTATAAATTCAGAACTATGCTTTTGCCCGAGAAGAGTATTAATCCTGATGGCAGCCCCATGACTTCTGAGCAAAGAATTACCAAAGTCGGAAGAGTTTTGCGCAAAACAAGCCTTGATGAAATTGCGCAGATTTTCAACATCATAAACGGTACCATGAGCATTGTGGGACCAAGACCAACGCTTCCTTATCAGGTTGAAAGATATACCGAGCGTCAGGCAGGACGTCATAAAATGCGTCCCGGAGTTACCGGCTTGGCACAGGTCAACGGACGAAACGACTTGACTTGGACTGAGAAAATTGAATACGACCTTGAATACATAGAAAAGTTCAGCTTGTGGTTGGATATAAAAATCCTTTTTCGCACAGTTCTGGTGGTTCTTAAGCAGGAGGGGATAGCTTTTACAAAGCCGGATGCCGTAATTAATATAAACACAAAAACACCTCAGCAAATTGAGGATAGGGAACTTGTAAAAATTAAAGGAGAATAATTATGAAGGCATTAGTGCTTGCGGGCAGTTGTTCGCAAATAGTTTTACTTAATCAGCTGAGGGAAAGAAATATTGAAACCGTTCTTGCGGACAATAACCCTAATGCGGTTGCCATTCCGTATGCTGATAAATTTGTACGCGCCAATATTCTTGATGAGGTGGCGGTAAAAAAGATTGCTATAGATGAAAATATTGATTTTCTTATCGCTGTTTGTGCTGACCAGGTGCTTCTTACGGTGGCAAAGGTTTCAGAGGAGTTGGGACTTCCTTGTTATATAGATTATGATACAGCATGCAAGGTTTCTGATAAGGGGCACATGAAGGATATTTTTAGCAAGAATGAAATTCCTTCTTCCAAGCATGCATTTATGTCAGAACTTGATATGGAAAAAATTAAGGGAATGGAATATCCTCTTGTTGTGAAGCCAGTTGACGCGTATAGCTCAAAAGGAGTTCGCAAAGCAACAAATCTTGATGAACTTAAACTATATTTTGACGAGGCGTCAAATATATCACGTTCAGGCGTAGTTATTGTTGAAGAATTTGTGGAAGGTGCAGAATTGACTGTTGATTTTGAGGTAGTTGACGGAAAGGCACATCTTCTTAGCGTTTCAAACACCGAGAAGGTAAATTACAAGGATCGGTTTTTAGCTTTTAGAACAAGATTTCCTGCTTCTGTTTCTGATGCAACCGTTAAGCGTGTTGCGGATATTGGACAAAAAATAGCAGATGCCTTTAATCTTGTTAACACTCCAATGCTTGTGCAGCTTCTTACAAATGATGAAAAAGAGTCTGTTCTTGAGTTTTGTGCGCGAACAGGTGGCGGTGCAAAATATCTTTTGGTAAAAGCGGCGTCAGGCTTTGACCCAATAAAAGCGGTTGTTGACCTGACATTAGGAATTCCTGTTGAAGTTAAAGAAATTAAGCCAGAAAGCAAATTTATTACAAATGAATTTTTATATGCATATCCGGGAACTTTTGACCATCTTGAAGGTTTTGACGAATTGAAAGCTGATGGAACTATTGCTGAATACTGGCAATTTAAATGGCAGGGAGCAGAAATAGTGAATGCCGTGACAAGCAGCGACCGCGTGGCAAGCTTCACCATTTACTCGGATTCTTATGAGGAATTGGTGGAAAAGCATAACCGCATCGCCGAAACAATTAAAATAATTGACAAAAATGGCGAGGATATTATGCGACACGATTTGCTTACAGATATTAAGCCGTTGTTTTTGTAGTAGTTTTATTTTAAAGTTTAAAGCGCTAATTAAAATACAGATGCGATAGGTTCTATCGCATCTGTATTATTTGTTTTTTAACAATTCAATCGCGAACTCTGCGTATTTTGAAATATATTGTCCACGCCTTAAAACAATTGCAGGGCGCCGCGTGTGCTTAGACTGTTTAAGTTCCAAAAGCGTTATGTTTTTATTTTCGGCTTCGTTTAGCAAAAACTGCTTGGGAATAATAGTTGCCGCAACACCGGCTTTAACCATTTCACGGGCGGTAGTAACACCGGTTACTTCAACAAAAATATTTGGCTCTATTTTGGCTTTTGCACACAAACTGTCAAAAATCTTTCGCATTTCTTGAGATTTTCCTAACACAACAAACGGAAGTTTTTTGCAATCAGACAAATCTACCTCTGTAAAATTTTCACAGTCAGGGTTCTTATCTATAAGGTGGAGAAGCTTATTGGGCACTGCCAAAACAAAGGCGTCAGGCTTTAATGGGATAACTTCAAAGCTTTTTTCATCAACAGGCAGGTTTATAATTGCAAAATCATAGGAGCCCTCAAACAGTCCGTTTCTAAGTTCTGCAAGACTATGTTCCTTAAGGACAATGTTAAGGTTTGGAAAAGTATCTTTAATTTGTGAAACGATTTGTGGCATTATACAAAGGCTGCGAACAGGAGATATGCCGATAACAAGTTTTCCGAACTCGCCACTTTTATATTGCTCCATCGTTTTAAGGAGCGTTTCTTCCTCGAATAAAATTTTCTTTGCTTTTTCTACAAAAACTTCTCCGGCTATTGTAAGAGAAAGGGGGGTTGTGGTGCGATCAAAAAGCTTTATTCTTAATTCGTTTTCCAATGCTATAATTTGTTTACTGAATGCAGGCTGTGATATTTTGAATTTTTGTGCTGCTTGCGAAAAGCTACAAACTTCAGCAAGCACAACCGTATATTGAAGCTGTCTTGAGTTCATTGTATTCTACCTCACTTCCTTTTTTAGTATACTATTTAAGCTTCCAATATGCAAGCCTTTATTTTTTTATTGACAATATACTTTCTATATGTTAGTATATAACCATATAGGAATTGCCTCTATAACCGAAAGGAAATGCGAGGCGGATTTTTAGTTTTAAGAAATATCAGAGAAAGAGGAGTGTATATGGAATTTTTGTATTTAGCTATAGTTTTTATTGTAGCGATAGTCGGATTTTCGGTTTTGAAAAGGCCTTTGTATGAGTGTATGCTTGCGGCATTTCTTGTTCTTGTCGCCTGCACGGGAACATGGGCAAGCTTTGGGGAATATATCTGGGATGCGATAACCGAGCCAAGCTTATATGTAATTATAGTATTTGTAATATCAGCTTCGTTACTAGCAAAGACGACTGTTATTGACGACTGTATAGCAATTATCCTTTCGATTTTTGGCAGACTTCGCGGGGGTGCAGGATATGTTGCCATTATCGCCAGTACATATATGGGTTCTTTGTCAGGAAGCGGCCCCGGAAACGTTGCAACAACAGGTGTTTTTACAATTCCTGCGATGAAAAAGAGTGGATTTCCTTCGCATTTGGCTGCAAATGTTGAAGCTCACACCAGCACTATGGGAAATATGATACCTCCGGCGGGGATGATAGCGGTTGCGTTTGCTGCTCTTGACAAGCTTTATCCCGACACGTACACAATGTCCCAGTATTGGATGATTCTTTGGGGTATTGCGCTGTGGTTTATTCTCCAAAGAATTTTAACGCTTTACTTCCTGTGCCGTTATTATAAGGTTGAAGCCATGAAAAAAGAGGATATACCCAGCTTAAGAGAGTCACTCAGACATGGCTGGAGGGCAATATTTTTGCCGATAATTGTATTTTTGCCTTTTTTTCTAACCAGTAAATTTGATGCTTTTTTTGTAGAAAGACTCGGAAGTGGAGCAAGTTCTTTCAACAGTAGTATTTTGCTGATTATTCCTTCCTTAATTGTTATATGTGGTATATTTCTTTCGGGTAGGGAAACTATCAAAAAAGTTACGCCCAAGTATATTTACCAAGAAATTTGTACCGGTATGGCCAAGGTTGTTCCGACGTCTGCACTTGTAATGTTTGCATATTTTGTAAGTAATGTTTTTGAAAAAATTAATGTGGAAGTTGCTATTGGGGAATATATAGCTTCTATGAATCTGCCACTTATAGGTCTTGCTTTTATCGTACCATTGTTTACAACAGTTATGGGAATGCTCATTCCTGGTTCAACACAGGTAAAGATATTTGGTGGTATCATTATATCAATTTTTGCAGCAGCAGGAGGAAATCCAATGCTTGCAGCAGGAATGTTGCCCTGCATTTGCGGAGCAACTCATGGTGTTACCCCTCCATATTGTGCTTGCGTGTATACCGCAATGGGAATTGCTGAAGCAGAGTTGAAACCCACATTAAAAGAAAATATGGTATGGATAACAATTCACTATCTTTTATCGGTAGCCGTAATTTTAGGGTTCATTCCTGTTTTTGGGTTAAAATAATTATATGGGGGATATGATATGAAAAAAGTATGTAGTATAATCAATAAATTATATGGAATTATAATGATGGTGGCTTTTTTTGGAGGATTTCTTCCTATTTTCCCATTTACTGCTGCATTAATCATTGGAGGAAGTGCAGGAGAAAGTATTTCAATTTTTCTTTACAAGCAATATTATCCATGGGTCATAGCATTAGCGTCAATTAGTGTAATTTTAGGACTTTTGGGTATGTATCTTGGCAAGCAGCAAGGGTTGTCAATAAAAAATTTTGATTCTAAGAACAATAAATCTTAAAAATATTTTATGTCTGGGTTAATTAAAAGCGGCACAAATTTGTGCCGCTTGTTTTGTAATTTCATACAAAGTAAAAAAGACATCCACAGGGATGTCTTTTTGGAGCGGAAGACGAGATTCGAACTCGCGACGTTCACCTTGGCAAGGTGACGCTCTACCACTGAGCCACTCCCGCAAATATTTATGTTTCTCAACTGCAATAGCTATTTTAGCACAGCACAGAGCATTTGTCAAGGGTAAAACCTAAAAAATATTTAAGTTATTTAAAAATTAAATTGCGGTTATACTAATTTTGAATACTTAAAAAAAGGAGAGATAAAATGAAGGAGTTTTCTTATAAAATAAAAGATGAGGTCGGAATCCATGCTCGTCCTGCAGGACTGCTTGTGAAGGCGGCAACAGGGTTTGGCTCAGAAATTAAACTGCACAAGGGCGAAAAGTCTGCCGATGCAAAGAAAATCTTTTCGGTTATGGGTCTTGGTGCAAAAAAAGATGACGAAATCCGTGTAACCGTCGAGGGCGACGATGAAGACCGTGTCGCAGAGGAACTTAAAAGATTTTTTGAAGAGAATTTATAATAGAAAAGACCAAAAATGGATGAACTGCACCATGTTGCACTGTTTGCGCAAATGGTGCAGTTCGATAGTTTGCTTTGTATTCTTATATATTTTTCATACGTTTTTTCAGAGCAGCACCAAGAAGGTAGCCAAGCACTCCGCATGAAACAATCTCGCCCAGACCTACTGTCAGCATAAAATAAAAAACCGAGCCTTCAAAATGGTAGGCATAAGCCAGTACATAGGGAATGATAAGGGTGTTTGAGATTATGGGCGGCAGCAGGCAAAGAATTTTGTGTTTGCAAAGTATCCGAGTAAATATTGCGCCCAAAAGTGTGGCAAGACTGCCGAAAATTACATCAATAAAGATACTGCCGGTAAGAATGTTTGCAAGAATACATCCTATAAAAAGGCCGGGTATTGCCGCAGGTGTAAATATTGGCAGAATTGTCAGCGCCTCGGATAGGCGCAGCTGCACTGCACCGCTTGAAAGACCAAATGCGTTTGCAACAAGTGTCAATGCCACATAAAGTGCCGCAATTACTGCGGCGTGTGCCATAAAACGAACAGAACCTTTTGTTTTCATAAAAATTTCTCCTTAGTTTTGATTTAGGTGAGGATGGTTTCGAACTCACCGGTTATATACAGCAAAAGCCTATTTCTTGCTTTTTGCGTGCTGAATGTTATATGAAATTTTGAGCAGCAGCTTGGTCGGAACAAACCGCTGAAAGAATGTTCCCAGTCTTATGGTTGTTCCGGGGATAATAACAAGCTTTTTCTTGAACATTTGCTTTATTGCGTATTTTGCAACCTCGTCAGACGACAGCGATTTAATTGCAAAGCTGACCCCTGCACGATGGTTAAACTCGGTTGTGACAGGTCCCGGACAAAGCGCTCCGATATAGACCGCACTTTTTTTGCGGCGAAGCTCTTCGTAAATTGCGGCGGTAAGCCTGTATAGATACGCCTTGGTAGAATAATATACCGACATAAGCGGGCCGGGCAAAAATGCAGCGGAGGATGCAACATTTAAAATATAACCTGAGTTTCGCGCCACAAAATCCTTTAAAAACAGCTTTGTAAGAATATGCGGAGCACGGATATTCAGGTCTATCATTTCAAGCTCGCGGTCAAGCTCTGTTTCGGTAAAGTATCCAAACTGACCAAAGCCTGCGTTGTTTATGAGAATGTCAATATTTTCGCCTTTAAGCATTTCATAAAGCCTGATGCAATTCTCCTGCTTTGAAAGATCAAGCGGCAGAATGTGCGGCTTGCCGTCCAATTCGGAACGGAGCTTTGCAAGCCTTTCCTCTCGACGCGCTACCAGCCAAAGCTCAATGCCTTTTTGATGAAGAATATGCGCCATATCCCATCCAAGCCCCGAGCTTGCGCCCGTAATAAGTGCCTTCATATCGTTTGCAGCCTCCTTAATGAGGTGTAATTTAAACTGTTGTTAATTGTAGCACAAAATAACACTTACTGTCAATTATATTTTCGTGCAGTATTTAGCCGAAACACTCTTTACAAAAAAACAAAAAAGTGATAAAATAATATAAAAATCTGATAAAATGAAAGTTTTCGGGAAGGATTACAAAATGGAGAATTTACTTGTGCTTCAATCAGGAGGGCCAACGGCGGTTATTAATGCGTCATTGGCAGGAGTAATTAAAGCCGGCTTCGACAATTCAAAAAAAATCGGCAAGGTTTATGGCAGCATTAACGGCATTGAGGGTGTTGAAAATCAGACAATAGTGTCACTGGAGCTTTTTAACAATGACGAAAACCTTCGGCTTTTAAAACAAACACCGGCGTCATATCTTGGCTCATGTCGCAAGAAGCTTCCTGCGCTTGGCGAAGATGACGGGCTTTACTGCAGAATTTTTGAGGCACTTGAAAAATACAATATAGGCTACCTTTGCTGTATAGGCGGAAATGACTCAATGGACACGGCAAACAAGCTCAGTGCTTATGCAAAGCAGACCGGAAAAACCATACGTGTTATCGGTGTTCCCAAAACGGTAGACAACGATTTGGTTATTACCGACCACACGCCCGGATATGGCTCTGCGGCAAAGTTTATTGCAAATTGTATGCGACAGATAGCACTTGATACAGATGTGTATAAAATGCCGTCGGTTGTTGTGCTGGAAACAATGGGCAGAAATGCCGGCTGGCTTGCGGCTTCTGCGGAATTGGCAAACGACAGTACACTGTCGGCTGCGGATATTGTATGTCTTCCTGAGCGTCCGTTTGATTTGGATGCCTTTCTTGCAAAGGTTGAGGAGGTAAGCCGAATCAAAAAGACAGTAATGATTGCGGTATCTGAGGGTATACGTGATAAAGACGGAAATTATATAAAGGAAAATAATCCACGGGGCGATAAGTTTGGACACGCCGCACTTGGCGGAGCAGGAAAAACAGTGGAAAGCCGGATTGCTGGGCAGCTTGGCTTTAAAACACGCAGCATTGAGCTTAGTACCTTGCAAAGATGCTTTGCGATGGGAACATCACTGTGTGACGTAACCGAGGCGTTTGAGGCAGGCTATAAGGGTGTTGAGTTTGCTTTGGAAGGGCATACAGGAGTTATGCCGGGATTTAGAAGAATTTCGGACAATCCATATAAAATGCAGATTGTTCCGCTGAATGTTTGCGATATTGCAAATTTTGAGAAAAAGGTTCCTGAAGAAATGATAAGCCAGGACGGCTTTGGTCTTACGGAAAAATTCAGAGAGTATGCTCTGCCGCTTATAACAGGTGAGCCGGAGCTTGTATACAAAAACGGATGCTTGCAGTTTGCACCGTCTGTTATATAATTGAAAAAGAAAATGTCTGTTGCGTTGGGGGATGCAACAGACTTTTCTTTTAAGTTGTTTGTATACTAATATCCAAGGATTCCCTGAAGTGACTCGTCGTTTTCTACCCATTCCTTTTCAACATTAACAATGGTGTATTCGGTGGGGGTATTGCGGATAATAACGCGGCGGATACCTGCGTTGATTATAAGACGCTTGCACATCGAGCAGCTGGAGGTGTTTTCAACCAGCTCGCCTGTGTTGTAGTCTTTACCTACAAGATAAAGTGTTGCGTCAATCATATCGCGGCGTGCAGCACTGATAATGCAGTTTGCCTCAGCATGAACGCTGCGGCACAGCTCGTATCTTTCGCCTCTGGGGATAGCAAGCTTTTCTCTGATGCACACGCCGGTTGTGCAACAGTTTTCGCGGCCTCGGGGTGCGCCGGTGTAGCCGGTTGATACGATTTCGTCATTTTTTACAATAATTGCACCAAAGTTGCGGCGGATACAGGTGCCTCGCTCAATAACTGTTTCAGCTATATCCAGATAATAGTTGTGTTTGTCAACTCTTTTCTTTTCCATATCAAATTTCCTCTTTTTCTACAAAGTTCTTTCGTTATTATGAGTATATAACAAAATAAATTAAATTTCAATAGTTTTGTATTGACTTTAGTAACAAATATCGGTAAAATAAAAGAAAGCAAATATTTTGATTGGACGAGTAGCTTATGAAAATGCTTGAAAGCCGCAGTGCTGCGGAAACATCACAGATTGCAAAGGAATTTGCCAAAACCTTAAAGCCGGGGGATATTGTTGCGCTGTCCGGGGACTTGGGCGCAGGTAAGACTGCATTCACCAAAGGTGTGGCAGAGTTTTTTGGTATACCTGCGGACGAGGTGGGCAGTCCTACCTTTACAATGGTAAACCAGTATGACGGTGACCTGACAATATACCATTTTGATGCATACCGTCTTGAAAATGTCGGTGCTGACAGCTGCGACTGGATGGACGATTATTTCTTTGGCGACGGTATTTGTCTTATAGAATGGGCGCAAAACATCAAGGATGTTCTGCCAAAAGGATATATAGAAGTAAAGCTTGACAAAGCCCCTGAAAAGGGTGACGATTACAGAGCGATAACAATAATAAATTGAGGAGAAGACTATGCTGATATTCGGAATTGATACCTGCTGTATGGCGGCAACTGCGGCACTGATTGACGAGAGGGTTATGGTTGCCCAGACGGTGGTAAATCACGGCAAAACACATTCTCAAAAAATGATGCCTCAGGTAGAGGAGATGTTCAGACTTTCAGAAATTGACCCGAAATCGGTAGACGCATTTGCGGCAGCGGTGGGACCCGGCTCTTTTACAGGGGTAAGGATAGGTGTTGCCACAGCAAAGGCGATGGCGCAGGCGGCAGACAAGCCGTGTATTGCGGTGTCTACCCTTGAAGCACTTGCATATTCATCCAGGCTGTTTGACGGAATTGCCGCGCCTATACTGGATGCAAGACGCAATCAGGTTTATAATGCGTTGTTTCAATGCTTAAAAGGCAAAATGACAAGGCTTTGTGATGACAGAGCAATTTCGCTTGACTCTTTGCTTGATGAGTTGAAAAAAACCGACAAGGATGTTATCTTTATGGGTGACGGAACATTGGTATTTGAAGATGAAATTCGCAAAGCATTGGGTGAAAGAGCATATTTTGCGACACAGCTTACAAGGATGAATCTTGCCGGAGCGGTGGCGGAAATTGGGGCTGAGAAGTTTCAAAAGGGTGAGACGATAAGCTACAGCGCGCTTGTTCCTGAGTATATCAGACTTTCTCAGGCAGAAAGAGATTTGATTGAAAAGAAGAACGCTGAACTATAACAGATATTATCGGAGGAAAAAATGAAAAAGGCAGTTTCTTGTATTTTTAAAATAAGACACGCGGCGGTTGCGGCGGTTTTAGCGGCTTTGCTTGCAGCAGGGAATATTATCCCTGCGTTTGCAGCCAAGCCTGCACCTACTGCCACGGCTGTTATTTTAATTGATGCCAATACAGGGAATGTTCTCTACGAGAAAAATGCTGACAAAAAGATGTACCCTGCAAGCACCACCAAAATAATGACTGCACTTGTTGCACTTGACGCAGTAAAAAACGAGGAAATAAGTCTTGACCAGCCGCTTGCCTTAAGCCAGTCGGCTTATGATTCGCTTGACATTGACGGCAGCAGTATAGCTCTGAAGGTTGGCGAGAGCATGACGCTTGAGGGGCTTTTACAGGGGCTTTTGATTGCATCGGGCAATGATGCTGCAGTGACAATTGCAGAGGGAATATCCGGGTCAACCGAGGAGTTTGTCATCCGGATGAACGAAAAGGCAAAGACACTGGGTCTTGAAAATACGTCTTTTGTAAACCCCCATGGATTACATAATGAAAACCACTATACCACTGCAAAGGATATGGCACATCTTGCGCGTGAGGCTATGAAAAACGACACCTTCCGCAGCATTGTTGAGTGTGCGCATATCTATCTTCCGACAACCAATATGTCGGACAAGCGGTATTTTATAAACACAAACAATCTGGTTTCAAGGATGCGTTATCCGTATTACTTCTATGACAAGGCAACGGGAATAAAAACAGGCTCAACCACAGAGGCAGGCTATTGCCTTGTATCGTCAGCCAAGGACCGTGGCAAGTCGGTTATCTGTGTGCTTTTTGATGCAGAGGACATTTCGGTGTCACACAACGAATCAAAAGAAGTTTTAGAGTACGGACTTACAGCATTTAACCTCAGAAGCCTTGCAAAACGAGATGATATATTCGGCGAGGTAAGGGTCAAGCAGGCAGCTGACGGAACAGACCATATTCTGCTTTCCGCAGCGGAAAATCTGGACGCATTATTCCCTGATGACGGAAATTCTGAAAATATAGAGGTTGTTACCGAAATTCCTGAAAAAGTCTATGCACCGATTAGCTCGGGGCAGATTATAGGCAAAGCAAAATTTATGTATGAGGGCAAAGAGATTGGCAGTGTGGATTTGTGCTCCACAGTTGAAATCAAGCGTCATATATTCGGCTTTGTAATGACCTTTTTTGAATGGCTTTGGAGCTTTAAGACGGTTAAGTTTGTTGTGTACACCGCTTTGGGGTTAGTTCTTGCTTTTGTGACTTTGGTGATTGTCGGATTTGTCCGTGCTATCAAAAAAAGCAAGCGCAAAAAACGCAGAATGAACCGTTACAACCCGCCAAGGTATTAAATTAAAGTCGGGTATCATTCATGCGTTTTCTGAAAAATGCCAATGCGGCTAAAATAGCGCAGAATACCACAACGATTGCAAAAATTACAGAAAGCGAATAAAACAGAATATCAAGAGGCTCTGCAGAAATTATATCTGCAGGGCTTTTTTGCTGCAGAAAAATAGCTTGTGTAATGGGGAAAAACCGCAAAAGCAGTGAGGTAATTCCGGCAGAAATTAACCCTTGAAGAAGCTTTCCGGCAATAAACGGCATAAGAGAAAGCCCGGAGGGCGCAGTTATTGCACCAACCTGCAGTATTACCGAAATGCCCGAAAATGCTGCAAAAAACGAGATAATGCACATTCTGGTGTCAAGGCTCAGCTTAAGTGCGGCAATTTGTTTTATTCCGCCTGTTATTTCAAGAAGGGAATGCAGATACGGCGTAAAACCGGTTTTGGGAAGTGATGCGGCAAATACAGTAAAGAATAGAATAAATCCGCAGATTTTAAGCATTGTAAAAACAGACGAGTCCATAACACTGCCAAAGATGCCGACAGCGTTTTTTACATCGCTTAATGGTTTTGAAGGAAGAGTGCGCAGACGCGGAATGCGTTCATGGCTTTTGTAAAACCTGAATATTATTCCCACAATAATTGCGGATATAATATGTGAGGCATAAAGATACCGCCCTGCCTGAGGACTGCCAAGAAATCCGCAGCCTACAACCGATATAATAAAAAGCGGACCCGAGTTGTTGCAAAAGGCGCACATCTGCTCGGCTTCTGCTTTTGTGCATTGACCGGTGCCGTACAGGTCTTTTGCACAGGCGGCACCAACCGGATAGCCGCTGACAATTCCAAGAACAAATGCCATTGCGCTGCAACCGGGCAGCTTGAATAACGGCCGCATAAGCGGTGAAAGGTATCTGCTGCAGGCAGCGGCAGCACCCGATGCCGAAAAGAAGCCGCTGCATATAAGAAAGGGAAAAAGTGCCGGCACAACCGAGGTAAGACAAACATTTATTGCACTTTTTCCGGTTTCGATGCATACCGACGGAAACATGATTAAAAACAGGCTTATATGCAACGCGCACAAAAGAAATGTAGTACGAAGAATTTTGTTAAAGGAAAATGTCATACAAGCAACCTTCTTTTATATTTTGTTTTATAATACATATATTCATTAATGACGCATTTTAAGCATAAATTTAGGACATAAGGGGTGTTGTATAATTGAAAAACCGAAAAAAGCAACCGCAAAAGGATATACAAAAGCCGACAATCCGTGAACGCGTGGCAGATTCGCTTGACGCGTCCAAGGAGGTAATTTTGGACTTTGCAAGGCTTGAATTTATCGGAAACCGTGAGGTCACCGTTGAGAATTATAAAAGCATAGTTGAGTATACCGAAAAGCAAATTATTGTCGAAACAAATCCGCACCGTATTAAAATTCAGGGGGCGGAGCTTGAAATAAAAAGTATAGCCCGTGAAATACTGTATATAACAGGCAAAATTTCTTCGGTTGAATTTAAGTTGGAGGTGTAGTGCGTGTCTGTTTCGGATATTTTAGGGTATATACGCGGCTATGTTGTTATTCGTGCAGAAGGCTGCTTTCTTGAACGGTTTTTAAATATATGTATGCGGCGCGGGATTCTGCTTCGCAATGTAAAGCGGCGTGGTGACACTTGTATAGATGCGTGTATTAGTATTCAGGGCTTCAAAGCGCTAAGACAGATAGCAAAAAAAACAAAAACACGTGTAACCATAAAAAGCCGTCACGGGTTGCCGTTTTTTCTTTACAGATACCGCAAAAGACGCCCTGTAATTGTGGGGCTGGTTCTGTTTGCCGCGGTTTTGTGGTATCTTTCCACTCATATCATGGGGATTGACATTGTAGGCAATGAACGAATACCCACAGCAGAAATTGAAAGAGGGCTGAAGGCGGTGGGGCTTTATCGGGGTGCGGCAACCGGCAAAATAGAGCCAAAATCGGTACAGAACAAAATGATGACAGGGTTTGATGATATTGCGTGGATTGGCATAAATATCAAAGGGTCAAGAGCGTATATTGAGGTTAAAGAAAGAATTGATACAAAAAGAATTGAAGGCACAGACATACCATGCAATCTGGTTGCCGCGCGTGACGGAATTATACGGCTCTTGGAGGTTAAAGAAGGGCAGACAATTGTTAAAATAAACGATATGGTGGAAAAGGGCGATTTGCTGGTCAGCGGAGCGGTTGACAGTACAAAGGACGGAATCCGCTATGCACATTCGTTTGGCGAAGTATATGCAGATACCCGGTATCAAAAATCGCGTACATATCCTTTGGAGTATACAGAAAAACTATATACGGGCGAAGAAACAAAAAGAATAAGCCTTACGCTTTTTGGCAAAGAAATAAAGCTGTTTTTAAATAAGAACGCACCCTATGAATACTGTGACAAAGCCGAAAGCAAGACCGAGTACGGCATATTTGGGGGCAAAATACCTTCAGTTTTTGTCAGCCGTACCGATTTTAAAGAGTACGTTCCGGAAAAAAAGACCCGAACTCTTAAACAGGCAGTAGACCTTGGCAGAAAAGAGCTTGAAGCCGAGCTGAAAAAGGAAATCCCTCCAGATGCAGAGGTTAAGGATGTTGAAGTAACCTATACAGAATCCGGCTCAAAAGCGGTTGAGGTAGCTGTAAAAATATCCTGCACCGAGAACATCGCCGTGCAATCTGTAATTGACAAAATTGAAAATATGAATTACAATGATATTAATGAAAATACATAGTGGGGAAGTATATTTTTCTCACGGTTAAAATAATACAGAATGCATGGATAAAAGGAAGGAAAAGGGCATATATGGAGCGACACATTGAAGTTGAAAATATGGAGGTTCTCATTAATCTTTTCGGCAGCTTTGACGAAAATATCAGGCTTATCGAAAAGCAGTTTGATGTTGCCGTAATTAATCGCGGCTCGGATATAAAGGTGGGCGGCGAGCCGGATAATGTTGACAAGGCAGTAAGAGTTATTCATAACCTTATGGGGATGGCACGCGGCGGAACTGCTCTCCAAGAGCAGGAGGTGCGCTATGTGATGTCCCAGATTGAAGAGGACAATGACAAAGAGCTTGAAATGCTTGGGCAGGATTGTGTTTGCATTACCTCAAGAGGGACACCTATCCGCGCCAAGACACTGGGCCAGCGCAGCTATATCACAGCGATTGAGAAAAACCCTATTGTGTTTGGTATAGGTCCGGCAGGAACAGGCAAGACCTACCTTGCGGTGGCAATGGCGGTCAAGGCGTTCAAAAACAAGGAGGTCAACAAGATAATTCTTACAAGACCTGCGGTTGAGGCAGGCGAAAGCCTTGGCTTTCTTCCCGGCGATATGCAGGATAAGGTTGACCCGTATTTAAGACCGCTCTATGATGCGCTTGGCGATATGCTGGGCGGAGAGTCCTTCCACAAAAATATAGAGCGTGGTCTTATTGAGGTTGCGCCGCTTGCGTATATGCGCGGCAGAACACTGGACGATGCGTTTATTATTCTTGATGAAGCGCAAAACACCACGCCCGAGCAAATGAAGATGTTCCTTACACGTATGGGGTTTTCATCAAAAATTGTTGTGACCGGTGACATTACCCAGATAGACTTGCCCTCCAACAAAAAGTCAGGACTTCGCGATGCAGAGATTGTCCTGAAAAACGTTGAGGGTATAGAGTTTATGTACCTTAGCGAAAAGGACGTAGTAAGGCATCCGCTTGTTCAGCAGATTGTAAAGGCGTACGAGAAAAAGACTATTGAACGTGAACGTATAAGCGAGAAAAACAGCAGAGGCAAAAGAAGATATGAAAATAGCGATAAGAAATAATCAAAAAGCATTCAAGGTAACAAAAGAGCTTCGTGACCTTGTAAGAGAAGCGGCAAAGGCTTCGCTTGAATACATGGAGTTTGGCACGAAGGTTGAGATAAGCGTTATGTTTACCGACAACGAGGAAATCCGAGAGCTCAACCGTGAGCACCGTGATATTGACCGTGCTACCGACGTTTTATCGTTTCCGCTGATTGAGTACGATGAGGACGGAAGTGTTCTTGAGGAGTATATGGACTTTAACCCAAACGGCGAAATGGTTTTGGGGGATATAGTGATTTCCCTTGAACGTGCGGCAGAACAGGCGCAGGAATACGGACACTCGTTTGAACGCGAGGTGGGTTTTCTGACGGTGCATTCAATGCTGCACCTTTTGGGATATGACCATATAGAACCTGAAGACGAGGAAGAAATGTTTGGCTATCAGAAGGAAATCCTTAAAAAAATGAACCTTACAAGATAAACTTTTAAATACATTACAGAAGAAAGAGGAAGGCTTATGAAATCAGGCTTTGTTGCAATTTGCGGAAGACCAAATGCAGGCAAATCAACACTTATGAACAGAATAATCGGCGAGAAGGTGGCAATTGTTTCAAACAAACCGCAGACCACTCGCACAAAAATTATGGGCGTCCACACAACAGAGGACTGTCAGATTGTGCTTATCGACACGCCCGGCATCCACAAACCGCACAACAAGCTGGGCGAAAAGATGGAAAAATATATCTACACCGCAACACAGGATGTTGACGTTCTGCTTTATGTTGTGGACTGCAATCTGTATGAAAACGAGTACGAGAAGGAACGCACGGCACTTGAGGGTCTGAAAAAGGCAGATGTTCCGGTTATACTTGTTGTAAACAAGGTGGACACTGTCGCAAAAAACAGCCTTTTTCCGGTGATTGAAAAGCTCAGCGGCCTTTATGATTTTGCAGGAATTGTGCCGCTTTCGGCACGTATGGGCGATAACGTGGACGCACTTGTGGACGAAATACGGACACATCTTGACGAAGGCCCGCAGTTCTTCCCCGGCGACCTTATAACCGACCAGCCCGAGCGGCAGATTGCGGCAGAGTATATACGTGAAAAAACTCTCAGACTTCTTAATCAGGAAATCCCTCACGGTATTGCGGTTGAGATTGAAAAAATGAAGAAAAAGGACAGCGGCACCTATGAAATTCTGGCGGCAATTTATTGCGAAAGACAAAGCCACAAGGCAATTATAATCGGCAGAAAAGGCGAAAAACTGAAGGATATAGGAAGCCGCGCAAGACAAGACATAGAGCGGTTTTTGGGTGCAAAGGTTTATCTGGAGCTTTGGGTCAAGGTTAAAGAGGATTGGCGCAACAAGGAAGCGTTTATGAACACAATCGGTTTTGAGTAAATTAGAATTTTTTGGGCTTTAAGGCTAAATGTAACAGTATACAGACTGAAGCTTTTTTCGATACTAACTATATAGACGGAGGAAAAAGATATGAACAGTTATAAGCATTTGGCATGGAAAGCCTTTGAAACGACAGGCGGCGTCAGAGAATATCTTAAATACAAGGCGCTGGATAAGAATGATACAAGCGTTGAGGCCGGTGAGGAATTTGGGACTTTTAAAAACATCGGGAATAGTGACAAAGACCACCAAGTACGGTGATACAAGTCTTATAGTCACCATGCTGACAAAGGATTTTGGCAGGATTTCTGCAATTGCAAGCGGGGTACGGACAAAAAAATCACAGATGCTTGCAGGACTTCAGCTGTTTGCCTACAGCGAGATTGTTATGTATAAGGCAAAAAGCAAAAAAGGTCTTTATAATCTGAACGAAATGACGGTGACAGAAAGCTTCTCGTCGCTCAGATACGACCTTGAAAAGATGGCGTATGCTTCGTATTTTGCCGAGGCGGCAAGCGGTGCGTCGGCAGAGGACGCACCCGATGAGGATATTTTAAGGCTGCTTCTTAACACGCTTTATGCACTGGATAAGGAGCTGTGCGAATACGAAAAAATTAAAACCGTCTTTGAATGGCGGCTTGCGGCGGAGGCAGGCTATGCCCCGCTGCTTACAGAATGCGGCAAGTGCGGCAAGCACGAAGAAACAGCGTATCTGTCACTTGCAAACGGCACCGCACTTTGCGAAGAATGCGGAAACGGCGCAGAAGGTATGGTAAAGCTTAGCTTGGCTATGGCAAAAATTATAAAGTTTATTTGCCTTGCAGATATTAAAAAAATATTCTCGTTTGAAACTGGACAAGCAACGGTCGGTTACCTCAGCCGAGTCAGCGAGGAGTACCTTAAATCACAGCTTGACCGTCAATTTCCGACGCTGGATTACTTAAAGAAGGTCAAGGCACTGGAGGAAGGCAATGAAAAATAAAATTGAAAGCTTTTTAATGGAAAACGGTGCAGGGCAGGTTGGATTTTGCCATATAGGAGATGAAAACCCGTTTGGACTGCCATACGCAGTTTCGTTTACTGTTCCGCTGTCGGATGCGGTGGTGGATGAAATTACAGACCAACCAACACATACATATTTTCATCATTACAGAACGGTCAATACCTTTATTGACAACACGTCGCTTAAGGTTGGGCTTATGCTTGCGCGAGAGGGCTTTCGGTATATGTGCGTGCCTGCATCGCAGTCGGTAAACGGCTTGCAGGGAATCTTTTCTCACAAGTTCGCGGCAGGACTTTCGGGTCTTGGAACGGTGGGGAAAAGCGGTTTGTTTTTGTCGTATAAGTTTGGGCCGCGTGTAAGGCTTGGCACAATCCTGACAGATTGCCCGTTTGATGTGGTAAACTCTGAGCCAAAGTCAATTTGCGGAGATTGCCGTCTTTGCACAGACAGCTGTCCTGCCATGGCGATTCGTGGCGAGGAATGGGAGTCAGGTGCGCCGAGGGAACAAATAGTTGACGCAAAGGCGTGCAGCGATTATATGAAAAAGGCATTTCAGCACATTGGCAGAGGCGCAGTTTGCGGTATTTGTATGAGGGTATGTCCAAAGGGCAGATAGAATATCTGCATCAAAATTTGATATTGAAAGGGGACACGTGCAAGTGTCCTCTTTTTTCTGAATAATATAGGGTTTTTAGGCAACAAACTACTTGACTAATCTTTGGAAAAATGGTAAAATTATATGATAAAATAAGCTAATTATGCGGTGGATTCGTATAGCGAAGGATGCCGATAAATTTTATAACGGAAAGGCAATGAAAAACTTATGAAAAATATGGGATTAAACGAAATAAGAGAAAAGTTTTTAAGCTTTTTTGAATCTAAGGATTGTTTAAGACTTGACAGCTTTTCGCTTGTGCCGAAGAATGATGCAAGCTTACTCCTTATTAACTCGGGCATGGCACCCATGAAGAAGTGGTTTACCGGTGCGGAGGTGCCGCCCAGAAAAAGGGTTACAACCTGCCAGAAATGTATCAGAACACCTGATATTGAGTGCGTGGGCAAAACTGCAAGACATGGTACATTTTTCGAGATGCTTGGAAACTTCTCGTTTGGTGACTACTTTAAGCACGAAGCGATTGCCTGGGGTTGGGAATTTTTGACCAAGGTTATGGAAATCCCTGAAGATATTTTGTGGGTAACAGTTTATGAGGATGACGACGAGGCAAGGGACATCTGGATAAACGAAATCGGTGTTAAGCCTGAACGTGTTGTCAAGATGGGAAAAGAGGACAACTTCTGGGAGCATGGAACAGGCCCCTGCGGCCCTTGTTCTGAAATCCATGTTGACCGTGGAATAGAACACAGCTGCGGCAAGCCTGACTGCAAGCTTGGCTGCGACTGCGACAGATTTATGGAGGTGTGGAACCTCGTATTTACCCAGTTCGACAAGGACGAGGACGGCAACTACAACAGACTGGCAAACCCCAACATTGACACAGGTATGGGTCTTGAAAGACTTGCCTGCATTATGCAGGGCGTGAACAACCTTTTTGAGGTTGACACAGTTCAAAGCACAATGAAGCACATCTGCCGCATTGCTGGTGTGACATATAAGAACGACGAAAAGACCGATGTTTCACTTAGAGTTATAACAGACCACATCAGAAGCACTGTTATGATGGTGTCAGATGGTGTTATTCCTTCTAACGAGGGCAGAGGTTACGTTTTAAGACGTCTTTTAAGACGTGCGGCACGTCACGGCAGACTTCTGGGCGTTGAAGGCGAGTTCCTTTACAATGTAGCAGACACCGTAATAGACGAATCAAAGCAGGGCTATCCCGAGCTTGACGAAAAGAGAGATTACATCAAAAAGGTTATCAGAATTGAAGAGGAGAAGTTCTCAAAGACAATTGAGGGCGGTCTTGCAATCCTGAACACCTATATTGAAGAAACGAAGGCAAAGGGCAGCGATACCTTAGGCGGCGAGGACGCATTTAAGCTGAACGATACCTATGGCTTCCCCATTGACCTTACCGTTGAAATTTGTGAGGAGCAGGGTCTTAAGGTTGACCGCGAGGAATTTGACAGACAGCTCAAACAGCAGAAGGAAACAGCAAGAGCAAACCGCAAGGACGGCTCAAGCTGGGATGATGACAGTGCTGTAAACATTAAGGCAGAGGCTACAAAGTTTGTCGGCTATGACAGCTTAACTGCTGAAACCGAGATTTTGGGGATTGTTTCCGAAGGCAGCGAGGTTGATGCACTCGGCGCAGGCGAAGAGGGTATTATTGTGGTTAAGGAATCACCCTTCTATGCTGAAATGGGCGGTCAGGCAGGCGATATAGGCTCAATTTCTGCCGCAAATGGCAAAGCGATTGTTACAGATACCAAGAAAAACGGTGACGATATATACTTCCATATAGTAAAGGTTGAGGAAGGCGCGCTCTGTAAGGGTGACAAGGTCAGCATGGAGGTTTGTAAAAAGAACAGAATGTCTGTTTGCCGCAACCACTCAACAACACACCTTCTTCACAAGGCTCTTAAAGAGGTGCTTGGCACTCACGTTGCACAGGCAGGCTCAGAGGTAACTGCAAAGCGTCTTAGATTTGACTTTTCACACTTTGAGGCAATGACAGCAGACGAGATTAAGGCGGTTGAGATGCTTGTAAATGAGGCAATTTTAGAGGCAATGCCGATTACCGTTCAGGAGCTGAATATTGACGAAGCGAAAAAGCTTGGTGCAACAGCTCAGTTTGGCGAGAAATACGGCGAGGTTGTAAGGGTTGTTTCAATGGGCGATTATTCGGTTGAATTTTGTGGCGGAACACATCTTACCAATACGGCTCAGGCAGGACTATTCAAAATTGTTTCAGAGAACGGTGTTGCAGCAGGCGTAAGAAGAATTGAAGCCGTGACAGGCCTTGGCGTGCTTAATCAGCTCAACGACGCAAAAGAAACCATTGCAAAGGTTGCAGATGCAATCAAGTCAAGCGCACATGAGGTTGAGGCAAAGGCACAGGCGGTTGTTGAAGAAAATAGAAACCTTAAGCGTGAGCTGGACAGCCTTAAAAGCAAAATGGCAAATTCGTCAATAGGCGAGCTTTTGGATAAGGCAGAAGAGGTTAATGGCATCAAGGTTATTGCACATCGTCTGGATGACGGACTTGACATGAATGCACTGCGCAATGCAGGTGACAACCTCAAGCAGAAGGCAGAATGTGCGGTAATCGTGCTGGCATCTGCGGCTGACGGCAAGGTTAACATTGTGGCTATGGCAACAGCCGAGGCAGTTGCAAAGGGCGCACACGCAGGCAACATTATCCGCGAGGTTGCAAAGACCTGCGGCGGTGGCGGCGGCGGAAAGCCCGACAGCGCACAGGCAGGCGGCAAGGACGCGTCAAAGATTAAGGATGCTCTTGATTTGGTTAAGAACTTGATTTAAATATTATCTCATGCTTGCAAGGGCGTGCCCCTTGCAAGTTTGAATTTTTGTATTTAAAGGAGGATGGCAAAATGGCAGATTGTCTGTTTTGTAAAATAGCAGAAGGTACAATTCCTTCCACAAAGGTATACGAGGACGAGAATGTTTTGGCGTTTCGGGATATTGAGCCTCAGGCACCCGAGCATATTATCATAATACCCAAAAATCACATTGCATCAGCAAATGAGATTACAGCGGAAAACTCCGCAGTTATTGCCAAGATATATGAGGTTGCGGCAAAGCTTGCCAAAGAGCTTGGTTTTGCAGATAAGGGCTACCGCATTGTAAACAACTGTGGCGAGGACGGCGGACAAACGGTGGGACACATACACTTCCATCTGCTTGCAGGACGTAATTTGCAGTGGCCTCCGGGTTAAAGAAAGGACGAAAGACAAAAATGAAACAGGAATTTCATAAATATATAGACGTTATACTTGACCAGCACAAGAGCTTCAGCGAGATTCCCAAGCACTATTACAGCGAATACAACGTAAAAAGAGGCTTGAGAAATGCTGACGGAACAGGTGTTCTTGCAGGACTTACTGGCGTTGGCGAGGTTCATGGTTATGTGCTTGATGAAGGAACAAAAGCACCTATTGAGGGACAGCTTCGGTATCGTGGAATCAGTATTGATGATATTGTAAAAAACTGTGACAAGGAAGACAGATATGGTTTTGAGGAGGTTGTTTTTCTTCTTTTGTTCGGGTCACTTCCCACAAGGGACGAACTTGACAGCTTTTCAAAGGTTTTGGCAAGCAACAGAAGGCTTCCTGATAACTTTGCAGAGGATATGATTCTTAAAGCTCCCAGCAGCAATATAATGAATAAGCTGGCGAGGTCTGTTCTTGCACTTTACTCTTATGACAGCCAGGATGACCCAGACGGCATAGAACTTGAAAATCTTCTGCGTCAAAGCTTTGAACTTATTGCAAGATTTCCTACATTGGTGGCTTATGCGTATGCGGCAAAGAAGCACTACTATGATGGAACAAGTCTTGTTCTGCATAATCCCAAGCCGGAGCTTTCAATTGCGGAAAACTTCTTATATATGATAAGAGCCAACCATAAGTATACCGCAATCGAGGCAAAGGTTCTTGATAAGGCGCTGATGCTCCATGCAGAGCATGGCGGCGGTAACAACTCGGCATTTTCAATAAGGGTGCTGTCATCAAGTAATACAGATACATATTCAGCTGTTGCAGCGGCTATTGGCTCGCTCAAAGGCCCTAAGCACGGTGGAGCAAATCAGAAAACACTTGCACAGATGGCAGAACTTGAGAAAAATATAAAGAACTGGGACGACGATAGTGAGGTTTACGATTATCTTTGCAAGATTGTCCGCAAGGAAGCCGGTGATGGCAGCGGTCTTATCTATGGTATAGGTCATGCAATTTATACCTTGTCTGACCCCAGAGCGGTTATTCTTAAGGAATCTGCACGTGAGCTTGCGGATGAAATGGGCAAGGAAGCAGAGTTTAATCTCTATGATGCAGTTGAAAGAATTGCACCCAAGGTATTTGAGGATGAAAAGGGAATTACAGCTCCGATGCCTGCAAACGTGGATTTGTATTCGGGATTTATTTATCAGATGTTGAATATCCCCGAAGAACTGTACACGCCTATTTTTGCAATGGCAAGAATTGTAGGCTGGTGTGCACACAGAATTGAAGAGGTTATGACAGGCGGCAAGATTATCCGTCCGGCATACAAAAATATTGTTAAGCGTAAAGAGTATACGCCGATAGAGGAAAGATAATATAATATTTATATAACACACAGGGGGCAGACGAATTTCGTCTGCCCCCTGTGTGTTTGTGTGGCAACATAAGAACATTTCTGTTCTTCAAGATAATTATAACATATACAACAGAAAAATACAACAGAAATTTCTGTTGTACCAAAAAAATATATTTTATAATATAATATACTTATAAATGTAATATGAAGGTGAGTTGTTATGTCAATAAATTTTAAGAAAACAAGACAAAAAGTAAAAGCAGGGTATAAAACCTTGTATATGACTGATGAATTGAAAGAGAAGATAAGTAGGCTTGCAAAAGAAAATGATACAAGTTTTAATAATATTGTTGTAAGTATAGTAGAGGATTTCTTTAAAAATCAGGAAGAAAAAGAAGAATGAGATTTACTCATTCTTCTTTTGTTTTACAGGGGACCTCAGCAGCAATTATTTGCTGAAAAAATCCTGACGGATTTTCTTTTAAGGGCATTTGCTCTCGCAAATACTCAATCCCGTCTAAAAACAATCCACCGGATTGTTTTTTACGCCGTGACCTACACCCCCCTTGCCGCGCCGATTCGCGACTCAGGTGGTTGTAATACTCGAATTGTTTGCGGTATCGAACATTCGGATACTTAAACTTATTAAGTGGCTTATTAAATCGGTGGTGCCTGCAGCGGAAACTGATTGCACCACCGATTTTCGACGTCCTCAACAATTCTCGAAACACCCACCAATCGCCACTCATAAGGCGGTTTTTCCAGCCTGCCTTCGCAGGTCTTTAAAAGACCCCTAAGGAATACCCTGACAAAAACCGACATCGAAAAGGTGCGATACAGATGTTTGCGATGATTTTTGAATTAGTCAAAAAACGACGGACATCAGTTCCCTTGTAGTCCGTTGTTTTTAGCGAGGCACTCAATATATATTGAGTATCCGAGCGTTGGCGTAATGAAAAAATCAGAGTAGCTACATCTGTCGAGCCTTTAAGCGGCGGCTATGGGGGGTCATAGGGGGCGGAGCCCGCCTATAAAAAATTACTTTATCAATTAAACATTTTGCAAAATATATTTTTATTCACAAGGTGAAAAGTGAGTACATTAATTGTCTACAAGTTTTTAAATGAAAAGACCCGACCGATAAGGTCGGGTCTTAAGTTTTAATTATACATTGAAAATTAAATCGTCAGAAAAATCTGTGGGAACAACATCAATATCGCTGTATGAAGGAACACCTGTTCCTGCAGGTACAAGCTTACCGATGATAACGTTCTCTTTAAGACCAAGCAAGGGGTCAATCTTACCCTTGATAGCGGCATCTGTAAGAACTCTTGTTGTTTCCTGGAAGGATGCAGCCGACAAGAACGAGTCTGTTGCCAAAGCTGCTTTTGTAATACCCATAAGAACTTCAGAGTGAACGCCTTCTGCCTTGCCCTCGGCACGCATCTGCTCATTAACTCTTTCAAGCTCATAGCGCTCAACAAGTGATCCTGTCAGGAAGCCTGTATCGCCGGCATCTTCAACCTTAACCTTGTGCATCATCTGTCTTACGATAACTTCAATATGCTTATCGTTAATATCAACACCCTGAAGGCGGTAAACTCTCTGTACCTCCTGAATCAGGTAATCCTGAACAGCAGTGTAACCCTTGATTGCAAGAATGTCATGAGGATTGATTGAACCCTCGGTCAGCTCGTCACCTGCTTCAAGAACCTGATCGTCACGAACCTTAATTCTTGAACCATAAGGAATAAGGTATGTTGCAGCATTTCCGTTCTCGTCATCAAGAATAGAAATCTCGCGTTTTTTCTTGTTCTCGGTAATCTTTACGCGGCCACCGATTTCTGCAATAATTGCAAGACCCTTGGGCTTTCTTGCTTCAAAAAGTTCCTCAACACGGGGAAGACCCTGTGTAATATCGTCACCTGCGACACCGCCGGCATGGAAGGTACGCATTGTAAGCTGTGTACCGGGTTCGCCGATGGACTGTGCAGCAATGATACCAACTGCTTCACCAATGTTAACAGGCTCGCCGTTTGCAAGGTTGTGACCATAACACTTAGCACAAACACCAATCTTTGAACGGCATTTGAGGACTGAACGGATTTTAACGCTTTCGATACCTGCAGCACAAATCTTATCTGCCATATCGGGCGAAATCATAGTACCTGCTTCGCAGAGAAGCTCACCTGTTTCGGGGTTAACCACGTTCTCGCAGGTGGTTCTGCCAACAAGTCTGTCCTTAAGCTTTTCAATAATTTCGTTACCGTCTTTAATATCCTTTGCAATGATACCGTCAGATGTTCCACAGTCGTCTTCGCGGATAATAACCTCCTGAGATACGTCAACAAGACGACGTGTCAGGTAACCGGAGTCGGCTGTACGAAGCGCAGTATCGGTAAGACCTTTACGCGCACCATGAGTTGAAATGAAGTATTCCAAAACGGTAAGACCTTCACGGAAGTTTGCCTTAATAGGAATTTCGATTGTCCGGCCTGAAGTATCTGCCATAAGACCACGCATAGCGCCAAGCTGACGAATCTGGTTAACGCTACCACGGGCTCCTGAGTTTGCCATCATGAAGATAGGATTAAGCTCGTCGAGATTTTTCATCAGGGCGTCTGTAACCTTGTTTGAGGTTTCAGACCAGATGCCGATAACCTTTTCGTATCTTTCTTCGTTGGTCAAAAGACCGCGGAGGTACTTCTTTGTGACCTTTTCGATTTCCTCGTCTGCTTCCTTAAGAAGAACCTTCTTCTCTTCAGGAATTTCAATATCCGAAACACCTACGGTAATCGCACCGCGTGTTGAATACTTAAAGCCCATTGCCTTAACATCGTCAAGCAGGGTTGCGGTTTCTGTAATACCGTGGATTTTAATACTTTTGTCAATAATCTGACCAAGCTTCTTTTTGTCAACACGAAAGGCAACTTCAAGTGCAAGCTTGTTTTCAGGCTTGCTTCTGTCAACAAATCCCAAATCCTGCGGAATCTTTTCGTTAAAGATAAGACGTCCTACAGTTGCGTCAATAATGCCTGTAACCTTCTCGCCGTCGATTTCTCTTGTTATACGAACCTTAATCGGAGCATGAAGTCCAACTGCGCCGTTTGCATAGGCCAGTGTTGCTTCGTCTTCTGAACCAAACACCTTGCCTGCACCGTATTCGTCGTCAATCTGAATTGTCAGGTAGTAGCTACCCAAAACCATATCCTGTGTAGGTACGGTTACAGGGTTACCATCCTGAGGCTTCAAAAGGTTGTTAGCTGACAGCATAAGGAATCGAGCTTCTGCCTGAGCCTCTGCTGAAAGCGGAAGGTGAACCGCCATCTGGTCGCCGTCGAAGTCGGCGTTAAACGCGGTACAAACAAGCGGATGAAGCTTAAGTGCCTTACCCTCAACCAGAACAGGCTCAAATGCCTGAATACCCAATCTGTGAAGTGTAGGAGCACGGTTTAAAAGAACCGGATGCTCTGAAATTACGCTTTCAAGCACATCCCAAACCTCGGGACGAACACGTTCTACCATTCTCTTTGCGGATTTAATGTTGTGTGCCAAGCCGTCGTTTACCAATTTTTTCATAACAAATGGCTTGAACAGCTCTAATGCCATCTTTTTGGGAAGACCGCACTGATAGATTTTAAGTTCAGGGCCTACAACGATAACTGAACGTCCTGAATAGTCAACACGCTTACCAAGAAGGTTCTGACGGAAGCGACCCTGCTTACCCTTGAGCATATCTGAAAGGGATTTAAGAGGACGGTTTCCGGGACCTGTAACAGGTCTGCCGCGTCTGCCGTTGTCTATAAGTGCATCAACGGCCTCTTGAAGCATTCTCTTTTCGTTGCGCACGATAATTTCCGGTGCGCCGAGGTCAAGAAGTCTTTTAAGACGGTTGTTTCTGTTTATAACTCTTCTGTAAAGGTCGTTTAAGTCAGAGGTTGCAAATCTGCCGCCGTCCAGCTGAACCATAGGTCTTATCTCGGGCGGAATAACAGGCAGAACAGGCATAATCATCCATTCAGGCTTGTTGCCTGACTGACGGAATGAGTCAACAACCTCAAGACGTCTTACAGTACGGATTTTCTTTTGACCCTTTGCGCCTTCCAAATCAGCCTTAAGCTCTTCGTAAAGGGCTTCAAGGTCAATTGCCTGAAGCATTTCAAGAACTGCCTCAGCACCCATGCCTGCTTTAAAGGCACTTGCACCGTATTTTTCACATTCTTCGCGGTATTCCTTTTCGCTGAGAATCTGATTTTTCATAAGACCGGTTTTGCCCGGGTCAATAACAACATAAGATGCAAAATATAAAACCTTTTCCAAAAGACGCGGTGACATGTCAAGGATAAGTCCCATACGGCTGGGGATGCCCTTAAAGTACCAGATGTGTGATACGGGAACAGCCAGCTCAATGTGACCCATTCTCTCGCGGCGCACCTTTGAACGTGTAACTTCAACGCCGCAACGGTCACATACAACGCCTTTATAGCGTACTCTTTTGTACTTTCCACAGTGACATTCCCAGTCCTTCTGCGGACCAAAAATTTTCTCGCAGAAAAGACCGTCCTTTTCGGGTTTTAAAGTTCTGTAATTTATTGTTTCGGGCTTTTTAACTTCGCCGTGTGACCATTCTCTGATCTTTTCGGGTGAAGCAAGTCCGATTTGAATGGCATCAAAATTCTGATATTCACTCATAATATTATCACTCGACTTTCTGCTCACAAAGATACTCAAGCTCTCCGGATTCCGTTATGAGCGGCGGAACCCGGTCTTTTAAAAGTTATTGATGAACGGCTGCAGATTAAAACTCGTCGTCATCTGCGTCTGCGTCGTCCATGTCTCCAAGCAAATCGTCTGCAAGAAGGTCAAAGGAGTCTGCGTCGTCATCAAGAGATTCGTCCATTACAGTATCTTCAAAGTCATAGAAGAGGTCGCTTTCTTCATCTGCTGATTCTGCGCCTTCTTCAGGACCGAATGTGTTGTCCGGAGCGTCCTCGGCTTTGTCAATGCAAACCTGCAAATCCTCGGGATCATCATCAATGCTTTCCTTAAGAATTACCTCGTTGCCGTCAGAGTCAAGAACCTTTACATCAAGTGCAAGGCTTTGAAGCTCCTTGATAAGAACCTTAAATGATTCAGGAATGCCCGGCTTTGGAATGTTTTCGCCTTTTACGATTGACTCATAGGTCTTAACACGTCCTACAACGTCATCCGACTTAACAGTAAGGATTTCCTGAAGGGTATATGCTGCACCGTAAGCCTCCAGTGCCCAAACTTCCATTTCACCGAATCTCTGTCCGCCGAATTGAGCTTTACCGCCCAAAGGCTGCTGAGTAACCAGTGAGTAAGGACCGGTACTGCGGGCGTGAATCTTGTCGTCAACCAAGTGAGCAAGCTTCAGCATGTGCATGTAACCAACGGTTACGCGGTTGTCAAACGGGTCACCGGTACGGCCGTCGTAAAGAACAGTCTTACCGTCTCTTTCGTAGCCTGCCTGTTCAAGAGCGTCCATAATATCGTCCTCGTTTGCACCGTCGAATACAGGAGTTGCAACCTTCCAGCCAAGTGCCTTTGCGGCATAGCCAAGGTGAACCTCAAGTACCTGACCGATGTTCATACGTGAAGGAACGCCCAGCGGGTTAAGAACAATCTGAAGAGGTGTTCCGTCGGGGAGGAAGGGCATATCTTCTTCAGGAAGAATTCTTGAAATAACACCCTTGTTACCGTGACGGCCTGCCATCTTATCGCCGACAGAAATCTTTCTCTTCTGTGCGATGTAGCAGCGTACTATCTGATTTACGCCGGGGGGCAGCTCATCGCTGTTCTCACGGGTAAATACCTTTACATCAACTATAATACCATATTCACCGTGGGGTACGCGGAGTGATGTGTCACGCACTTCACGGGCTTTTTCACCAAATATTGCACGGAGAAGTCTTTCTTCGGCGCTGAGCTCGGTTTCACCCTTTGGTGTAACCTTACCAACAAGAATGTCGCCGCTTTCAACCTCTGCACCGATGCGGATAATGCCGCGCTCGTCAAGGTCTTTAAGTGCATCTTCGCCTACATTGGGAATGTCGCGTGTGATTTCCTCCGGACCAAGCTTTGTGTCACGGGATTCAATCTCGTATTCCTCAATGTGGATTGAGGTGAGGATGTCCTCTTTAACAAGTCGCTCGTTGATAAGCATAGCATCTTCGTAGTTGTAGCCTTCCCAGGTCATAAAGCCGATAAGAATGTTGCGGCCAAGACCGATTTCGCCGTTTTTGGTTGAAGGACCGTCGGCAATAATGTCGCCTTCTTCAACTCTTTCGCCCTCAACAGCGATAGGACGCTGGTTTATGCACATACCCTGGTTTGAACGGGTAAATTTGATAAGCTTGTACTTGTCGGTGTCGCCGTCGTCGGTTTTGATTTCAATAAACTGTGCTGAAACCTTTGAAACCGTACCGCTTCTCTTTGCAAGAACGCAAACACCGGAGTCTTTTGCTGCCTTAAATTCCATACCGGTACCGATAATCGGTGACTCGGGGCAGAGCAGCGGAACTGCCTGACGCTGCATGTTTGAACCCATCAGCGCACGGTTAGCATCGTCGTTTTCAAGGAAGGGAATCATAGCTGTCGCGATTGATGTAACCTGTCTAGGGGATACGTCCATGTAGTCAACACGGCACTTGCCGGGTTCTGCCGGAACTTCAAGGAATTCGTCCTTGTATCTTGTAACAACCTTCTTTGCGAGGAACTCGTTATTTTCGCCAAGCGGTTCGTTTGCCTGTGCGATATAAAGACCGTCCTCTGTATCAGCTGTCATATATTCAACTATATCGGTAACACGGCCTGTTTCTTTGTCAACCTTGCGGTAAGGAGCTTCAATAAAGCCGTATTCGTTAACCTTTGCAAAGCCTGAAAGCGAGTTGATAAGACCGATGTTCGGGCCTTCAGGAGTCTCAATAGGACACATACGTCCGTAGTGAGAGGGGTGAACGTCACGCACCTCAAAGCCGGCTCTTTCTCTTGAAAGACCGCCGGGGCCAAGGGCAGAAAGTCTTCTCTTGTGTGTAAGCTCGCCAAGGGGGTTAATCTGGTCCATGAACTGTGACAGCTGAGAAGAACCAAAGAACTCCTTAACTGCTGAGGTCACGGGACGGATATTGATAAGGGTCTGGGGCGTGATTGAATCAAGATCCTGTGTGGACATTCTTTCACGGACAACCCTTTCCATTCTTGAAAGACCAATTCTGAACTGGTTCTGGAGAAGCTCTCCGACAGATCTCAGACGGCGGTTTCCAAGATGGTCAATATCGTCAACAGAGCCAACGCCTGCTGCAAGGTTTCCTATATAAGAGATAGAAGCAATAATATCGTCAACAACAATGTGACGCGGAATAAGCTCGTCGCGGCGATCACGAAGAGCTGCCTTGAATTCGTCAGAATTCATATCAGGGAATTCAGCGATAATCTCTTTCAGTACGCTGTAACGTACCTTTTCGTTTATTTCATAATCGCGCGGGTTGTAGTCAACCAGATTGCGCATATCAACCATACCGTTTGAAAGAACGCGGGTGGTATGCTCGTCATCAATCTTGATTGTAACCGCACTGATGTCAGCAACTTCAAGTGCGATGGCCATTTCCTTAGTGATTGTTTCGCCTGCGGCAACAATAAGCTCGCCTGTTTCGGGGTCAACAAGGTTTTCGGCTGAAACCTGTCCTGCAATGCGGCCTGCAAGCTCCAGCTTCTGGTTGAACTTAAAGCGTCCGACACGTGCAAGGTCATATCTCTTAGGATCAAAGAAGAGGTTTGTGATAAGAGATTTTGCACTTTCAATTGTAGGCGGCTCGCCCGGACGAAGCTTGCGGTAAATTTCAAGCAAGCCTTCCTCGTGGGTTTTGCAGGTGTCCTTTTCCATGGTGCGCATAAGTCTTTCGTCTTCGCCGAAAAGCTCGTTAATCTCAGCGTCTGTGCCGAAGCCGAGAGCGCGGATAAGAACGGTAATGGGAGTTTTTCTCATTTTGTCAATCTTTACGTGGAAAAGGTCGTTGCTGTCGGTTTCGTACTCAAGCCATGCTCCGCGATTGGGGATAACCTGAGAAGAAAACAGCTTTTTGCCGATTTTGTCAAATTTCTCGGCAAAGTACACGCTTGGGGCGCGGACAAGCTGGCTGACGATAACACGTTCAGCGCCGTTTATGATAAAGGTACCTGACGGAGTCATAATCGGGAAGTCCCCCATGAAGATTTCCTGCTCTTTAACCTCGCCGGTCTCTTTGTTGATAAGTCTGACCTTGACTCTGAGGGGAGCGGCATACGTTGCATCTCTCTCTTTGCATTCCTCAATGTCGTATTTGGGGTTCATGTCAATCCGATAGTCAATAAACTCCAGAATGAGATTTCCCGCATAGTCCGTAATAGGTGACACGTCGTGGAAGACTTCTTTCAACCCTTCGTGCAAAAACCACTCGTATGAATTTTTCTGGATTTCGATAAGATTAGGCATATCAATGACTTCTCTGATCTTTCCATAGCTCATTCGGGTGTTTCTGCCAAGTTTCACCGGATGTACCATAAAATCAATCACCTCTTCGTAATATTTGCGCTGCCCGCAAGGAACAGCCTTTTTTGTATACTAAATAAGTAAAAAAGCACAACATATAGTGGTATCTTTAGAAAAAATCATTAACATTCACAAAAATTTTTAAAAGAACTATTGCATTTTTATAAACCTTATGTTATACTGAAAACACAGTTAAAAAAATGGGTGAAAGTTAAAAATTCGCAAAAGTACGCACTATAATAGATAGCTATTATATCATACGATTTGGGCTTTGTCAATGCATTTTGCGAAATTTTATTAAATTTTTAAAGAGTGTTGAAGGGCATCAGATTAGGTTTCGGTCTGATGCTGATTTTTTTGCTGAAGAAAGGATATGGGATTTATGAAGCTTACAAATCCTTCCGAGTTAAAAACTGTTATCGAGCGGCATGGGTTTTCGTTTACAAAAAGCCTCGGGCAGAATTTTCTTATTGACGAAAATATACTTAACAAAATAATCGAAGGCTCCGGGGTTGGCAAAAGCTGGGGCGCTTTGGAGATAGGACCCGGTGCAGGAACGCTTACTCGTGAGCTTGCAAAAAATTGCGGCAGGGTTGTGGCGGTTGAGATTGACAAAAAGCTGATGCCGTTGCTTTCTGATACCCTTGGCGAATTTGACAATGTTGAGGTTATAAACGAGGACGTAATGAAGCTTGACCTAAAGCAGCTTGTTGCTGAGAAGTTTGGGAATATGCCGGTGGCGGTGGTTGCAAACCTTCCCTATTATATAACAACCCCGATTATTATGGGCTTTCTTGAAAATGAAATTCCGGTCAGCTCTTTGACGGTAATGATTCAAAAAGAGGTTGCCGAGCGTATGGTGGCAAGCCCCGGCGGAAAGGATTACGGCGCGCTTTCTGCTGCGGTGCAGTTTTATACCAGGCCAAAGCTTGTATGCCGCGCAGAGCCGCATTGCTTTATGCCGCAGCCAAAGGTTGCGTCGGTGGTGATACGGCTTGAGGTTTTGGATAAGCCAGGAGCCCATGTAAAAAACCGCGAGTTTATGTTCTCTGTTATAAAATCCGCGTTTGGGCAAAGGCGAAAGACCCTTGTGAATGCCCTTTCAAAAAGTCCGTATATTAATATAGGAAAAGATTTAATAATTGAAGTTCTTGACGTTTTGGGTATTGACCAAAACATACGGGGCGAAAAGCTTGGACTTGAAGAATTTGCAAAAATATCAGATTTACTGGAGGAAAAGAATAATGACAAGTAAGGAAAGGGCATATTTAAAAAGTCTGGCGGCAAAGGTGCCGTCACTTTATCAGGTGGGTAAGGACGGTGTGTCCGAGAATGTGGTTAAGACTATCAATGATGCACTGGCAGCGCGCGAGCTTATCAAGGGTCACGTGCTTGAAAATTCCATGCTGGGTGTACGTGAGGTGGCGGAGGAGCTTGCACAAAAAACAGGCTCACAGGTGGTCATCTGTATTGGCAGTAAATTTGTTCTTTACAGACGTTCCGAGAAAAATCTTTGCGAAATGTAAAGGGTTTGTTAAATTTCGGTTGCAGAGCGTGCAGAATATTGACTTTTATTAATGTTTTATATATAATAATGTAGAAACTCGATTTCATATCGGGAATTACGGTTTGTAAAAAGCTTGTGAAAGTTGCAGGCGCAAACCTTCATTTATAATTCAGACAGAAAGGCAAATGATTTAAATTGGATATATTTTCAAAAAGGGGTAAAATAATATTATCTTTAATATGCACCTTTTGTATGCTGTTTGCGACAATCGGCGGCGTTATATCGGCGAAATGGGTGTCAAACCTGTATTTGGGCGAGGAAATCCTGCTTGATTCGCTTGATAAGCAGTCAGGTGGCGTTGGTGTGGTAAACATTTTGCTGCTGGGAGTTGACGAGGGCGGAATGCGAAGCGATACAATTATGCTTGCAAGCCTTAACGGACGCACCGGCAAGCTTAGCGTGCTGTCTATACCCCGCGATACCAGAGTTCTGGTGGGTAAATATTATCAAAAGATAAATGCTGCCATAGGAATTGGCGCGCAGGAGGTCAGAAAGGGCAATCTTAAAGAGCCTGAGGAACTGGCAGTTCAAAAGGTTAAGCTGCTTACAGGCCTTCCAATCCACTATTTTATGAGTGTAAACTTTGACGGATTTAAAGAGATAATTGACGCTCTTGGCGGTGTTGAGTTTAATGTTCCGTTCCGTATGAAGTATGATGACCCTGTTCAAAATCTTCATATAGACCTTCAGCCTGGACTTCAGGTTCTGGACGGGCAGGCGGCGCACGATTTTGTCAGATTCAGAAAAGGCAACGCAGGCTATCCGGGCTATGCAATGGGCGATTTGGGCAGAATAGAGGCGCAGCAGGCGTTTATCAAGGCTGTGATTGAACAAAAGGTCAACGCAAAGTACCTTATGAAGGCGGATGAGATTTTTGATGTTGTTTGCCGCAATGTAAGAACAAATTATACGGCAAAGGACCTTATCAAGCATCTGGGCGCAATCAGCAAGGTGGATTCTGAGCTTATGACAATGTATCAGCTGCCAGGCGCAGCGCAGACAATCGGTGGTGTATCGTACTTTTTGTGCGATGATGCCAAAACGGCAGAGCTGGTGAATACAGTTTTTAATCCATCAGCAGAAACGGAAGATAAATAAAAGTATATAACAAAAAGGACAGAGAATATGAGAGTGTTAATGGCTACCATGCAGCTTGATATAGGGGGCGCAGAAACCCACATTGTAGAGCTTTCAAAGGCGCTTGCTCGTCGGGGAATAGAGGTTTATGCAGCTTCCAACGGCGGAGCTTATGTAAAAGAGCTTGAAGATGCAGGAATCCGTCACTTTAAAGTGGCGCTGAACCGCAAAACTCCTGCGTCGCTGCTTGGGGCGTACAAAGAACTTAAAAAAATTATAGTTGAAAAGAAGATTGATGTGGTTCATGCACATGCACGTATACCGGGTTTTTTGTGCGGACTTTTGCACAAACGGTATAAATTCCGTTTTGTAACAACTGCGCACTGGGTTTTTAATACAAGGTTTCCGTTTAACCTGCTTACTGACTGGGGCTCAAGAAGTCTTGCTGTAAGCGATGATATTAAACAGTATCTTATAGACAACTATGGGTGCCTTGACGAAAACATCAGAGTTACAATAAACGGAGTAGATACCGATAAGTTTTCTGACAGTATTGATTATTCGGATGTGGCAGAAGAGTTTGGCTTTGGCAAAGACATGACAAGAATAGTTTATGTCAGCAGAATGGACACAGACCGCAGCCTTGCGGCACATAAGCTGATTGAGGCAGTGCCTGCACTTTGCAAAGAGATTGATAATCTTGAAACGGTTATAGTCGGCGGCGGAAATGATTTCGAAAAAATAAAAGCAGAGGCAGAGGCGGTGAATGCCGCTCTGGGAAGACGTGCAGTCATCACAACCGGCGGCAGAACAGATATTAACAAGTTTGCCGCATCTGGAGATGTGTTTGTGGGTGTAAGCCGTGCTGCACTTGAGGCAATGGCTTGCAAAAAGCCGGCGATTATTGCCGGCAATGAAGGCTATATCGGAATATTTGACGAGAACAAGCTGGATGTTGCAATAGACACAAACTTCTGCTGTCGTGGCTGTGGCGATACCACTACCGAAAAGCTGACGGCAGATTTGCTGCAGCTCTTAGGTGAGGACAAGGCTGAAAAGCGCAAGGCGCTTGGTGAGTATTCGCTTAAAACGGTAAAGAAGTATTACTCTGTTGACACAATGGCAAGCGATGCCATAAAGATGTATATTTCTGTTGTAAAGGACTCTGCTATTAACGAGGTGGACGATAACGCAGAGCTTGGTGATATAGAAAAATATCTTATTCACGGTAACAGCACCAGAAATATTGATGTTATGATTTCAGGCTATTATGGATTCCATAACAGCGGCGATGACTCAATTTTAGGAGCAATTGTCAAGGACCTTCGCGAGAATTGTCCCAATATAAATATTATAGTAATGTCAAAGTCTCCAAGAGAAACCGCTCAGCTTTATAATGTCAGTGCAGTTGACAGGTTTGATTTTGTAGCAATCTGGAAGCTGCTCAAAAACACCAAGCTTTTGATAAGCGGCGGCGGAAGCCTTGTTCAGGATGTTACAAGCTCAATGTCGCTTTATTATTACCTGTCGGTTATTGCAATGGCAAAGCTTCGCGGTGCAAAGGTTATGCTTTATGCAAACGGGATAGGACCTTTGACAAAGAGGTATAACTTAGGGTTTGTGAAAAGCACACTCAAAAGGGTTGATTATATAACTCTTCGAGATAAGGCGTCGTATAATGCTCTGAAATGTATTCTTCCTGATATGAGTTTGGCAAAAATCACAGCAGATCCTGTTTTTACTGCTGAAAGTGAGTCCGGTGAAACCATTGATGAGATAATCAAGCGTGCAGGCATTGACGAGGGCAAAAAGTTCTTTGTTATTACGGTGCGTGATTGGGATACCATGGACGAGGACGCAGACCAAAAGCTTGCACAGTTTGGTGACTATATGTATCAAACCCATGGTATTATGCCGTATGTAATACCCATGCAAAAAAATATTGACAAGGGTATATCTGAGGATGTTGAGGTGTTTTTAACAGTTCCGCACGGCGTTTGCAGAAATGGATATTCGCCCGAGGTTATGATGGGGGTAATCGAGCGTGCGGAGTTTGTTGTTGGAATGCGGTTGCATACCTTGATTTATGCGGCAAAAATGGGTGTCCCTTTAATTGCGTTGGATTATGACCCCAAGGTGGCAGCGGTGATGGAAACTGTTGGACTTAAATATTCAATGAAGGTTGAAAAGGTTGATGTTGACAAGCTTTGCGCGTTTGCTGACGATATTATAAAGAATCGTGAAGCTCTTTGCAATGACTTGGCGCAAAAGAGCGAGCGCTTTAAGGAACTTGCAAAAGAGAACACCGAGGCGGCAATACAGCTTTTAAAATAAAACTTTTAATAAAATTTAAAAACACATACCAAATACAAGGTATGTGTTTTTAAATTGAGAAATTTGAATTCAAAAAATTATTCTTCAACTTCAAATTCAGCAAGAGACTCTTCGTACTTTGCAAGAATCATGTTCTGAAGAAGCTCTCTCATTTCGGCGTTTATAGGATGTGCGATGTCCTTAAACTCGCCGTCGGGGGTTTTTCTGCTGGGCATTGCGATGAAGAGCTTTTCCTGACCCTCGATAACTTTGATGTCATGAACAACAAAGGCATCGTCAAAGGTGACGGAAACGACTGCTTTCATTCTGCCCTCCGCATTGATTTTTCTCACTTTAATATCAGTGATTTCCATAAATGTTGCACCGCCTTCTGTCAGGCAACAGCCTGACTATATCATATTTAATAATTTTGCATAAAAAAGTTTAAAAAATAATATAATACCTATATTGATAAATTTTGTAAAATGTAGTACAATAACCTTATGATGAAGTTGCAGAAATGCACCGAACTGAGATGAAACTATTCCAAGGAGTGAAACAAGTTGAAAGAAAATAAGCTTACCGCACTTCCCAAAGACGCATATATACATATGGTAGGAATCGGTGGAATAAGTATGAGTGCTTTGGCACATATGCTGAAGTTTTTCGGATACCGTGTTACGGGCTCCGACCGTACTGAAACGGATATTGTAAAAAGACTAACTGCTTCAGGTATTGACGTTTGTATAGGACACTGCCCCGAGGCAATATGTGATCCTGATTTGGTGTGCTACACTGCGGCGATTCCTGAAGATAACCCCGAGCTTGTCAAGGCAAAATCCTTAGGTATTCCGGTTATGGAACGCGCCGAGCTGCTGGGCCAGCTGATGAAGCTGTATAAATTCCCGATTGCAGTTGCAGGAACACACGGAAAAACGACCACAACATCAATGCTGTCGCTCGTTTTGCTTGAAGCAAGTCTGGACCCCACAATATTGGTGGGAGGCGAGCTTTCTCAAATAGGCGGAAATTACAAAATCGGAGCAAAAGATTACCTGGTTTTTGAGGCCTGTGAATATGTAGAAAGCTTCCTTCACTTCAATCCATATATTTCTATTATCACAAATGTTGAAGAAGACCATTTGGATTATTTTACTGATATATCTCATATTATAACAGCTTTTAAGAGTTTTGCAAGACTAAATTCACCCGATGGATGCATTATTGTTTGTTCTGACGATAAAAATACCCTGACTGTTGTGCAAAATATTGAAAAAAGAATTGTGAAATATGGCTTAGTTGGTAGAAATAACGATTTTTATGCTGAAAATGTGCATCTTAATGCCTTGGGAAAGACCGAACTGGACGTGTTTGAACACGGAGAATTTTCAATTAAGTTAGAGCTTGCTGTTCATGGCGAGCACAATGTCAGAAACGCTCTTGCCGCATTTGCGACAGCTCGCGAACTGGGTATTGAGCCTCAGGCGATAAAGCGTGGTCTTGAGGCGTTTGGCGGAACAAAACGCCGTTTTGAAAAGCTGGGTGAGGTAGGCGGATTTACCGTGATTGATGACTATGCACATCATCCAACCGAAATCAAAAGCACATTGACTACAGCCAAAACTTTGACAAAAGGTGACGTTTGGTGTATATTTCAGCCACATACCTATTCAAGAACAAAGGCATTTCTGAACGATTTTGCTGAGGCGCTCAGTATTGCCGACAGGGTTGTGCTGGCTGATGTCTACCCCGCGCGTGAAAAATACGACGGAACAATACATTCCTGTGACCTTGCGGCACTTATGAACAACTGTGCATTTATCAACGATTTTGACGCGATAAAGAGATATGTACTTGACCGCGCCAAACCAGGTGATTTGGTATTTACCATGGGGGCAGGCGATATTTATAAAGTAGGAAAAGAGCTGGTCAAATAACAAGCTGGTGCAAAAGAACTGTAGCAAAATGCACCGACCATGCAAAGCATAAAAAGCTTAATATAGCCGTTTTTAAAGAATACAAAGGCTAAAATGAGCCAAAAATTAAGGTGGAAATTCGTTATACAACAAATTTCAATTACAAATGCTTTGCGTTTTGAACAAACTTGGTCTCTCGCAGTATCCGCATACAGCTTCGGGACTCAGTTTGTCCAATCTGCATTATTTTGCGTCCACCCCAAAAGGAGCTGCCGCATTTTGCGACAGCTCCTTTGTCTTTTTTAAATTATTCAACTATGATTTTTTTGTTTTCAATAAATATTTTTTTGTTGCATACATCAAATGCCGCACGCTTGTGTGAGATAATGATGCAGGTCTTATTTTTGAGATTGCGAATGTTTTTAAGGAGCCGTTCTTCGGTTTCTTCGTCAAGAGCAGAGGTTGCCTCGTCCAAAAGAATAATAGGCGCGTCAGACAAAATTGCACGCGTTACCGCAAGCCTTTGAACCTGACCCTCTGAAAGTCCCATACCCTTTTCGCCTACATAAGTGTCAAGTCCGTCAGGAAGCTCGCGGATAAAATCTGCCGCACAGCTGATTTCTGCGGCATTCATAATGTCGGCGTCTGTTGCGTCAGGGCGTACCAAAGCCACTGCCTCGCGGATTGTCCCCGAAAGCAACAGATTGCCTTGCGGAACATAAGAAAAGATTGGGCGTGAATGCTTGCCGACAGGGAGTTTTTCGTCACCCGTTTTAAGATAAATTCCACCCTTTTGCGGCAGAATAACGCCAAGCAAAAGCTTGATAAGCGTGCTTTTTCCGATGCCGGATATTCCGCCGATAACTGCAAAATCGCCTTTGTTGATTGATAAGTCAGCACCTTCTAAAACAATATCTCTGCCATAGCCAAAGGTGATGTTTTCAAAGACTATAAGTTCAAGGGCTTCGTAGGCTTCTTTGGGACTGAGCTTTTTGCAAAGCTCCTTTTCTTCGGGAAGCTTTTCAATTTCTATAATTCTTTCGGCTGATGCAAGTATGGCGTAGTATTGTGGAACAACGCCTGAAAGTCCCGCAAACGGTGCCTGTATCTGGTTTACAAGCTGAATAATTGCGGTCAGGGTACCAAAGGTGATGCTTCCATAATAAAGGCGAAACGCACTATGTACCAGTGCATAAAGCGAGCCGATGCTGAATATAAAGCCAAGACTGCTTGATGCCCAGATGCTCAGGTTTCGGCGCTTGAGCTGTGCCTTGTAGTTTTCGTCCTGAAGGTTGTCTGCTTTTTGGGAAACCCTGTCTTCTATGCCAAAAACTTTTACCATAAGCAAGCTTCCAAGTGATTCCTGCAGGAATGAGCGGACTTTTGCTTCGGTTTCCTGAACTCGCTTGTGCAGCTTTTTCATAACGCCGCGGAAGCAGCTTATTACAATAAGAAGAACTATGCCTCCAAGCAGAAATATAAACGCAAAGTTGCGGTCAAGACGTGTAAGGGAGTAAAGCGCATAGACAAGCCCTGTGACAAGAGCAAGTACGCTTGGAATAAGTGAAATAACGCCGCTTGAAACAATGCCGGTATCGTTTGAAAGTCTTGTCAGCAAATCACCGCTGTGGTACGATGTGGCAGCAGAATAGTCGCGCTTCAGGACAGACGCAAACAACTGACTGCGCAGCTTGATTTGAAGCTTGGCTGTGGTAACAACTTCAAGGCTTTGTCCGATAAGCTTAATTGCAATCTGTGCCGCAATAATAAGCAGCAGGCGAAGCGCAGCCATTTTGAGGTCTGCAAGACTGTGTGCAACAGCCGCGTCAATTACCAGTTTTGAGGTCAGGGCAAAAACAACCCCAAGTACCGTGGAGGCACTGCGCATAAACGCAAGCAATACAACCAACGGCAATTGCCCCTTTGCACTTGTATAAAGCCATTTTAACGTGTGCTTATCCTTCATAACATATCATCCTTATAAATGTTAAAAGTGTTGTGACATAAGTCGCAACACTTTTATTATCTTATAGGAAATTACTACTTTTTTGTTGTATTTTCCTATATTACACAAAAGTGTACCTTAATCACCTAAAGATTGAGGGGTAGGGGAGCTGAAGTGTTTTATAAAATTCTTCGTTTGTCTGATTATTCAACGGCGTCAAGTGCCTGCTGAATATCTTCAATTATATCGTTTACGTTTTCAATTCCAACCGAAAATCTGATAAGGTCGGGTGTTACACCTGCCGCCTCAAGCTCTGCATCATTTAGCTGTCTGTGGGTGTGGCTTGCGGGGTGCAGAACAGAGGTTCTTGCGTCTGCAACGTGAGTTACAATTGCGGCAAGCTTTAAGCTGTCCATAAACTTAACGGCAGCAGCTCTGCCGCCTTTAACGCCAAACGAGATAACACCGCATGAGCCGTTTGGCAGGTATTTTTGTGCCAGCCCGTAGTATTTGTCGCCTTCAAGACCGCAGTATTTTACCCATGAAATCTTGTCGTTTTTGCTGAGGTATTCTGCAACAGCCTGAGCGTTGCTGCAGTGACGCTCCATTCTGAGCGGAAGGGTTTCAAGACCTAAGTTCAGAAGAAACGCATTGTGCGGTGACGGGATTGAACCAAGGTCACGCATTACCTGTGCGGTCAGCTTGGTGATGTATGCCGCTTTGCCAAACTTTTCGGTGTATGTAATGCCGTGATATGATGCATCAGGTGTGGTAAGACCGGGGAACTTTCCGCTTGCCTCCCAGTCAAAGTTGCCGCTGTCAATAACTGCACCGCCAACCTGTGTTGCATGACCATCCATGTACTTGGTGGTTGAATGAACAACAATGTCTGCACCCCACTCAAAGGGTCTGCAGTTTATAGGTGTTGCAAAGGTATTGTCTATAATAAGAGGAACCTTGTGCGTGTGAGCAACTTTTGCCCATTTTTCAATGTCAAGAACAACAAGTGCAGGGTTTGCAATTGTTTCGCCAAAAACGGCTTTTGTGTTCTCGCGGAATGCTGCGTTAAGCTCGTCCTCGCTTGCGTCGGGGTCAACAAAAGTAACCTCAATGCCGAGCTTTTTCATTGTCACGCCAAAGAGGTTGAATGTTCCGCCGTAAACGCTTGCAGAGCAGATAAAATGGTCACCTGCTTCACATATATTAAATATTGAATAAAAGCACGCCGCCTGACCTGAAGCCGTAAGCATTGCAGCAACGCCGCCCTCAAGGTCTGCAATTTTTGCCGCAACTGCGTCGTTTGTAGGGTTTGCAAGGCGTGTATAGAAGTAGCCGCTTTCCTCAAGGTCAAAAAGTCTGCCCATCTGTTCGGTGGAATCGTACTTCCATGTTGTGCTTTGGTATATAGGAAGAACACGCGGTTCTCCGTTTTTGGGTGTGTAGCCCGATTGAATACATTTTGTTTCTATTCTCATTGGTAAAACCCCCTGTATTGTCAAAGTTAATATTATTTTACTCGCTGCAGAAAAAAAAGTCAAGTAAAACTATGGCATTCTGACATTATTTGTGGTATAATACAATTTACATTCAATGTCATTGACCGTCATTGACGTTTATATATTCGGTTTCGGTTATGGCGTGCATAAATCCGTTTTTGTCGGTTGAGGAAATATCACCTGCTATAATGCGGTTTTCGTATACTAAAATCCCCAGAAGAACGCGAACATTTTGGGACTCCTTGTGATTTAAAACCTGATAGGTATAGCGCGACACCTGCTTGCCTTTAAATTCCTCAAGGTCAAAGCCGCAGCTTTTTTGAACTGCATTATATGTTTCAAATACAGCGTCAAATTCTTCGGGAATTGTAAGGTGCGAAATCTCTGCCGGGGTGGGATTGACCTCCCAACCCAAAGTGGCTGCATATTCCACAATCATTTTATTTGTGGCGTTGTCAATGCTGAATACTGCTGTAATCAGTACCAGAATTATCACTGCAAAGCATAAGGTGGCAATGATGTATCGGTGATTTCTGATTGCGGCTTTCATATATATCAGTCCTTTTTAAAGTTATAGTTATTGTTTTTAATATATGTAATTTTTGTAAAAAATATGCAAACAGAGGTGCCTGATGAGACTTGACAGATTTCTTGCCGAAACAGGTTTTGGGACAAGAACAGAGGTTAAAAAACTTATAAAGCTTGGTAAGGTTTTGGTAAACGGCGAAACCGCAAAAAAAGCAGAGCTGCACATCGACCCGCAAACTGCAGATGTTAAGGTCGACGGCAATGCAGCGGTATACCGCAAATTTATCTATCTTATGCTTAACAAGCCTTGCGGCTATGTTTCTGCAACGTGGGACAAAAAGCTGCCGACGGTCATAGACCTTTTGCCCGAGCAATACAGGCACTTTGAACCGTTTCCGGTGGGCAGGCTTGATATTGACACCGAGGGATTGTTGCTTTTGACCAATGACGGTGAATTGAGCCACAGATTGCTGTCGCCCAAGCATCACGTGCCCAAAACCTATATTGCAGAGGTTGAAAGATGTGTGACAAATTCTGATATTGCGGCTTTTAAGCAGGGTGTAACCCTTGATGACGGCTACAAAACTCTGTCTGCTGAATTAAAAGGAATTTCCGACAAAGCTCCGTTTTGGGCGGAGATTACCATCAGTGAGGGGAAGTTTCATCAGGTAAAGCGAATGTTTGAGGCGGTCGGCAGCAGGGTGCTGTACCTGAAACGAGTGAAGATGAAAAATCTTGTTCTGGACGAGAACTTGGATTTGGGTGAAATCAGAGAATTAACAGAGCAGGAAATAAGCCATTTGGTGAATTGACCTTCAGCAAAGGAGATGATATAAATGATAAAAAGCTTTATACCAAGAGTTGCAGCGGTAAATGATTTGTCGGGCTTTGGCAGAGTTTCGCTTACAGAGGCAACACCCATTCTTTCGGCAATGGGCGTTGAGACGTGCCCTTTGCCAACGGCGGTGCTGTCAACGCATACATATAAATTTCAGGACTATACCTTTTGCGACCTGACAGACGAAATGGAAAAAATTCTTGACCATTGGAAGAGCCTTGATATTAAGTTTGATGCGGTATGTACAGGCTACATGGCAAGTGCAAGGCAGATAGATATTCTGTCGGATTTTATTCAGGAAAAGAAGCTTGAAGGCAGCCTTGCAGTGATTGACCCGGTGCTGGGGGATAATGTTCTTGCAGATGCCGAAACGGTTTATTATGACAGAATGAACGATTTGCTTCTTGCAATGCGGAGGTTTGTGGGGCTTGCGGATGTGATTACCCCCAATCTGACAGAGGCATGTCTTTTGCTTGATGAGAAGTACCCTGAAGACTATATTACAGAGGAAGAACTGAAGGATATGATGGTCAGGCTTTCTCGGCTTGGACCAAAGGGCGTTGCGGTGACAAGCGTTATGACCGATTCAAGCCGCATGAGTGTCGGGGTATATGACAAAAACACAGGCGAGGCAAAGCTGCTTGACTGCGGATATATAGACCGTCCTTTTCACGGAACAGGTGACATCTTTGCCGCAGTGCTGACAGGGGCATTGGTGCACGGCAAGACGGTCATTGATGCTGCACAGATTGCGGTTGATTTTGTAAAGGCGGCAATTGCAGAGACAATGAAATACCCGGATATAAAAATTGAATACGGAGTTGTTTTTGAAAAAATACTGTCAAAGTTTTTTAGCGATTTCAAATAGTAAAAGGCGTACCTTAGCGGTGCGCCTTTTTGTGTGGTTTCTATTTACAATTGTATAGTTTTTTGATAAAATTGTATAAAAGATAAGTTAAAAGATGTGGATTATTTTGTCGCCGGCAAGGTGAAGGGAGTGGTTAAGATGGTATATTCTTTTGAGTTTGACAGGCTGCCTGAGATTGATGAGGCGTATGCGCTTACAAGAAAAACTGTCTGGGAAACATCGGACTCTAAAAATATAATTATTGTAGTGCTGGAGGGTGCCTGCTGTATTGAAATGGACTCTAAAAGGTATATTGTCAGAAAGGGCGAAACGTTTTTTATCCCCAAGACCAAGGTGTACAGACGAACTCCTGTTGAGGACCTGTACTGCAGAATGCTGTATATTCATTTTGAATTAAGCTCTGAACTGTATGAGATGACAAGCAAAGAAGCATACACCTTTATTGAACAAAAAAGAATTGAAACCGAAGGTCTTTTAATCAATGAGAGCGCTGTATTCCCGAAATCCTATACCCTTTATCTGCAAAGCTGCATCGGGGTATCGTCAAAAGTGACCGAAATCACCGAAAGAATGGTAAAGCAGCTTTATAAAGTGAGCTTAAACAATTCATTGCCTATAGTATTGCTTTTTTGCGAGCTTTTGAACGAGCTTTCTCGCATTACATTAAAGGCGCTTGATGATAGAAATTTAGACGAAGAAATAGTCAGAATCCCTGAAAATCTTAAAAAGGCGATTTTGTATATCAAACAGAATATTTTTGACAGAATAAGCATACCCGAGCTTGCTGAATACTGCAATATTTCGCAGTCGCAGCTGACAAGGTATTTTAAGAATGCGGCAGGCAAGACCCCTATACAGTATATCAATGACTTTAAGCTCAACCGAGCAAAAAATATGCTTGTAAAGATGCCCCAGCTTTCGGTAAAAAATGTTGCAGAATCCCTTGGGTTTGATGACCAACAGTATTTTTCAAGATTGTTTTCAAAAACATTCAGCGAAACCCCGACAGAATACAGATACAGGGTTTTGAATTACGTTGAAAAAAAGGTAGAGTAAGAACAGACCAAATAATATTTGATGCAGACAAACTTTTAGGTATTTTGGTTGGAAGAATGAAATCAGCTAAACACGGAGGAGCTTAAAATGAGAAAATACATAGGCTATATTTCGGCAGTTGTTTTGATTGTAGTGTATTTAAGAGCATTGTTTCTGCCGGGGCTATGGCATGGTGATGCGTTTTTATATAGGCAGGAGGACGGCAGCTTTACAGGCTCAGATATTTATGCTGAGTATAATATGACTATTAAACCGGCTGATTATGGAACAGACATTGAATTTTCTGTAAACGATAAAGTGAATCATTATCAGGTTAAGTATGATAAAAATGATTCAAGCAGAAATGTTGAAGTTTTAGAAAACCAAACTGTAATCTGTAAAGGTCGAGCCATAGGAGAAGAAAACAACTGGATTGTATTTGATGATGAAACAGGTTCGTCAGATATGATTGATGTTCGTGTCGGGAATGAGGTTCCTGCCGAAGAAGAACTGTTCCCTAATTATACAATATTATATAATTGGGCAGTTTCAGACAAAACCGATACGCGCGGTGAGCCATATATGTTGCTTTTAATTCTTCTGCTTGGTGTAATATTGTTTTTGGACATAAGGTTTCCCATGCTGTTTTGGATATTGGAGCACAGGCTTGATGTGGATGGCGGCGAGCCGAGTGATTGGTATTTATTCGGTCAGAAAGTCGGTCGGGTTGTATTGTCAATAGGCGTGTTGGTTTGTATGGTTCTGACATTTACTCTGCACTAAATTGAGAAAGAGTTGCTTTATTTGAAGAATACATATCTTCCTGAAGCAAAGACCGGCAGTATATTTGTATTTGTCGGCGATGCAGATGCATTAATTTTATTAGCATACGGAGTTATATCTGTTGTGCTGATTGCACTTATTATACTTATGATGCGCAAAAAAAGAAGGGGTGTCAAACAATGAAAAAATTACTATTAATAATTGTGGCCTTGTGTATGATATTAACAACGGCTGGCTGTGCATTTGCGGACGGTTCGGATGAGGTTTTGGCGGCGAATTTTGTAAAGGTGAAAGCTCCAATAGGCGAAAATAAATCGTGGCTTGCTGTTGCAAGATATAAGGACACAAAAGAGGTTATTCCGTTGTCGATGTCTTACGGAGATTATATATATGCAACTGTTCCTGCGGAAAACAAGGACAGAGAGATTGAATCTTTTATCCCTGAACCGATAGAGTTTACCGATATAAACGATTACAACCCCGACTTTCACGATGTCAAGATGCTGTCATATACCGGCGTTATACGAGGAAACGATAAAGGTGAAGCAAGAATCTATGACAATGTAACACGTGCTGAAGCGGTAGCAATGGTTATGCGTTTTATAGGTCTTGAAAATTCAAAAATGGAATATATCAAGTTGGGTTTTGATGATGTAAAATCAGACGATTGGTTCTACTTTGTTGTTATGAATGCATTTAACTGCGGTATTGTTAAGGGTGATTCTGAGAAAATATTCTCCCCGGACAGAGATGTTACCAGAGAAGAAATTACAGTTATGGTTGTAAGGGCTTTGCAGTATGCAGGTGTAAGATGTACTCCAAGGCAAGCCGAAAACAACGCGGATGAACATAAAATTTCCAATTGGGCAAAGGACGCCTATGAATATATCGGAAAGTATTACGTATCTGATTCGGACGTGACCGACCCTGAAAATCCTGTAAGGCTTCTTAATCCGCAAAAAGCTGCAACCAGAGCGGATATTGCATATATACTGAACAATATACAGGCACACAGTCAGGTGTATGCAACTGATGCTGCAGAATATTACGGTTTTGACAAGGAAATGCCGATAATTGACGGTTCAACTTCTACATATCCGTTCACACAAGCAGTCTACGGTGCATTGTTCTGTCACGGCGAGACACATCCGCAGTTTCCGCAAAGCCATTCAAAAAGCCATGCATCCTATCAGCGCCTGATTAATGGCGAGGTGGATATGCTCTTTGCTTCGGTTTATCCTGCAAGTGATATACTCAAAATGGCAGAGGAAAAGAAAGTAGAGCTTGAACTTATACCCATTGCTTATGATGCAATGATATTCTTTACCAACAAGGATAATCCTGCAGAAGGCCTTACAAAAGAGCAAATCAGTAATATATATGTAAACAATGCTTATGTTAACTGGTCTGAGGTTGGCGGAAGTGATGCGCTTTTGTACCCTTATTGCAGAAACAATGACAGCGGCAGCCATGCGCAAATGGAAAAGCACTTCTTAGGCGGCAATGAAATTCATCCCGAGGTGCAGAAAGAAACATCTTATACTATGTCAAATGTGCTGACTGATGTTATAAAGGCGCAAACCGAAGAACCTGTCGGTTATGGATTGGGATACAGTATCTATTATTATTATCACAATGTAGATGCTGTGCTTGATACAAAACGTCATTTGAAGCTCCTTGCTATTGACGGAGTTATGCCGACAGATGAAACCATTGCAGACGGAACATATCCTTTGTCAAACAATACCTATATTGTTTTAAGAAAGGATACACCGCCTGATTCACCGGCAAGAAAAATGGCTGAATTTATGCTCACAGAGGCCGGACAGCAGTGCGTTGAAAACGCCGGATACGGCAAACTGAAAAAATAGTACAGGTAGAAAACTACTGTATATTAAGCAGCGTATCTTTGCAGATAAAAGGGGCTGAGTATATGATGAAAAAAGTTATGAGGATAATTATTTCTGTTGCTGTAGTTGTGACGATTATATATGTTGTTAAAACATTTATTCCTCATTCTGTTGCTGACTTGGGAGTTGAAGAAGTTGTACGGGTTCAGGCAAATTTAAATTACCTAAAGACGGACAGCAAGCTTATAGATGTTCATTTTATTCCAAACAGAATTATAGAATGTCTTTCCAAATATAAAGAGCAGCGGACATTTACAAGGTACAAAGGCTATTCAATGAAAAATGTTCAGATGAGTATTCTGATTCGCACAAATGCCGGCTTGAAAGAGATAGTCATTGGCAGTGATACGTATTGTCAACATGGTTCAGGCCCTTCTTATAGGATTTTAGATACAGAAGAATTTAAAAAAGAAATATTTGACGTGTGTGGATATGTGGAGGAAATCTCGGAAGACAAGGGTTCAACACGGCAGTTTGCCTATAACAATTTAAAGGTTGAGGTAACAAATGTATATGAAACCAAAACCCAAACGGCAAGTGACGGCTTTGATTCGTGGGAATATGCGGTGTATGTTGTATATCCCGGGGCAAAGGTGTCAATTAAAAATGCTGATATGTGGCTGGATGATGAAGGAAACAAACGCTCTAATTGGGCATTTTGCAAAAAGAATGATGAACGGATTTATATTGCAGATGATATGCAGGATGTGGAAGTTACAGAAGATTTAGTAGGTATTTATGATACCGAATCAAGTGTTTTTGTTCTTCAATTTTCGGGTTATTGAGCCTATCAGGACCTTAAAATAATTTGAAAGTAAACAGAAGAGAATAAAAGAAATTAAAAAAAGAAAATCCCCAATTTTTAAAAAATCGGTGATAAAAAAAAGATGACGGACCGGGTGGAATTCGAACCCGCGTGCCGGAATTACCGACAAACTGATTTCGAGCTGTTAGACAGTGTTTTTAGATAGAGTAAATTAGCGGAAGTTAAAGGAACTTAAAAAGCGATAAAAACCGCATAAAATCAAGGCTTTGAGGGCTTAAAAACCTTCAAAGCCTTTGCTTTTCTCACAAATTTCGTATTGCCACTTTTTAATGTGTTTTTTGGGTTTTCGCTAGAAAAGTGCTAGAAAAATGTTAGAAAAATATACGAAAGGATAAAACAGTTTTGCAGAATAACTTTACCTTAAAAACAAATAATAAATAAGGGGAAATTTGCTTAAAATATTGACAATTCCCTTAATATGTGGTAGTATTTA
>JAFYXN010000027.1 GCA_017546145.1 Clostridia bacterium
ACATTTTTCATTGCGATATAGCCATCGTCCTGATGTTCCGCGAGATCAAGCAATACGCGCAAGGCGTATCTGCCTCTTGTAGAAATAAGCATTATTCTTTACCTCCATTTATAATCTCTTCAGCATAACGAACACTTTCCATCGCATCCTTTGCATATTTATCCGCACCTATTTTATCGGCATATTCTTTAGTTAAAACTGCACCGCCTACCACGATCTTGCACCAAGGGGCTTTTTCCCGCAGAAGCTTAATTGTTTCTTCCATTGCAGGAACAGTGGTTGTCATAAGCGCACTTAAGCCTACAAGCGGTGCGCGAAGTTTTATCGCTGTCTTTGCAATTATTTCGGGCGGAACATCTTTGCCTAGATCCACAACATCAAAGCCGTAGTTTTCAAGCAAAAGCTTTACTATATTTTTACCTATGTCATGAATATCACCGTAAACGGTAGCAATTACAATTACGCCCTTGGTCCCAGCTTTTTCTTTGCCCGACATAGAGGCTTTTATAACCTCAAAAGCACTTTTTGCAGCTTCAGCACTCATAAGCAACTGAGGAAGATAGACCGTTTTCTTTTCAAATCCGTCACCTACAATATTAAGCGCAGGGATAATTTCGTTATTCACTATTTCAAGCGGGTCAACACTTGAAAGTAAGTTTTTTGTCAACTCCCCTGCCTTATCCTTGAAGCCTTTTATAACTGCATGCTGAAGTTCAGATGAATATTCCTCAGTAGTTTTTGGTGCGGCGGCAGCCACAGATGTTACTGTAACTACAAATGATTCAGCCGAACCGATATATTCGGCACAGTTTTCATCAAGACCCTTGAGTGCTCTGTAGGCATAGTAAGTTTTCATCATATCCACAGAATAAGGGTTCATAATAGCGGCGGAAAGACCGTTTTGGAGTGCAAGTGCAAAGAATGTACCGTTTACTGCATCACGGTTAGGAAGCCCAAAAGAAATGTTTGAAACACCGAGAGATGTATGGCAACCAAGCTCATTCTTTATAGTTTTAAGCGAAGACAGAGTTGCAACAGCCGCTTTGTTGTCGGCACTGATGGTCATAGCAAGGGTATCAAAAATGATGTCCTTTTTATCTATTCCGTATTTGTTCGCAACCTTTAGTATGTTTTCGGCGATTTTGACTCTGCCCTGGGCGGTGTCAGGAATACCGCTCTCGTCAAGGGTTAGGGCAACTACCAATCCACCGTATTTTTTGACAAGCGGAAAAATCGCTTCCATACTTTCTCGCTTGCCATTAACGGAATTTATCATGGCCTTTCCGTTATATCGGCGTAAAGCCTCTTCCATAGCGGCGATGTTCGAAGTATCTATCTGCAACGGCAAGTCGATAATAGCCTGTAGCTCGCAAACAGTATTTTTTAGCATCTGCACTTCATCAATGTCGGGAAGTCCCACATTCACATCGAGAATATGCACGCCCTTTTCCTGCTGATTTACACCCTCAGACAAAATATAGTCGATATCGTTTTCAAGCAAAGCCTGTTTAAAGCGCTTTTTACCCGTAGGATTGATACGCTCGCCGATAAGAATGGGACTTTCTCCAAACTCTATTGCGTGGGTATAGGAAGATACTACCGTTATTTTTTTATCAGCAATAGGAACAGGAGCAAGTTCAGATGTTTTACTATAAAGCGAAGCAATGTATTCGGGGGTTGTGCCGCAGCAACCGCCAACAACACGAACACCTTTTTTCACAAGAGCTGCTACTTCATCTGAAAACTCATCGACAGTTACATCAAATACTGTTTTACCGTTTATAGACTTCGGAAGCCCTGCGTTGGGCTTGAGTATAACGGGAACAGATGCTTTTTGGAGCAGTTCCTCTGCAACTCCGCGGAGTTGTCTGGGTCCAAGCGAACAGTTAGCACCGATTGCATCCGCTCCCATACCTTCCAGCATTGCCACCATTGCGGCAGGAGCCGCACCTGTCATCAGCTTACCGTCCTCGCCGTAGGCGTTGGAAACAATTACGGGAAGATTACTGTTTTCCTTTGCTGCAAGTAGGGCTGCCTTGGTTTCATAAGAGTCATTCATCGTTTCGATGATAATCAGGTCGACACCATATTTCACACCGAATTTGACTGTTTTTGAAAATACGTTTACCGCATCCTCAAAATCAAGATCACCAAGCGGTTTTAAAAGCTTTCCCGAGGGGCCGATATCAAGTGCTATGAACTTTTCACCTTTCTGTACCGACTGTTCCCTTGCTTTCTTAGCATTGGCGACCGCCGCTTTTATTATTTGTTCAAGCTCATCATCAGCAAATTTAAGGCAGTTTGCGCCAAAAGTGTTGGTACAAACAACATTACTGCCTGCATCAAAATAAGCCTTATGTATGTCGATTATTACATCGTGGTGGGACAAGTTCCATCTTTCAGGGTACTCACCCGGTTTTAAACCCCCAGCTTGCAGAAGCGTTCCGATACCGCCGTCAAGATAGACAATATGATTCTTTAAGTAATCTTTGAAATTCATTAGACACCTCTTAACGTACAGTCTGTTTTTTCACAAAGACTGCATTTATTTGAGCTTGTTTTTTCTGTGCTCCCAAGCCCGACAAAAGCCGTAACCGATTTTGACGGTGACATAAGCAGACTGCTGTTTAAAGTCAGTCCAATTCTTCGCTCTGGGTCGAGGACGGCAAAAATATTCTTTTGAGCCGAGAGCGGCAAATCACCGTAGCCCGGACTGAAACGTGGCTCTAATCCCGTATTGTATTCTTTTTTTATATCCGCGCAAAAAGCATCGCACAACGCCTCTATCCGTTCAGCACCGATTGCCTGAAAAAGCAATGCCTTTGTGGGAGAAAGTCTACCATATTTCCCTATTAGACGGTCGATTTCCACACCCACCGTTGCAGCAAAAAGGATAACCTTTTCACAGCCTTTGAGATTACGCGCAAGCTTTTCTGAATGCACACTAAAGACCTCAAAATCACAAGTATCGCCGACCGTTTTAATGGAAAGTTCACGATAGCAGACTTTATAGGCAAGCTTGTCCTTCACTTCATCTATGCACTCTTTAAGAAGAACGGATATCTCTTCGCGCTCTCCCCTACAGCCTGCATAACGCAAAATTTCTTTTTCGCAAAACGGCGGCTCGATATATGTTTTACTTAAAATCACAGAATTCATTTTCCTAATATACAGCTTAAGTTGTTTTGGATTTTGGCAGCAACATCAGGCTTGTTCATCGA
>JAFYXN010000006.1 GCA_017546145.1 Clostridia bacterium
CAACAATAACGAGTCAAAGAACAACAAGAATAACAGATAATTGAATTTGTATAAAAAAAAGACCGCTTCGGTCTTTTTTTTATTTACATAGAGATATTACAAACTATATTCCTCTGCAATGCGGAAAAAATAAAAGTAGTGTTTAGTTGCTGATTTATGCAGCAAAAAGCACCAGTATTTTACGAAAGGAGGGATTTAGTGAAATTTAAAAAAGCTCTTATCGCTTTTTCTCTTATTTTTTCTACTGCTTTTTCTTTTTCAAGCGCAGAAAATTCATTTTTTAAAAACAAAAATACAAGCCCGTGTATTGCGGAAATTACAGCCAATGAAACAGAAACCTCTGTTATACCCGGAGGAAATTGTATTGGTGTAACACTTTGCACCGATGGCGTTCTTGTAGTAAGCACATCCGAAGTTACTTCCGAGGATGGCACTCATACCTCTCCTGCCGAAAATGCAGGAATAAAGCCGGGAGACCTTATTCAAAGCTTTAACGGTACAGAAATTTCAAGTGTGGAGGATTTAAACAATGCCATTTTGGACTCTGGAGGTAAAAATTCTTCAGTTGTTTTTAAACGAAAAAACAAGAATGTTGAGACACTATTAACTCCTAAAAAATCTTATCAAGACGGCACTTATCGCATTGGAGCATGGGTTAAAGACGCAGCATCCGGAATAGGGACAATGACCTTTTATAATCCGAAAACAAAAAGCTTTGCCGCACTTGGACACGGAATCTGCGATTCAGATACAGGTAATATTTTAACCGTTGATACAGGAAGCATATTGCCTTCCACCATTGTTTCGGTGGATAAAGGTGAAAAAGGCGTTCCGGGTGAGCTTAACGGTGTATTTGAAGAAAATAGTATAACGATAGGCAGAATAACTACAAACTGTGATTCAGGTATTTTTGGAACTATAGATAACAATTTTACACCAAGCGGTCAATTGGTTTCAATAGAAAAAAGACAGAATGTTAAAATTGGAAACGCATATATTCTTGCTAATATAGAAGGAAACAGGGTAGAAAAATTTAATATTGAAATTATAAAAATTTTGCCTAAATCCATATCCTCTCAGAAAGGAATGATAATAAAGGTTACCGATGATAAGCTTTTATCCAAAACCGGAGGGATTGTTCAGGGCATGTCGGGTTCGCCGATAATTCAGAATGGCCGAATTGTGGGAGCTGTGACACACGTATTTGTAAATGATCCAACAAGAGGTTATGGGATATTTATTGAAAACATGCTAGCGGAGGCTGAAAAAATTAAATAACTTTAGTGCTCACTTATACTGGATATAGGTGAGCATTTTTATATAAAAGTAAAAAATTAAATGGGCATAATTAAGCCACAATAGAATTTAAGGAGGTAAAAGTATATGCCAAAATTTGTTCCATTATCAACATTAAAAGACACAACATTTATCTGTGATATGTGTCAACAGATTAAAGAACCTATTTTTGTTACAAGAAATGGTTATACAGAACTTGTAATAATGAGTTCTGACTTTTTCAACGAACATATGAGATATCGTGACTCCAACGGAAATGTTGATTACTCAAAAGAATATATTGGTGTCCCATACTCGTTCCCTATTAAAACACTTAAACTCACAAGTGAAGTTTCTCTAAGATGTTCAAAAGCAGATGCGCCAATAAGCATTATAAAAAACGGATACGAAGTAATGGTCATTATGAGCCAAGAGCATTATACGAAGAGAATTAATGACCTGTTTCAATTATAAACATTACAATTATGTTACATTTTTTATTGAGTGACCAGATTTTAGATTTTTCAATCGTTATTACCTTATAGAAGGGTAAATTTATAATGATAAAAAAATAAGGAGGATTTTTAATATGTCAAAGTACATCCCATTATCTTATTTGAAGGACACAAGCGGTATTGTTAATTACTGCAAAGAGTGCAAGATCCCGGTTTATGTTACACGCAATGGTACACCCGAAATGGTTATTATGGATGCAGACTTTTTTGATAATTATCTCAGTCCATACATGATAGATGGCGAGATAGACGTTGCTAAAGTGCTTGAATATATGCCTTTGTTTATAAACATAAAAACTCTTAAAAACACAGGAGAACTCAGCAAACGTTGTGCAGAAACTAAAAATGCAATCCACATTATAAAAAACGGCGTCGGAGAATTAGTTATTATGAGCTTAGAAGTGTATAACAGATGCAAAGAAAGCGCATTATCAGCTATGCAAAATCATTTATAATTTATTGTATTTTATATAAAAATATTTAGGAAGCAAATGTATCGTTATAAATAACACTTAATTAAGTTATATAAAAATATTGTAGTTTACATATAACAAAAAGTATGGCATTTAATATGATAAGTAACAATATTTGGTTAATTATCTTGATTTACTCGTTACTTTAGTATATAATATTATTAAAGCAAAATTAAGTAATAGTTAGAATTATGTATATAACTCCTTGCCATTACTGAAAACTTTTAATTTTTTTTGGAAGGTGAATATATGTTTATTCCTATTTTGAAGTTTAGAAGCTCTGAAATGCGTGCAGCAAAAGCAGTTGTTGATATGCTCTCTTATGATATCGTCCCTTTGTTTGAAGTTTTTAAAGATACATATAAAACAAGATATGAAGTAGATGAGTTAACAGGTGAATTTAAAACAAAAATGAGTAGCAACGGCAGAAAAATGCGTATTAAGGCTCAACCTAATGACGATGATATAAACACTCTAGATTTAATCAATGATAGTATCAATGGCAAAAAAGCATTTGTAGATTTTTTAAGGGTAAACGAAAACAAATATAAAAATTTTGATATTAACGAAGTTTCTTTGGGTATTAATCTTAGAAATTTTAATTATTATCGGGAACGCGTTATACAAATTACTAATTACAGTAATTTTATCCCCGTTATTTCAATACAAAATGCATTTGAAAATAATTTGCAGCAAATGCAAGCGTTATATGACGAATTATATAGATTAACAGAAAACATTGCAGTTAGAATAACTGCTGATTGCTATGAACAGTATATTTCATTGCTTAAAAACTTAAAAGAATCTGATTACATCTTATTTGATATTGAAGAGACCGATGTAAGGGGATTGAAATATGATATAAAAGATTTCATAGACCATTCCTTTAAAGCCAAATTAATTATTTTAAATTCTTCGCGCCCAAGAGATTATTATAATAAAGATTTTGAAGTAGAAGGAAAAACTAACCTAATTAAAACAGATGTCATAAAATCTTTTAAAGAATTAGGATTCGTTGGATTTGGTGATTATTGTGGTTGCAGGGATGTATTGCCTTCTGCGGGAGTAGCTATTAAGGGTGCAGCTTTAAGCTTATTATACAATTTCAGTGATAATGCATTTTGGGTTAATACAAACAAAGACACTTCGCTTGGCGCGTTGGGCTTTCGAGACATAAAGCCAAGAGTTATGGCCCAGAAACATTACCTTGATCCTGATGATTCTTGTTTGGCCTATAAGAAATTGTCTAGTGTCGATATAGGAAGTTATGCTACATGGATAGAAATTTGTATTATTAGATATATCAATCAACTTTATAACAATTTAATAGTCTGGAATTAAATTAAGACACCGTGAAATTTTCACGGTGTCTTAATAGTTATAAATAACACTTGGTTCGATTTGGTTCTTAAAAAACCATTGATAGTCTATATCGAAAATACTATCTTTATTACTAATTAGAAAGTTCCATTGCTTAGAATACTTTTCTTTTAATGTTTGTTTAAATACAAAATTGACTTTGGATGGATGAGAATTTATATTAATTGAATATCTTATTTTATCTCTTTTGGATATTAACTCCAATTGTTTTGTATGGCATATATTATGCTTTTGTGAGGCTGGTTTGGTTTTAGTAAAAATGTAATTACCTAAACGATTAACTTTGTATGTATATATTCCAACACATTCTGGAATTGCTTCTAAGATACTAACATATTTATCTTCAGAGCAAATAACATATACTTCTTCAAATACATCCAAATAATCTGTTAATTGATTATTTAGTCGTTTTAAATTATCTAAATCCGTTTTTATTTCAAATGCAACGCTTTCACCATTGATCTTACATAAATCAACACGGCAATTGTTTGTGTTTAATTCAAATATGGTTATATGGTTTTTAGTTTTAGATAAAACATTATTGATGAATGCTGATTTGATAGTTGTTTCATTTGGATACTTGCTAATGGTTGTATAATTAATGATTGAACGTGCATCTTTGGAGTCACATTGGAACCCATACTTTTCAAATAAAATCTCTGTAAGTTTTTGATTAGATGACAAAGTGGAATAGGCTGCAAACATATTCGCAGCCTCTTCAAAAGTAATACTTTGGATTTTAGGATATAAAGTTTTTATGCTTTTATCTAACATTATATATTCACCAATGTTTATTATAACACAAAAATCATTAAAAAAAAATACAAAAATTATTGACCTCACAGGTTAATTGTGATATAATACCATTGATAATTCTACGAGAAAGGAGTGTAAATATGGAAATTGACTATTCCTCCAATAAATTAAAAAAAATACTGGAAGACGAATTATTAATAAAAAAATATTATACAAACATATGCACTCAGCTAAAGAATAGGTTAACAGAATTAAGAACCGCTGATTGTCTAAAAGATATACCTGAAACACCTCCTCCTAGAAGGCATAAATTGACAGGGAATAAAAATGAAAAGTGGGGTATTTCAGTATCAAAAAACCAAAGATTAATATTAGAACCTGATGGTGATTATGATATAAATGATCTAACTACAATTAAATCAATTAAAATTATATCTATTGAAGATTATCACTAATAATTTTGAAAGGAGAATTGTTATGTTTGAATCTTTTTTAGTTCCTACTGGAAGCATTATTAAAGAATATCTAGTAGAATATGGATTTACTCAAAAAGAAGCTTGTCAAAGACTTGAAATTAGCGAAAAGCATTTTTCAAATGTAATTAACGGTAATTCTAGATTGACCGAAGAATTTGCTTTAAAATTAGAAAACCTTCTACCTGTTCCTGCGTCTTATTGGCTTAATTTAGAATCAAAATATAGAGAATATTTGGCAAGGAAAAATCAGCAAAGCGCTTTAGCCAAATTAGATTTAAAAAATATAGCAAAACGTTTTAAGTTTTCTGAAGTTTTTCACGGACTTGATTGGTCCATAGAACGTCAAGCGGATGAAATGCTTAAGTTATTAAAAATAAATAGTTTTGAAAGCTTTGAAAAAGTATACGAAGCAATTCCAGCACGATTTATGGAAGATGGGGGAGAAAAGGAATCCATCGCAATATGGCTGAATCTGTGCGAAAAAGAGATTGAAATTCAAAATGATATTCCGGAAGGGACTATCTTTTCAGTTAGTAAATTCAAAAAAGATTTGGATGAATTTAAGTATTTAGCGTTAAATGATAATGTATCAAGAGCTTTTTTGAATTGTAGAAAATTGTGCAATAAAAACGGAATTAATCTTGTTGTAGTAGATGCATTAACGGGCTGTAAAGTGCGTGGCGTAATTACAAGCAAAAAAGGAGTTCCAACAATTTATTTAAGTGGTCGATTTAAAACACATGATCATATTTGGTTTGCTTTTATGCATGAAATTGGACATTTGTTGAAACACTTTAATTCACAAGATATGATTATAAGTGATGATAATTTTAATTCTTCTGTTGAAAGTGAAGCCAATAATTTTGCAAGAGATTTCTTTGTTAATAAAGACTTATATGAGAATTTCAAACGACAAAAGAAATTTTCCGTATCAGACATTGTTGCTTTTGCAAAGTCTCAAAATGTTTTGCCGGGACTTATAGTTGCTTTTTTACAACATGATAAACAAATAGAAAATAGTAGTTTTTCTAATCTAAAAATACGATTTGATATTAAGGATGTAAAATTGGATTTATAAGCAATTGAACAAATGTTTAGAGTGCCAGTGTAACAATCTCTATAAAAGACAACATTTTGAGTGAGTTGAGCCAATATGTTGAATTTCCTGAATGTTTAAAACTTTTCCTAAAAAACACAAAACATTGGCACCGCAATAAATAATTAAAGACTCCTAATCGAATTTTTATGTATCACAAGTTTAATCTTGTATAATTATAAAGGATTCTAATGTCTAAAAAATTGTATGATTTTTTAGACACGGAAAATGTTTGATGTAAGTTTTGTAATAAAAGTTATATGATTTTTATTACATTTGAAACTATGTCAAAAGCAAATTTCAAAAATATTACTAGGAGGATTGAAAATGACCGAAGAATATATTCTAAGCAGGGGTTATCATAAAGAAAAACCTTCGCAATATGATGATAAAGCCGTAATTTGCAGATATCAAAAGAGGTTTGATGATGAGATCGGCAAAAAGTATTTTATTGATATATTAAAGTATAATCTTAGCCACGTTCCTGAAAAAATGCGAACAGAACTGAAGGAGATAGATGCATATGAATTTGAAATGCAAGTTACGATTGGCGAAGGGAACAAAGTTATAAATATGCGTTATTTCTGCGATTGGACATTAGATGATGTAGAAAAGTTCGCTGCAGATTTTTTTGATAAAATGAAAATAAACTATTATGAAATCGGTGACGAAAGGCATCTGCGTCCAGCAGAATAAAAAATATATGATTTAAAATGTCGAATTTTAAAGAAATTTGTTGTCCCCTATTGACAACAGTCGTGAGCGGTTCTCCTATTTTACAAAACGGCAAATTAATCGGAGCTGTAACACATGTATTTGTAAATGACCCCACACGCGGGTATGGAATATTTATTGAGGATATGCTTTCAGAACTAGATAAAGTTAGATAAAAAGTCAACCATAAAGCGTTAAATGCTTTATGGTTGACTTTTTAGTTATTGGTTTACTGATTTACATACAACAAGAGATTTTTTTGCCTCGGATATAGGACAAAGATTTTCTTCAATACCCTCAATTGCGTTGAAGAAGTTTGTCGATTCTGCTCTGAACATATCGTTACGCTCTGTTTTAGCGGTTTCTATCTCCCACTTACCTGTTGCACGGGTATATGTCTTTAGCTCGTATTCATCCCATGTTGAGAATGTCATAATTATTTGTCCATCTGTACCAAGAACGGTCATTGTACGTGTGCGCGGTGACTGGAAAAAGTCAAGATGCACATTGGCAAGACAGTTGGGGAATTTCACAAGCAACTCCACTGTATCTGGCGATTCAAATCCCAGTTCACTGTATGAACCGTAAAAGCCTTCGTATTCAATCGGTGTTTCTTCAGCAAGGAATATAGCCAAATCCAAATCGTGAACTAATTCAAACGCACCTGAATACTTAACATAATAAGTTGACAGATAATCAGGTCTTACATCAGGAAAATGCTCACCTACCATGGCGCGGATTGAAACAATTTTTCCGATTTCGCCATTTTTAACTTTGCGTTTAAGCTCACGGATACCGTCATGGAACCTTAAACAAAACCCAACTTCTGCGACAACGCCCTTCTCTTCTGCAAGCGCCGAAAGCTCGTCCACACCCTCAAGTGAATTTGACAAAGGCTTTTCAAGAAAAACATTTTTTCCCAATTCAACAGCCATGCGTGCCTGCGAAATATGCAAATGTGTCGGCGAAAGAATGTATACACAATCAGCATCAGTCTTAAGCCCTTCTTCATAAGTATCTACTGTAGTTCCTTTGTATATCTCTGCAAGTTCAGCACTGCGAACCGGGTCAGGATCAAAGAAAACAAATTTTTCCACACCAATATCATGCAGACACTCGGCATGTCTTTTTCCAATAGAGCCGCAGCCCGCAATAAGTACCTTACGATCTTTTATTGCCATGATGAGAAACCTCCGTCCACGAGAAGATTAATTCCTGTTACATAATCAGAAGCCGCTGTAGCAAGGAAAAGTGCAGCACCCTTAATATCCTTTTTAATTCGTCCCATATAACCAAGAGGTGTTCTGTTGCTGTAAAGACGAACAAAGTCCTCAGGCAATTCGCCTTTATCAAAGCCACCGGGTGAAATACAGTTTACATTCACGTTATACGGCGCTAAAACAGCCGCAAGGTCACGTGTCAACGCAATAACTCCACCCTTTGCTGCAGCGTAGTCTACAGGCTGTTCCATCTTGTTTGCTTCATAGTACATACGTCTGTCACGGCCTACCACACCTGCAATTGAACCAATATTAATTATTTTTCCGCTCTTTTGCTCCTTCATGTAACGGCCTACAGCCTTGCACACAAATATTGTTCCGGTAAGGTTGGTTTTAATCATGTTCTCAATAGCCTCATAGCTGCGGTCAAAGAGGTGTCCTTCACTTGCACCGCTTCCGCCACCGGAATTGTTTACCAGAATGTCTATGTGACCCTTCCAACCGAATGCTGCTTCAGCCAAAGCTTCAACACTTTCAACCGAGTTTACCTCCAGCGCAAGTCCAATTGCTTCAACACCATATTTTGCAGCTATCTCATCGGCTGCTTCCTGTGCCTTTTCCTGTGTGCGGCTTGTGATAATAATATCACATCCGTTTTCAGCAAACACCTCTGCCATATCGCGTCCAAGACCCGTTTTTGCTCCTGTGAGAAGCGCTACCTTTCCTTTTAAATCAAACATATAAATACCTCCTTGATATATAATTTTGCATCTATTGACAAAAAAATGTCACGATGCTAAAATACAAATATAATAAGTACCAATGCAAAGGAGTGTTAAAATGAGCGACAAAAGCGAAATATATTCAATTTCTCTTCAAAATACACACCTGCATTTTTTAATTCACAACGAAAGCTTTATTCAAAGCAAAAATGAACAATGGAAAAAAGCATTGCATTCACATGTATACTACGAAATACTGTTTTCTTTAAGTGACCATAACAAGCTTATTCTGGAAAACCAAGAGTTTAAGCTTAATAACAATTCGTTTGCAATAGTAAATCCATATCAAAACCACGGCGCGTTTTTTGAATGCGCTACAGAATTGGTAAGCATAGGCTTTTATTACGAAAAAATCCGAAACAGTAACAATAAAAATAATCTTTATTCAATTTTGGACAAAACCCTTGCTTCAAAAAATAACATCGGCATCGCTGACAAAAGTATAGGAACATTAATTCTGAAAATTCAGGAGCTATGTAATACAAGCAATCCGTTATCCGAAGGATTAATGCTTACTCTGCTTACTCATGTACTGTACAAGCTTATATCTGTCCTGAATCACGAAAAAGACACGCTGGGCGTCACTTCAATCAGTACACTTGAAAAAACATATTTGCCCAGAGGCAATGCCTTCAACGCTTTGTGTCAGGTAAATGATACACTTAACGAGAAATATATGGAAGATATAACTCCCGACTTGTTGTCAGAAAAATATTACATCAGCACAAAACAGATAAACCGTTATATATATAGCCTTTACGGTCAGACTTTTTTACAAAGACGAACAAAGCTCCGCATTCTTGCAGCTCAAAAACGCTTAATCAACACAAAGGATTCAATTGCGAAAATTTCTGATGCCGTTGGCTATAACTCAATAAATACATTCTATTCTGCATTTAAATCTGTTTGCGGTATGACACCCGATAAGTACCGTCACTCTAATTATAAATTATCCTCTGATGATTTGTAAATAACAGAACTAAGACATCTTTTTCGTAAAAAGGTAAAAATATCGTATTTGAGTATATAGATAAAATTAAAACCTTGAGTTGCTTACGCAAGTCAAGGTTTTATAATTCTAAAGTTATGCCAGTTCACGAATTGTATGGTTCATTTTGTTCATCATTCTGCCTGCCCGGTGATATGCCTTGCGCATTGCTCTTTTGTTCATTGGATGAACTGCAAGTATTAAACTTGCCCCCATAACCGTACCCACCATTATACCAAGTGAAAAGTTACACATTTCCGCTCCTCCCTTCGTTTTTTTCTACAAATATAGTATTATCTTTTACCCATATTTTATTTACGCCAACACTGTTCTTTTTGCTGAAGATATTTTTAGAAAAAATTATATCTGTCATAGCACCCGTCTCAAAATTAAATTTTATATCTCTTAATCTATTGGCTCGGGATGTGCCGTCCAGCACTTTACTTATTTTATTGAAATGTATTTGTCTTTCATCCGCCGGATTTTCTTTTTCCCGATTTTGTACAGTAATGTCTTTTTTCAGAACAACTGCACCTTTTATAATGTTGTTTATACTGTTAAAGTCAATTACTTTTGTAATAGGAATTATGCTTATCGTTTCAACAAGTACAGTAATAACTTTGGCCGAGCGGCAATCAAAACAAATATCCGCAACAGTTCCCCACGGTTCGGTTGCCTCATGGTCATATACCTTAAATCCCTTTATATCTTTTGCACTTATTTCCACAAAGACACCTCCGCAATATATTTGTTGTTAAACGATAAAACCCGCAAATCAATCTGAAATTGATTTGCGGATTTTATACAATAATCAATATTCTTACAGAACCCGGCTTACTGACCGTTAGCTAAATCCTGCTCGTACTTTTTGATCATCTTCTTTACCATCTGGCCTCCGATAGAACCCGCCTGTCTTGATGTGAGTTCACCGTTGTAACCTTCTTTAAGCTGTACACCTACTTCGTTGGCAGCCTCCATTTTGAATCTGTTCATAGCAGCCTTTGCTTCGGGTACCATTGTCTTATTTCTGCTGTTGTCTGACATTTCAAATTCACCTCGCTTTCTGTTTCAGAAAAACAATTCTTGACTGTTTGTCTGTCTTCAATAATATTTTAACCGCAGCACCTTTAAATACACATTGAAATTTTTACTAAATTATTTCCTTTTTTTGTATTGGTTGACTTTTTTCATTAAATAATATATTATATATGTGTAATTTTTCAATTCACACGAAAGGGAAAACAACTATGAGAAGAAAGCTTTCTGAGATTTCATCGTATGAAACCGTGCTTTGTCTGTTTGTTGTTATGATACACATTCTGTCAGACAGTATAAACGGATACCCAAAGGGTTCTGTTCTTTCAGGTATATCCTATATATTTTCACGCACAATCACATTTGTTGTTCCGGCTTTCATTATTTCATCAGGAATAAAATTTACTCATACATATTCAGACGGCAGTTTTAGTTATTTTTCATTTTTAAAAAGACGTATTACAAAAATATATATTCCATATCTTATTATAGCAACTATATATTATCTTTATTTTGTTTTTCACAGACATTATTTTTCATTTGAATGGAGCGCTCTTTTTAAATACTTGTCACTTGGAACAATTGCTGCGCCGTTTTACTTCATCATAATAATTATGCAGCTCTACCTTATTGCGCCGCTTACCTACCATTTTTGCAGAAACATTTCACCGGTTGCAGGGCTTGCACTTGCCGCTGTTATAACAATTGTATCCAAATATCTTATGTTAGACTTCAAGTATTCTGACCGTATTTTTCTTGGATACTTTATTTACTGGATAATCGGTTGCTATATGGGTCTTAACTTTGATATGAATCTTGACAGGCTGAAACGTTCAAAAGGCATTTGGTTAGTCCTTGGATTAATCTTTACCATACTTTATTCAGGCATTGCATATATGGAATTCTTAGGGTGGTTTCACTCGTTTTGGACAGAAGTCCTTAAAATCGCCTTTGCTTCATTTGCATCAATTATGTGGCTTTTGATAATGCCGGAATACCAACACGAGGGTGCAGATATTGTTTCACCCGCGACCTTTTATATTTACCTTATTCACTGTCTGGTTATTTTTGAAACAGAGCATTTATTAGAGCAATGGAACATTACCTCCACACCCGTCAGATTTTTGATACTTTCTGCCTTTGCGTATACAATATCCATTATAGCATCTGTGCTTTATTCAAGATTTAAGATTCTTTTAAGTCGTGCTAAAATATAAAATTTACAAAAAATTCTTAAAGCCCGAAACCCTGCTTACTTCAAGGTCTTCGGGCTTTTTCTTATTCCTTTTTATGTTGACCCAAAGTATAAATTATGCTATAATTCCAATATATTATATATGAAACGGAGGCGACGTAAAATGTCTGTTCGCAACTACTCAAGTATATCTGATAAAATTTATGAGCTATCAGATAAAAGCATCAAAAACAGTTCAATTGACCCAACACTTTACACCGTACACGAGGTAAAACGCGGTCTTCGCGATTTGGACGGCAAAGGCGTTGTCACCGGACTTACTGAAATATCAACAATACTCTCATCAAAAAACATAAACGGAGAGTATGTACCCTGCGACGGTGAGCTTTACTACCGTGGTATTAATGTACGTGATTTGGTAAACGGATTTGAATCAGATAACAGATTTGGCTTTGAAGAAACTGTATATCTTCTTCTTTTTGGCGAGCTTCCCAATCAATCAGAGCTATCCGAATTTAATGATATGCTCAACGGCTACAGAACACTTCCCACAAACTTCGTCCGTGATGTAATAATGAAGGCTCCAAATCCTGATATTATGAATTCACTTGCGCGCAGTGTTTTAACGCTTTATTCATACGATAAAAACGCAAATGATTTAAGTATACCCAACAACCTTCGCCAATGCATACAGCTTATTGCAAACTTTCCGCTTCTTGCGGTCTATGCATATAATTCATACAGGCATTTTACCAAGGGCAAAAGCCTTTACATTCACCGCCCGTCCGCATCACTTTCTACAGCTGAAAATATTTTACGTATACTAAGGCCCGACAAGTCATTTACCGAGCTTGAGGCAAAGCTCCTTGACCTTGCACTTGTTCTTCATGCAGAGCACGGCGGCGGTAATAACTCCACCTTCACCACACATGTTGTTACTTCATCAGGAACAGACACGTATTCATCAATAGCCGCATCACTTTGTTCACTGAAAGGCCCTAAGCATGGCGGAGCAAACATAAAAGTTAAGCTGATGTTTGATGATATAAAGAAAAACATTTCCGACTGGACAGACGACTCAGAAATCAGCGCATACCTTGAAAAACTTCTTAACAAAGAAGCGTTTGACCGCAGTGGTCTTATCTATGGTATGGGTCACGCTGTATACTCGCTTTCCGACCCGCGTTCTGATATTTTGAAAGAACACGTTGGCTTGCTTTCTAAGGAAAAAAACCGCACCAAGGAATTTGAGCTTTACACCAAAATCGCAGAGCTTGCGCCTTTGGTTATTGCAAAAAAACGCAAAATATACAAAGGCGTAAGTGCAAATATTGACTTCTACAGCGGATTTGTTTATTCAATGCTTGATTTGCCCGAAGAGCTGTATACGCCTATTTTTGCAATTGCACGTGTTGCCGGTTGGAGTGCACACAGAATTGAAGAAATTATAAACTCAAATAAGATAATACGTCCGGCTTACAAGTCAGTTTCAACACATATCGACTATATTCCCTTAAATAAAAGATAAAAAGTAACGAGAGATTAATTTCTCTCGCTACTTTTTTTGTTTTTAGGTATTGACTTTTTTAAAAAATTGGTTATAATATTATCAGTTGAATAAATATTCCTCCTTAGCTCAGTCGGTAGAGCGCATGACTGTTAATCATGATGTCGCTGGTTCAAGCCCGGCAGGAGGAGCCAGAAAAAAGCACTTCAGTTGAAGTGCTTTTTTCAATGAAATTTGCCTGAGGCAAGTGAAATACACTTCGTGTATGAAATATTGCTGCACAATATGAAATATGCCTTGCGGCATATAAAAAGGCAAATTTTATTTCACATCGAACGCAGTGAGATATTTCACCAATAAATAAGTGCATCTATACTATTCGGCTCTTTCAAAAAAGCGTACCGAATTTTTCAGTACGCTTTTTTCTATTGCAATATAAATTTATTTTATAGGTTCGAAGTCTGATGCCGGATGCTTGCACCAAGGACAAATAAAGTCTTCGGGAAGTTCACTGCCTTCGTAAACATATCCGCAAATTTTGCAGACATACCCCTTCTTCTTTTCTTCAGGCTTTGGTTTTATATGGTCAAAATAATATTGATAAGTAACACTTTTTTCTTCAGAAAGCTTTAATGCTTCGGTAACATCAGCAATAAAAAGTGTATGCGTGCCACAATCAACTTCTTCAATTACCTTGCCTGAAATAACTGCATTTGAATACTGGGTTAAATACAAAAGTCCGTTTTCAGTTCTTTCAACCTCTTTAAAGCTACTGAATTTATCTGTATCTCTTCCGCTTTTAAAGCCAAATTCTTTAAATATCTCAAAGGGTGCCTTTTCGGTCAATACAGAAATATTAAATATCCCTGATTTTTTTATTATATCATGGGTATAGTTTTCTTTATTAACCGCAACCGTAATTTTAAGCGGCTCCTGTGTTATTTGCTGAACTGTATTGATTATGCATCCGCAATCCTTTTCACCTTTTGCAATAATAACAAACAGCCCATACGAAAGCTTAAACATACTATCGTTATTTATCTGTGCCATAATACATCCCTCCTATTTTATTTATTAGACAAGTTCTTGGGAATTCCTTTAAAAACAGTTGTATTTTCCCAAATATTGTGATAAAATATGTATATCTATACAAAGAAACGGAGAAACACTATGAAACCGATAGTAGCAATTGTTGGCAGACCTAATGTGGGTAAGTCTACTTTGTTTAATAAAATTTCCGGCAAACGTATTGCCATTGTTGAGGACACCCCCGGTATTACACGTGACAGAATTTATGCAGATGCAGAATGGCTGGGTAGAGAATTTACGCTTATTGACACAGGCGGTATTGAGCCTGACAGCAAGGATATTATACTTTCGCAGATGCGCAATCAGGCAAATCTTGCCATTGAAACAGCAGATGTTATTTTGTTTATGGTAAATGTCCGCGACGGCATGACTGCAGCTGACAAGGATATTTCGGCTATGCTTAGAAAATGCGGAAAGCCGGTAATCTTGGTGTGCAACAAAGTGGACAATCCGGGCGAGCCGCCTATGGAGGCTTATGAATTTTACAATCTTGGAATAGGTGACCCTGTTCTTATTTCAGCTTCTCATGGAATGGGTGTCGGAGACCTTCTTGACATGATTTGCGACTACTTTCCCGAAGATGATGCCGCAGACGAAGACGATGATGTTACCTATGTTGCAATTGTCGGAAAACCAAACGCAGGTAAGTCATCGCTTGTAAACCGTCTTTTAGGTGAAGACCGCGTTATTGTGAGTGATATTGCAGGAACAACCCGTGACGCAATTGACAGCCGTCTTGAGAAAAACGGCAAAAAGTATGTCCTTATTGACACCGCAGGAATGCGTAAGCGCGGCAAAATTGACGAAAGCGTTGAGCGCTACAGCGTTGTACGTGCGCTTGGCTCTATTGACAGGGCTGACGTATGTATTATTATGCTTGATGCAAGCGAAGGTGTTACCGAACAGGACACAAAGATTGCAGGATATGTTCACGAACAGGGTAAGGCTGCGATTTTTGCAGTTAACAAATGGGATTTGATTGAAAAAGAAACCAACACCATGAAGAACTTTAAGGACAGACTTCTTGAAGGCTTCAACTTTATGATGTACGCGGAATCAATTTTTATCTCCGCAAAAACAGGTCAGCGTGTTGACGGACTTTTTGAAATGATTGACCTTGCGGTAAGCGAAAACAGAAAACGTATTTCAACCGGCTTGCTAAATGACGTAATAAACGACGCTATTGCTATAGTACAGCCACCCTCCGACAAGGGTAAACGCCTCAAGATTTACTACGGCACGCAAGCTTCTGTAAAGCCGCCTACATTTGTTCTTTTTGTAAACAATGCAGAGCTTGCGCATTATTCGTATGTGCGATACCTTGAAAACAAAATCCGCGACGCATTCGGCTTTCGCGGAACGCCTATTAAGTTTATAATTCGCGAAAAGGGCGAAAAAATACAATAAAAGGAGTATTTGTATGATTGATATGACTATTGTTTTAAATGTTGTTACCTTGCTTATTGCATACCTTTTAGGCAGTATAAATACATCTATTATTATTTCAAAAATTATGATTGGTGACGATATTCGCAATCACGGCAGCGCTAATGCCGGTGCGACAAATACCCTTCGTACTGTCGGTAAAAAAGGCGCACTTTTTGTTGTTATTGGCGATGTGCTAAAAACTGTTGCGGCAATTTTGATTGCACGCCTTATCTTAAAAGACAATTTAGCCGCAACCTACATAGCCGGCATCGGTGCAGTTCTTGGTCACAACTTCCCCTTGTATTTTAAATTTAAGGGTGGCAAAGGAATTATTGTATCAACTGTGGCTATGTTGTTTTCAGACCCGATTTTAGGGCTTGTAGTTGTTATTTTGGCTATTTTGATAATGGCAGTATCACGCTATGTATCGTTAGGAAGTATACTGGGTGCTGTGTTATTTGTTGTTTTAAGCATCCTCTTCCACCGCCAGGATTTGGATTTTATTGTTTTTGCCTTTATCCTTGCAGTACTTGCAATTTATATGCACAAGAGTAATATTCAAAGACTTATATCAGGTACAGAAAACAAGCTTTCATTCGGCAAAAAGAATTAGGAGGGCAGATTATGTCAAATATATGCATTTTGGGAAGCGGCAGTTGGGGCACAGCCATTGCACTTTTACTTCACGGAAACGGTCACAAGGTAACGCTTTGGTCCTTTACAGAAGATGAATGTGCAGAACTTTCCGCCGCAAGAGAAAACAAAAGATGTCTTCCCGGAGTTTCTATCCCCGAAGAAATCACTCTTACATCAGATATAAACAGCTGTAAAAATCAGGATATAATTGTTATTGCAACCCCCTCTCACGGTGTTCGTGGAGTTGCACAACGCATAAAATCCGTTGTTCCTGCAGGTCAAATTATTTTAAATATTTCAAAAGGCATTGAAGAAGAAACCTACCTTACAATTTCACAAATACTTAAGCAAGAGCTTCCGAATTGCAAAATAGCGGTAATGTCAGGGCCAAGCCATGCCGAAGAGGTATCGCGCGGAATCCCAACAACAAATGTTGTTGCAGGGGATGACACCGAAACCACCTCGCTTATTCAGGACATATTTATGAATCGCACCTTCCGCATTTATACAAATGACGACATTATTGGTGTGGAAATCGGAGGCTCGGTTAAAAACGTAATTGCGCTGTGTTGCGGCATTCTTGACGGACTTGGCTGCGGCGATAACACAAAGGCAGCACTTATGACAAGAGGTCTTGTTGAAATGACGCGCCTTGGTGTAGCAATGGGTGCTAAAGCCGAAACATTTTCGGGACTTTCCGGAATTGGTGACCTTATTGTAACCTGCACAAGCCAGCATTCGCGCAACCGTCGTGCAGGTATCCTTATTGGTCAGGGAAAAACCGTAGACGAAGCTCAAAAAACCGTAAACATGGTTGTAGAAGGTGTTCGCAGCTGCAAGGCAGCAAAGGAGCTTTCTGATAAATTAAATGTTGATATGCCAATTGTTTCACAGGCTTATGACGTGCTGTTTCACGGCAAAAAACCGGCTGACGCAATTGAGAGTCTTATGCTAAGAACAAAAAAACACGAAACTGAGCAGTGTTTCCTGAATAGAATATAATAAAACCATTAAGGAGTGACCGCTATGAATATGACCGAATACAGTGAACTTATAAAAAAAGCTGCCGAAATCCTTCCTAAGGGTGCATTTTTAACCACCGCAAACAAAAATAAAACAAACACCATGACAATCGGTTGGGGAACCTTTGGTTTTCAATGGGGAATACCTACAACAGAGGTTATGGTAAGACAGAGTCGCTTTACCAAGGAAATTCTTGATAACTCAATGGAGTTTACCCTTACCTTTCCTTATGAAGAGTCCATGAAAGCAACTTTAGGATACTGCGGACAGAAATCCGGCAGAGATTGCGACAAGATAGGCGACTGCTCAATTTCTCTTGTCCCTGCAAAAGAAATCACAACACCTGTTGTTTCTTGTAAAGGCCTTGTTATTGAATGCAAGGTTGTTGCAAAAACAGAAATGCAGACAGAACTTACCGATAGCAGTGTTTTTGATAAATGGTATAAAAACGGAGATTTGCACACAATTTACTATGGTCAGGTTCTTGCCTGCTATGAGCTTAATTAAAAAATTTTTAAATTAAGTATTGACAAATGATTTTTCAAGGTATATAATACATGTAATTTGAATATCACAAAACAACTATGACGAAGACGGTCGGACAATGAATCCTAAAGAGAGTTGGCGGTTGCTGCAAGCCATCGGTGAAATTTTCCAATGACCCATCACTTCTGAGTTGGAGGACCGAAAGCATTAAGCGAGTAGACTCCTTCCGTAATGCTGCGTTAAAGCAAGGGCTTGATAGAGCCTACAAAGTGGCGGAAATTTTCCGCAATTTGAGTGGTACCGCGAGTTGTATAACCCGTCTCAAAATCTGAGGCGGGTTTTTTGTTTTATTCAAATCCGCATAACAAAATCAGCGGAAAAGAAAGGAGCAAAAAAATGGATTACAATTTAAAGGAAGTCGCAGGAAGAATCAAGGATTTGCGTGAAGCAAAAGGTTATTCCCCTGAAGAGCTTGCAAAGCTTACCGGTGTATCGGTTGAGGACTACAAGCTTCTTGAAGAGGGTGAAACAGATTTTAGTTTTACCTTTATCTACAAATGTGCTAAGGCGTGCAATGTTGAGGTAGTTGATATTTTAGAGGGTACAAGTTCAACTCTTACCTCCTTTGCAATTACAAGAAAGGGCGAAGGTCTTAAAATTATTAAAAAGCAGGGCTTTGTTTACAACAACCTTGCCCCCAAATTTAAAGATAAGCTTGCTGAGCCGTTTTTGGTTAAATTCCCTTACCTTGCAGAAGAACAGAATGCACCTATCAAGCTCAGCTCTCACAACGGTCAGGAATTTGACGTTATTGTAAAGGGTTCACTTAAAGTTCAGGTAGGCAACCACGTTGATATTCTTCACGAAGGTGACTCTATCTTCTATAACAGTATCATTCCCCACGGCATGATTGCTGTAAGTGAAGGCGGCTGTGAATTTCACGCAGTTGTACTTAACCCGCAGGACGGTCATTTCAGCGAAGAATACCCTGAAGCACCGTTTATTGCAGCAAAAACGCTGTCTGCTTCAAAATCTGCTTTAAAAACAGTTGCAGACAACTTTATTGACACAACTGTTGACGAAAACGGTGTGTTCAACGGCATTACATTTAAAAATGACGATAAATTCAATTTTGCATTTGACTGCGTTGATGAAATAGCAAAAAAGAACCCCGACAAGGTTGCTATGATGTGGGTTGGAAACGACAAATCCGAGCGTGCATTTACATTTAGTGATATGAAAAAGTACTCTGCAAAAACTGCTAACTACTTTGAATCACTTGGAATTAAGCGCGGTGACACTGTTATGCTTGTGCTCAAACGTCATTACCAGTTCTGGTTCTGTATGCTTGCACTTCACAAAATCGGAGCAATTGCAATCCCTGCAACAAACCAGCTTGTTGAGCATGACTTTGAATACAGATACAAGGCAGCCGGTGTTAAGGCAATCGTTTGTACAGCAGACGGAGATGTTTCTGCCGAAGCGGAAAAGGCTGCTGCAGGCTTCCCCAATATGCTGAAAATTTTGGTTGGCGGCAAAAAGGACGGCTGGTGTGACTTTAACGAAGAAATTGAGCGTTTCAGCACACACTTCTTCCGAAATGATAATTCCCCCTGCGGTGACGACCCCATGCTTATGCTCTTCACATCAGGTACAACCGGATACCCCAGAATTGCAACACATTCATACAAGTATGCCCTTGGTCACTATCCCACAGCTAAGTTCTGGCATAATGTAAATCCTGACGGCCTGCACTTTACAATTTCTGATACAGGTTGGGGTAAAGCACTTTGGGGTAAGCTATACGGACAATGGCTGTGTGAAGCAGGCGTATTCACCTATGACTTTGATCGTTTTCATCCCGATGATATACTTCCGCTTTTCAAGAAGTACAACATCACAACCTTCTGTGCCCCACCTACGATGTACAGATTCTTTATCAAGGAAGACCTTTCAAAATACGACCTTTCTTCTATTGAATATGCAACAACTGCCGGTGAGGCTTTGAATCCGGAGGTTTATAATCAATTCTATAAGGCAACAGGTCTTAAAATAATGGAAGGCTTTGGTCAAACCGAAACAACCCTTTCAATTGCAAACTTTGTCGGCTCAACGCCAAAAATCGGCTCAATGGGCAGACCCAGTCCGCTGTATGATGTTGTTGTTCTTGACCCTGACGGCAATGAATGCAAAACAGGTGATACCGGCGAAATCTGTGTGCGCACCAAAGATGGCGCACCCTGCGGATTGTTTATCGGCTATTATCTTGATGACGAAAAGACTAAAGATGTATGGCACGACGGCTTCTACCACACAGGTGACCAGGCAACTATGGACGAAGACGGCTACCTTTGGTATGTGGGACGTATTGATGATGTTATCAAATCATCAGGCTACCGCATCGGTCCGTTTGAAATTGAAAGTGTTATCATGGAGCTGCCCTTTGTTCTTGAATGCGCAATCACAGCCGTACCCGACGAGGTGCGCGGACAGATAGTTAAGGCAACTATTGTTCTTACCAAAGGTACAGTCGGCACAGATGAACTTAAAAAAGAAATTCAGGAATACGTAAAAACCCACACCGCGCCTTACAAATACCCAAGAATTGTGGAATTTGTTGATGAGCTTCCAAAAACCATCAGCGGTAAGGTTCGCCGTGTTGAAATACGTAATAAGGACATGGAAAAAGCAAATAAATAAGCTTTTAAAGGCGAAATCCTCACCCATCAGGGTGAGGATTTCTGGTTTGTGTATTGCGTGACAACAACCGGAGCTACGCTTTTATGTAAAAAAAGTGCGCAGCCGGAGCTACGCACAAAAAACGCACAGCTCCATTGATGCGACTCAATTTATACATTTCTTGTTAGCAACAAATGCATACGGAACGTGCATTTTTATCAATAAGATAAAAATTTGCAGCTAACAAAAATATTAAATTGAGTCGCAATATTATTCTACCATAATTTATCCATTTTGTAAAGTGTTTAATTAAAAGAATAACTATTCCCCCGTATAATGTCTGTTTTAATTCTTATTTATTCAACTGATACAACCTTATATCCCTTATCCTCAACAGCCTGTTTCAGTACATCATTTTCAATTTCCACGTCAAATATCACAACCGCTGTGCCTTCCTTGTGGTTGACCTCAGCTGCGATAACCTTTTCAAGTCCTTCAAGAGCAGTCTTCACGTTTGCTTCGCAATGAGGACACATCATCCCCTCTATTTTCATTATCCTTTTCATAATTTTTATTTCCTCCTTCATGTCATCATTTTTAATCATTGTTTTTCTTTTGTAAACCTTTGTAAAATTCAACCTCAGAGCATTGGTAACCACACAAAAGCTTGAAAGGCTCATTGCGGCAGCTCCGAACATGGGGTTTAGCTGCCACCCCAAAACAGGAATGAACACCCCTGACGCAAGCGGTATTCCGATTACGTTATACACAAATGCCCAAAACAAATTTTCATAAATATTGGTCAATGTCGCTCTGCTGAGTCTTATCGCTGCTGCAACATCACAAATACTGTTTTTCATCAGCACAACATCCGCCGCATCAACCGCAACATCAGAACCGGCACCTATAGCAACACCTACATTCGCTGTTGCAAGTGCAGGAGCATCATTTATTCCGTCACCCACCATGGCAACCTTACCATGTTTCATCAGTTCTTTTAACACATCACTTTTTCCGTCAGGAAGCACCCCCGCAACAACCTCATCAATTCCAGTTTGAGTTGCTATGGCTTTTGCTGTTTTTTCATTGTCGCCCGTAATCATTACAACCCTGATACCTAAATTTTTAAGCTCTTCAACTGCATCCTTGCTGTCGTCCTTTATTGTATCTGAGACTGCAATTATGCCAATCAAGCGGTCTTCCCTTGCAAAAAATAACGGTGTTTTGCCCTGCTTGGCAAGCTGAATTGCTGTTTTTTCAGCAACATCCGGAATTTCTGCACAAGTTTGGATAAACTTTATGCTTCCTGCGGCAAATTTAATTCCGTCAATTTGTGCAACAACCCCATTGCCGGGAATTGCCTCAAAATCATCTGCAGTTTCTGCTTCAATCAATGAGTCCTTAGCCTTTTTAACAATGGCTTCAGCCAAAGGATGCTCGCTTTTTATTTCCAAGGATACAGCCGCCCTCAGAAGTTCTTCTTCACTTATATTTTCAAATGTAAATATATCTGTAACTCTTGGCTCGCCCTTTGTTATTGTCCCTGTTTTGTCAAGTGCGGCAATTTTAACCTTGCCCATTTCTTCAAGCGATGCTGCCGTTTTAAAAAGCACACCGTTTTTTGCGCCTACGCCATTGCCCACCATAATCGCAACAGGCGTCGCAAGGCCGAGTGCGCAAGGGCAGCTGATTACAAGCACCGAAATACCCCTTGCAACAGCAAATCCTAACGTCTGACCAAGCAGCAGCCACACAACAAACGTAATTGCCGCAACAGTCATCACCACCGGAACAAAAATCCCCGAGACCTTGTCTGCCGCCTTGGAAACAGGTGCTTTTGATGAAGAAGCATCAGTGACTAATTTTATTATCTGTGCAAGTGTTGTATCTTCTGCAATTCGCGTTGTCTTGCACTTCACAAAGCCTAAGCGGTTTACTGTTGCTCCGGTCACCATATCACCCGGCATCTTGTCAACCGGAATGCTTTCGCCTGTAAGTGCAGATTCGTCTATCGCGGTTGTTCCCTCAATTACAACTCCGTCAGCCGGTATGCTTTCACCCGGTCTGACTGCAAATATATCGTCCACCTTTAATTCATCAACAGGAATGGTTTTCTCAACACCATCACGTATAACAACAGCTGTCTTAGGGGTAAGACTTATAAGGCTTTTAAGAGCATCAGCCGTCCTGCCCTTAGAGCGCGCCTCAAGCAGTTTGCCCACTGTTATAAGGGTCAGAATCATACCCGCCGACTCAAAATAAAAATCATGCATATAAAGATGTCCCGATTCATCATGCACAGCCGTCATTGCAAGCAGCACATAAAGACTGTATCCAAATGCAGCACTCGCACCAAGTGCAACCAATGTGTCCATATTGGGGGCACGCTTTGCAAAGGCTTTAAACCCACTTATAAAAAACCTTTGATTAATAACCATTATAATGCCGCTCAAAACGAGCTGAAGTATACCCTGAGCAACAAAATTTTCAGAAAGAGTTTCAGGAAGCGGCCAGCCCCACATTGTGCTTCCCATGGAAATATACATCAAAGCAATAAGAAATCCAAGCGACGCAAACAGCCTCTTTTTTAGCATTGAAATCTCAGCTTCTGCTATATCTTCTGTTTTGGGCGTTTTTTCTTTGTTCGCAGATTTATCAAGACGCTCTGCGCCATAGCCTGCATCAGTCACCGCCTTAATAATTGTAGCGTCCGATGCATCGCCCTCAATATTCATTGAATTTGTTAAAAGATTAACCGAGCAGCTTTCAATACCCTCAACAGCCGAAACCGCCTTTTCCACCCGGGCACTGCACGCTGCACAGCTCATACCTGTTATACTGTACTTTTTCAAAGTTATCTTCATCCCTTTTGTAAATTCAGACAGTTTGTCCTAACTAACCTATTATATTATAGTGCCAAAATTTATTAAAGTCAAGAAAAAATGGTATTTTGTCCTTTTATTCTTGACTTTTTCCGCCATTTTATGTAAAATAATAAGCAGTTTTATAATTTATCATGATACTATAATAAAGGATGTGTTTTTATGAATTTTTCAGAGCTTATTGCTATGAGCCTGTATCTCGCACTGGTTGTAGGTGTAGGAATTTACTTTTTCATAAAAGGCCGCAAAAGCAATGGCGGCGAAAAAGACTACTTCCTCGGCGGAAGAAATATGAATGGTTGGGTCGCAGCACTCAGTGCGGGTGCTTCGGATATGAGTGCTTGGGTTCTTATGGGTCTTCCCGGATCAATTTTCCTTTACGGAATGGGTCAAGTGTGGATTTCGGCAGGTTTGTTTGTTGGAACTGTATGTTCTTGGATTTTTATTGCACCACGACTCAGACGGTATTCAATCCGTGCAAATGACTCAATTACCATTCCTCAGTTTTTGACAAACAGATTCAAAAGCAACAACAAGGCACTTCAGATTGTTTCTGCTATTGTGTTTGTAATTGTTTACTGTATTTACTCTGCGTCAAGCATTGATGCTTGCGGAACTCTTTTTAATACAGTTGTAGGAATGGATAAGGGTCTTGCAATGATTATTGCAACTTGTGTAATTGTTGTATACACCTTTCTTGGCGGATTTAATGCTGTATGCTGGACAGACTTCTTCCAGGGTCTTTTGATGCTTGGTGCACTTATGTTAGCTCCTATCATTGCTGTATTTGCAATTAACCCTGCAGATTTTGTCGCACCTGCAAACTTCTATAACGTTCTTGAATCCGGAAAGGCAGACTGGACAAGCATTTCAACAATTCTTTCGGGTCTTGGATGGGGACTTGGCTACTTTGGTATGCCTCACATAATTGTAAGATACATATCAATTAAGTCCGAAAAAGAGATGAAGAAGTCAAGAATTATAGGTTCTGTTTGGACAGGAATTATTCTGACTATGGCAACAATAGTTGGTTTGGTTGGAAGAAAATATCTTGGTGATAATGCAAACATTGCATCAAACAACAATCTTGTGTTTATTGAAATGGTCAGAGCAGTATTCCCTGCATTTATTGGCGGCATTCTTCTTTCCGCAATTCTTGCTGCATCTATGAGCACTGCAGACTCACAGCTTCTTGCTTCATCTTCGGCTTTTGCCTCTGATGTATACAAACCTGTTTTCAGAAAGAACGCTTCAAATAAAGAAATGCTTTGGGCAGGAAGAATCATTGTTATTCTTATCGCAATTGTTGCATTCATCATTGCTAAAAATCCTAACAGCGGTGGTATTATGGCACTTGTTGAATGTGCATGGGCAGGCTTTGGCTCCGCATTTGGTCCCGTAATAATCCTCGCTCTTTACTGGAAACGTCTTACCTATTCCGGTGCGGTTTCAGGTATTTGTATCGGCTTTATTGTTGACGCAATATGGTACTACTTCCTTTCTTCATCGACTGGCCTTTACGAAATTATTCCCGGCTTTATCTGCGGTTTGATTGCTGCAGTTGTTGTTTCGTTAGTTTCAAATAGCCCCTCACAAGAAGTCATTGATTTGTTTGAAGAATCAAAAAAACCTATTGACTAAAGTATAAAAACGGATGATGTAATTTCCATCAACGTGCTATAAAAATGGTAGACACTATTTTTTGTGTCTACCATTTTTTGTGTCTACTAACTATTGACTATGTCACTTGTATGAGGTCAGTTTTCTATTAACACTTTTAAATTAAAATCCAAAATATTCTTTTGCGTTGTTATAGCAAACACCTTTTACAATTTGTTCAAGTGCTTTATAGTCCTTTGGATATTCTCCGTCTTCAACCCACTTTCCTAGCAAGTTACAAAGTATACGACGGAAATATTCGTGTCTTGGGTATGATACAAAGCTGCGTGAATCCGTAAGCATTCCAACAAATGTGCCAAGCGTACCAAGGTTTGCAAGTGCCTGCATTTGAGTTTCCATTCCGTCCTTGTTGTCGTTAAACCACCAGCCTGAGCCAAACTGGATTTTACCCATTGCAGGACCACGCTGGAAGTTGCCGAGCATTGTTCCAAGAACATAATTATCCTTGGGGTTAAGGCAATAAAGAATGGTTTTTGGAAGCATATCCTTTTGGTCAAGAGCGTCAAGAAGCTTTGAAAGCCCTTCGGCAATCTGGAAATCATTTACCGAGTCAAAGCCCGTGTCTGCGCCAAGCTTTTTAAACATTCTTGTGTTATTGTTACGCATAGCTCCGATATGAAGCTGCCATACCCAGCCACGCTTTGCATATTCCTCGCCTAAAAATACCAGCTTTTCAATAAGCTCGTCGTTCATCTCGTCTATTGCATGGTCTGAAAGACGGCATCCGTTTTGATGGAAGTAATCCATTCTGTCGGTAATATCACTTTTTATATCAGAAAGGTCAGGTCTGAACGCAGGCAGAACCTTTGTTTCAAAGTCTTTCAATTGCTTATGATATTCAAGGGTATCATAGGGATTGTCGGTTGTGCAGATTACATCTACATTGGAGCGGCGGATAAGCGTCTTTGCAGAAAAGTCATCACCCTTCAGCTTTTCGTTTACTGTATCCCATATTTCCTTTGCTGTATCAGGGGTCAGCGGTGTGTCAATGTCAAAATACCTTTTAAGTTCAAGCGCAGTCCAATGATACAACGGGTTGCCGATAAGGTACGGCATTGTTTTTGCAAAGCCAAGCCATTTTTCGTATTCATCCGCGTCGCCTGTTATATATTCCTCATCAATACCCATTGTTCGCATCTGACGCCATTTATAGTGGTCACCGCCAAGAAACAAGTCATACGCGTTTTTAAATTGATAGTCCTCTGCTATCATCTTTGGTGACAGATGGCAATGATAGTCTATAATAGGCATATCCTTGGCAAAGTCATTGTAGAGCTTTCTTGCCGTTTCGTTTTTCAATAAAAAGTTATCGTTTATAATTCCCATTTTTATTTCTCCTAACGAAAATTTATCTTTGAACCCTTGCACCTGCACCACCCATAATGGCTTCAACCTCTTTTTTGTTTGCCATTGTGGTGTCACCGGGTGTTGTCATTGCAAGTGCGCCGTGTGCCGCACCGTAATTAACTGCGAGTTCGGGATCGCCGGTTGTCATAAGGCCGTAAACAAGACCTGATGCAAATGAATCTCCGCCGCCAACTCTGTCCATAATTTCAAGACCCTTGTAGTCTTTTGCCTTATAAACTTCGCCGTTTGCCCAGCAAATTGCACTCCAGTCATTGACAGTTGCGGTCTTAACCTCACGGAGTGTTGTTGCTATAACCTTGAAGTTGGGATATGTTTTTGCAGCTTCCGCAATCATTTTCTTGTATCCGTCAAGGTTAAGTTCCTTGAGGTTTTCGTCATTGCCCTCAACCTTAAGTCCGAGGCATGCTGTAAAGTCTTCCTCGTTACCAATCATAACATCAACATACTTTGCAATTTCCTTATTAACCTCCTGTGCCTTTTCAAGACCGCCAATTGCACTCCACATGGATGGACGGTAGTTAAGGTCATATGAAATTATTGTTCCGTACTTTTTAGCGGTCTTAACCGCAGCAAGAACAGTTTCACAAGACTGGTCGGAAAGTGCTGCATAAATTCCACCTGTGTGCAGCCAACGAACGCCAAGTGTTCCGAATATGTATTCAAAGTCAAAATCTTCGGGAGTTGCTTTTGAGATTGCGGTGTTTGCTCTGTCTGAACAACCAACTGCACCACGGATTCCGTAGCCGCGTTCTGTGAAGTTGAGACCATTTCTGCATACTCTGCCGATTCCGTCTGTCTTCATCCATTTGATGAGAGATGTGTCAACACCGCCCTGCTCAATGAAATCTTCCATAAGATATCCAACTTCATTCTCAGCAAACGCTGTGATAACGGCTGTATCCATCTTAAAGCATTTATGAAGTCCGCGAATAACATTGTATTCGCCGCCGCCTTCCCATGCTCTGAAGTTTCTTGCAGTTCTGATTCTTCCCTCGCCGGGGTCCAGTCTGAGCATAACTTCTCCAAGAGAAACTGCATCAAATTTACAATCTTTTTTATCTTTTAAATTAAGGTTTACGTTCATTTTTTATTCTCCTTTATGCGCGAATACTCTTAACAAGCTCAACTGCTTCTTTTGTCAGTGCTGTTATCTCATCAAATTTACCCTCTGCAATCAGGTCACCCTTAACCATCCAGCTTCCGCCACAGCATACAATATTGCTGCAAGAGAGGTATTCAGCCAGATTGTTTGCACTGATTCCGCCTGTGGGCATAAACTTAACCATTCCATAAGGAGCACCCATAGCCTTGATCATTGCAACTCCGCCTGCCTGTTCTGCAGGGAAGAACTTGATAACCTTAAGACCGCGTTTAACAGCCTGAGCAACCTCTGAGGGAGTGATGCAACCGGGGAAAACAGGAATATTCTTTCCAAGACAGTAGTCCACAATCTCGGGGTCAAAACCGGGGCTTACAATAAACTTTGCACCTGCAGCAACTGCTCTGTCAACCTGCTCGATTGTAAGAACGGTTCCTGCACCAACCAGCATATCGGGATATTTCTCGCTCATAAGTCTGATTGATTCTTCTGCCGCATCGGTACGGAAAGTCACCTCTGCACATGAAAGACCACCCGCATAGAGTGCATCCGCAAGTGGGATTGCATCTTCCGCTTTTTTAAGCACAACAACCGGTACAACTCCATATTCTTCCAAAATTTGTTCCATTGCTTTCATATCAAAAACTCCTATCTGTTTTTTTATTATCTATTACAGCACGATTCCATCCTTGAAAATTGAAATTTCACTGTAGCCATTTATTTCATTTTGTGTCTGTTTGCCGGAGGCAACTGAAATTATGTAATCAAGGAATTCATCGGTAAGCTCGTTTCCGTCAAGCACCGGCGATGCATCAAAGTCAATCCAGTTTTTCTTTTTCTCCGCCAGAGCTCGGTTTGTAGAAATCTTTACAGTCGGAACCGGTGCACCAACAGGTGTTCCTCTGCCCGTGGTAAACAACACCATATGTACCCCCGCCGCAGTAAGATTGGTTATGGCAACTATGTCATTGCCGGGACCATTAAGAAGTGAAAGTCCGTTCTTTGTCAGCACATCTCCTATCTGCAGCACGTCAACCACTGGACTCATACCGCCTTTTTGGATGCATCCCAGAGACTTTTCTTCCAGCGTGGTTATGCCGCCGGCTTTATTGCCCGGTGATGGATTTTCATAAATAACCTGATTATGTCTTGTAAAGTAATCCTTAAAATCGTTTATAAGGGCAACGGTTTTGTCAAATACCTCTTTTGTTACACAGCGTTTCATCAAAAGATGTTCTGCACCAAACATCTCAGGAACCTCTGTCAAAACACAACTTCCACCCATTGCAATAAGTCTGTCAGAAAGTCTGCCAACCAATGGATTTGCAGTGATGCCTGAAAATCCATCACTACCTCCACATTTGAGACCAAGTTTCAACTTTGAAACGGGGATTGGTGTTCTTTTAAATGTATTTGCATATGCTTTCAGTTCGTTTATCAGCTTAACGCCCTCTTCAATCTCATCATCGAAATCCTGGGTATTTAAGAATTTTACTCTGTTTGGATTATACTCACCGAGAATTTTTTTGAACTCCTCAATATTATTATTTTCACAGCCAAGACCAAGAACCAATACACCGCCTGCATTGGGTTGGTTCACAAGTCCCCGCAGGATAAGCTGTGTAGTTTTGTGGTCATCACCAAGCTGTGAACAACCAAAGGGATGCTCAAAACACAATACCCCGCACTTCTCTGCCAATTTTTTTGCAACCTTGTTTACGCAGCCCACGGTATTTATTATCCAGATATCGTTTCTAATACCCACATCGCCGTTTTCACGAACATATCCCATAAATATTTTGTCCGAATCTATCTTTTCAACGGGCATAAAATCAGGCTCATATGTATATTCAAGATTTCCCAACAAGTTGGTTTTCACGTTGTGGCTATGAACATGCTCACCCTTTTTGATATCCTCTGTTGCATGACCTATTGGATTGCCATATTTAATTATATTTTCGCCCATTTTTATATCACAAATTGCATATTTGTGACCATTTTCAAGGTTTACTTCAACATTGTCAAGCCTATTTATTAACATATTTTATAACCTCGTCATAAAGAAAGCTTAAATCCTCACCCCAAAGCTCGGTATTTGCAAGAATGGCTTTTATATCAGAATTTTTCATAAGCTCCATAACCTTTTCATCATCATTTGGCATGTCGGTTTTATAAAAATCTATCAGCTTTGCAAAAGACTTGATAAGATTCTGCGGCATTTTGCCTGTGCGTTTTATGTATTCCAAAATTGACGGTAAAACTCTTACCTTAAACTTGCTTACCGAGTTTAAAGAAATAGATGCACAAAGATGCTTTATAAAGGGATTTTGAAAACGCTCGAATACATCGTCTGCATAAGACTTAAGTTCTTTTTCAGGCAGGTCAAGAGTAGGGATTATTTCTTTATATACGCAGGTTTTTACAAAGCTGCTCATATTCTCATCCTTCATACAACCGCCTACTGTTTCAATACCCTCAAGCATAGCATAAGGAATCATTGATGTATGCGCACCGTTTAGAATACGAACCTTTCTTGTGCGGTAACGCTCTAAATTGTCGGTAACAATTATATTTAGGTCAGCTTTATCAAAGGGGAACTCTTCTGTTATACTATCTGCACCTTCAATTACCCAAAGATGGAAAAGCTCACTTGTGTTAAGCATATTGTCCTCGTACCCAAGGTCAAATTTTTCGTCCTTTGGATAACCTGTTACAATTCTGTCAACCAAGGTGTTGCAGAAAGTGTTTTCATTTTCAACCCAAGCCTTAAAATCCGTTCCATAGCTCCAAAGCTCTGCATAATCAAGAATATACTTTTTAAGGGTTTCGCCGTTTTTGTCAATAAGCTCACACGGAAGGAATATAAATCCGCCCAGCCCCAAATCAAAACGTTTTTTAAGAAGCATTGTAACCTTTGCAGGGAATGTTACAAACGGTGCTTTTTCAGGTATGTCCTCTGCTGAATAAGCTATTCCTGACTCGGTTGTATTTGATATAACAAATCTGAAATCGGGGTTTTCAGCAAGACTTAAGTATGCATCAAAATCCTCATAAGGCTTAACACATCTTGAAATTACATCTATCTTTTTTGTATCAACTACCTCTTTGCCGACCTTCAAGCCTCGCATAATATGTGTATATACGCAATTTTGCTTTTCAAGCAGGTCGCACAGACCTTTTTCAATCGGCTGAACAACCACTACTCCCGCATTAAAATCTGACGCCTCATTGGTAAGCTGAACTATCCAGTCAACAAATCCGCGAAGAAATCCGCCCTCGCCAAACTGGATTATTTTTTCTTTTCGTACCGGTTTATTATACATCCATAATCACCTCTTGTATTTTACAGTTGATTTTTCTATCATTTTATAATAAAATACCAATATAAAGCTATACTTAAACTTTTATATATTAGGGGCAAACTTTTATGAAAAAGATGTTAGTTTCAAACGTTACCCAAGAGGATTTTATTTCGGTAAGATACAACTTTTATCAATCAACAGTAAAGCATTCGCATAACTTTTTTGAGCTTATGTATGTAGTTGAAGGCAGTCTTGTACATAGGGTAAACTCTCTTGAAGAGAGAGTTATGAAAACAGGTGACTATATGATTATGGATATAGGAACCATACACGAATATACCGGCGATAATTTAAAGCTCATAAACGCCTCATTTCTTCCTCAGGCGATAGAGCCCGAGCTTAAAGATTGCAAAACTCTTACCGAGCTTTTAAAATACTCTTTATTTGACCTCAAAGAAATGCAGCATATCCCCTTTCCTGTCAACATCATACTTCACGATACTGACGGCAGTATTCTTTCAGTTATCGAGGCAATGGCATCCGTTCAGGGAAGCAGCAAAAAGCTGTCAGACAAAGTCTCAATACACCTTCTTGTTTCATTGCTCTTGCAAATACTGAATACGCAGGATGCTGTCAGATTTCATAACTCCACAACTGAGATAACCTCATATATATTAGAAACAATAAAAAAGCAATACGCAGACGATAACCTACTGGTCACAGCCGCACATGAGTTGAATTATTCTTTGTCATATCTGTCATATACATTTAAAAGAGATATGGGAGTTTCTTTTAAAGAATATCTGCAGAAATATAGAGCAGATGTTGCAGCAAAGCTGCTGGAAAGCTCTGATAATCCAATATATGAGATAAGCAACGCCGTAGGTTACAGCGACCTTAAAAGCTTTAACCGTATATTTAAAAGTCACATAAAAATGACGCCCTCAAAATACAGAAAAATCAAAAAGCTTTCAAAGCAGCTTGAAACAGATATAGCATTTTAAACCTTTTGCTGACCTACTTCTTATTTACAAAAGTTTTAGTGCTATGGTCTTATCGCTTCTATAACTGCAGCAACCGCGTCGCCCATCTGCTTATATCCGTTTGCATTTGGGTGAACCCAGTTTGCCTGCTTCATAACATAATCATCGCAATATTTGTTTGCACGGTATGGTTCCTTATCAAAGCCAAAGACCGGGTCAAGATTTAAAAGTGTGCCCGAAATATAAATGCCTTCACAGCCGTCAAAGTGCTTAATCAGCGCATCTGCGGCACAAATAACAGCAAATCTGTACTGTTTTGAGCCTGAAACGCAGCCTAGTTGCTTTCCCCACGCATATTGCTCTGCGCCAATTACAGGAAGATTGATAATAATTTTAATATTTTTATCATACTCCCAAATCGAGGAAATTACTTTTTGAGTGTTTTCGACATACTCGGATACAACATCCATGCATTTTTCATACGAAACATATTGCAAATCATTTCCGCCCATAAGAAGTGATACCGCATCAATATGTCCCGGGTTGTATCTTTCAATATATTTTTTAAAGCTGAACTCCCACCGGGGATTCTCGTTTATAATTATATCTCCATTATCTTGTTTTTGGTACAGCTTACCATCTTTATGATAAATCATTCCGTCTTTAAGTTCAAAAGCTGGCAACCCGTCATAAGCGTATGTCGGTCTGTCATTTTTCTTCTTTGTTTCCTCAAAATCAATATCCCCATAATATTTCTTGCCTTCCACATCTTCAGGGAATACAAACGGTGAAACTCCACCCCAGCAGACAGTAGTATTTTCAAAATACCACCTGTATGACCAGCCGCCTCTGCCTTCCATATAAATGTGTCCGTCAAAGCTTCTTAAGCCTCTTGTTGTAATATTTTCAAGCTTATGTACAAACTGTTCAATATATTTTGTACTGTGGGTCATGCTGTCACCGATTGACATAACCGAAAATTCAGCATTCTTATTTTTATCAACCAGACATATAATACAGGATTTTTCTGCAATGCGAATGCCAATTTCATCATAAACCGCAATTGTCAGCGGAAAACAATCCCTGTCGTACGGAAATTCACAAATCCGCCAGAACTCACCGAAGTTTCCGCCGTACTCGCATTCTACTTTTATGTCGTATTCCTCTTTGTAGGGAAGAATAATATTTTTAAAATATATGCTGTATTCCTCGGTGTCCCGTCTTATATCCTCGTTTTCCTTAGGTCTTAAAATATATACCTTTGATGGTAACGCTATAATCATATTTAATACCTGCCTTTATATAAATTTTATGTTTACTAATTTAATATTTTCAGATAATCCTACATTTAAGTTTGTGTCAAGTGGGTCCAGAACATCTAATCATTTCAACGCAATCAACTCACTTACAACTATTACAGGCTTATTATTTATTCTAAATGGGAAAATGCTGTTGCCAATCCCTCGACTTACTATCATACTTGTTGTGCCATTTTCATAAAGACCATCGTAGTATTTTGGCAGTAATCCTTGTCCCGGAGCAACCAAACCTCCTACAAAGGGGAGGATAAATTGTCCACCGTGTGCATGCCCCGACAGAACCAAATCAGCTTTATCCGCATACGCCTCAAAGTACTCCGGTCTGTGTGCTAAAAGAACCTTGTAATTTGCGTTTTCCGGGACAATGCGCATAAGTTGATGTGAAATATTTTGTTCCATAGCATCATCAACAAGCTCCATTCTAAATCCCGGATCGTTTATTCCAATGATGGTTATTGTATCAGTTCCAACAGATATATCTGCTTTCTCATCTTCAAGTACAGTCACCCCTGACTGCTTCAGCCTTGTTATTAAATGGTTGTATTCGGTATTACTAAGTCTTGATTCGTGATTTCCGTTCACATAATATGTAGGTGCAATCTTTACTGCACTTTCTGCAAAATATACAGCCTTATCTATGTTTGTTCTTCTTGAATCTACAATATCTCCCGTAATTACAATAATATCTGCGTCTGCTTTTTGTAACAAAGAAATAAGCTTTATGTTGTTCTTTCCAAACTCTGTATTATGTAAATCTGATATCTGCGCTATTCTAAACCTATCAAATTCCATCGGCAAAGATTCAGATGAAACAACTATTGTATTTATTTCCAAAGCACTGTTACCATAGACAACCCATATAATAAACAAAACTATAATAACAAGTATTGCAAATAGAATATATTTTTTAATCAATATATTTCACCTTGCTTTCGACAATATTCGGTACTTTTTATAAAATTGGCAAACAATTTATATTCTAACTGTTTTAGCAAATTACGTTTATTTCGTAAGTTAATTATATAAAGACTGTATAATCTATGTGCCCTTTGTTTTAAAACAAGCTCAAATCTGGTCAGGATTAAAAACTTAACCGATGCAGACAGAAAGTTCTACATCGGTTTTAGTTAAAACAAATCGCTATGAGTACCAGTTCGAGTTAAGCCTAACACCAGTAAATCTTTCTCAATTCTGTAAATTAACAACCAATTCGGTTCAATATGACATTCTCTTGACCCTCTATAATCTCCGGATAGCGGATGATCAAGATATTTTTCAGGAAGTTTATCTCCGTTAGCTAAAATATCAATAACTTCCTTCAATAAATCCATATTATACCCTCGTTTTTTAGCAAGTTTATAATCCTTTTTAAAACGAGTTGACATTTCTATTTGGTACTTCATGATTCTAAGTCCTCAAAAAGCTCTTTTGTACTTGAATATCTTTTCGCCGGTATCTTTCCACTTAACATATCGTCCATTTCCTTAATAGCAGCAACAGTTTCTGCATTTGGAATATCAGTCGCAATTTCAAAAGGTATTCTGCCTTGTCTGACAACCTGCCTTAAAAACATATTCATAGCCGTTGTCATATTAAGCCCCATATCAGAAAACATTGCGTCTGCCTGTTTTTTCAATTCAGTATCCATCCGAATACTCATATTTACAGTTGCCATAATATATTACCTCCTTACATTTAGTATATACATTGTACCACAAAATATGTGCATTGTCAATGCGCTTTTTGACTACAATGACCTGTTTTCGCCAAATTTCGACAATCCTTATATAAAGACTGTATAATCTAGATGCCAACTTGAGTTATAACATCGTCATATCAAGTTAAGACTAAAAATTATTCATCAAGCATCAAAGTTCCTTCTTTTGCTTTTTGTTTCAGTCTTTTCATCTGCTCTTTTTCAATTTGAGCAATGCTCTTTTCGGGAGTTGGCAAATCTTCAGGCATTGTACCGCCAATTTCTTCAATAGCTTTTCTGACTTCTCTGCCAACTGTATTATGAACTTTGGTGGCAGTTTCTGCATTATCAACATTATCTTTTCTCAACTTTTCCTCTGTCTGTGAAATTCTGAAAAGATTTGCGATAAGTTCTGTGCTGCCCATATAATCAAGAATTTTTTGTCCTACTGCAAGACCTTTTCTTTTGTGGATATCTTCAACATCAAGTCCACCATAAAGCCCCATATAACCGGCATTTTGAAAAATTGCAAATTCCTCATTCGTTATAACACCGGCATTTCTTGCAGTTTCCGCCAGAAGCTGATTCCATTGTTTTATATCACCGCGAACAACCAATCTTCTGCTATCTTCATCAAGCTGATTAAATCTGTCCGCAACTTCTTGTCTGTAAGTCTGTATGGCAAAGTATGTTTGCCCAAGTGCAATAACTTCTTTTCTTGGGTCGCCATTTTGAACAATCAAATAACAAGCATATCTTGTAAGTTCATAATCCAAGACAGGTTTTTCGGTTGCACCTGCTTTCACGATTTTCCTGACCTCAGGAAAATCGCAATTAATATCGTGTCCGCTATTTTCACAAGCAATCATTGCACGCTTTATAACCTTATGAAAATTTTCCCATTTGTTATAATCTAAAACAATCGCCAATTCTCTTGCAAACCAATATTCTGTACGTCTTCTTTAATATGCTTTATATCTTCAAAGCATTTGTATTCTTTTGCAATCAGATTGCTCATTTTATTACCTCTTTTCTTTTTCAACATTTTTCGACAGTCTTTATATAAAGACTGTATAATCTAGATGCCACTAATTATAGATCTTGTTCATATCGTTTTAGGAACAAAAATCAGTTAATAATTATTAACTATCCTTGCCATATTTTTTTATAAACTCTTCCATCCATTTTAACTGTTCTAGATCAACCGTCTTTTTTGTTCTATATAATTTTTTTAATTCTTCTCCAATTGGTACAATGCCATTTTCTCTGTAATATTCACCACAAAGTGCATTTATTGGTCCTTCGGCTAAATCTACATTATATCCATTTTCGCACGAATCATAATAATCGATATAAAAGGTTTCAAAATATTCTGCTTCTTCTTTGTTTAAACCTTCCATCAAAACTAAATGTTCAAAATTATCCCATCCGTATTCCTGTACAACTTTATAAAAAGCCTGTCTTTTGTATCCTTCTCCAGCATACCATCTTTTATTAGCAGCCTGCTTAGTTATTCCTACATATGTTTTAGCAGTAATTTTATTTATATGGCAATATACTATATACTCTTTTTTATCCATTCTTCATCCTCAAAATTTTCAAATTACAAACAAACTTTTATAAAATTTTTACCAAATGCCGTTAACTCAAATTTACCTTTTTTAATTTCGATTTTTTCATTTTCTTTAACAGGTTTATTTAATAACTGTTTAACAAATGAATGTTCTTCTAATTCTTTGTATAACTTTTCATCTTTAAAATATGTTCCATATGGAATCTCAATCAATTTTAATCTTTCAAAATTATCTAAATACGAAAATATCTCATTAGGACAATCACAAACATTTTCAGCAATATCAGTAAAATTATGAACTAACGTTATGTATCCTCCCTTTTTTATAGTTAAAACAACATCGATCAACGGATAACCATTTTGATGTGAAAGTTTTTTCAACAACTTTGCCTCATCTGGAGTAAGCTGTTTAATAATGTCAACAAATGAAGGATGCACATTATATTTCGTATCAATATTCATAGAAGAAGCAAGAAGATTTGCGTACATATCCCTTAACTCTTCACTGTCAAAGCAATACGAAATTTGTTGCAACGCTGGAACTGCCACATATCCTTCAGGTGAAACAATTTTTTCCTCAGGCACATCTTTCATTTTGTATGCCAATAGTTCCCTTGTTTTTTCAAAATTATATTGTTTTTCTGCAACCCATAACTTCGGTTTTGCAAGCGCCACATCAATAGCTTGAAAAGGAAGAGCAATAATATTTCCAATAGATTTAAATGTAGGTTTTAATGTATCGTTATACCCTTCAACTGCAACTGCTTTAGCAGATTCAACTAAAAGTTCTTTCCCCAATTCTTCTGGCATTTATTTTTCTCCTTTGTGTAAAAATATTTTTATTAGTTTATATTACGATTAAATAACTTATTGTTATATTCGTCAAAATTCGACAATCTTTATATAAAAACTGTATAATCTAGATGCCAATGGTTTTTAAATCAATTTTTAATTCATCACAGCAAGTATCTAAATTTCCATACCAACTCTCAGAAATATGCTTAATCTTTTTCCAGTCATCTTTTAACGTTATATTATCTATCGTAGTTGTATTGTACAATTCGTCCAGCGATTTAAACTTAATTTCTCCACTTTGTTCTTCAACAGTTCCGCATCTTTGAAAAGTCGGTCCATCATCATATTTAATAATCATATATTCGTCATCTTTATCTTCAAAATATATACAAAATTCTGGTTCGCCGGGGAATAATTCATATATTTTTTTAAATATCTCATAAGTTACTGTTTTCAAAATAGCACCTCTTTTTCAACCTCTCTCAACAATTTTCGACAACCTTTATATAAAGACTGTACAATTTAGATACCGGACTTTTTAACTGAAGTTCATCTTAAGTTAGGACAAAAGATTATTTTGTAACCTCTACAATTCCTTTTGATTCTAAAAATCCAATAAGCTTTTCAAGGTATGCTAATCGTTCATGGTTTATCGGCGGATTTTCCATATACCCTAAATCTCCACCAACACTTTCATAGCTTTCCTCACAATAACACATATGCAAAAGATATCCCCACTCCAATTCAACATTATCTTCATTCAATAACTTTTCAAATGTTTCAATCGGCTCATTTTCAAACATCATCATGATTAAATCATGTTCTTTCATTCCAAAGGTCTCCTTTCGCCAAAATTCGACATTCTTTATATCCTCTTGTCAAATCACGCACAAAAACTATTTTTATTTAGTATAGCACAGACAAAAATTCATTACAATACATAAATCTGTTTTTTAATAACTGTTTTTTAATAACTTTTGTTTAAAACAAAAAATTACAACATATAGCAAAAAAGATGCTCTTTGCGAGCATCCTTTGCTATTTTTTGTTTGAAATCTTTATTTGAGTTGTTTTTGCGCCTGTTTGTTCTACCACTATATCCTTTATCTGTGCAACACCCTCTGCCTGAAGTTCGTCTGTTTTTACCACAACTCTTACACTGTCCCGGTCTACAAATGCCACACAATCCAAGTAGCCTTTTGCTATAACCATATTTTCAATTGCCGTTTCATCCTCCATATTTTTTGCATACATCTCAAGCTTTTCAGCATTTTTTTCTGCAATCTGTTCACTTTGTTCTCCGTCTTGAGTTGACGCCGCAATAAGCTCTGCCGCTTCACTTCTTGCACAATCACGCTCATAACGTGCCCTTGCAAAATAATCGTTATCGGTTTCTTCCAAAACGTTATCCTCTATCTTGGAAATCTGCTCTGAAGAATTTTCCAAAACGCTGTCATTCATAACAGCAACTGCATCCCCATGCCGTTCTGCCGTCCAGCGATAATACCCTGCAACCGCAACCAAGACCGCAAGTCCTGCTATAAGAATTTGTTTACTCCTTATACTTTTAAAAAATTTTTTCATAAAATTACACACCTTTCTGCCGCGTTATATTTTTACGGCTCTCCATTCTTGCTGTTTTAATCAAAATTTCCTTGTGCAACCTTTATCCGATGCCCTGAAATCCCATAAAGCGCTTTTACTGCCTCGTAAATCTCAAGTCTGACAGTTTCACTGTCTGCACCTTCTGCCACCACCAAAACCCCCGACGGAACGGGCAGCTTTTCTTTGAGCACAAAGGGTTTCTCTTCTGTCCCTGATCCGTAAATAATTGCTGATTGTTCCTCTGTCATGCTTTGCCGGCTCTTTTCAGCTTCGGATTCCCTCAAAGTTTCCTTCTTTTTGTCCGACGCCAAAACTTTTTCGCCGTACTCACATACTGTAATCCTTGCCTTTACTCTGCCTGCGCCCTTTACTTTATTCAGTATTTCCTCAAGCCCCTTTTCAAGCTGTGCTGTGTATTCATCGCCGGAAAAGCTTTGGATATTCGGTTCACTTCGGGGCTTTTTATTATCCTCTCCTCCGGTTCCGCTAAGTGCAAATGCAATAACTGCCGCTATGATTATATATATCAGCCACATAGTTTTTTTGTTGGAATGTTTTACATTTCCATCCTCGTCAACTTCTATAATTTTGGGCTTCTTTTTTAAAAACCGAAAGAACACTTACCATCACCCCTCTTCCGTTATAAAATTTATACCAATGTTTTGCAGAGGAACATCAAACTTTTGATGTGCAAATTTTTTTAAGCTTTGCGCATCAAATGCGTCACCATTTTTCAGCAAAACTGTTACATCCACTTTTTTTATGCTACCAAAATTTTTATCTTTTGCTTCCGCTGTCACACACACCTGTGTGTTTTGGTTATATACATTTTTAAATTCACTTTCCATCTTTTCTGCAAGCTTTTTTTCATATAGCTTTATAACTGTTTCCTGTTCCTTTAAATATATTTGTTCAGAAAATCCTGAATCATCAATAGTGCTGTATTGCACCGAATCTATAGCTATATCTTTTTCCGAAAACCTTACCACAGGACCGATTACCGAAATAATCAGCACAAACCCCAAAACCGGTTTAATGTACTTTTTCATTTCGCCATCAATCATTACTATATCAAGCACCGCACCAACCGCAATCACTCCGGCAATCTGCATTATCCATTCCCTAAGCCAATCCATAAGATTACCTCCCCAGCATCAACGCAGTGTTTCCTATATTCAGTACAATAGTAAGTATGACAACAAATATTACAACAACCGCAACCGTCATAGACAGCACCGACGAAACGCTGTCCCCCAGTTCTGTTATGCATTTGACACATCTTGCATCCGATATTGGCTGTATCACAGCGGCACAAAGTCTGAACATTATCAAACACGCTGCAACCTTTAGTATAGGAATAACATTAATTGCTATAACAATAATTATCCCTGCAACTCCAACAGAGTTTTTAATTACTACGCTGCAATTCATCACAGTTTCAACCGTTTCGGACAATATTCCTCCCACCATAGGTATCAGGTTTGACGCCGCAAATTTTGTAACCTTTACCGTCAGGCCGTCGGCACTGCCTGCCGCAATTCCCTGAAGACCGGTTATCCCCACAAAAAGTGTAAGCATAATTCCAAGCCCCCATTTGACCGACTTATTAATAAGCTGTACCAGCTTTTCAGCATTTAATCCTGCATAAAGGTTGTTGGCAATATTAAGCGCTGATGACATCATAACAAGCGGCAAAAACAGCTTTTCAACCATCCACTGCGTAATCTCAATAACCGACATAAGCACCATCTCGAAGGTGGTTGCCGATACAACCGCACCGCTTGATGCAAGGCTTACAAGTGTAACAGGAATAAGCACGCGCATAAACACCGATACATTTCTTATTACCTCTCTTCCACAACCTATTACCTCAAAAAAAGCTGCCGCGGCAATACCTGCAATCAGGCAATAGCAAGCAAAAAACGAAGCCTGTGCCGCGCCCTTTATCTTCATACCGTCCTGAATGCTTATTATATATGACCCTAAAATCGCCAATGCAGGTATAAATATTAAAACCTTAAGCGTATGTCTGACTTCTGCAAGCAAAAGCTCTGTACCCTTGCCCAATATCTCACCAGGCGAAAATATATTTTTGCCTTGTGTAAGGTCAGACAGGATTTCCTGAACGCTGAACCCCGGAATTACCTTTTCAACATTACTGCTGCCCACGGCTGCTATACCGTCACCCAGAGTTTCTCCATACATACTTATATAATCATCAATCAGCTCATGCTCAACCTCAACGCCCTCTGCACAGACCGGCATACATATAAAAATCAATATAAGAGGTATTATCTTAAAAAATCTTTTCATTTGAATTTTCCTCTCGTTTCAGCCAAAATGTATAATATCATTGACAATCTCAAGAAGCTTGTATACAAGAGGCATAGAAAGCGCCATTATCATAAGCTTGCCTGCAAACTCTATCTTGGACGCAACCGATGTTTCACCTGCATCCCGACAAAGCTCGGCGCCGAACTGTGCAATATATGCAATACCCGAAACCTTAAGCACAATCCTTATATAACGACCCTCTATACCAACCTGCTCAGATAAATTCTGAATCATTGCAATTACGGATTTAAGATACGGCATTACTGCAATAAATATTATCGCTGACGCCGCAAGAGAAATCCCTATTGCAATTTCCGGTTTCCAGCCCTTTACAAACACTGCAAGCGTTGCTGCAGCAAGCCCCAGCCCCACTACCTTGAAAATATCCATCTTTCGGCCCCGTTTTAAAGGTCAAATACTGACTTGATAGTTTCAAACAGCAGACTTATCTGGTCTATTACCATAAAAAGTACCACCACAAGTCCTGCCAGTGTTGTCAGCATTGCCTGGTCTTCTCTTCCGCTTCTTACAAGCAGCTGATTTAAAACCGCAACAAGTATACCTATTGCAGCCACCTTAAATATCAAATCAACTCCACCCACAAATATACCTCCTCATTTGTAATGCTAAATCAAAACTATAACTATAAAAACCCCTGTAAGGATTCCAAGCCCGCGATACATTTTTACATTACACTCTGCGGCTGTGCGCGCCTCGTCCTCTGCCAGTTTAAGGCGCATAAGTGTCATTTTTATATTGTTCTTTTCCTTTTCTTTGTTGCCGGAGCCAAGCGTTTTTGAAAAATCCGTCAAAATTCTTTTGTCATCATCACTTAAAAACAAATCGTCTTTCGACCTGTCAATCGCACGCTTCCATACCATTTGCATATCGCAGCAACGATTTTTTCTGAGCCGGTCTGTAATATATAAAAACATTTCACTTATTGCTCCGCATGAATTTTTTGCAGCCTTTTCAAAGGATTCGTCAAGTGGTATGCTGAGATAGTCAATATCAAATTCCAGTTGAGCAAATACATTTTCAAGCTCTACAAGCTGCTGCACCCGACGTCTGAAGCCTGATGCAAAAAACATCCCCAATGCAGCACAACCAGCCAATACCACCGCACCCGTAATCAGTTTTATCATATTAATTCACTTCACTGACTGTTCCAAAAATCTCGGTATTAAGACCCACTCCCTCTTTGCGAAGTACAATAATCTGCTCGAATCCCATACTGCCAAACAAGTCCTTTAATATCGGCCTCGCACGTACATCCTCGGCATTGTCGCCATGAGTTGTTGCCACAACTGTAACACCTGTTCCAAAGCACTGCGAGATTGACTCTGCATCCTTAGCTGTAGAAATCTCGTCTGTAATTATAACCTGCGGTGACATGGAACGCAGCAGCATTATAACAGCCTCGGCTTTGGACGCATTTTCAATCACATCGGTCTGAACACCTACATTATTCTGCGGAATACCCTTATAAATACAAGCAAGTTCGCCTCTGTCATCTGCTATTGAGGTTTTTATCCCCTGGTCTGAAATCTGTCTTGCCAAATCCCTCAGCACAGTTGTTTTACCTCCCATTGGCGGTGCAACCAGCAGGGTGTTCTTTACTTTGCCTGGTGTAATTATGCTGTCGACTATATTATTTGCGGCACCGACAACTTCTCTTGCCACTCTGATGTTAAGCGAGCTTATCTCTCTGAAGCTTTCCACCCTGCCCGAGCAAACTGACGCCCTGCCGGTAATTCCCACTCGATGTCCGCCGCGGATAGTCACAAAGCCCTGCTTTATATCCTCGGCATAAGCATAGACCGAATTTTCACAGATTGCCTGAAACACGCGTTTTAAATCACTTGATTTAATTATGTAGGCGCCCCCCACAGCAGGAGAAATCTCACCGTTTGGCAACACTGCAAAGCTGCCATGACTGGTGTTTACAATCAGCGGAAGGCCGCACCGTATTCTGATTTCCTGAAGTGTGTCGCCTGTCAGTTCAAACGTTTTTCTTAGCATTACCCGCAAATTATCAGGAACATAGCCAAGAATTTCTGCAATTCGCATATTCATTCTTTTCACTCTTTTCTAAAAGGTTTGTTTTATCTATATGACACTTTGTCCACACTTAGAACTATTTTTAACAAAACGTAAAAAACTCCCCAATCTCAATATGAGATTGGGGAGTTTTGAAACCTTACACTATATACTTTTTTACCGAGTCATATACCGTAATATCAACCAACGCGTCAACAAGAATACCTTCTTCCTGATACTTTTCGTCAAACACCTTGCCCTTCTGGCGGATAACATTCAGCCTGCCTGCATCAGGATAAGGAATCATAAGTGTCAGGCGCTTAACTGTAGGCTTTAGTGAGTTGGAAATTTCGTTTAACAACCGTTCAAATCCATAACCCGTTTTGGCAGAAACAAACACCGTTTTTTCTCCCATTACTATTCCTTCATTGCCAAGCAAATCGCACTTGTTAGCAACAATAATCATAGGGATATTTCCACCGCCAAGCTCTGCAATCTGACTTTTTGTAATCTCCACCTGCTGCAATGCCTCGCTTGATGATATGTCGCATACATTTAAAATTAAATCGGCATTTACCGCTTCCTCTAATGTTGATTTGAACGCCTCAACCAGATTATGAGGCAGTCTGCTGACCAATCCTACGGTATCAACCAGCATAACCGTTCTGCCATCAGGCAATTCCAACGCCCGCGCTGTTGGGTCAAGCGTTGCAAACAGCATATTTTCTGCCAACACCCCTGCTTTTGTCAAGGCATTGAGTATTGTAGACTTTCCTACATTGGTATACCCCACAATCGCCACAGTAGTGACACCGTCTTTTTTGCGCCGTTTATGAGCATATTCGCGGCGCTTGGTAAGTTCTTCAAGCTGACCTTCCAATTTTTCAATCCTTCGTCTTATATATCGCTTGTCCGTTTCAAGCTTGGCTTCACCGGGGCCTCTTGAGCCTATACCTCCACCCTGCCTGGAGAGGACATTACCCAATCCGCCAAGTCGGGGAAGTCTGTACTTTAATTGGGCAAGCTCAACCTGAAGACGACCCTCAGCACTTTTTGCTCTTTGGGCAAAAATATCAAGGATAAGTGTTGTCCTGTCAATCACCGTAACGCCGGTTGCATCTTCAATGTTTCGCATTTGAGAGGCTGTCAGTTCATGATTGAATATAACCATTTCTACTTCGTTGTTTTTGCAAAAGTCCGAAAGCTTGGCAAGCTTGCCTGTACCTATACAGGTTGCCGCTTCAAACGCACGACTCTTTTGCACAAAATGCGCAATTACTTCTGCACCTGCGGTCTGTGCAAGGTTTTCAAGCTCGTCCATGGAGCGTTCCATATCAAACGCTCCGGTATCAACCGCGCAAAGTACTGCAAGCGGACATTCTTCGTCTGTGCGTATTTCTATCATTTCTGCCGACATACACCAAGTCCTCCAAAGTTTTATAAGATAATCTGTCTGCTTTTTATTTGACGGAAGATAAATACCTGCTCATTACGTTGCGCGCAATTGGCGCTGCGGAATCTCCGCCGCTTCTTCCGTCATTTTCTAATATAACCGCAACAGCTATTTCAGGCGTCTCTGCAGGTGCAAAGCCCACAAACCACGCATGGTCTTTTTCATTTTCGTTTTCTGCCGTTCCTGTTTTGCCCGCAACTGTCACGCCGCTTATGCGGGCTTTTGTTCCTGTTCCTTCATTTACGGTTTCAATCATCCGTTCTTTAACATATTCTGCGCATTCTTCAGATATTGCCCTGCCAAGAACTTTTTCTTTGCTGCTTTTTACCACTGTTTCGTTTTTTGTTATGCTGTCAACAAGATACGGTCTTATTATTTCGCCGCCGTTGGCAATTGCAGAGCAAATTACAGCCATCTCCATTGGAGTTGTTAAAAGCTGACCCTGACCTATTGCAACCAGTGCAGAATCACTGTCTGACATCTTTTTATACTCGATGCGGCTTGCCGCAGTTTGAAGGTCAAATTCTATTGATTTGCCTATCCAAAATCGTTCGGAAATTTCCTTGATAATTTCGCTGCCAAGCTCAAAGCCTACGCTGCAAAATACCTGATTGCTGGAAACCGCAAACGCCTTTTCAATGCTGATTTCGCCGTACTTTTTGCCATTGTAGTTTTCCACAGTAAGGTCACCTACCGTAAATTTGCCTTCATCATTAAATTTTGTTCCGGCTAAGCCATTTTCATACGCTGCCGCAGCCGTTACAATTTTGTAGGTCGAGCCGGGAGGATAAAGGCCCTGAACTGCTCTTGCAATCAACGGTGAATTTTCATTTTCAACTATGTCGCCCCAGCTTTTCTCCAAAGTTGCGGCATTGGGGTCGAAATCGGGTAGACTTATCATTGCAAGGATTTTGCCGGTTTGGGGATTCATTGCCACCAACGCACCACGCTTGCCTCGCATCTGCTCATACGCATACTTCTGAAGTGAATTGGCTATCGTCAGGTTTAAATCAAAGCCCTTCTTTTTATCGCCTTGAAAAAGGTCAAGGTCGCCCTTGCCTAACAGTTCACTGTCATATTCTCTTTCAAGCAGGCTTTTTCCGTAAACCTGAGAGCAGTAACCAATAACATGGCTATAAATCCTTCCCTGAGGATATTTGCGCATCACACCGCCGGATTCGTTTTCAACGGTTTCAGCAAGAACAAGTCCGTCGGCATCATAAATTGTCCCTCTTGTTACATACCTCTCGTCATCCCACTGTCTCCTGTTATATGGGTTTGTTGAAACTCTTTCCGCTTCAAACATATTAAAATACAAAAGATAGCTTAGCAGTGCAAGAAACAGCGCCGAAACCACAATCAACACGCGAATTATACGCCTATTCGTTTTCATCCCGCTCTGTACCTCCTTTTCTTGCCTCAAGTGCCGAGATTGCCTGCATAATTCCCAATGATGCAAAGCTTACCACAACAGATGTTCCGCCATAGCTGACAAAGGGCAGAGTAATACCGGTCAGCGGAATAAATTTTGTCACACCGCCAATGATTATAAAAGTCTGCAGTGCAAACATAAGGGTTATTCCAAGTCCAACTGCTTTGTTATATAGGTTTTTTGTGTTAAGTGTTATTTTAAAGCACCTGTAGGCAAGCAAAAAGAACAAAATAATAACCGCAGCACCGCCAAACACGCCCATTTCCTCGCAGATTGCAGAGAAGATAAAGTCGGTATGCACCTCAGGGATGTAATCTGGAGCACCGTTCCCCAGCCCTCTGCCAAAATATCCGCCTGCAGCAATTGCAAACAGGGACTGCGCTATCTGATAGCCTTTGTTTGAAACATCTGCCCAAGGGTCAAGCCACACGCCCACACGCACCTGAATATGATAAAGAAACAAATATCCAAAAGCCGCCACAACCGCCGCTGATGCAATATTTGCAAACAAAAACCACTTCTGCTCCTCATACACATAAATCATAAATATAAAAATCAGAAAAACAACCAGTATTGTTCCCCAGTCACGCTGAAGAACCAAAAACAGTATATAAACATACGTTACTGCGCCTGTCATAAGGGTTGGCGAAAGTCTTAAAAAAGGCTTTGTCCAGCTTCCCGAATAGTGGCAGGCAAGAAACATTATATAAAAAATTTTTATAATTTCGGAGGGTTGAAATGACAACGGTCCAAAGCTTATCCAGTTGCGTGAGCCGTTTACGGTTTTGCCCAATACCAAAGTAAGTACAAACAGTATAATTCCGCCTGCAGCATAAAGAAACCACATTCTGTTCCAAAACCTGATGTTGTAGTATATACAGTAGGTTACAAAAAATACCATTCCTCCAATGCATATCCATACAATCTGCCTTGCACCCATAATTATATCAAGTCTGCACAGCATAAGCACGCCAAGGGTCATAAGCATTGATGCAATAAGAACCAAAAACTTATCTCCCATATTGCATATTACCAGTATTGAATAAATCAGAATGAATAACCCCAGCAAGCCAAGACCAACATACAGCACATTTGCACGATAGTCATTTGCCATAAATAAAAGAAGAAACCCCAAAGCATTCATAATTATCAGCAGATATGCCGGTAATTTAAAATTTGCCTTTTCCATTATGCTTCCTCCTCAAAAATCACCTGAAGTCCGCCAAATGAAATCTCGTCGCCGTCGTATAAGGTCTTAACCTTTTTGAGGCGCACTTCGTTTAAGAAGGTGCCGTTTTTGCTGCCCATATCGCCTATGTACCACAATCCGTCCTCATGCCAGATTTGAAAATGCTCAACCGACAGATACATATCTTTGATTGAAATATCACAGTCCTTGCCACGCCCGATTATCGCACCCTTTTCACCTATTCTGTATGCAGCCTTCATTCCGCACTCCTTGGCTTCACGGCTTTTTACCGTACGCAAAATCGCCGAAGGCTTGTGTTTTTTTTCTTTAGGGGTTTCCGGCTCATCTTCAACAGGCTCGTCCTCCAACATTTCAGCGGTATCAAGCTCATCAAAATCGTACCCGGTCTTTTCGCCGCGGTTTGCACGTTTTATATCCATATAAATAAGCGCAATAACACTGAAAATAAACAGATAAATAATTGTAGTAAAAACATAGCTTAAAAATGAAGAAACCAGTGAATAAGCAGACATAACATTCCGCCTTTCTCTTTAGATAGTTCAAAAAAGCAACGGCGTACCGTTTGCACACCGTTGCCTCCGAATTTTGATTATTCTGCGTCTGTTTGTGCCTCAGCAGTATCATCCGTAGGCGCACCAAAGTAGTCATTAAGGTCAATTGTAACCTTCATATTGTCATATACGCCCTTTTTAATCCTTACATCAACTGTTTTCTGAAGCATTTCGATATATTCATCGGCAGTAATTTTTCTTTCAATTCTTTTGATAATGTGATAACCGTAAGTTGTTTCAACCAACTCACTTGTTGCGCCTATCTCCAGTGCAAACGATGCATCAGCAAATTCCTGAACCATGGTTCCGTCATTTGCAAAGGTATAGCCTTCATCAGTTGCACCCGGGTCGTCATTATATTGCTCAATGAGCTTATCAAAATCCTCGCCGGCTTTAACCTTGCTCAGAACTTCTTCTGCCTTTTCTTTTGCCTTAGCCTTTGCGTCATCTGTAACCGCACCTGTCTCGTCCTCTTCGAACTTGACAAGAATATGCTTTACTGTAACCTTATCATCCGAAAGATGCGCCTTCATTTGCTTTGGCGTTGCATATTTTGTAACGTCCTTTGAAATATCTTCATATACCTTCTGCATGTGAAGCTGAATTCTTTGGATTTCGGCAAGAGTTTCTTCGGTTTCGTAACCGCTCTTTTTAAGAATGCTTTCAAACTCGTCGCCATAGTTTGCCTTCTGCTCTGCAATCCAGTCTGCAATTTTCTTTTCATCATCTTCGTCAAGAGTAATTCCGTGCTTTTCGCCCTCTGCAATTACCGCATAAATCGGAATAAGAGTTTCCACCGCCATACCCTTTGATACTTCAAGGTATGAAAGGTCAGAGGTTTCATCAATTGCATTCCAATCAAAATCGTCAAGACTTTTAATCATCTGCATCTGCATAAGAGTATAAACACTGTTTATACCCGACGAATTGACAACAAAATTAAGAACATCGCGGTTAACCTTTTCGCCGTTTATGGTAATTGCAACATCCTTGTTTTTGCCTGTAATCTTGTCAAATGCAGCAGCAAGAGGATTCTCATACTTGATGTTATCGGTGCTGAGAGCATTCTTTACCGCTCCTGCGTCGCCAGCTGTCTGTGACGCTGTAATCGGCTTGCTTACAATTGTGTTGCTGCCCACGCCTTCAATAGCACATACAAAGTATGCCATTATAGCAATAACGACAACAACTATTGCAGATATAATAATCCCCTTCTTACGTCTTCTGCGTTTGATTTCACTCAAAGCCGCAAGCTCCTCTTCGGTCAGTTCAGTAGTTTGTGCGTTTTCTTCAACAGCCTCAACAGCCTGATTTTGCCATTCGTCGCCAATTACATCTTCGCTGTCTTCAGCAGAATCTGTACTCTCGGGAATCTCGTCAATTACAGTATCAGCTTCGGATACTGCACCGTCAACCTCATCCGCTGATACCGGTGTTATTTCGTTTTCAGACACCTCGGGAGTAATTTCCTCCTCCGTAAGGTTTTCATTTTCACGTATATTTTCGTTTTCCATAAAGTTTTTCCTCATTTCTTTATTTAATTTATGAAATGTCACATTCGCGCAAGTCCATTATACAACATATTAAAAAATTTTGCTATACTTTTTCGATAAATTCTTTAATAATATTTAAATATTCACGCACCGATGTAAATTTGCCGGTTTTATAGATAACTTTTGGCTTTTTGCCGGTTTTTAAGGCGCATTTCCCCGACATAAACACCTCATCCACCACAAGACCGCTCAGGTCAGGAGCGTTTTGCGGGTCAAACATCAAAATAAGCTGCTCTTTGTCACCCTTTACCTCGGTAAACTTTCTTTTTGATGCCATCGAACGGATAAGTGAAAGCTCCATCAGATTGTTTACTACATCCGGAACATCTCCGTATCTGTCAAGAAGTTCGTCATATACATCGCCCAAATCCTCACGCGTTTCAATTGCCGCAATTTTTTTGTAAGCCAAAATTCTTTGCGAATGTGCCGAGATGTATTTTTCGGGAATAAACGCACTTAACGGAAGATCAATACTTGTTTCAATCTCCTGCTCCAGAGGTACTCCGCGCATCTCGCTTACTGCCTCAGCAAGAAGCTTGCAGTACATCTCATAGCCCACGCTTTCCATGTGCCCACTCTGCTGCGGGCCTATCACATTGCCGGTGCCGCGGATTTCAAGGTCGCGCATTGCAATCTTGAAGCCCGAACCAAACTCCGTAAACTCACGTATCGCACGAAGACGCTTTTGTGCGTCCTCATTGAGAACCTTATCCCGCCGGTAGGTAAGATATGCGTATGCAAGTCTATTCGAGCGCCCCACTCTGCCGCGCAGCTGATACAGCTGAGCTAATCCAAGTCTGTCGGCATCCTCAATTATAATTGTATTTACATTTGCTATATCAAGTCCCGTTTCAATTATAGTTGTGCATACCAAAACATCAATTGCGCCCTCGGACATATCAAGCATAATACTTTCAAGCTCGCGCTCCGACATCTTTCCGTGAGCAGATGCGACACGCGCCTCGGGCACAAGCTGTTCAATAGTGGCAACAGCCTTTTCAATACCCTGCACACGATTGTGAAGATAATAGACCTGTCCGCCCCTTGAAAGCTCCTTGCTGATTGCCTCACGGATTATGTCTGCATCGTATTCCATAACATAGGTTGCAACAGGATAGCGGTCACTCGGCGGCTCGGCAAGCACGCTCATGTCACGTATTCCTGTCATTGACATGTGCAATGTTCTGGGGATGGGTGTTGCCGAAAGGGTCAGCACGTCTATCTCTTTTCGCATTTCTTTTATGCGTTCCTTGTGTGCCACACCAAAACGCTGTTCTTCGTCTATTATAAGAAGTCCAAGCTTTTTAAAGCTGATATTCTTCTGCAATATTTTGTGTGTGCCGATAACAATATCAACCTCACCGTTTTTCAGCTGTTTTGCCACATTCTTTTGTTGGGTTGGCGTGACAAACCTTGAAAGCGTTGCAATATTTATCGGGTAGTCCTTCATTCTTTGTCTGAAGTTGTTATAGTGCTGATTTGCAAGAATAGTCGTCGGCACAAGGTATGCCACCTGATAGCCGTCCATAACAGCCTTGAACGCTGCACGCATTGCCACTTCAGTTTTGCCATAGCCCACATCACCGCACAAAAGACGCTCCATCGGATGGGCTTTTTCCATATCTTTTTTGACCTCGGCTATACATCTGAGCTGGTCATCTGTTTCATCATAAGGAAAAGCCGCCTCAAAATCCTTCTGCCATTCTGTATCGGCAGAAAAGCTGATGCCGCGGATTGATTCACGCTGAGCATAAAGCTCAACCAGTTCTTTTGCCATATCCTCACAGGATGCTTTTACCTTTTGCTTTGCACGGTTCCAGTCCTGTCCGCCAAGATTACTCAGCTTTGCCTGAGCACCTTCGCTGCCGGAATGCTTGTATATCATATTAAGCTGGTCTGCAGGGATGTATAAAAAGTCGCCGCCCTTATAAATAATTTTCAAATAGTCCTTTTGTGCGCCCTCTACCGTAAGCCGCTGTATGCCCATATACTGACCTATACCATGGTTTTGGTGCACAACAAAATCGCCCACCGAAAGGTCGGTAAAACTGTCAATTTTATTCTTTTTATCCACCTTAAAGCGTTTGCGCCGACGCTTTTCCTGACCAAAGATTTCCCTGTCGCTTATAACCACTGTTCTGATTAACGGATACTCAAAGCCGCGGCTGAGTCCGCCATGGGTCACAATTATGCCGCCCGCATTTGGAAGCTCGTCAAAGTTTTCGGCTCTTGCGCAGGGAATTTCTTCATCCTCAAGCTGCTTTGCCAGATTTTCGGCACGGTGCTGTGAACCGCCAAGAATGATTATTCTGTATTTATTCTTTCGGTAAAAATTGAGTGCGTCAAAGAAAAACTCCATCTTGCCGCCATAATTATTAAGGCTTTTGGCAGTTAAATTGACCAGCTTTTGGGGTTTTATATCCGTATTTGAATGTGAAAGCGGGCAAAGCGCCACCATACCGCTGTCCGACAGTTGCTTTATTGCATCAGCATAGTCTGCGTGATACCGAAATTTACCGCCCGGCAAAATACCACGTTCAATAAGGTCTTTCAAGGTTTCGGTTTCTCTTTTGTCATCGCCCTTCACTGTATCGGATACTCTTTGCGGGTCATCAATAAAGGCAATATACCCGTCCTGCAGGTAATCCAGTATTGTTGGCATTTTGTCCTGATAAAGCTGTGGAATATATTTATCTCTTGAAGGAAAAACAAGACCTTGTTCTATCCTCTCAATATCCTTTTTTAAGGTTGAAATCAGCTTAATTTGGGGTTCGTCACGATTTTCTTTATTCTCTGCTGCTTTAAGCTTTTGCGACAGCTGCTTCACCGCGTCAGCCCGCGACTTTGCATCTGTTACTATCTCGTCCGCAGGGGTAATTCGTGCAACTGCCTCCTCGTCGCTGCTCACCGTTCTTTGCGTTTCGGCATAAAACCTCCTCACCGAGTCAACCATTGTGTCAAAGAACTCAATACGGAAAGGCATATCACTCCAATAAGGGAAATAATCAAAAATTCCGCCCCTCACGCTGAACTGTCCCGGCCCTTCAACTATTTCTTCACGCTTATAACCAAAATCCACCATTATCCGGCACAGGTCATCAAGCTCTATTTCATCACCCACATTTAATGTCAAAGTCCGGCTTTGATACACAGCTTTGGGAACTGTAGCACTAAGTAATGCCGAAACCGTTGTAACCACTGCATACTCGCCATCGCTTTGCGCCAGCTTGTCGATAACATCAAGGCGTTTTTTCTTAATATCATTTGCTGACGCTTCAATATCATAGAACATAAGGTCTTTTTCAGGAAACAAAAGCGCTTTGCCCCCGAAAAAATAATTTATATCATCAAAAACAGCCCTTGCCTGAGCCTCGTTTGAGGTAATAACAAGAGCATTTTTATTAAGTGCTTTACATGTACAAAATATCAGATGTGACCTTACCGAATCACCGGCACCCGTAACGCTGACAGGGGATTGAGCACGCTTCAATCCCCCGGTTATTTCCTCAAAATCAGCAAGGCTGTCTAATATTTTTAAAAATCCGTTCATAACTCAACCCTTCCTTTAAGCAGGTCAGATTAATTAAAGGCAGACATTGCCTTTTCTACGCCGTTTTTTATTATTTCGCCCACTGCCTCCGCCGCCTTTATTGCCATGGGAATAAGTTCTTTGACTTCTGCTTTGCTGAACCTTCCCAGAACATAATCCGCAAGGTCATAGTCAGGATTTTGTGGGCTTCCTACTCCGATTTTTATTCTCGGAAACACATCGGTATTCAGATTGCATATAATGCTTTTCATTCCGTTGTGTCCGCCGGCACTGCCTTTGGAGCGTATCCGCATTTTGCCAACAGGCAATGATACATCGTCATATATTATAATTATTTGCGAGTCCTCAACCTTATGCCATGCTTTGAATTCACGTATGGCGTCACCGCTGAGATTCATAAAGGTCTGAGGCTTTACCAAAACGACCCTCTCGCCCTCAATTGTGCCTTCGCCGTAAAGCGCATTAAACTTTGATTTTTTAACAGCAATATCATACTTTGCCGCAACAGCATCAAGGGCATCAAAACCCATATTGTGCCGTGTGTTTACATATTTTCTGCCGGGATTTCCCAGCCCTGCAATTATATACATTCTGCACCTGCTTCTACTGTGACTTGACCTTTGTCCAAAGTTCTGCACAGTATCTTTTTATTTCCGGCTCCTGATACCGGAAGAATTCATCATTTTGATTATCCTGACGCGGAACATACGCCTCGTTATCCGCATATACCGTCATGCTTATCTCTTTGTATGCCTCCTCAACCGGTGATGAATATCCCACTGTTTCAGAGTTTAACGATGCATTTTGAGGCTCGAGCATAAAATCAATCCATTTATATGCCAAATCATCATTCTTACACTCGTTTGTTATAACCATTCCGTCAATCCAGAGGTTTGTGCCGCTTTGCGGTGTATAAAAACCAAGGTTTTCATTCTCAGACATAATATATGCTGCATCTCCGGAATATACTATTGCCATCGCTTTGTTTCCGGCAATCATACTGTCAATGACCTCGTCACCCATATAAATCGGATTTACACGTTCTTTTTGTTCAACAAGCCATTTATATGCCCTGTCAAGCTCTGCTCTGTCACTTGTGTTGAGTGAATATCCAAGCGCCTTCAGCGCAATCATAAACGAGTCGCGCTCTGAGTTGTACATATAGATATTATCTTTATACGCAGGGTTTCTGAGAACCTCCCAGCCTGCCTCCAAATCTTCAGTCTTCACAACAGTTTTGTCATACAGTATACCCACATTTCCCCAAAAATACGGTATTGAATACTTATTTTCAGGGTCAAATGGCTGATTCATAAGCCGCGGCATAATATTACCAAGGTTTTTAAGCCTATCCTTGTCTATCTCCTGAAGGAACTTCTCTTTTGCAAGACGTTCTATCATATAATCAGACGGAATAATTATATCATACTTTTCGCCGCTCATAACCTTTGTATACATGGATTCGTTTGAATCAAAGGTTTCGTAAATAACCTTGCATCCATACTCTTCTTCAAATGCAGTAACCAATGAATCGTCAATGTACTCACCTGCATTGTAGACTTTTAGAGTTTTTGCATCACCACCGCACCTTAAAAGTATAACAAAAATTAACACGCCGCATACTGCCTCAAATACCCGTCTTGTCTTTTTCGGTATTTTTTCATTAAGTGCACAAAACCAGCTTGTGCTCCTTACCTTTGGAGCAAGCTTTACCACAACCACAGCGAAAACTATTGCAAGAATAACTATTGTCGAGAGCGCATTTATTGTAGGGTTAATCCTCTTTGTGGCATTGTATACAATCATAGATATATTTTCAACGCCGTTGCCGCTTACAAAATACGATATAACAAAATCGTCAATTGACATGGTGAATGCAAGCAGCATCCCTGCATAAATTCCGGGTTTAATCATGGGAACAATAACCTTAACAAGAGCCTGAAACGGTGTTGCACCCAAGTCCATTGCAGCGTTTGCAATGTTGTTGTCAAGTTCGCGGATTTTGGGGTACACGCTTGTTATTACATAAGGTGTACAAAAACAAATATGTGCAAGAAGCATTGTTATATAGCCTTTTTCAATCTTAAGGGATGTAAACAATATCATTAGCCCTATTGCCGTAACAATATCCGGATTCATTATAGGGATATTATTTATATTCAGTATCCATTCCTTCAAAATCCTGCGGCTTTTTGAAAGACCTATTGCAGTAATTGTGCCAAGCACGGTTGAAATCGCTGTTGCAAACAGTGCAACCGAAACAGACACCCCTACTGCAGCCATAATTTCAGAATCATTTATTAAAGCCTGATACCATCTTAACGAAAATCCCGTATATTTTGCAAATGACCTTGACGAATTAAACGAGAATATCATTGTTATAATAATCGGCACATAGAAAAATGCAAAACACAAAGCTACATAAAGTCCTGATGAGATACGTGCTAATTTTTTCAACACATAGCCTCCTTATACAAAATTTAAAGTATTGGCAAATTAATTTTCTCCCTTGTCAATCTTCTTCATCCAGCGTATTGAAAACAGGATGATAAGTGCAAGCAGCAAGGATACCGCACTTCCGAAGTTCCAGTCGCCCACTTCAATAAACTGCTTTTCTATCAGGTTTCCGATAAGCATATACTGTCCGCCGCCCAATATCTGCGGAATCATAAACGTGGATATTGACAAAAGAAAGACCATTATAACGCCATTTAAAACCCCCGGTATAGACAGCTTGAAGGTCACTTTGAAAAATGTCTGAACGGGATTTGCACCAAGGTCATACGCGGCTTCAACAAATGACTTGTCCATCTTGCTGAGCGAGGTATGTATTGGAATTATCATAAACGGCAAAAACTCGCAAATCTGCCCTACCATAACCGCAAAATCGGTATGCATAAGACCAAGCGGCTCTAAAATACTCTTCCATGCATATATTCTTATAAGCATATTTATCCACATAGGTATTGTTACGAGCAGAATCAGAAAATTCTGAACCTTCTCTTTCTGCCTTGCAATAATATACGCCATAGAATACCCCAAAACAAGGCATATTGCCACGGTAATAAGTCCCAGCCTTATGGAATTTATAAAAACTTCAAGATAAACAGGCTCAACAAATTTGCCAAAGTTATTCAGAGTAAACTGTATATTTATAAGAGAATTACCGCTGTTTGTAACAGCGTACAAAAATATCATAAAAAGCGGAACAAGAACAACTATAAAAGACCACACAAGATACGGTCTTACCAGACTTTTAAAATATTTCATTGCTTTCTCCCTTCAGATTTATTTATGATTAAACCATCTTCCACATAACATGTATATCCTCGGGACCAAAAGCAAGTCCTACCTCAAGTCCCACTTCGTGATAGTCGGTTGTATGTATCATATACTGTCTGTATTTTGATTGCACCATAATTTCATAGTGAACACCCTTAAACACAATACTTGTAACCGTGCCGGTAAGCTTTGCCTTATCCGCTGCTACAATATCAATATCCTCAGGTCTTAACACAACCTCTATTTCCTCGTTTTCTTTAAAGCCCTTATCAACACATTCAAACTCGAAATCGTCAAACGCAACAAGACAATCTCGAATCATTGTTCCCTCAATTATGTTGGACTCACCTATAAACTGAGCAACAAATCTGTTTTCAGGCTCGTTGTAAACATCTGTCGGTGTTCCTATCTGCTGAATATATCCGTCATTCATAACCACAACCGTATCGGACATAGAAAGTGCTTCTTCCTGGTCATGGGTTACATATATAAATGTAATTCCGACTTCCTTCTGAATTTTTTTCAGCTCAAACTGCATCTCCTTGCGAAGCTTTGCATCAAGCGCACCAAGCGGCTCATCAAGAAGCAGCACCTTTGGTTTGTTTATCAGTGCTCTTGCAATGGCAACACGCTGCTGCTGACCGCCCGAAAGCGATGTAACATCACGCTTTTCAAAGCCTGAAAGTCCCACCAGCTTAAGCATTTTTTCGACTTCCTGCTTAACCACTGACTTTTCTGTCTTTTTTATATTAAGCCCGAATGCGATATTATCAAAAACATTCAGATGCGGAAACAGCGCATACTTTTGAAACACAGTATTAACCTCGCGCTTATACGGAGGCTGCTTTGAAATTTCAATACCGTCAAAAAGCAGCTCGCCGCCGTCAGACTCATCAAAGCCTGCAATAATTCTGAGTGTTGTGGTCTTTCCGCAGCCAGATGGGCCAAGAAGGGTTAAAAACTCATTCTCATAAATTTTTAAATTTATCCCTTTGAGTATTTGCTGGTCATCAAATGTTTTTGTTATGTTTTTAAGTTCAATTAATGCATTCATATTTTACTCTCCTATCTGAAGTCGTAATCTTTAAAAAAACGGCGGTGTTGAAATCCATATAATTTCACAGTTCTTTTTGGCATTGTTTTCAAGGTGATAACTTTCGTTGCAATAAACATAGAACGTATCGCCCTTTTTAAGATGATGCTTTTCACTGCCGTAAATCAAATCAGCGTTGCCTGAAATCATATACCCAAAATCTTCTCCGTCGTGCGGAATAATTGTCTGCGACCTGCCTCCCGGATAAATAGTAATCTTTATCGGTTCTACCGAGTTCTTTTGCGCATTGGGAACAAGATAGTCTATCTTGTACTCCTCCTGCTCGTTTTCAAAATAATCTTTGGGTGTAAATACAATTGTGTCTTCTTTATTCTCGGCAAAAAACTCCTGAAGTGACGAGCCAAGAACCTCAAGTATATCTTCAAGCGTAGAAATCGACGGAGAACAGTTGTTATTTTCAAGCTGGGACAAAAATCCCTTTGAAAGTTCGCTTCTGTTTGCCACATCCTCCAAGGTCAGCTGGTTCTTTATTCTGAGCTGTTTCAGCTTCTTTCCTATATCCACTTTGTTTCACCTCAAAATTTAGTATTACAAAACTTTTATTTTATTATTGTAAAACAATTGGTATTATACATTATTATGCCAATATAATCAAGTACTTTTGTAAAATTTTCGACATTTTTTATATTCTTTGCAAAACAAACGCGGAAGCAATCAATACTCCCGCGAATTTTTCAGCCTATGTTAAGTTTAAACAGCTCTCTCAGTTCGGTTTTTTCTATTTCAAGGTCTGCACCGCTAATGGAATCCTCAATCTGGCAAACTGTACGTCCACCTATAATCGGGAAGACATCAGGGCAATTTATAGAGCACAAAGCACCGCACACCACTGCCGCAACACTGCATTCATATTTAGCGGAAAGCTGTTTTATATAATCAAGTCTTGAAAGATTCTCGTCACAGAGGTATCGCACCTTTGCTTTGTCCGAAAGTCCTTTATCTCCGTACTGTGCCATTTTTGAAAAAAAGCCCTTTGCCTGTGACGCATAGCCGGCAACAGGAATTTTTGCCGACTTATAAAGCTCAAACTCCTGCTTTGTCATTTCGACCAGTGTATTGTCTGAATTTCCGCCCGGCACACATATTGCAGGGCTGAAACGTATCTGACTTCCCGAAAATCCCAAAAGCCCCTGAGCCTTAGCGTAGTCATTTGCCCCCAGGACGCGGTAAGCCTTCCAGTTTGATGCCCCAAAACGAATAATTTTGCCTTCTTTAACCAGCTTGTTCATTATCTCAATTACCTCACCTGCAGGGATTGACTCATCATCGCGGTGCAGCCAGTAAAAATCAATACAGTCTGTTTCCAATGCTTTAAGGCTTGTTTCAAGGTCAAATCGGATTTCTGCTTCAGACAGTCGCGAAGCTTCGGGATTGTCCTCTGTTGGAAAACCGCCCTTGGTTGAAACAAAAATTCCTTTGGGGTTTCTGTCCTTCATCCATTTTGCAATTACTCTTTCCGATTCGCCGTCTGAATACATTCTTGCAGTATCAATATGACAGCCGTCCAGCTCACAAAACCTGTCCAAAAGGCTGAACGCATCTTCAAGCGGAATTAAGCTTCCAAAATAGGTTGTTCCCAAAATTATTTTTGAACTTTTTTTACCAAAGCTGTATGTATACTTCATAAACTTCTCCTAAGTGTTTATTTTATATTTCATAATTTTACCACATTGCAGGATTGATATGCAAGTAATAAACAAAATTTAAATTAAAATTTATATTGCAAAAGCCTTGCAAAAATGCTAAAATATAGTAGATTGTCAATACTATGAACAAAAGGAAGTGATTCTTTATGATAACAACTGAAAACCTCAAGCTTTTGTGCGAGCTTTCAAAGCTGCATCTTTCAGATGCCGAGCTTTTGGAATACGGCAAGGAAATGACCGATATAATAGGGCTTATGGATACCATTGGCGAATCAAACTTTGAGTATAATCCAATCGATACGGCAAACGCTGTTCCCTTTTTAGAGCTGCGCACCGACAACATTGAAACCTTTGACAATATGGACGGTATTGTAGAGCGCGGCCCGCAGGTTATTGAACATCAATTTGTTGTACCCAAGATTGTTGACTAAATTATAAGGAGAATTTTAAAATGGTTACTGTTTCCGAACTAAGGAAAAAGCTTGACGATAAACAGATTTCGTCGGTTGAACTAACAAAAGAATATCTTAAAAATATAAAAGCAAACCCATCTCTTGAAGCATATAACACAGTATGTGAGGACGAGGCACTCAAGGCTGCAGAACTTGCGGACAAAAAAATTGCATCGGGCGAGGCAATGTCGCTTACCGGTATTCCCCTGGCAATAAAAGACAACATCTGCACCAAGGACATAAAAACAACATGTTCTTCAAAAATGCTTGAAAGCTATACCCCTCCATACAACGCAACCGTTATGGAAAAGCTGAATGCTCAGGGAGTAGTTGTTCTGGGTAAAACATCAATGGATGAATTTGCTATGGGCGGGTCGTCACAAACCTCAGCCTTTGCAAAGCCCAAAAATCCGTTTAATACAGATTGCGTCCCCGGCGGCTCTTCCGGCGGAAGCGCAGCTGCAGTTGCAGGCGACCTTTGCGCTGCAGCACTTGGCAGTGATACCGGCGGTTCAATCCGTCAGCCGGCAAGCTTCTGCGGCATTACCGGCATGAAGCCTACCTACGGTACGGTTTCACGTTTTGGGCTTGTTGCCTTCGGCAGTTCCCTTGACCAGATTGGTCCGATGGCACACTCTGCCTCAGACTGTGGTATCATCCTGAATGCAATTGCCGGACAGGATGTACATGACAGAACCACAAGAAAGCACAGCATTGATTTTACATCACGTCTTGGAATGGATATAAAGGGAATTAAAATAGGTATTCCAAAAGAGTTTTTTGCAGACGGTATTGACGAGGAAGTTAAAAAGTCTGTAATGAGTGCGGCAAAGTTTTATGAAGGTCTTGGGGCGGAACTTATTGAGGTTTCAATGCCCACACTTAAATATGCAGTTTCTGCTTATTACCTTTTGGCTTGTGCCGAAGCAAGCTCAAACCTCTCACGCTATGACGGTGTGAAGTACGGATACCGCACAGACTCACCCGAAAGCTATGACGAGCTTATCAAAAAAAGCCGCAGCGAAGGCTTTGGAACCGAAGTTAAACGCAGAATACTTCTTGGAACTTACGCACTTTCAAGCGGATATTATGACGCATATTACAAAAAAGCTTTGGCTGTTCGTCAGCAATGCCGGGCAGAACACGATGAAATCTTTTCAAAGTGCGACCTTATGCTGACGCCTACTGCACCCACTGTTGCATACAAGGCAGGCGCAAACATTGACGACCCCGTAAAGATGTATCTTGCAGATATTTGTACAGTTACGGCAAACATCGCAGGTATCCCTGCGATTTCTGTCCCCTGCGGATGTGATAAAGCCGGAATGCCAATCGGCTTCTCACTGTCTGCAAAGCGTTTTGACGATGCACTTCTAATCGGTGCGGCAGACGTTTATGAAAAAGACCATCCACACCCAATTGCTAAAATATAAAAGGAGGTAACTGATATGTGCAAAAAATATGATACAGTCATCGGTCTTGAAATTCATGCCGAGCTTTCAACCAACACAAAAGCATTCTGCACTTGCGACGCCTCCTTTGGCGGCGCTCCGAACACACATATATGCCCTGTCTGCACAGGTCAACCGGGAGCACTTCCCGTTATCAACCACGCCGCAGTGGAATACGCAATCCGCGCAGGACTTGCCCTTAACTGTGACATCAACCGTTATACCAGATTTGACAGAAAAAACTACTTCTACCCTGACCTTCCCAAAGCATACCAGATTTCTCAGCTTGATTTGCCGCTTTGTATAAACGGACACTTAGAGCTTTCAACAGGTACGGTTGTCAGAATACACCAGATTCACCTTGAGGAGGATGCAGGCAAGCTTGTTCACGATGACTACCACGGCGAAAGCTGGGCAGACTACAACCGTTGCAGCGTTCCGCTGATTGAAATTGTTACCGAGCCGGATATTAAATCATCTGAGGAAGCCGCAGAGTTTGTTTCTAAAATTGCTCTTTATCTTAAATATCTGAATGTCTGCGATGCAAAAATGCAGGAAGGCTCAATCCGTGCAGACGTAAACGTATCACTGAAGCCTGCAGGCTCAACTGTTTTAGGTGACAGAGCAGAAATCAAAAACCTCAACTCATTCCGCTCAATTCAAAGAGCAATTGAGTGTGAAATTGCGCGCCAGACCGAAATTCTGGACGGCGGCGGTAAGGTTGTTCAGGAAACCCGACGCTTTGATGATGCAACGGGTACTACTTCGTCGCTTCGCAGTAAGGAAAACGCAAACGACTACCGTTACTTCCCTGAGCCTGATATTATGGCAATCAGTTTTACAGAGGAAGACATCCAAAAAGCAAAGAACGAAATTCCGCTTTTGCCCCATGAACGTGTGACAAAATATATAAAAGAATATGGACTTACAGATGAAGACGCACGAGTTCTTACATCAGAGAAATATCTGTCGGACTTCTATGACGAAACGGTTGCGGTTTATCCCGAATACAAAAGCGTATCCAACATGTTTCAGACCGAAATTATGCGCCGTGTAAAGGATACTGATGATGAAGAAGTGCCTATCTCGGCACAGGATTTTGCAAAGGTCTGCGAAATGGCTGACAAAAACACCGTCAACCGAAACGATGCAAAGACCATAATCCGCATTATGTTTGAAGAAGGCGGAAGCCCTGAGGAAATTGCAAAGACAAACGGCTTTATAGTGGTTGAGGACACCGCTGCAATTGCCGAGGTTGTTGACGCACTCTTTGCAGAGCGACCCGACCTTATTGAAGACTATAAAAACGGCAAAACAAATGTATTTGGTTTCTTTATGGGTCAGGCAAACAGAGCCTTAAAAGGTAAGGCTACACCAATGTCGGTAAAGGCTTATATTGAAAAGAAATTTAGTGAGATTTAAAATAAAAGCGATGTGAAAAATCACATCGCTTTTATTTTTTAAATCATGCATAACAGTTCTTCCTCTGTTATTACCATCACGCCAAGGCTTTGAGCTTTGTCAAGCTTACTGCCTGCCTCTTCGCCGGCTACCACAAAGTCGGTCCTTTTTGACACCGAGCCTGACACCTTTCCGCCGTTGTCTTCAATAATTTTCTGTGCCTCCGAGCGTTTTAGTGTCGGCAGTGTCCCAGTCAGGACAAAGGTCTTTCCTTCAAGAGCTCCGCCTGCTTTTTTCTCATCTGCCACCATATTTACACCGGCTGCTTTCATTCTTTTAATCAATTCAATTGTTTCAGGCTCACTGAAATAATGTACCAGACTTTCTGCCATTTTTTCGCCTACATCGTTTATTTCAGAAACCTCTTCAACAGTTGCATTCATAATATTGTCAATATTCTTAAAATGTGCCGCAATAGCTTTTGCAGACCTTGATCCGATTAGTCTTATCCCTAAAGCACAAAGAAGTCTGTCAAGAGGATTGCTTTTTGCCTTTTCAATTGCATCAATCAGGTTTTGTGCTGATTTTTCGGCAAACCGTTCAAGGGGAAGTAAATCCTCTTTTTTAAGATAAAACAAATCCGCCGATGTCTTGATAAGTCCCGCATCAATAAGCTGGTCCACAACAGCCTCACCAAGCCCCTCAATATCCATTGCATCACGCGTTGCAAAGTGAATTATACTGCGCATACGCTGTGCCGGACAGTTTGTGCTGACACACCTGAGTGCAGCCTCGCCCTCTTCGCGGAATAGTTCTTCGCCACAGGCGGGGCAGTGGGTCGGCATTTTGAAGGCTTGCTCTGCGCCTGTTCGTTTATCCTTTAAAACAGAAACTACTTCGGGAATAATATCCCCTGCTTTTTGCACCAGAACTTTGTCACCAATTTTAAGGTCTTTGGCAACAATAAAATCTTCGTTGTGAAGTGTAGCACGGCTGACAGTAGAGCCTGCAATCTTTACAGGTGTAAGTACCGCATTGGGGGTTATGACCCCTGTTCTTCCCACCTGAACTATAATATCCTCAACCATAGTTTCCTGCTGCTCTGCAGGGAATTTATATGCAATTGCCCATTTGGGAACTTTGGAGGTAGACCCAAGCTCAGCTCTTTGAGCAAGACTGTTCACCTTTACAACAGCTCCGTCAATGTCAAACGGAAGTCCGGGACGCATTTCACCTATTTTTAAAATCTCGAGATATGCCTCATCCATGGTTTTGCAAACCGTACGCGTTGGGCTTACCTTAAAGCCAAGCGTGCTAAGCCATTCAAGCCCGTCGGTATGAGTTTTGAGACTATCCTCTGAAATGCTTTGAATGTTAAATATAAACACGTCAAGCTTTCTCTTTGCCGTAATCTTGCTGTCAAGCTGCCGAAGCGAGCCTGCTGCAGCATTTCTGGGATTTGCAAAAAGCGGTTCCCCTGCCGCTGACTTTTCTGCGTTTACCTCTTCAAAGCTTTTTCTTGGCATATATACCTCGCCACGGACTTCAAGGTACTCTGCAGCGCAATCAAGCTTAAGCGGTATTGATTTTATAGTTTTCAAATTTTCTGTTATATTTTCTCCGGTATTTCCGTCACCGCGCGTTGACCCTCTGAAAAATCTGCCGTTTTCATATTCAAGCGAAACCGAAAGTCCGTCAATCTTCATTTCGACCACGTATTCAGGCTCTTTGCCGTTTAAGCCCTGTCTTACCCTTTGGTCAAACTCAATCAGCTCATCATACGAAAAAACATCACCAAGGCTTTGCATCTGAACATTATGAGTAACCTGCTCAAATTCAGACAAAGGAGCACCGCCCACACGCTTTGTGGGTGAATTTTCATCGGCAAACTGGGGGTTTTCCTCCTCAAGCTTAATAAGCCTCTTCAGCATCTCATCATACTCAAAATCCGAAATCGTAGGATTGTCCAGCACATAATAATTATAGTTATGCTCTTCAAGCTTTTTTCTTAAGCTTAAGATTTCATTTTCCATATTCATCGGTTTCACCCCTTTGTTTATTATCTTGTGTATTTTTTAAGACTTTCATTACATAATCATATCCACTTTCGCTGTGCGGAATCATACAATTGGTGCAATCTTTAACCAAATCGCCGCTCCTGCCTTTAATCATAACAAAATTTCCGCCGCAATCAAGGTTATATAGCGGACAAAAACAAAAAAGGCAGTTGAGATTTTCCGAATCATGGCACGGATAAAACTCACAGTCCTTGTTTTCAAAAAACCTGTAACTCATACCACATCTCACCAGCCTTTACTAAATATATTTCATTCCGCAGCCGGGCTACGGAATGAAACAACAGTTATTTAATTAAAATCTATCGGCAATTCAACCTCATCATTTTCTTTAACAGGCGGCAAGTCCGGCTTTGTAACTACAGGTGTTTCAACTGCAGGTACAGAAGCTTGTGCGTTTTCACCTTCCAAAGCATTTTCAGTATTCCCTTCTGCATTGCTGCTTGCAGGTTTGCTTTGAACTGCAGGTTGGGATTGAGCAGGTGTACTTGGTCTTTTCTGCACCGGGGCAGGTCTTGATGCTTTTTGCTGTTCTGCCTCCTCTTTTGCCCTTTTCTGTTCTTCCTCAGCTTCTTTTGCCTTGCGTGCCTCTTCCTCTGCCTTTTTCTTTTGGTCTTCCTCTTCCTCATCGCGACCCAGAGGAACCCAAGGGTCAGCTACAACATCGGGTTTAATATCTCTGTAGGTGAAGCTGTTTACTATAATTCTCCAACTATTTACCAATATTTGTGCACCCTTGTTAATAGACTCGCCAAACATACTGCTCACAACAATACACAGTGCCACTATAACAGCCGTGAAGATATACCCCAGTTTAACACCTACAAAACGTACGCTGTCCTTTGCAACCACAATTTGTACAGTAAAATTTCCGTCAGGATTTTTTTCTGCCGCCGCATCGACTATCGCTTCTGCCTTTTCATCAATTTTGAGTTTATCGTTTGAAAGAATTTGTGCAATAGCTTTTTCTCCTACAACATCTCTTACACTTTGAGTTGTAATAAGAAATATATCCTTATTTTTGATTTTTATTTTAGGCGAAATATATGGTTCCACAACAAGTTCATCAGATATAAACCCTATGTACGGAGCTGTATTTTTAACGCACTTCTTAACCTCAACCTCGCCGTCGTTATCAATCATTTCTTCACGCTCGACAGTTTTGGGCATTTTCCCTGCATAATTTTTCAGCTTTTTGTCTCTGAAATGATACACCGGAACATCTCCGGCATTATATACCTTGCAATATTCATTCTGAAAAAACAGAATTCCGGTATTTACACATACAAATTTACCTCCTGCCTGAAACGCCCTTCCTTTTGCAATCTCATTGACAGCAGTAAAAAAGTTACTGTATGTTGCATCAAAATCAAGACCCAGACATTCTTCCAGAGCCGTCGCACACAAAAATGCCGTTTCATCACCGCTTATCTCACTTGGTGATGCATCAATTACTCCCAACAGGTTGCGGCGTCTTGGGCTGTTAAACATTTCCGCACAGCCCGTTTCGCATATATCTTCTTTAACTGTTCCGTTGATAAAATAATTTTGTTTGTTTATTCCATCCTCAGGAGCATACGTTATAACAAAGCCTATGTATTTCATCTGAGCACCTCAAATACGGCACATTTTGCCGTATAACCTTTACACATTTACCTTTAGATTTTAACACATCGTCAAAAATGTGTCAACACCTTAGAAATAATAAGGATAGAAGGGCAGAAGCACCCCTGCTGCGACCACAGAAATAAGCAAAAACGCAAAGATATATTTGACAGCACCTACAATCAGGGCAATAATCGCAAACATTTTTGTTCTGGACGAATACACCTGTGCTTTTGTTATATTTCCTGCCGCCTTTTCAGCCTTTGTCATAGCAGAAAAAATAATTGCCGCAACACCAAATGTAATACTGCAAAGCACCGCCGCAAGAACAGCCCATACAAAGTAGTCCTTGATCTCCTTTTTGTTTACCTTCCATTTATATCCATAATCAGACGCAGGTTTAGCCTCATTTGAAGAAAATACATCGCTTGGGGGATTCTCTTCGCTATGCAGACTATCACTTTTACTTGTGTTTGTTGTCGCCTTTTCCTCTGCAAAAGCAGCTTGCATAACCTCCGCCGCAGTCTGAACTTCACTTTGCTGAATATCTGAAATATCGGTTGGTGGCGTCACCCGTGAATTTGCGGAAATTGTCGGCAGTTTGCCGTGACCGCAGTTTATGCACCAGATATTTTCATTATCGTTAAAGGTTCCGCATTTTGGACAAAACATAATTTATTCTTCCTTTCGTATCCGCAATTTATTTGCAGTTTTTACAAATTAAACTTCGACAAAATACGGCTTATTTCCTGTTTACTGCAAAATATTTTAATAAAATATTCATATTCAAGAAGTTAACTTGTCACGCATTGAGGAAAGAATTTTCTTTTCTATTCTTGATACCTGAACCTGCGAAATTCCCAACTGCTCGGCTATCTGTGCCTGAGTCTTCTGCTTGAAATACCTTAAAATTATTATTTTGCGCTCTCTTGGCGCAAAACCCTGCAAAAGCTGTTGTATGAGAAGTCGGTTTATCACCTTGCCCTCACAATCCTCACGACTTTCTAAACGCTCGGCAAGTGGTTTTGAATCCTTGTCGCCATCCATCGGCACAGCATAAATGGAATCCGGCTTAATCCCTGCATCAAGTGCCATAGCAACATCCTCAGGACTGACCCCCAGCCTCTTTGCAAGCTCCTTAACCGATGGCTCGGTGTTTGTTTCCTTCAGTATACTTTCACGAAGTGCCAAAGCTTTTACCGCAAGTTCCTTGACGCTTCTGCTGACTTTAATTATTCCGTCGTCCCTTATAAACCGCTTTATCTCGCCCAATATCATAGGCACTGCATAAGTAGAGAACTTCACATTAAACGACAAATCAAACTTTTGTATTGCCTTGATAAGACCTATACAGCCTATCTGAAACAAATCCTCTGTTTCAAAGCCGCGTCCGTAAAATCTTTTTACAATACTGTGCACAAGACCTATATTTTCTTCTACAATAAAATCCTGTGCATCCGTGTCACCTTCTTTTGCACGTTTAAGCAACACTTCAATGTTTTCGTTGTAATTTTTCGTCTGCACGGTCATCCCCCTATGCGTTTCTTCATTGTCACAACCGTTCCCTCTCCCGGCTTTGATTTAACCAAAAGCTCGTCCATAAAGGTTTGCATAACTGTAAATCCCATTCCGCTTCTTTCGCCCTCCGGTCCGGAGGTAAAAAGCGGCTGCATCGCCTGACTTACGTCCTCTATTCCTACACCATAGTCTGCGATTTCAATTTCAAGTACAGAATCAATAACTTTGCAGGTTATTTTTACAATTCCCTTCATGTTTGCATAACCATGCACAATTGAGTTGGTCACAGCCTCTGACACCGCTGTTTTTATATCGCACATTTCTTCAATGCTGAGGTCAAGCTGAACCGAGAAAGCAGCAACTGCCGCACGGACAAACGATTCGTTACAGCTTTTGGCAGGAACCTCCAGCTTCATATAATTTTCCATACTATGTATCCCTCCTTTTAATGACTGCAGTCAAGTATTGTCTTTAGTCCTGATATTTCAAGAATTTTATCCACCTGCGGCTTCACCCTGATTATCATTACCTTGCCGCCGCGTGCCTGAATCTCTTTGTATCTTCCTGCAATTACCCCAATGCCCGAACTATCCATAAACGTCACATTGTCAAAGTCCAGTACAAGATTTACAATATTTCTGATATTCATTTCGCGGTCAATCGCGTCCCTGATGTGCGGTGCTGTATGGTGGTCTATTTCACCGCTTAGCTTTGCGACCAGAGTTGTCCCGATTGTTTCAAGATTTATATCCATTAAAATCCCTCCCTGTCTTTTGTATATATAATTTTCCACTTTAACCCTTCTGCAATTTTACATATTTTTCCTTTTTTGTTTAACAGTTTCGTACGCCATAAAAACACAAAAAAATACAGTCGATGAAATTCATCGACTGTATTTGAATTAATTCTACAAAGGTTGTCTTATTATGCCATTTTTTCAAGGCTTTCAAGAACCTTTTCAAGCATAGCCTTATACTTCTCGCCCTTTTGACGTTCCTCTTCTACTACCGCTGCAGGAGCCTTGTCAGTAAAGCCCTTGTTTGAAAGCTTACCTTCCACCCTTTTGATTTCACCTTCAAGGCGTATCTTTTCTTTGGTAAGTCTTTCAATCTCCTTTTCGCGGTCAACCAACTCGTCCATAGGCAGAAGAATTTCTGCATTTGCAGTTACAACAGAAACTGAATTTTCGGGCAAGCCGCATCTGTCGGACTTTATCTCGGTTTCTGATGCGCCCGCAAGCTTTTCAAAGAATACAGAAGCTTGCTCATACAGCGCATTGTTGCTGGTTACAACAAAAAGCTTAACCTTCTTTGAGGGAGGAACATTCATTTCGTTGCGAACATTTCTTATGCCCTTTATTGCGTCCATTATAGTATTCATTTGCTGCTCTGATTCAGCATCATTCAAGCACTCACAGTATGTGGGCCACTGTGAAATCATAATGCTTTCGCCTTCGTGAGGAAGTGCCTGCCAGATTTCTTCAGTAATAAACGGCATAAACGGATGCAAGAGCTTGAGTGTGTTTGAAAGAACATACGTCAGAACCTGCTGTGCAGTAATATTGCTTTCACCCTCCTCAAAGAATCTGGGTTTAACAAACTCAATGTACCAGTCACAGAACTCGTCCCAAATGAAGTCATAGAGCTTCTGAACAGCAATGCCAAGCTCGTATTTGTCAAGATTTTCGGTAACTTCACGAACAAGCTCGTTGTATCTGTGAAGAATCCACTTGTCCTCGATATGAAGCTTCTCGTTTTCAGGAAGCTGTGGCTTGTCAATGGTAAGATTCATCATTACAAAACGTGAAGCATTCCAAATCTTGTTTGCAAAGTTACGACTTGCCTCCACTCTTTCGATGTAAAATCTCATATCGTTACCCGGCGAGTTGCCTGTTGCAAGAGTAAATCTGAGTGCATCTGCACCGTACTTGTCAACAATTTCAAGCGGGTCAATACCATTACCCAAAGATTTTGACATCTTTCTGCCCTGACTGTCACGAACAAGTCCGTGGATATAAACGTGCTTGAAAGGTTCTTTGTTCATGTGTTCAAGACCTGAGAAAATCATTCTTGCAACCCAGAAGAAAATAATATCATATCCGGTAACCAAAACAGATGTAGGATAGAAGTAATCAAGGTCTTCGGTCTTTTCGGGCCAACCAAGGGTTGAGAACGGCCAAAGTGCCGAGCTGAACCATGTATCTAAAACATCATCCTCCTGTTTCACCTTTCCGCCGCACTTTGGACAAGTATCAATGTCGGTTTTTGAAACCGTCATTTCACTGCAATCCGCACAGTAGAAAGCAGGGATTCTGTGACCCCACCAAAGCTGTCTGGAAATACACCAGTCATGGACATTTTCCATCCAGTTCATATATGTTTTGGAGAATCTGTCGGGAATAAACGCAACATCTCCGTCTTTTACAACCTCAATCGCTCTTTTTGCCAGAGGCTCCATCTTTACAAACCACTGATTTGATGTAAGCGGCTCGACTGTTGTTCCGCAGCGGTAGCACTGACCCACATTATGAGAGTGTTCTTCAACCTTAACAAGCAATCCAAGCTCTTCAAGGTCTTTTACCATTTCACGGCGAGCCTCGTATCTGTCCATACCCTCGTACTTGCCACCATAAGAATTGATTGTTGCATCATCGTTAAGCACCTTAATCTGTTCAAGGTTATGACGAAGACCAACCTCAAAGTCATTGGGGTCGTGTGCAGGTGTAATCTTTACGCAGCCTGTACCGAACTCCTTATCAACGTATTCATCGGCAATAACAGGAATTTCTCTGCCCACAAGCGGAAGAATAAGCATCTTGCCGACTAAATCCTTGTATCTTTCGTCATCGGGATTTACCGCAACAGCTGTATCGCCAAGAAGTGTTTCGGGACGTGTTGTTGCAATTGTTACAAATTTGTCGCTGTCCTTAACCGGATACTTAATATGCCAGAAATTGCCTGCCTGCTCTGCATACTCTACCTCTGCGTCTGAAAGTGCTGTCAAACAGTGAGGACACCAGTTGATTATACGATTGCCTCTGTAAATCAAGCCCTTATTATAGAGATTTACAAACACCTCGCGCACAGCCTTTGAACAGCCTTCGTCCATTGTAAAGCGTTCTCTCTCCCAGTCGCAGGAGCAGCCCAGCTTCTTTATCTGATTGATTATGCGATTTCCGTACTGTTCCTTCCATGCCCAAACCAGCTTTAAGAACTCTTCGCGTCCTAAATCATGGCGCGTTAAGCCCTTTTCTTTGCGGAGGTTTTCTTCTACCTTTATCTGCGTCGCAATACCGGCATGGTCTGTTCCCGGAACCCACAGTGCAGCATAACCCTGCATTCTTTTTGTTCTGATAAGTATATCCTGGAATGTTTCATCCAGTGCATGACCCATGTGCAGCTGACCTGTTACATTGGGAGGCGGGATAACAATAGTAAAAGGCTCTTTGTCCTTGTCTATCTTAGTATGAAAATATCCCTTTTCAACCCAATTTGTGTAAATTCTGTCTTCAACCAATTTAGGGTCATAAGTCTTTGGTAATTCTTTCGCCACCTTAAGCAGCCCCTTTCGTAATCTGATTATGTTATGCAAGAACTATTTTAAGGAATACCTTCTTGCCCTTTTTAACAACAATTTTTCCGTCAGCAAAGATTGACTCATCAATTGCATAAGAAATGTCGTCAATTTTGTTTCCGTCAATGCTTATGCCGCCCTGCTGAACAAGTCTTCTTCCCTCGCCCTTTGATGGAGCAAGACCTGAAACCGCCAACAAATCAACAATGTTCAGTCCAAGCTGGTCACGGCTAAGCTCAAATGTAGGCATATTTGCATCATCTGCGCCTGCACCAAAAACAGCCTTTGCTGCGGCATTTGCTTTTTCTGCTTCTTCTTCGCCATGTACCATCTTTGTAACCTCATAGGCAAGACGTTCTTTAACACGATTAAGTTCCTGACCTTCAAGCTTTTCATACTCTGCAATTTCTTCCATTGAAACAAAGGTAACAAGCTTTAAAAGTCTGATAACATCCTTGTCGTCAACATTTCTCCAGTACTGATAGAATTCATAAGGAGAAACCTTTTCGGGGTCAAGCCACAATGCACCTTTCTCGGTCTTGCCCATCTTCTTGCCCTCAGAGGTTGTAAGAAGTGTAAATGTCATACCGTAGGCATCCTCAGAATCCTTGCGTCTGATAAGCTCGATACCGCCGATTATATTTGACCACTGGTCATCACCGCCAAACTCCATTATACAGTCATATTCCTTGTGAAGCTTATAGAAGTCATAGCTTTGCATCAGCATATAGTTAAATTCCAGGAAGGACAAGCCTCTTTCCATTCTTGCTTTAAAGCATTCTGCTGTCAGCATTCTGTTAACCGAGAAGTGTACGCCTACCTCGCGAAGGAAATCAACATAATTAAGGTCAAGCAGCCAATCGGCATTGTTTACCATAATTGCCTTGCCGTCAGAGAAATCAATAAACTTTGACATCTGCTCTTTGAATCTGTCGGCATTGTACTGTATGGTTTCTTTTGTTATCATGGGACGCATATCGGTTTTACCTGTGGGGTCACCAACCATTGTAGTTCCGCCGCCAAGAAGAATTATCGGTCTGTGACCTGCATTCTGCATGTGCTTCATTACAACAAGCTGCATAAAATGACCTATGTGAAGGCTGTCTGCCGTCGGGTCAAAGCCTATATAGAAGGTTATTTTCTTCTCGGAAAGAAGTTTTTTAATTTCCTCCTCATGGGTCATCTGTGCAATAAGCCCACGTTCTTTTAATACATCAAAAACATTTTTCATCTTTGGTTTGTCCTTTCTAATCTGTTTTCATAGGGTTTTTAACTGCATTCTTTAATTCTTCAAGCAGCTCGTCTGCCGCCTTGCCGTTCACGGCAAATTCTGCTTTGCCGTCAATAAACGCCGCATAGTTTTTGTCAGCAAGCCTTGACAAAGTGATTGTCTGGCTGCCTGCAGTATTGTTATAATTTACTGTAACAACAATATCCTTTGTATCCTTTGGAACTGACGTAAGCTCGCTTAAGAATTTTATATCATCCAGCTTGTCAATAACTTTCTCAAACACATCTTCGCTTGCAGCTTTGCCGTTTACGTAAAACTGCGGATTTTCTCCTTTTCGGTTGGTGCTTGTGATATTATATACCTCACCGTTTGCCTTTACAATTACCGACTGTATGCTGTCTGTGTCTGTCTTTAGGACACTGTCCTCAAGAATAAAGAATGGGTCAATCTGAATAAATTCAAGAAGTGATGAATTGATTGTAAATACTGCATCTGTACCTTTTTTATTTGCATAAACCATACCGCCGTTATTGCTGCCCAGATACAGGGTTTGGGTTTTGCCATCCCACTTAAAATTAAGCTCTGCTCTTGACTTTTCATCAAGTCCGATTTCCTCCATGTTTTGCGGGGCTTTTATAAAATCAGCCGCCTGAAGTGCCGGAATTTTCACAGCAATCTGCTGTTCAAATGCCTCGTCACTGACTTCTTTTTTGTAGGGTTTTTCCATAATGTAGCGGTTATTTTTACTCTTTGCCAGTTCAGCGGCGGTCTTTGTTCTGACCTCTACAACCGCACCGTCATAATCGGTATACTTGTAGTAATCCGGAAAGGTTTCGCTTTGCGCAAGTCCTTCAAACACCTCTGTTACTCTTAGGCTGTTCAGGCTTGGCGTTAAAATATCACGCATTGACTCGTACATAAGATAGGTTTTTCGGTCATCCTCAATCCGAAAGGCACAAAGCCCGCCCGATGCTCCCAAAAACTCTATTTCTATATCCTCGTCATCAGTTCCGCTTGCTACTTTAATTTCAAGACGTCGTTTATCAGCAGTGTCAAATTTTGAGAGTTCTTTTTTGCCGACTGTTCCTACAGCCTTGATGCCTGATGCTGAATGCATTAACTTTTTAACTTTTTCGGCATTAAGATTGTTCACGCTTTTGTCGTCCACACGCCACTCGTCACCAATCTTTTCAAGCGTATATTCTCCGTTTTTATCTGCCACAGAATATTCAGTTATACTGTCCGGCAAACAGGTAAATACCTCTATATTTTTGTTTGAATTACCACGAGTATTTACTGCATCGTAAAAATAGTATATTCCAAAGCAACTCACAACAAGCAGCAGCAGGGCAGCCGCCCAGATTATTACCACTGTCTGTTTTTTCATTTCATCGCCTCCTGACTTAAATTACTCCTTTTCTGTATCCAGTTTAATCGAAAGTTCTTTAAGCTGTATGTCGTCTACGATGTCGGGTGAATTTGTCATAAGCTCTGCCGCGGTCTGCACCTTGGGGAAGGCAATTACGTCACGTATTGAATCACAGCCTGCCATAATCATAACAAGTCTGTCAAGACCGTAAGCCATTCCGCCGTGCGGTGGTGTGCCGTACTTGAATGCCTCAAGAAGATAACCAAATCTCTCCCACGCTGATTCCTTTGTAAAGCCAAGCTTTTCAAACATCTTCTGCTGAAGCTCGGTATTATAAATTCTAAGGCTTCCGCCGCCTATTTCTGTTCCGTTAAGCACTATATCATAAGCCTTTGCACGGACATTTTGAGGCTCGCTGTCCAAAAGTTCAATATCCTCGTCCATAGGTGAGGTAAAGGGATGATGCTTTGCAACAAATCTTTCTTCCTCTTCGGAATATTCAAACAACGGGAACTCTGTAACCCACAAGAAGTTCAGCTTTGATTTGTCGATAATATCAAACCTTGACGCAACCTCCAGACGCAGGTTGCCAAGCGCATCATATACAACCTCGTTTTTGTCTGCGACAATCAAAATGCCGTCGCCCACCTCGGCATCAGCCTTCTTTAAAATTGCATTGACGGTATCCTCCGAAAGGAACTTTGTCACCTGAGAACGAAGTCCGTCTTCTTCAACCACAATCCACGCAAGACCTTTGGCACGGTATGTCTTTACATACTCTGTCAAGGAATCAAGGGTCTTTCTTGTAAGTGATGTTCCAAGGCCCTTGGCATTAATGCATCTGACGCTTCCGCCGCTTTCAACTGCGCCCGAGAACACCTTGAAGTCACAATCCTTAACCTCGTAAGAAATATCAACAAGCTCCATACCAAAACGAGTATCGGGCTTATCAGAGCCAAATCTGTCCATTGCATCTTTATAAGGAAGTCTTAAAAACGGAGTTTCAATATCCTTGTTTAAAACCTCTTTAAACACTTTTTTAAGGAAGCCCTCGTTAATCTCAATAACTGTATCAATATCAACAAACGAAAGCTCCATATCCATTTGTGTAAACTCAGGCTGTCTGTCAGCACGAAGGTCTTCGTCACGGAAGCAGCGTGCAATCTGGAAGTATCTGTCAAAGCCTGACAGCATCAAAAGCTGCTTGTACTGCTGAGGCGACTGCGGAAGAGCATAGAACTTGCCGGGATGAACACGGCTTGGCACAAGATAGTCTCTTGCCCCCTCGGGTGTACTTTTGGTAAGCATAGGTGTTTCAATTTCAAGAAAGCCTTGCTCGTCAAAGTAATCACGTGCAATCTTTGCAACCTTGTGACGCATTATCATATTTCTTTGCATATCAGGACGTCTTAAATCAAGGTATCTGTATTTAAGCCTTAATGCATCGTTGGTATCAATACCCTCTTCAATATAAAATGGCGGGGTTTCAGCGTCGTTGAGTATTCGTATTTCCTCGGCAATAACTTCAATCTCGCCTGTTTTCATATCGGGGTTGATGTTTTCAGGAGTTCTGAGTGCAACCTTGCCCCGAACTGCAACAACATATTCACTTCTTATCTTTTCTGCTTTTTCAAACACATCTCTTGCGGTTTCGTCATTGAATGCAACCTGAACAATGCCTGTTCTGTCACGGAGTGTAAGAAATATCAGCTGACCCAAAAGACGATTCTTTGCCGCCCATCCTGTAAGGGTTACTTCCTTTCCTGCATCCTTTGCACAAAGCTCGCCGCACATATTTGTTCTTTTTAAGCCTTGCAATGTTTCCATCTATTTTACCTCCTGTATAATCTTCTCAGAAAGAGCGTCTGCCGACAAGTCGGTTTCCGTTATCCCGCCGTTTGTCATATTTTTAAGATTTGCCGAGTTTTGTTCAAGCTCGGTATCACCTATTACTATGCTGAATTTTGAAGAAAGCTTATCTGCATACTTCATCTGAGCCTTAAGGCTTCTGCCGCACAAATCCTGCTGTGCATGAATACCCTTCTGTCTGAGTTCAAATATCAGCTTCTGAGCAAATTTTTCGGCAGTCTCACCCATTGTTGCAACGAACAAATCGGGGACAGAATCAAACTCATTTAGTTGCTCCTGCTGTTTTTTAAACACAAGGATAAGTCTTTCAAGACCTGCTGCAAAACCTATACCGTCTGCCGGTTTTCCGCCAAGCTCTTCAACCAAACCGCTGTAACGACCTCCGCCACACACTGTAGATTGTGCCCCTAATGCGTCCGAAACAAACTCAAAAACTGTTTTTGTGTAATAGTCAAGACCTCTTACGATGTCGGGGTTGACTGTATATTCAACACCCATATTATCAAGCCGCTCCTTCACGCCTTCAAAATGAGTGCTGCAGTCCTCACAAAGATTGTCAATCATCTTGGGTGCGTCCTTTGCAATACGGCTGCATATTTCAGACTTACAGTCTATAATTCGCATCGGGTTCTTCTCAAGTCTTTCAAGGCAGGTAGGGCAAAGCTCACCGCGGTAATTTTCAAAATATGCTCTGAGCTTTTGGTTGTAATCCTTCTTGCACACCGGGCAGCCAATGCTGTTTATGTTAAGACGGATGCCTGTCAGCTTAAGCTCTTTAAGAAACATATACGCAAGGGATATAACCTCTGCGTCGGTTGTTGGTGTACTTGCGCCAAAACATTCAATCCCGAACTGATGAAATTCACGAAGTCTGCCCGACTGCGGCTTTTCATATCTGAAGCACGGAATTATATAGCTGAGTTTTGTCGGCTGCGGATTTGCATACAATGAATTTTCAATATAGCTGCGGACAAGCGTTGCTGTGCCCTCCGGCTTAAGGGTAATGCTTCTGCCGCCCTTGTCTTCAAAGGTATACATTTCTTTTTGAACAACGTCTGTTGTGTCCCCTACACCACGCTGAAAAAGCTCGGTGTGTTCAAACACGGGTGTTCTTATCTCTTTATAGCCGTAAAGCTCGCACACTCTGCGGGCTGTATTTTCAATATACTGCCACAGCTTGCTTTCCTCGGGCAGCACATCCTCTGTACCTCTTGGCTTTGTAATCATTTGTTAATTTCCTTTCTATCTCTGCTTTCAGCGTTTGTTTTCGCCTTTAAGCACATAATCAATCAGTTCAAGAACCTCATTTCTTCCTTCACGCGTTTCTGACGAAAACGGAATAAGAACGGATTCCTCTCCCAAATTAAAATCTTCATAAATCGCTGTCAGGTTGCCCTCTATCTGCGACTTTTTAAGCTTGTCAAGCTTGGTTGCAACCACAAACGGCTCATAGTTGTACTGACATATCCAGTCAAACATCATTTTGTCATCAGCTGTGGGCTTATGCCTTGCATCAACAAGCTGAATTACCTGAACAAGATTCTCGCGGCGCGAAAGATAATTTTCAATCATTCCTGCCCATTTTTCCTTTTCCTGTCTGGACACCTTTGCGTATCCGTAACCGGGAAGGTCAACAATTCTGTATTGTCCTGCCATGTCATAGAAGTTTATGGTTGCTGTCTTTCCGGGGGTGCTGCTTGTTCGTGCAAGGTTCTTGCGGTTTGCAAGACAGTTTATAAGCGATGACTTACCCACGTTTGATCGTCCCACCAAAGCAATCTCTGGAACATCTGCCGGCGGATACTGTTCATACTTTACTGCAGTGGTCAAAAGCGAAGCATTGATAAATTCCATTTTTCTCCACCTCCGCTAAGAGCATTTTCAAGGACAGTCTTCATATCCTTTGCAAAAACAAATTCTATTTCTGTTTTTATTTTTTCAGGAAGCTCCTCAAAATCCTTTTTATTTTCAAAAGGAATTATTATCTTGCGTATTCCCATACGGTATGCCGCAAGCGACTTTTCACGCAGACCGCCGATTGCAAGAACTCTGCCGCGAAGCGTGATTTCGCCGGTCATTGCCACATTGCGACTTACACTTTCGCCTGTCAGGGCAGAAATAAGTGCTGTTGCCATTGTAATTCCGGCAGAAGGTCCGTCCTTGGGGATTGCACCGTCTGGAACATGAATGTGTATATCCTTCTCTTTGTAGAAATCTGCATCAAGTCCAAAAGCTTCACAGTTTGCCCTGATAAAGCTGAGTGCTGCTCTTGCAGATTCCTTCATTACATCGCCCAGGTTTCCGGTAAGTTCAAGCTTACCTGTGCCCTTCATGGTATTGACCTCTATATACAAGGTGTCACCGCCGACCTGAGTCCACGCAAGACCTGTTGCCATGCCAACCATGTCATCTTTTTGTATATGGTCATATAAATAAACCCTGCCGCCAAGATATTTTTTAAGTGTACCTTCATTAACTGTTATGCTTTCTTTATTTTCTTCAACAATCTCTTTTGCAGCCTTTCGGCAGATTGCCGCAAGCTTGCGTTCCAGACTTCTTACACCTGATTCACGGGTATATCCTTCAACAATAAGCCTGATTGATTTATCCGGAATTTTAAGCGTTTTTGCTGTCAGTCCGTTTTCTTTGCGCTGCTTTGGAAGCAGATATTTTTTTGCAATACTGAGTTTTTCAATATCTGTGTATCCGGAAATCTCGATTATATCCATTCTGTCATAAAGCGGCGCAGGTATATTCTCGACAGAGTTTGCCGTTGTTACAAACAACACCTGCGACAAATCAAACGGAAGCTCAAGAAAATGGTCACGGAACGCTTTGTTTTGCTCGGGGTCAAGAACCTCAAGCATCGCCGCTGTTGGGTCACCTCGAAAGTCACTTGACATTTTGTCAATTTCGTCAAGCAAAACCAAAGGGTTCTTACTTCCTGCCTGTTTTAAAGCGGCAACAATGCGTCCGGGCATAGCACCCACATAAGTCTTTCTGTGCCCTCGTATCTCAGCTTCGTTTTGTATACCGCCAAGGCTGACCCTGACATACTTTCTGCCAAGCGACTCAGCCAAGGACCTTGCAATTGAGGTCTTGCCCGTTCCCGGAGGTCCTGCCAGACAAATTATAGAACCTTTTGCATCCTCTGACAAGCACTTCACTGCCAGATATTCTAAAATCCGTTCCTTTACCTTTTCAAGACCATAATGGTCGCGGTCAAGGATTTCTTTTGCCTTTTTTATATCTGTATTTTCTTCTGTTGTTATCTCCCAAGGCATTGCCAGAACTGTTTCGATATAGTTCTCAATTAAGCCATACTCCTGCGACATCATGGAAAGTCTGGACAGTCTGCCCAGCTCCTCCTCAAGCTTTTCGGTAACCTCTTTGGGAAGGCTCCGTTTTTTCATTTTACTGCGATAGTCCTCTGCCTCAGCCTGACCTGACTCAAAGTCGCCAAGCTCCTCCTGAATTACCTTCATTTGTTCACGCAGAATATAGTCACGCTGGTTTTTGTCAAGGCTGGTTTTAAGCTTTGACATAACGCCCTGTTCAACCTCTAATATATTGTTCTCGTTTTCCATAAGAGCAATAAGCTTTTCCATTCTTGCTCTTACATCAAGTTCTTCTAACACACGCTGCTTATCCTGCGGCTTTAAAGGAAAGTTGGACGCTGTAATATCCGCCAGCTGTCCTGCGTCCTCTATCTCCATCATGGATGCCATTATCTCGGGATTGATTTTTTCGTAAAGGTTGAAATAATCCGTCAATAAATGCTGGATTTTGCGCATAAGCACCTGTTCCTGCAAGAAATCCTCACAAGGAATATCCGACTTTTCGTTAACAGATACGTGAACAACCTTATCACCGTCATAGTATCTTGTAATTCCGGCACGGCTGATGCCTTCTATAAGAACTCTAAGATTTCCGTCAGGAAGTCTTAGTATTTGTCTGATTTCAGCCACAACACCAATCTTTGAGATTTCATCGCGCTCGGGATTTTCAACAAAGCTGTCCTTCTGGTAGCTGAGAAAAACAAGCTGAGAATCCGCCATCGCTTCTTCAACTGCTGCTATGGATTTTTTTCTGCCCACATCAAAATGCAAAACCATTCCCGGAAAGACCGTAAGACCTCTTAAGGGGATCAGGGGCAGCTTATATCTCTTGTTTGCCATGAAACTATTTTCACCCTTCCATGGGCAAATATCATATTTTGCCCATTATCAGTATATTATACTATTTTTCTCAGAAAATATCAACCCCCTACCACCTAAATATTCCAAAAATTCATGGCATATTTTATAATTTTTTTCATATTTGAATAAATAAACAGTTAATGGGAAAAATTTAATTGCAAATATTTCCAAAATCCTTGCAAAAGTTCAAGTTTTATAGTATACTTAATTTTATCATATAATTTTCAGATCCACTCTCTGATTATTATGACGGAACGGCTAAAATTTTAGAAACGGAGGATATTTTGTGCAAAAAAGTAAAAAAATTAAAATAACGCCGCTCGGAGGTCTGCATGAGATCGGAAAAAACATGACAGTCTTCGAGTATGGGAGTGACCTGCTTATTCTTGACTGCGGCTTAGCTTTCCCCGACGACGATATGTTGGGTGTGGATATGGTTATTCCCGATATAACCTACCTTCAAAAGCATAAGAACAGAATTCGCGGAATTGTACTCACTCACGGTCACGAGGACCACATCGGCGCCATTCCTTATGTTCTTAAGGAGTTTAATGTTCCCGTGTTCGGAACAAAGCTCACCTTGGGTATTTTAAAGAACAAGCTGGCCGAGCATGGTATATTAAATTCAACAAGTCTTAACGTAGTAAACCCGGGTGAAACCTTCTCGCTTGGGGATTTCAAGATTGAGTTTATTCGTTCAAACCACAGCATAGCAGATGCTGTTGCGGTTGCCCTTCACACCCCTGCAGGGGTTGTGCTTCATACAGGCGACTTCAAAATTGACACAACACCAATTGACGGTGAAATGATTGACCTTGGCAGAATTGGCGAGCTTGGAAAAAAAGGCGTGCTTCTTCTGATGTCTGACAGCACCAATGCAGAACGCCGCGGCTATACCATGAGCGAGCGTACTGTAGGAACAACCTTTGACAGCGTATTTGAAAACTGCACCAAGCGAATTTTTGTTGCAACATTTGCATCAAACATCCACAGAATGCAGCAGATTATAAACGCAGCTGTCAAACACGGCAGAAAGGTTGCTGTATCCGGTCGCAGTATGGAAAACGTTCTTGCTGCAGCAATCGAGCTTGGGTATATGAACATTCCCAAAAACACTCTTATCAGCCTTGACGAAATAGGCAGATATACAAAAGAACAACTGGTTATTATAACAACCGGAAGTCAGGGCGAGACAATGTCTGCACTTTCAAGAATGGCATATTCAGGACACAAAAAAGTCAATATTGAAGCAGACGACCTTGTAATCATTTCTGCAAGTCCCATTCCGGGTAACGAAAAGGCAATCTCAAATGTTATAAACGAGCTTTTGAAGCATGGGGCTGAGGTTATATATGAATCCTTGGCAGACGTACATGTTTCAGGACATGCGTGTCAGGAAGAGCTTAAAATAATTCTTGCGCTTGCCAAACCGAAATACTTTATGCCTGTTCACGGAGAATTTAAACATCTTAGCCGCCACAGAGACCTTGCGCTTCAGGTTGGCATGAGTCCCAAGAACATCTTTATGATGGAAAACGGTAAAATGCTTGAGGTTACCAAAACTTCCGCAAAAGTTGTAGGAACTGTTCCTTCAGGCAGAGTTTTGGTTGACGGTCTTGGCGTCGGGGATGTTGGCAACATTGTTCTTCGTGACAGAAAGCATCTTGCCGAAGATGGAATTATCATTGTTGTAATGACCATTGACCAGGAGATGAAGGCTGCCGTTGCAGGACCTGATATTATTTCCCGAGGCTTTGTTTATGTGCGCGAGTCGGAAGACCTTATGGAAAGTATGCGCATAAAGGCAGCCGAAGTTGTTGACGAATGTTTAAGCCACAACACACTTGATTGGGCAAGCCTGAAGTCACATCTTAAAAACGAACTTGGCGGATTTATCTTTGCCAAAACAAAAAGAAAGCCCATGATACTTCCGGTAATCATGGACGTTTAAAGCAAAACATTTTGAAATTAAGTCGGTGAATTAATTTTTACCGGCTTAAATTATATAAAAGTCTTTAAAAACATTTTACACTGTGATATAATTATTTTATGCAAAAATAAGGAGGTAAAATTCATGCTTCTTGTAACTAATACCGGCGCCTTATCCGCAAGGTTTGGTGATAAAAAAGCAATAGAAATGTTTGCGGCTGCAGGCTTTGACGCACTGGATTGCTCATTAACAAATGAAAAATCACTTCTTTTAAATGATGGGTTCAGAGAATATGCTGCAAAACTGAGAAAGTTTGCAGAAGACAACGGTATTTTCTTTGTCCAAGCACATGCGCCTATGCCCTATGCAAATGAATTTTCCGAATTTTTTTCCAAAAGAAAGTATCAAACAATAACAGCAATGGAGTCTGCATCTATTTTGGGGGCAACAGTAATTATTGTTCATCCTTTGCAATGGGGCCGTATAAAGACACTAAATCAGATGTTTATGATATTAACATGAGCTTTTACAAAGAGCTTATCCCTTATGCCGAAAAATTTGGAATAAAAATAGCCTGCGAAAACATATTTCAAACTACAGATTCAGGCATCGCAGACGGCGCCTGCGCAGACCCCAGTGAGTTTAATAAATACATAGACGATATTGCAAATCCATACTTTACGGCATGTCTTGACCTTGGACACTGTAACGTCACAGGCAGAAAGGCGCAGAACGTGCTGCGTACTATGGGTGCAAACCGTATAACCGCACTGCACATCCACGATAATGACGGATTTACCGACCTTCACCATCTGCCTTTAACAGTTTCTATGGAATGGGATGAAATTTGTAAAGCGATTGCCGAAATTGGTTATAAAGGAAATTTCACCTACGAAGCCGATGGATTTCTAAACGCCTATTCTGATGAATTTATACCCACTGCACTTAAGTTTATGCATGACACCGGCAGGTATCTGATTTCAAATATTATGAACAAACAATAAATTTTAATACGCCCGCCTAAGTCAGGCAAAATCTGACTTAGGCGGGCGGTCTATATTTAATATGCTTGCGTTCTTGATGCTATAAAATTATAAACGGATAAACCGAATACCAATCCGATAATTGCCTGCTTTATAAAAAACTCCTATTTTTCTTCTTGCAATTACGAAAAGCAAAACTGCCGCACATACAGCAACAAAAATATAATTATTCATTGAATTTTCAAGAGGTATGTGTGCTGTTGCTTCATCGGACAAAACATCATACAGCCTTATATAATCTGCATTACTTATGTCCTATTGGGAGGTTACAGCTGACGATGTTTCATACTGGTGACAAAAAACTCTGCCTTTATTATTAATCCAAACCGCTGTACGCGTCACAGGCAGTATAACCGCAATAAAACATATAAAACAAATTAGCTTTTTCATATTCCGCGCCCCCTACTCAACAGTAAAGTACACTTCATAAAGCTCCTCACCATAGCCTCCGGCTTCTCTGAAATCCATAATCTCTTTGCTTAAACGATAAAAGCCGGGCGAAAGCTCACCATAAAGATACTTCCAATTCACTTCAAGTTTTGTTATGTCATTCTTTTTAATTTCATAAGCAAGGCTGTTCCATACAGGATTATCAAATTTAGCTTTAACATTCTGCCATTCATCCTCCACAGTGGTTTCAAGCCTATATGCCGCACCTGTCTGAAGCTCTCCTGTGGGGCTGCCGCCAAATTGTTCAATTTTTATTGTCATGCCGGTTTTTGTTACATCTTCAGAATAAAGAGTAATTCCCCATTTGTCACTTGTTCTGATTCTGTTATAAGATATACGCGCATCGGCTTCAGAATTTGCTTTTACAGAACTTAACATCGGAGCATATACATCATTCAGAGTAACACTTCTACTGTCGGTCAAAACCACTATCTCGCTGTCAACAGCTGCATTATTTAAACGACCTTTTATGTAGAAACAATACTTATAATCAGTGAGATTTTCAGGAATATTATTGTACTTTTTAAAAATTACCCATTTGCCGTCAACATTGACCTCTTTGGTAATGCTGGTTGCGTGCTGAAAGCCCTCTGCATCAAAATTTGATTCTCCTGATTTATGAGGGATTTCATCTTCCCCGACAGTTTTCTTAAGTTCACCGTCCATCGTCCCGCATCGTGGAGTTCTGTCAGGCGAAAGGCCTGAATCATAATAAAGCTCTCCATCAACATTAAACATTCGTACAGAATTTTTCTCATACTGTTCGGCAAACCGTTCTTTTACCTTTCCGCCGTTTTCTGTGACTAATATGGCTGTAGGGCCGTCAGCACCGCCAACCACTCCGATGTGAGCATTATCACAGGCTGCAAGCAAAAAGCAACACATTATTATGGTTATTGTAAAAATTCTTTTCATAGGATTGCCTCCTTTTATGTTATTAGAATAGTAAGGTAAAAGTTTCCTTTAATTGTAATACCATTTAAAAATAATAAAGGTTGCATTTAAGTACAAATAAATTCGTTTTATACACTCAAGCCGCACTTAAAACAATTATAGAATTAGTGTACGATTTAGATGCCACCCTTTTTGTCGATATGCAAACTAAAGTTTGCTCGATATTTTTACTCCGTAAAATCGATATGTTTTTCGCTTTGCTCAAAACTCGATATGATATAAATCTCGTTGCCTAAAGGCAACATATCGAGTGCGTTAGCACATATCGAGTCATTTATGACATATCGAAAATCTCACAAGAGATTTATATCGACGATTTCATCTTCGATGAAATCATTATAAGTTATTTTACAGCATTTTTCAATATAATTATAACTGAATTAGCAAACTGCTTTTTTAAAAATTTCTTTTCCAATAAATTATATTGCGCAAAAAAACACCTCCACGCTTCGCTTGAAGCGCAGAGGTAAAATTTATGTTGTACTTTTGCGGTTAAAGTGCAAACTGAAAAGCACAAAATGCTGCATATATAAGGAGCAGAAGAATACCCTGAACCCTTGAAAGCTTGCCCCTTATTAAAGTAGGGAACACCATAAGTGACATCACAATGAACATAACCGGAATATCAACTGCAAGTGATGTGTTGACACCAAAAATTTGTGAGCTGTTGGGAACAGGAAACGGCGAAAGCACTGTAGACACACCGCTTACAAATACAAGATTTAAAAGGTTTGCACCTATAATATTTCCAAGAGATAACGCGCTGTGTCCTTTTATGAGCGAGGTTATCGCCGTAACAAGCTCCGGCAGTGATGTTCCAAGTGCCACAAAGGTGAGAGCAATTACCGTTTCAGGAACGCCAAGCATTTCGGCAATAATAGTTCCATTGTCCACCAGCAAGTCAGCACCAAGAGCAATGACTGCCGCTCCAACAACCAACAAAATCAGTTCTTTCCACAAAGAACCTCCTATAGCTGTTTCTTCACTATCTTGCTTTCCGGCAAGACTTTTCTTTGCCTGAATGACTGAAATTATCATATAAACTGCAAAAATTGAAATCAAAACAACGCCTACTGTTCTGGAAAAATTTCCTGTAACATAAGCAACCGCTGAATAAAATACCGCCGCCACAAAAAAGAAAACTACGAGCAAAACAAGAGATTTGCGATTAACGGCTGACGGACGAATGGCTATAGTAACCGCCGCAATCAGCGAGGTGTTGCATATAATCGAGCCAATGGCATTACCGTATGCAATTTCACCATGGCCACCGAGAGCCGCTCCTGCAGATACCATAACCTCAGGCAGGGTCGTACCAATTGAAACAATGGTTGCACCTATCAATATTTCAGGGATATGAAACCTGTGTGCAATACCTGTAGCAGCGTCGACAAACCAGTCGCCGCCCTTTATCAGCAAAACGACACCCACCAAAAACAATAAAACCGGAATTAACATAAAAACTCTCCTTCTTTCTGTTAAAATTTTGTGTCCTCAGCGCATCTTTTATACAAAAAAAGACCTCTATTGTGCTAAAAACACAATAAAAGTCTCATTACACTTAAAATTTTTCAAATGCTGTGCTGCGATTTCAAAAGAAATGTACTGACGCAATCACAGACGGAAAACCCGCAAATTACTCCCTTTTATTTGTATGTATAATAACATATCGGAGGGGATTTTGTCAATGTTTTTTTGAAGTTAACAAAGATAAATGTTCTGTATATTAGCGTCTATCATAAACATCAAAACTCATTCCCGAGCGCGAATATATAACATTATACGGATTGTCAGCAGGGAAAATAACACTTGATTGATCTATAGATATATCATCCCCTATTGCAAAGTGGGCATCATCATTTATATATTCAAAATAATGAGGGTTTACTTTATAATATAACAAATTATCGTTTTCAAAATAATAATATCCAATTAAACGATGCGGATAAATTGCATATTTAAGCATAATCTCGTGATGTTTATCATTATACCAAGGCAGCCCCAATCTACGGAAAGAATCAATCAAATATTGAGTCCGTTCATAGATATGATGTTCTTCGTTCTTATTTACCCATGTATCAAAAATAACAAATCTTTTATTTATCTGCGCATTTCTTCTTGAAAACGGAAAATATCCCATCCCGAAAAAATATGCTGTTTTGTACCTCTCATCACCGGCTGTTGCAGACACCCAAGGTGATATATTTTTAAAATCAGCTGTGCCGGCAGTATGTAAAACGGCGCAAATCCAATCTTTAATTAACAAAAGATCTGTCTGCGAATCAGAATTTTTGTCAATGGCACTATAAAGCTTTTTAATCAAGCTATCCGCATTTTCTATCCGTTTAGAAACTCTATGAAAATTTTTACTATATCGTTGCCCAATATCATTTTAAAAAATTTTCACAATTTCCTTCATCTGCGTACTATCAACTGCGTTTGGCTCAAGAAAATCGCGCAATTGTGACTGTTGGTGAAACGCATGCTGCCCTTTTAATCCCCAGTTAAAAACAATGTTATCGTTTGATACAATTTGATCAAGAATCCCTGTGCGTCCTTCGCCTCTTGCAAGGCGAATAATATTTTTGTTTTGTTCCGCCTCAAACAGTTTATTCTTTAGTCTGCTTAATTCATTTGCATTAAGATTTCTCTCCCCTACTTTTGCCTCTTTTATTCCTTCAATAATCCGTTCCGGAACAAATGTTAAAAACATATCCATCGCTAATTCTCCTTATATCAAACTCATTGTAAACAAATATTTATAAGTATATAATATCACAAACAACAAGAAAATATAATATCCCTTAAATATCCCATTATAACAAAGGGCAAGTCTAATACTGCTATAAAACGGGCTGTTTAAAAACATAGTTTTTAAACAGCCTTCCATTACCTGACCCAACTTTGCATAAATAAACTAACTTGAAATCGAAGGCGCTATCGAACCTGCCTTTGCAACCTCAACCGCATATTTTATATGTAATATATTCATAATAGCACCCGCCTTCTTGCTATTGGATTTTTTAAATTATACCATTTGGGTAAAATAAAATCAACGAAATTTTAAGAAATTGAGATCTTCTTTACCCCATAAGTATCAGAATTTAAGAATGTCTATTTTATACTCTACCAAAAGTATACATTTTATATTCATTTTTTTATTGCCCTTAAACTGCTTTAATGCTAAAATTGAATTACACAAATACTAAAAGGCAAATTTACATGTTTATCCTTTGCGATACAAAGGCAAAAATGCTGCAGCTTCCTTTCTCGGTCATATACAGCTTGTTCTAATGCTCTTGTATTGCTTAAAAGATTCAAATTTGTCATGACAAACGATATAGATTTACAGAAACTAAATTTATATTAACCTTAAGGGAGGTAAAATAATGAGATATAAACATTTTAAAAACGCAGGTGTGGATGTTTCTTCGCTTGCAATCGGAACATGGGCTATCGGCGGCGCAAGATATGGCGAGGTAAACGAAAAAGATTCTATCGCTGCAATTCACGCTATGATTGACAGCGGTGTAAACCTGATTGATACCGCACCTGCCTACAACTGCGGAATTTCGGAGGAAATCGTTGGCCGCGCGCTTAAAGACGGCTATCGCGATAAGGTATTTATTTCAACAAAATTTGGCATTGGTGACGGAATGGACAAGGCAGGTGTTATCCCCAGAGACGCATCAAGGAAGGCATGCTTTGCAGAATGCGAGGATTCCTTAAGAAGGCTCGGTGTTGACCACATCGACTTTTATTTTGTTCACTGGCCTGATGCAAACACACCTCTTGCAGAAACAATGGACGCAATGCTTGATCTTAAAAAGCAGGGTAAAATCCGTTATATAGGTGTTTCAAACTTTGACAAGGCTATGATTGAAGAATGTCTTGAAACAACAATGATTGATGCGGTTCAGCCGCCTTACTCCATGGTCAATCAGTCCGAAAAGGAGCTTATCGAATGGTGTCACCAAAAAGGCATTTCATCATTCTCTTATGCAAGTCTTGGTTCAGGAATTTTAACAGGTGCAATCCGTTCTATTCCCGATTGGGACCCGCTTGATTTCCGCTTTACATTCTATGACTTTTATAAAGAACCAAAATTCTCAAAGTGCATGGAGCTTCTTAAAACGCTTGACGAGATTTCTGCAGGCAACGGGCATCCCCTCTCGCAGATTGCTCTTAACTGGAGTACACAAAAGGAATATGTTGGCACAGCGCTTTGCGGCGTAAGAAACGTTCAGGAGGCAAAAGAGAACTGCGCAGCATTTGACTGGACTCTTACCGACGAAGAAATGGAAATTATAGACAAAAAACTTGCTGAACTTAATATATAAGAACGCAAAAACGCCCCCTGCAAAAATGAACTGCACCAGTTTGTGCAGTTCATTTTTATTATACCATAGGGGTGCCTTTTTTCTATTGTCCGTTTTTTATTAGCTCTGTTCAATTCAGTACGCTTTTTTCTTCCCCTGCCGGGATTACAAGACATAAAAACTGTCCCTTGTCTTTAGTTGGCAAAGAAATCACCCGAGACAACAATTTCAGTTATTTCCATACTTTCTTTTACTCGTTTATTTTGTTGTTTAATATATATATCTTTTTCATAATTTAATTCTGCTCCATTAGGTATATAATACATACTGTTATCTATCCACGAACCATCTTCAAAGTATACAAATCCAGAATTTTCCGGAGCCATAATATCGTTTCCTATATACTTTCCCTCCCTACTTAAACCAAACATATTTATCAAAGTCGGCAACAAATCAATGGTCATAACCGGCTTGTCTATTTGTTTACATTGTATCCCCTTAGAATATATAAAAGCCGGAACGCGATATACTAAATCGTCCCCTTTATACTCTTTTAATTTTTCTTGATCTGAAAACGAATAAGTATAATGATCCGTATATGCAACAATCACAGTATCATTTAGAAGATTATCTTTTTCTAATTTTTCTAATAGTTGCTTTAAAAAATCATCCGTGTCAGCAGCTAATAATTGGCAATTATTAGTTTCCTTATCCATAGAGGTGTCTATAAGTTCAGGATGATTACTTTTTGCCACACTTAATTTTACACTTTCACCAACATACGGAATGTGTCCGGAATAAGTTATTATAAAATTAAAAAAAGGTTGTTTTTCAATCATTTTTTGATATATCTCTTCATTTTTTAGAACATTACTGTCTGCAACTACTTTCTTCTCGCTGGTACTCAACTCCGCAAAACTGTTATATTTTTCAAAGCCAAACTGCTTATGCATAATATTACGATTATAAAACTCCGGACTATTAAAGTGCCAGGAATTTACACAATATCCTTCATTTTTAAACAAGTTCGCAATAGAGTATTTATATGTATTTTCTTGAAAATTTACTGCAGTTATTGAAGATGGAGGATTAAAATATCCTGTATTAAAAGCAAATTCAGAATTGAAAGTATGTCCTGTTCCAAAAGTTGGTGAATAATAATTGGTAAAGTTTATGCCATTTTTCATCATATAGCAAATAGTAGGTGTACTTTTTTCATCTACCATCCATGTGTCAATACTTTCAAGCATTATAGCAATAACATTTTTTCCTTTAAATATGTCAGTATAAGTATTTGTATGAGTTTGACCTTTTTTACTAAAATATGTATTAACTTTTTCATAATCAAAGTCTTTTTTTTCTTTTTCAGAATCAAACACAATTGCATAAACGTCTCTAAAAGTAGTTTGATAAAGACCACACACGTAAAATGTTTTGTTTACATCAGTAAAATTATTGTATATTACACCTGGTTCAAGCCAAGAAAAATGTTCCATTTTAGATTCACAAAAATAGTCAGATAACAAAACAGCTCTCACAGAAAATATTCCCACGATAGGTAAGAGTAGAAATACAAGCTTACTGCTTATAGAAATCTTTATTGGTTTCCACTTAATAACAGCTATAATAAAGCAAACTATGGAAATAATGGTAAAAGAGATAAGTTTAAAATCAATATGTGAAAAAACAATATCTAAATAATTTGCCCCTTCATCTGCAAGAACAATGCTTTTAAACCAAAAAAATTTAGAGAAAATCTGAAAATATACATATTGGCAAAACGAAATAATAATAAATAAAGTCGTAATTATAGTATAAAATATTCTTCCCATTTTATCCGGCAAAATAACAAAGGAAGCTACCATAAAAAAAATTATCCAAAATGCAGTAAACATTCCAAAACTTGCTACCGCTACTAACCCTTTTCTTTCTCCAAATACAGAAAACAAATCATATTGGTAGACAAGCAAAACAGGCAACAGCATTGCAAGTATCGCAAAAATATAACACAAGTTTTTCTTTAAAAACCTTTTTACCATAATTAATTTTGTTACAATGACATTTCCTAACTTCACTTTTTCATTCATAACATCTACTCCACTTTCTAATAGTCAATAAATACGTAACATTTTGTAACATATTTATTGTAACAAATTGTTACAATAAAGTCAAGAGGTGTTTTTATGAAAGGACTAAAAATAATTAGAAAAGAAAGAAATTTAAATCAACTTAAAGTTGCTATGGACTTAAATATTTCACGCGAGGCATTATCTCATTATGAAAATGGTAAACGTGAGCCAAGCTTAGATATGCTAAATAAACTTTCCAAATACTTTAATGTTTCAATTGATTACTTAATAAACGGCGAGGAATTTAAAAAACAGTAAAAGCTTATCACTAACTATACGCAAACAAAAATGACACCCTTACGGATGTCTTTGCAAATTCCGGCAGCGTCTTACTTTCCCGGGCACCGGAGCGTAAAAAAGAACCCAGTGGGTTGTTTTTAGCACAGGATTACAAAAAAACGAAAGTCTTTTGTAAACAGGCAGAAATCCGCAAGGATTTCAACAATTAAATAAACGCCCCCAGGTAGCTCAGCGCATATAAAGAAAACTCCGCAAGGAGTTTTTTCTTTGACCTTTAGCGCTGATGATACATATATTGGTGGCGACCGCATATACGAAAAAAAGAGCACTCTCTCGAGTACTCTTTCTTTGTGTGTTCCGAAAGACAAGGGGACGGTTCTCATGTCCTATTCGCCAGCGTCTTACTTTCCCGGGCACCGGAGTGTTAAGCAAATATGCCGGTGGCATATCGGTAGCGAAAGATTGCAAAAAACGAGAGTTTTTTGTGAGCAGGAAGAAATTCATAAGGACTTCAACCACAGACGCTGCCAGGAATTTGCAAAACAAAAAAAGGATACCTATTTGGATATCCTTTATCAGTTCCGGCAGCGTCTTACTTTCCCGGGCAGTCGCCCACCAAGTATCATCAGCGCTAAAGAGCTTAACTACTGTGTTCGGGATGGGAACAGGTGTGACCTCTTTGCTATTGCCACCGAATATATGTCAAACACCTTTCGGTGTCCTGACCCTTTTTCATGTCTTGAAATACTGAACGAAGAAGAGTAAGTCTGCTTACTCCATAATTTATTAGGTCAAGCCCTCGGTCTATTAGTATCGGTCAGCTGAACAGATTACTCTGCGTACACCTCCGACCTATCAAACTTGTAGTCTACAAGTGACCTTACTAGCTTACGCTATGGGATATCTAATCTTGAGGTGGGCTTCACGCTTAGATGCCTTCAGCGTTTATCCCATCCATACGCGGCTACCCGGCTATGCTCCTGGCGGAACAACCGGTGCA